>JBFGLM010000020.1:0-80948 GCA_041576165.1 Acidimicrobiia bacterium
CAATCACCCGACCGGGGTGCCCGACTACCGAACGCTCACCGCCGGCGACGGTGTACTGGACGATGTCGCCGGTTCCGAGTTCCACCTGGTTGTGCGGACTCACGGCCAGGCGCTTCCTGACTTCATGCCCGATCAGATTGAATACTTCGGGGGTGGCTGCATGCCGCCACCAATCCGTTCACGAATGACGGCGTTCCGCCCGACGACGGCCTACCCGTTGGCCCGAACGATTGCCTCAATATCCAGGCTGCCCTTTTCGGTCCCGCGGACTAGACGGCAACCCAACTGAGCGGTGGAGACCTCGCCTATGTGGCGGGGTCTCCAATCGTTGGGGCGCACGTTGAGGCCCCTTCGAACCAGGCTGCGAAACCGCACACGGGCCCCTTCGATCCGTGAGAAGATTCCCCGAGTTGCGGCGTGGCGCCGCCACCGACGGGAGTTGACGGCACCCTACGCCGGCCCCGAGGGAGGAGGCCGCCATGGCTGTCGACCTGGCCAACCCCGTCGTGACCTATCCGCTGCTCGACGCGCTGCGGGACCGGCGCAGCCGCCGGTTCGGGCGGGGTATGTCAATGGATTCCGGACCGCTCACCTACCAGAGCAATCTCACGCCGCTCCCGCTCACCGAGGCCGAAGAAGCCCTGCTGGTGTTTGCCGCGTCGGGCACCACCGGGCCGGCCCTGGCCGACCTCAACCTTGCTGAAGGCGGGAAGATCCTGGCCGGGCTCAGCGGACGCACCTTCTCCAGCGGCGACGCCATCCACGCTGCGTCACTGATCGTCATCAACGACGGGGCGGCCTACCTGATGAAACGTCCGCAGGCATATGCGCCCAACGAGCTGGGGGAGCTGGTCGAACTGGCTCACAAAGGGGCCTTCACCGACCTGTACCGGCGCGGCCGGATCAAGATCCGCGACGGGCGGGTCACCGCCCCCCAGCAACCGATGTTCAACCTCCCGGTCAACAACTGGTCGCTGTACGACCCGGCCGGCACCTACTTCCTGCCAGTCATCGACCAGACCTTCCTCCACATCAACGGCGTGCTCGAGATCTTCGACCACCCCACCTGCGCCTTCCCGGTCGACGAGCGGGCCGCCTTTCGTCCGGCCGGAACCCGCGCCTTCGCCAAAAGCCGGGGCGGCCACATGCGCGACGACCTCGAGGCCGGAGTGACGCTCACCGTGCAGCAGATCGAGAGCCTGGTCACCGAGTTCGTGACTATCGAAGCGGGGATGATGTTGCAGAACCTGGCGCTCATGGTTCAGGCGATGGGTCTCGGCGGTTTTCCCCACTGGGCGGCCCACCCTTACGGCTGGCTCGAGGCGTTGGGGTTCCGGATGGCGGAGATGGGCTCCGACCGCTACCTCGGCGTGCCGGCGCCGCTGGCGCTCGTAGCCCGGGCCACCGGTCGCACAGTTCCGGTGCCTTATGCCACCGGGCTCGAGGTGGACGGCGAGGCGCTGCTTGCCCCGTTCTGTCCGCCTAACTATCCCTCGATGGAAGCGGCGGTGCAGGCGCTGGTCGAGCTGAAGGTCGGGCACGGCGGCGTCTTCCGGCAGGGGACCGCGGTCGGCGGGTTCCGCCAGCCGGAGGAGATCGCCGCCGGTACCCCGCCGCCCTCGGAGGAGGCGATCGAGGCGACAATCGCTTACTGCGAGTACCTACATGACCGGTACGGGCGGTTCCCCGTCTACGCCCCTCCGTTCCGCACGGTGGTGGGATTCCAGGTCAGCCACGTAGACACCGAGTTCTACGACCGCTTCTACTGGCCGGAAGCCCTGAGCGACACCCAACGCCACCACTTGGAGACCTGGCACCGGGACGATCCGACCGGCTGAGGAGGCTGCGCCCTCAGCCTGACTGAGCGCCGGGCGGCGCATCCACGCCACGGACCCGTCGGCGTGACTGCACCAGTCCGGGCGCCCGCACCGGGCCGCTCGTGCGTCCGTTGTGACGTTCTCCCCTTACCCGCTGGCCCAGCCGGGTGAGATGATTGGGGGTGCGAGCCCGGTCTCGTTCGAGGAGGGCGCATGAGGCTTCTGGCCCTGATCGTGTGCGCTGCGCTGCTGATGACCGCGGCGACTCCTGCGGCCGTCGTCATCCAAGAAGAGGCCGCACCATCCGCCGAGTTTGCGGCGCTGGCCGCTGATCTCGAAGATCTGCGGCAGGTGCTCGCCATCCCGGGTATGAGCGCCGCTGTCGTCCGGGACGGCGAGATCGCGTGGGAGCAGGGGTTCGGCTTCGCCGACCTCGAAAACCGAATTGAAGCTGAGGCGCACACCCCCTACGGCCTGGCCTCTGTCACCAAGCCGGTGGCCGCGGTCGTGGTGATGCAGCTGATCGAGGAGGGACTCATCGGCCTGGATGATCCGGTGGCCGACTACGGGGTCTCCCTCCCCGGCGCCGTCACGGTCCGCCATCTCCTCAACCACACGTCGGAGGGGATGCCGGGAACGGTCCACTCCTACAACGGCAACCGCTACGGGCTCCTGGGGGGTGTCATCGAGGGCGCCACTGGGAAGTCGTTCGCCGCCCATCTCGGCGAACGGGTGCTGGGTCCGCTGGGGATGGCCGACACCGGCCTCAACCCGCTGAATGCATGGGACGCGGCATCGATCGGAGGCTTCGAGAGCTTCGCGATGGGCATCGGGTGGGGGACGGCCTTCGATCACTACCCCGACGTGTACGACCGGCTGGCCCAGCCGTACCAGTTCGACACCGACTATTCCATCATTCCCGGCAAGTACCACCTCCTGCACAATCCGGCGGCCGGGATGGTCTCCAGCGTTCACGACTTGGCCCTGTTCGACCTGGCGCTCGACGAGGGGTGGCTCCTCGACGACGCCACTCGCGAGCTGATGTTCGGTGAGACGGTTCCCACCCGGTCGTACCAGACGAGCCGGACCTACGGACTAGGCTGGTACGTGCAGGACTTCGAAGGCACCCGGCTGATCTGGCATTACGGGCGCTGGCCGCCGTCGACCTCGGCCCTCTACCTGAAGGTGCCGGAGCACGACCTGACCTTCATCGTGCTGGCCAACACCGACAACCTCACGGTCCCGTTTGCCGGTATCGGCGATGGGGATGGCATGCGGTCCGCCCTGGCGCTCAGCTTCTTCCGGCATTTCGTCTTCCCCGAGCTGCACGGCTTCCAGCTGCCGGCGGTCGACTGGTCCCAAGATGAGGAGGCGGTGGCTACCGAGATCGCCCGCGCCGACCAACCCGTTGCGCTGGCCCACTTGGAGCGCGAGCTGTGGGCCCACCGCCAGGCGTTTGCCGGCTCGGGCAACACCTCGCAGGCCGCGGTGCTGGCGTCCGTCGCCTCCGACGTCTTCGCGGGCTCGGGCCTCACGGCCGACGGGTCGTACCTGTTGCTGCCGGGACGTCCCGAGGTCATCCCGCCGGTGATGGCCGCGCGCACCTTCTCGACCATCGCCTGGGCGGTGCTCGTCTGGATCGTGATCGCGGCGGTTTCCATGATTGTGATGATCTGGCGTCTAGCCAAGGCCTCCGAAACCGCTTGGGCGTGGGTGCTGTGGCTGCTCGCGGCGGCGGTGCTCGGGCCGCTGGCGCATCTCGCCTTCGAGCTCGATCAGCGGGCCGAACGGTCGGAATCGCGCGCTGCGCCGGCCATCTGCGCGTCGGTGTTCTGTGTCACCGGCTACTCGCTGGCCTGGGTGGCGGCGGTGGCGCTGCTCCTCAGCGGCGGTGACGATCCCAACCCGATCGTCATCCTGTCCGGCGCCGTGGTGCTGCCGGTGGCGATCGGCCTGCTGGGGGTGCGGGGACCGCTGTACCGCAGCCGATTCGGCAGGTACTGGACGTCGGTGCGGCGAGGCATCGTGGCCGAAGTGATGACCTTCGCCGTCGGACTGGCCGCCATATACATGGTGCTGCTGTATGTCGATTCCCGGCTGCTGGCGGCGATTCCGCACCCGACCAGCCCCTTCTTCTGGGCAGTGCTGTCGGCCGGTGCGATGCTCGGATTTGGCGGGTTGATGGTGCTGCACCGCTTGCTGCAACGCCGCGGGTTCACCGTGTGGCCGGCCGAAGCGGGGTCGGGCGCGGTCGTGCTGCCGACGCTACGCAACTCGTGGTGGATGCTGGCCGCAGTGGTTTTCGTCGCGTTTGGGGCGATGGCCCTGACCGTGGTTGTGGTGGCTTGAGACGACCCGGGCGGCGCCGTTCTGTGATCATGGGCGCATGGAAATCCGGGTACTCACGGAGGCCGACGGGCCGGCCGCGCTCTCGGTGATCAACACCGCCGCCGAGTGGTACGCCGAGTTCCTCGGTGAGCTCGACGAGCCGGAGATGGACCTGGCCGAGTGGCTGGCCGAGGGTGCCCGCATGACCTGGTACGGCGCGTTCGACGGTGGCGAGCTGGTCGGGGTTATGGGTCTCGAATACGTCGACGGCGTCGTCCTGTTCCGCCATGCCTACGTGCTGCCTCACTACCAACGCCAGGGTGTGGGCGCGGCATTGGGAGACCACCTCGAGGCGCAGGTGGAGGGCGTCGGACGCATCATCGTCGGCACCTACCGGGCCAACTACAAAGCCCGCCGGTCGCTGGAGAAGGCCGGTTACGTCGAGTCGGCCGATCCCGAGGCGGTGCTGCGCCGCTACTACGACATCCCCGAGGACCGCCTCCAGTTGTCCCTCACCTACGAAAAGGCAATCTGATCTAGGTTCGCCTTGCCTCACCAGAGTCCGATACGCGGAGCGCATCCACGTCCGGGATCAAGATGCTGCTCAGGGTGGTGCGCGATCGGTCGGGCGCTGGCTCGTTGGCGGCGTAGCGCTCGAGGATGGCACCCACCTCATCGACCAGCGCTTCCAGTTCGTCGTCGGTGAGCCACAGCGGAACCTGTCGGTACCCCATGGCGTCTGCGCCGGGCACCGCCTCCGGGTTGTCCAGATACCGTCCCATCGCGTCGACCAGCGTCCCGACGAACGTGACGAATCCCTCCAGGTGCTGTTCCTTGGTCATCGCTTGGGCGTCTTCGGGCCCGATGTGGGCCGAACCTTCGACCAGCCGGTAGGTGCGTTCCACCCCACCCCGCACCCGTCGTTCTCCGGCCACCTCGAGGATGCCGGCGTTGTGGAGGGTCGCTACCTGCCGGTACAGCGTCGCCGGCGGCACGGCTGGGAGACGCTCCCGCAGCTGCGCCGTCGTCAGCTCGTTGCTCGACATCGCCATCACGATCCGCAGCCGGATCGGATGGAGCAGGAGGTCAGACTTGGTCGAACCCATTGACACAATGTTATCAGTATTGATAATATTCGCAACTATGAGATCAAAACGTTCGTTGGCTGTGACTGAAGACCATGTCACATTCCCGTCGGGGACCGCCATGCTGGCCGGCACTCTCACTCTGCCCGATCACGAGGGACCAAACCCCGCCGCGTTGCTCGTCGCCGGCTCGGGACCGCTCGACCGGGACGGCAACTACAAGAAGCTGGCGCTCGGCGTCAGCCGCCACCTCGCCACCGAGCTGGCGGAGGCCGGCTGGGCGTCGCTGCGCTTCGACAAGCGGGGCGTCGGCGAATCGACTGGCGACTACCTCTCGACCGGGTTATACGAAGAACTCGCGGACATCGAAGCCGCCCTTGGCTTCCTGCAACAGCGAGACGATGTCAGCCACGTCGTGGCGATCGGGCACTCCGCCGGCGCCATTCAGGCCGCCGAGCTCTCCGCCCGGCATCCAACCCTGGCCGGCGCAGTACTGCTATCGACGTCGGTCAAGACCGGCGACGAAACCCTGCGCTGGCAGGCGGCGGCGATGCAAGAGACTCTGGTTCCGGCACCGGTACGGGCGCTGATGAAGCTGTTTGGGACGTCGGTCCTCAAGCAGCAAGACAAGGCGATCCGCAAGCTGAGCGCCACCACCGGCGACGTGGAGCGCATCCAGCTCGTGAAAGTCAACGCCAAGTGGATGCGGGAGTACATCGCCCACGACCCACGCCTCGCCCTCCGCAACGCCCAGGTTCCGTTGCTGGCCATCACCGGCGGCAAGGATGTCCAGGTCGACCCCGCCGACATTGCGACGATCGTCGAGATCGCACCTCGAGGCGCGCAGGGACAAGTGATCCCTGACGTAGACCACATTCTCCGGCACGAACCCGCCGCCGTCTCCAGCCCACGCCGTTACAAACGGCAACTCCACAAACCCATCGACCCGAGGGTCACCAGGGCCGTGACCGAATGGCTGGGAGTGCTGCTCGCCTCGCCCGACCACCCCGAACCGCTCCAGACCTAGTTTGACGGGACCGTTGCTGGGTGTGTCACACCCCTGAGGAACTTGGCCGGCTCAGCTACGCACACAGCGCACCGGTCCCCCGGCTCCCCGCGGCTTGCGGCACCCGAGTCCGGTTGCCGGGGCGCTTCCACGTCCGGGGGTCAACTTCCGGCGCGTGGGGCAGCCCGGGTTCGCTCCGTTCGCTGGCGGCCGTCGGCCGAATGCCCTTCTGAAATGGCCATCCGACCCCGATTCCGGCAACCCGCCAGTTCATACACTCAGAAAAGGCCATCGAGAGGCATCGCATGACTCCACGCGAACGTGTTCTGGCGGCTATCAACCATGTGGAGCCCGATCGGGTACCAATCGTACTGGGAGTGAGTAACGCCACAGGGATCAAGATGAAGCCTTATCGCGAGCTGGCCGAACTGCTCGGCCACACCCCCTCGGACAGCTATCTCTACGACTGGCCGGAACTGGGCACAGCGTTGCCGGATGACGCCACACTCGCCCGGCTCGGCACCGACGTGCGAGGTGTGCTGGACGTCGAGCCCGCCGCGACCCTGGAATGGAACAGGAACCGCCCCCTCCATTCTGACTACATCAACTCGTGGGGTTCGGGGGCAACCGAAGTCCGGCCGGGCGAATGGTTTCCGCTGGTCTGCCCCCTGGCCAGCGCTACCACAGTGCAGGAGATCGACGACCACCCGTGGCCCGACATGGACGACCCGACCCGGGTCGCCCACGTGGCAGACCAGGCCGCCACACTCTCCGAGCAAAACGAATACGCCATCCTGGCGACGCCCTGGCTGCTGTTCCCGCTGGAACGGGCCTTCGCGATGCAGGGGATGGACACCTTCCTCATGAATCTCGCGCTCTATCCGGATTTCGCAGAAGCACTGCTGTGGAAGATCCAGAGCCTGTGCAAGACCCTGATGGGCCACTTTCTCGACGCGCTCGGTCCCAACGTCGACATCATCAAGATCGGCGACGACCTGGGCACCCAGGAAAGCCTGCTCATGTCACCGGAGATGTACCGGAGCATCCTCAAGCCCATCCACGCCGACTACATCGCCTTCATAAAGCAGCGGACTCCGGCCAAGGTGTTCTTCCACACAGACGGGGATGTGGCTCCGCTGATCGGCGACTTCGTGGAGATGGGCATCGACATTCTCAACCCCATCCAAACCTCGGCCGGCCAGATGGCCGACCTGCCCGAACTGACGCGGCGATGGGGTGAGCAGCTGACGTTCTGCGGGGCCATCGACACGCAGCGCATCTTGCCCCACGGAACCCCCGACGAGGTGAAGGCGGAGGTGCGGCGGGTGATTTCGATCATGGCGCCCGGTGGCGGCTACATGGTCAGCTCGGTGCACACGGTCATGAACGACGTGCCCGCCGAGAACATCCTGGCAATGGTCGACGCAGTGCTCGAGTACGGCCGGTATCCGCTGCCACGGCTCGAGGAGGCATCGTCGTGACCGACGAAGATCAGCTCCTGGACGACCTATACGACCTGATCGTCGGGGGCGACGCCCAGCGCGCCACCGCCGCAGTGAAGCAAGGTCTCGAACGGTCGCTTGCGCCAAACGTCATGCTGTTTGACGCCATGATCCCCGCGCTGGAGGAGGTGGGGCGGCGATTCGAGGCTGGGGAGTACTTTCTCCCCGAGATGCTGATCGCGGCACGGTCCATGCAAACGGCGATGGACCTGCTTCGGCCCTACATCGTGGATGCCGCCGTCGCACCCCTCGGGACCTTTCTGATCGGGACGGTGGCGGGCGACATCCATGATGTGGGCAAGAATCTCTGCAGCGTGATGCTGGAAGGCGCCGGGTTCCGGGTGGTCGACCTCGGCGTGAACGTGTCCGGCCAGCAGTTCGTCGACGCAATCCGCTCGCATCAGCCGGCAGTGGTGGGGATGAGCGCGTTTCTGACGACAACCATGATGGAGATCGAATCCAACCTCCACCTGTTCGAGTCTGCCGGCATGCGGGAGGACGTGGTGGTGATGATCGGCGGGGCGCCCATCAACGACGAGTTCGCTCGGGCGGTGGGCGCCGACGGCTACGCCCCCGACGCCAGCGCCGCGGTCAGAACCGCCAAGCAGCTCATCTCCCTGTGACTGATCGTGATTCGGCCGGCCCGGCAGGGTGCCGGCACGGGGCCGGCGTCCCGGCCGCTACCCTTGGCTCGTGACCGCCCGGCCTCGCCTGCTCGCCGGAGTTACGATCCCCATCGTCTTCGCACTGCTGTTCCTGGTGCTGCCTCTCCAGGCCCTGGCGGGTGGGCTGCTCGCCCGTTTGATCGGTTTCGCCGCCGCATACCTGGTGGCTCGTTGGATGGCGTCGCGGCGCCGGGTCGGTCCGGCCCAACTGGGCTGGGTGCGGCCGTCGGTCCGCTCGATCATGCTCGGATGGGTGGTGGGCGGCCTGTTGGTGGCCACGGTGGCGGTCGTCATGGCCGGCGCCGGGTGGTATTCCTGGTCATGGAGCGGCGCGTGGAGCAATCTCTTCGGAGCCCTCACCTTCGCGGCCGCCGTCGGTCTGTATGAAGAAGCGCTGTTCAGGTCGCTGTGGTTCGGGGGACTTGAGCCGGCGCTCGGCACCTGGCTGACCCTGGCGATTTCTGCGTTGTTGTTCGGGTTCCTGCACTCGTTCAACCCGGGCGCGACGATCGTGTCCTCTGCCAGTGTCGCGTTGAGCGGCGGGCTCTTGCTGGGGGCGGCGTTCGTCGCCCGGCGCGACCTGTGGTTCGTTGCCGCCATCCACGCTGCGTGGAACGGGCTCCTCGGGGGAGTGTTGGGGATGCCGGTGTCCGGTAACGATCCGACAGATGCCTTGCTCACTGCCGAAGAACGGGGCCCCGACCTGTGGACAGGTGGCGCGTTCGGCCCCGAGGCCTCCCTCATCACGATCGCGGTTGTCGGCGGCGCCGGTGCCTGGTTCATCTGGAAGGCCCACACCTCGGGCATGGTGACGCCGCCACCATGGCGCGAGCCGGCCACCCGTTCCCCTGAACACTGACGGCTTGGCTCGCCCTCCGAAGCCCGGGAGCCGATCGGTGGGTTCGCACACGGCGCCCTCGCCGGACCCTCGTCGTCAATACACTCCGGCTATGGCACGACATCACCTCCCCGCCACCACCGAGACCGTCCACTGGGGATTCTTCGATGCGTCGCTCCCACCGGTGCTGCGGGTCGAGTCGGGCGACACCGTCACGGTCGATACCGTGTCCGGCGGGCCGGAAGTAACGCCGGCCGACATCTCGCGGGTTCTGCCGGAGCATCTTGCGATCCACGAGCAGCTGGAACCCGACTTGGGCCCGCACATAATCACGGGGCCGATCGCCGTCGACCTGTCCAAGCCTGGCGACACCGTAGAGCTCGAGATTCTCGACATTCGTTTCCGCACCGATTGGGGTTGGAACGCGCAGCGGCCCGGCCTCGGGACCCTGCCCGACGACTTCCCCGACGAACGCATCGTCCAGATCGACATCGACCTCGAAGTTCGATCCGCCACTCTGCCCTGGGGGCAACAGCTCGACCCACATCCGTTCTTCGGCATCCTCGCCACGGCTCCTCCGGCCGAGCGGGGACGGATCAGCTCGAAGCCGCCGGGCCTCTTTGGCGGCAACATTGACAACAAGGAGCTCGGCGTGGGTGCCCGGGTCTTCCTCCCTGTCTTCGTCGAGGGCGGCCTGGTTTCGATCGGCGACGGACACGGGAAGCAAGGCGACGGTGAAGTGTGTGTGACGGCGCTCGAGACCTGTCTCACCGGTGAGTTCCGGATCACGCTCCACAAAGGCGAGACGATCGCGTCCCCCAGAGCCATCACGTCCACGCATTACGTCACCCACGGCTTCGACCCCGACCTCGATGTCGCCGCGCAGCTGGCGCTGCGGGACATGCTCGATTGGATCGTCGACACGGGAGCCATCTCACGTGCGGAGGCCTACACGCTGTGCAGCCTGGCCTGCGATCTCCACGTCACCCAGCTGGTCAACGGCACCAAGGGCGTACATGCGATGCTGCCGGTCGATGTCATGGCGGCTACCGGGGTCCCCGCTTGACCCGCCGGCCTGTGGCGCGGCTGCTGGGCGGGGGAGCATGCAGGTCGCGCCACCAAACGCCCCGCCGGCGGGCCCGCCGGCTGACGGCCTTGCTCGCCGCACTGGCGACGGTCGTGGCGGCGTGCACGTCGGGCTCGTCTACCACGACCACCACCGGGGCCGGCGCTCCCACCACCACCCGGCCGGCGGCGACCACGGCGACCACCGCGCAGACAACGACGACCACGCGGCCCGAGGCGACCACAACGGCGCCGGCTCCCGCGTCAACCACCACGACCACGCTCCAACCCATCCCGGTTGCTGAGCTCGAGCTGGTCGCCTACCGGGTGCCGGCGGGGTCCAGGCCGCACGACGTAGCCCCGGCACTCGACGGCGGCGTCTGGTACACCGCCCAGGGGTCCGGCGAGTTGGGCTGGCTCGACCCGGCCACCGGCGAGACCCGCCACATCCCGCTCGGGTCCGGGTCACGACCGCACGGCGTCATTATCGACGACCTCGGCGCGGCGTGGGTGACCGACGGCGGGCTCAACGCCATCGTCCGGGTCGATCCGGACACCGACGAGGTGACCGTCTACCCGCTGCCGGACGATCGACCCGACGCCAACCTCAACACCGCCGCCTTCGACGCCGAGGGGCACCTGTGGTTCACGGGCCAGAACGGCATCCACGGCGTCCTGGATCCCGCCACCGGGGCCATGGAGGTGTTCGATTCGCCGCGGGGACGTGGGCCCTACGGCATCGCCGCCACCCCGCTCGGCACCATCTACTACGCCTCGCTGGCCGGTAGTTACGTCGGGTTGGTCGACCCCGACGGTTCGGTGACCGTGCTGGAGCCGCCAACACCGGCCCAGGGCGCCCGGCGCGTGTGGTCGGATTCGGCCAGCGCCCTCTGGGTGAGCGAGTGGAACTCGGGCCAGCTCAGCCGCTACGAACCTGGGTCGGACCGGTGGAACACCTGGCCGCTGCCTGGTGACGCCGCCCAGGCCTATGCCGTATACGTGGACGATACCGACATAGTCTGGCTCAGCGACTTCGGCGGCAATGCGATCCATCGCTTCGACCCGGCCACCGAAACCTTCGACACCTTCCCGCTGCCCTCCAACCCGGGCAACGTCCGCCAGATCCTCGGTCGCCCCGGCGAGGTGTGGGGCGCCGAATCCGCCGCCGATCAGCTCATCGTCATCCGCCGCCGACAAGGGTGACGGCCTCGACAGCCGCCCGTCCCACCTAGCGACGGCGCCGGGAGCCGTGAGTCGGAGCCCCGGCGGCGGAGGCCGGGGCGGTGGAGATGGCCAAGGACCCTACCTGCCTGCCACCAGGTGCCATAACGTCCAGAGAGGAGGTGCAGGGATGTCGGATCGCCGTCCTGTGAGCGGTGCAATGGACCCTGCCGACACCCTGGTCCTCGCCGTTGTGGGCATCGACGGCTGCGGCAAGTCGTCCACGGTACGGGGTGCGCTGGCGCAGCTCGCTCCAGAAATGCCGGTCGCGTCGATCGGCGACTACGTGACGACCGGCCGTCCGGGCGAGGAGGTACGACAGCGTGACGACATTCCGCTGTCCCGCTCTGCCCGGGCCATCGGAGCTGTCGCCAAAGGTCTGCGCCGGCCCGACCTCTATAAGAACTTGAAGCTGCTCGAATTCACCGAGCGCACGCACATCCGCAACCATCTGCTGTTGCACGAACCCCCGGCCGTCATCCTGGGCGACGGCGACCCGCTGGTGAACGTGGCGGCGTGGGCGGCGGCCAAGTACCTGCGGGAAGAACTGGCCGGCGACGACGCCCGGTTGCTCGATCTCATGGAATTCATGGCCGGCATCCGCCGTATCCCCGCCAAGGAGATTCCCTATTACCTCCGGCACGTGTGGCAGCTGGCGTTCGCTAACTGGCTGCATATCGCTCCGTTCCCCGTCCCCGATCACGTGATCCTGCTCGAGATCGCGCCGGAAGTCTCCCTCGCCCGGATCCGAGCCCGGGGCCGTCCCCTGCAGGTGCACGAGACCGACGCCTTCCTCGCCGATCTGGCCGAGGGCTACGACCGGGTGTGCAAACTCCTGGCGACGCGTTTCGGCATCGAGGTCGTGCGCCTGCGGGTCGACCGGTTGGGGCTGGACGAAACAGTGGAGGCCGCTGCCAAGGCGGTCCGCCGGGCGGTTGCGCAACGTCGTCACCCGAGGTCGCCCGGTCCGGTCAACCCTGATGACATTCACGTGATTGCGACCACTATGTCGGGGTCGTTTGCCGACCAGAAGAAGGTGGCGCGCATCGAGCCGACCTTCCGGGAACTCACCGACCTGCCGATCCAAATGCACGTCGCCGACACCCACGGGGCCGCAGAGCGGATAGCCCACGACATCGTCGAGAGTGGCGGGCGGACAATGGTCTCCGCCGGCGGTGCCGGCACCATGAACGCCGTCCTCGAGGGAGGGCATGTCGACGGCGCTGTGCCCGGCGACCTCCATCTCGTCTTCATGCGCAAGGGTTCGGCCGACCTGGTCGGTAAGGCGCTCCACATGCCCGACGACCTGGAGGAGGCGGCAGTCGCCATCGCCGGGGCGATCAGCGCCGATAGATACCTGGCGGCCGACGTCCTCTCGGTGGAAACCGCCGAACCCTATGGGCGGATTCAGGTCCGGCACATGCTGGGGTTCGGGGGGATTGGCGTTTTCGGCGATGTGCCCCGATTCACCGAGAGTCGGTTCATCAAGTACTACAAAGGTCTGCTGGGAACCCTTTTCGGGGATCTCGGACCGTTCTTTGTCGGTTTGGCACTGGCAGCGCTCACCTGGGGCGGGCGCTGCATCCTACGGCGGGTCCCGCGCTTCGAACTGGAACTGGACGGAGCGCGGTTACCCGCTGCGCGCTGGCAGTCGGTCATCTTCCTGAACGGCGACCTCGGCAAGGACTTCCCACTCGGCAGGCATCTGCCATTCCAAAGCGGCACCCTTCGGGTAGTCGTGCTCCACCATCGCGGCATCCGGGCGATCCTGCGCCAGGTCACCGGCAGCCGCACCGGCAGATTGCTCGACGCGCCCGCTGCGTACGACGCGACGGTTCGCGATGTGCGCACTCTGGTCGCCCGCCCGGTCGGACGGAGCCGCTCATTCATGGTGAATGTCGACGGACTGGCGCTGCGTACCGCCGGCACGGTGCGCGTCGGCGTCTCCGGCCGGGTCCTGCTGCTCGACGCCGGCCGATCGACCGAGCGGCCGGTCCCGGGCGCGGCCGCCATCGAAGCGGGCTGAGCGTGGAGACCCTCGTAGACCTGCTACGCCAGGCGGCGATGCGGTATGGCGACCGGCCCGCGTTGACCAGCCACGAGGGACTTCGCTCACAGACCTGGAGCTACTCCAGGCTGTGGGCCGCGGCGCAGGCGCTGGCCCGCCATTTTCGGCAGCACCACCACCTGGCTCCCGGCACTCCGGTCGTGTTGTGGGCAACGAACTCTCCCGAATTGGTCGCGGCGATGTTCGGCGCGATGACCGCCGGGCTGGTGGTGGTGCCGTTCGACCCATCGGCGACGCCCGAATTCGTGCGCCGGGTGGCCGCCATCACTCGGGCGGGACTCGTTGTGTCGACGGCCGGGGCAGCGGCGGATCTCGGAGTGGCAGCAATAGGGCTCGCCGGCCTTCCCTTCGACACCGAGGGCGATCCGCTGCTCGACCAACCGAGCCCCGACGACGTGGCGGAAGTGGTCTTCACGTCCGGCACCACCGGCACCCCGAAAGGGGTCGTGCTCTCGCACCGCAACATCACCTCGAATGTTGGCGCGGCCCTGCGGTTGGTTCCAGATCGACCGTTCCGCCTGATCTCTCTGCTGCCCCTCTCGCACATGTTCGAGCAGACCGTCGGCCTCTACGGCCCACTGAAGATCGGGTCCACTATTCACTATCCGAGCAGTCTCCGCGCCCCGGTGATCGTCAAGGCGATCCGCCGCAACCGGGTCAGCGCCATGGTTGTCGTACCGCGAGTGCTCGAGCTGATGATGGATCAGATCGAGCGGGCTGTGGCCCGGGGCGGGAACGTGCGACGGTGGGAGGCAGCCCACCGCCTGGCCCGCCGCCTGCCCCTGGGTGCCCGCCGCTGGCTATTCCGCCCGGTCCATCGTTCGCTCGGCGGCCACCTGCGGCACGTGATCTGCGGTGGTGCGCATCTCCCGGTCGAACTCGCCGCCGCGTGGGAACGTATCGGCATCCGGGTCGTCGAGGGCTACGGAACGACTGAGTGCTCACCCATCGTCTCCGCCAACACTTATTGGGAACGACGCCTGGGGTCCGTGGGTCGGCCGCTAGCCGGCGTCGAAGTGCACATGTCCAGTGACGGTGAGATCCTGGTGCGAGGACCGAATGTGTTCAACCGCTACTGGGATGCGCCGGACGCGACTGCCCGGGCGCTCGACGAGCACGGCTGGTACCACACGGGCGACCTGGCGTCGCTCGACGACGAGGGGTATCTGACAATCATCGGTCGCCGTTCCGATCGCATCGTTCTGCCCAGCGGCCTCAACGTCTACCCGGAAGACATCGAGAACGAGCTCAGAGAAGAACCTGAGGTCGACGACTGTGTCGTCCTGTCGATGCCGGATGCAGCCGGCCGGCCCCGGATATGGGCGGTGGTCATCCCGGGCAGCACCGATGGCGGACCGCCTGCTGAGTCGTCCGCCATCGAAGCGGCGATGCGCCGGGCGTCGCAACGTCTCGCCCCCCACCAGCGGCCCGCCGGGTGGAGCCTTTGGCCGGGCGGCGAGTTCCCCCGCACGAACCTGGGCAAGGTGAAACGATTCGAGGTTGAGCACGCGGTCGTGGCCGCTGTCTCGGCGCCGGCACCCAGTCGGGCCGAACCGGTATACCCGCCCGGACCGTTCGACCGGCTGCGCCGGCTGCTGGCCGAGGTGGGGCGCCTGGACGTGGATCGAGTTCATCCGGCGAGCGATCTCACGCTCGACCTGGGCCTCGATTCCCTGGGGCTGCTGGAGCTGGCGGTGGCGTTGGAAGACGAGTTGGGAATCGTCATCGAGGACGGCGACCTCGCGGAGGTCGGCTCGGTCGGCGATCTATGGGACCTGATCAAACGCGAGACAGCAGCGACGCCCGAGAAGCCGGCCCCAGACTGGCCCCGGGCGTGGTGGGCGCGTTGGTTGCGCAGCGTGCTGCAACGCGCCCTGCTGTCCCCTGCGCATCGGCTCGTCGCCCGCCCGTTCCGAGTGAAAGGCCAAGGCGTGTTCGACGGGGTGACGGGACCGGTGCTGATGGTCGCCAACCATTGCAGCCACGCCGACACGCCATCGATTCTCCGGGCCCTGCCCGCTCGAATCCGGCGGCGAACCATGGTGGCGGCAGCCGCCGACTACTTCTATCGCTCGGAGCTGCTGGGTGCCTGGTTGAGTCTCTCCCTCGGGACGTTCCCGTTCACCCGGGAGGGGTCTGTTCGCCCCAGCCTGGAGCGGTGCGGAGCACTGGCCGACGACGGCTGGTCGATTCTCATCTACCCGGAGGGAACCCGGTCGGTGACCGGAACACTGGCGCCATTCCAACGAGGCATTGGCTACCTGGCTATGCAATTGGCGGTTCCCGTCATCCCGATCGGGATCGTCGGAACGTACCGGGTGTGGCCCAAAGGGCGAAGACTCCCCACCCGGGGCGCCGTGACCGTTCGCTTCGGGCCCCCGATCGAAGTAGGCCCTGACGACACCGGCGTCGTGGAACGGCTGGAATCCGCGGTGGCCGCCCTCAGCTGCCATCCGGCGCCGGTGTAGCCTTTCGGGCCTCAATCCGGCGCCGGGCAGGGCGGCGTCGGAGTCTGGGGAACCGAGTCAGCGCCCACACGCTGCCGCCACGCGACACCGGCAATTCGGTTGCGATTCGGCGCCCTGCGCATCCATCCTGGCGGCCATGCCCGCCGCCAGGATGCACCGGGACCAAGTTGACACCGAGGCGATGCTTGTGCGCCGCCTCCTGGCGAGCCAGTTCTCGCAGTGGGCGGACCTGCCGATCGAGCCGGTCGAGTCGCAGGGCACCGACCACGACATCTATCGGCTCGGCGACCGGATGGCGGTGCGGCTGCCGAAGATCGGTTGGGCGACCGCCCAGGCGGAAAAGGAGCGGATGTGGCTGCCGAGAATCGCGCCTCACCTGCCCCTGGCGGTACCGACCCAGGTGGCGATGGGCCGTCCCGCCTCAGGCTATCCGTACGAATGGTCGGTGTGTCACTGGCTGCCCGGCGAGACCGCCGACAGGTCGAACGCCGACCTGAATCAAGTCGCGGTCGATCTCGCCGGTTTCGTCAAGGCCCTCCGTCGGATTCCGACGGACGGCGCACCACCCCGCCCACCCGACACCCGGGGCGGCCCGTTGTCCGAGCTGGACGACCAGTTCCAGCGTGCCGTCGGCGAGTTGGGACAGCGCGTCGACGCCCACAAAACGCTGCGCCTCTGGGAGGAGTCGCTCGCAACTCCGGCCTGGGAGGACGACGAAGTATGGGTGCACGGCGACCTCTTGCCCGGCAATCTGCTGGTTGTGGACGGCGTGCTGTCGGCTGTGATCGACTTCGGCTGCCTCAACGTAGGCGACCCGGCCTGCGACCTGCTCCCCGCGTGGAATCTCTTCACCGGCGAAAGCCGCCGCCGGTTCCGGACCGACCTCGCCCCTGACTCGGCGTCGTGGCTGCGCGGCCGGGGCTGGGCGCTATACCAGGCGGTCGTGGCTCTTCCCTATTACTGGCACACCAATCCCACGATCGTCCGTCAGGCCTCTCACGCGCTGGCCGAGATTTGCTCGGACCGCGAATAGTGGCCAAGCGAAACGGCCCTGGGTGCCTCTTCCTCAGCGCGCGAGTTGCTAGTTGTATCTCACTGCAGAACGACTTCTCCTCCGGGTCCTCGTCCGTCTCGAGGCCTCACGCCGTGAACGTGCCCGGCCGGGGTTGCAGCTCTGGTTGTGAATACTCCGGCTCCCACGGGAACCGGCCGGCCTCATCGTCATAACTCAGCTGCAGCACCGGCACCGATACTTCCGGCGGCCGCTGGTAGTAACGGTTGGCGCCCAGCACGATCGTGCCCGGATTGGGGACCAGCTCCGGGATGATCCGACGGTCCCAGGCCTCGACCTCGATCATCCGACCGGGAAGGAGACTCTCCCCGGCTCGTATCCGCCCGCCGAGCTCGTTGAGCAACGCGCCTGCCAGCGCTTCGCTCACACCGAATACCAGCAGCTCGGGATGATCGAGCCCGAACAGGCCGATGGTGTACGCGAACGGCGGCCCTTCGTTCTGCGAGGGACAACAGCCGGGCGCAGAACAGCGCTCGCCACCCACGTATTGAATAGCCCAGCCGTACTGACGAACCATCCTGGTCAGGTGGGCGTCTTCCTGGTCGATCCACGCTTGCATGCGGGCATCCATGGCATTCCCCTTGTCGGTCTCAAATGAACGTATCGCGCAGGAGTGACAAGAAGCCGCGGCCAGAGCACCGACCGAGGCTCCTGGCCAGTCCCGACCCATCTCCCTCCCGATCGGCGAATAGCCGATCGGGTGTACTTCTCACACTGGCTGCGCCAACCGTGGGCCGCACGGTCAGCTGCCCACCGGCACTGTGGCGACCTCGTGTTCCATGTCTTCCGCCGCTACCTCGGGCAGCTCGTCAACGACCGCCTCGGGATGATCCCGCATCGCCAGCTCCAGCGTCCGCGGGCGCAGCTTGACGCTGATTCGATCCGGCACCGGCCGCAGGGCGCGTACCCCCTGGCGTACCAGGCGGCCGCCGATCATCGTGAGCACTAGGAACAACCCGATCACCAGCACCACCACCCCAACGCCCTTGGCCGCTCGATCGACCGCGTCGATGACGTTGTTGGCGAGATCGTTCAGCCCGATCGCACCCTCACCCGAGTTCTCCGACCCGGGCTCGATTCCGACCGCGGCTTCTGCCCGGCTGGTGAGACCAGTCGCGTCAATTACCTCGAGTGTGACGGTCCATTCCCCCTCACCGTCGTAGCGATGGATCGGATTCGGATCCTCGCTCCCAGCTCCGTCGCCAAAATCCCATGCCCAGCCCTCGATCGTGGCGTCGCCGGCGGTGGAAGTATCAACGAACTCGACATCCATCCCCGATGACATCCACTCAAAGGACGCTTCCGGTCCGGTGGCTCCTTCTGCGGGAACCCACTCGTCGAAGTAATCACCGGGCGCACCGATCATGGCGAAGGCCGACCAGAACACAATAAGGAGAAGGACGACGCCCACCGCGATGAGACCACCGGCCCACCAGCGCGCGATGCGATCAGACGAGTTCAACATGACCCGCACCTCCTTGGTCCGACTAGAACCAGGTTGCGACCACGGCGCTCAGCCGCCAAGGGACCATCGTCATCAATCTGGGCCAATTAGGCGGTAAGTGTCGGCTTCGCCAGGGCCGGGACTGCCGGCACCCGGCGAAGCCCACCTGGATGAGTTCAGCCCGCCATGCTGCGGTCGATGCTCCAGACACGAGACGGCATCGCTCCATCGCGTTGCGCCTCATACCGAGATCGGCCCGGACCCAGGATCGTGTTATCGGTTCCTTCGTCCAGCACGTCGTCGTCCGGATTCTCGGTTATTACGAGATCGTTGAACGAGCCCGGACCCAGCCAGATCTTCGCCACGGCCGCTCCGAGTCCCGTCACATCGTTGTTCCGGATCTGCCAGTTACCGGATGGCTCACCTTCGACGCCGTGGTACACGGCCGCGGTGCCTGCATTGCCCGTGAACGCGTTTCGGATCACCGAGACATCGTTGGCTCCGAGCCCGAAGATCCCACCGAACTCGATGTTCTTGAGGTTGTAGTGGTTCTTGACGAACCGGACGTTGGCCCTGGTTTCGCCGGTGATCAACGCCCCGAGGTCAAACACCCCGCCACCGTCGGCGAATCTGATGGCGTCGACGGTGTTGTAGGCGACCAAGAAGTTCGACAGCGCTGGTGCCGGATATCCAGCGGTCTCCGCGCCGACCCCTTGGACGAAGAGGGTTCCCCACGCTTCGGCATCGGCGATGTGGTTGTGCGAAACGGTGACGTCCGAGTTGCTCACCTCGAGAGTGAGGACGCCAACCGCCACATTCTGCATCGTGTTCCCGGTGTGACGACTTCCGCCCACGACCAACCGGCCGTCAGCGAAGCCGGCCACCGCGACTCCTTCCGCCACGCTTTCGAAGTGCGACCGCACGACATGGTGTGAACCGCTGACCGGACCCCACAGGACCGGGGGACATTCGATCGCGATTGTGCCCGCAATCCAGACACCGTGAATAACGGCGGGATCTCCAGTTGCAAGGTCAAACGGCGGCCCGCGGAACACCGAATCCGATACCTGAGAACTGACTTGATCGACCCGCGGGTTGTCGCAGTCGTAGGGCCCGGCGGTTCCGGGTCCCCCGAACTGGATGATCCCGCCGAACAAGAAGGTGTCGGGCTCCTAGCCAAATGAACGGCCGGAATTGGGCTTGCGGAACATGAGCGAACCCCCTTGATGAGGCGGCACCAGCGCATGGTGTGGGCACTCCCCGAATCGAATCTACACGCCACATCCTGTGGCAGGGACCCATCCCGACATTGAGGCGATCGAGCGCATCACGACGGGACGCAATCCCACCAGGCGCTCGTTTCCGGCTTCGCCCTTGAGCTTCCTCCAAGCGCCGTCCGCCACTCTGGCCATGGCGGCACTGGAAGTCTCAGCATGGCGAAAGATCGGGCCCCAGCCGACGAGTTGGCCCCCTATGTTCTGGAGGTGGAGTTTCGCGCCCTCGGCTCGATCGAGGTCCACGATGGGGGACGCCCGGCCGCTCTCGGGGGGCCGAAACAACGAGCGGTGCTGGCACTGCTCCTCAAGGATGTCGGTCGAGTTGTCACCACCGACAGCCTGATCGATGGCGTGTGGGGCGACGACCCGCCGGACGCCGTCAGGAACTCGCTGCACACCTACATCTCCAACCTGCGTTCCATCCTGGGCGGTCGGATCGAGCGCATGGGAAGCGGGTACCGGCTCGACGTCGAGCCGGCCGAGGTCGACACCTGTCTCTTCGAGCAACTACTCGATGAAGCCCGAGCCGCGATGTCGGTGAATCCGGCTGTATCGGGTCAGACGCTGCGCGCAGCATTGGCGCTGTGGCGCGGCCGGCCCTACGGCGATCTGATCGACGTGCCCGGGCTGGCGGATGAGATCCGGCGGCTGGAAGAGCTGCGTCTGCTGGCGGTTGAGGCCCGGGTGGATGCCGACCTCGCAATCGGACGCCATCAGGCGGTGATTCCCGAGTTGGAGGCGCTGGCGGCGGAGCATCCACTGCGGGAAGGCTTCCGGGCCCGGCAGATGATCGCGTTGTATCGAGACGGACGCCAGGGCGAAGCGCTGCGCGCCTGCCAGCGGACCCGCCAGTACTTGAGCACCGAGTTGGGAGTCGATCCATCACCCGAGCTCCAAGAGCTGGAGGAACGAATCCTCCAACATGACCCGGAGCTTCTATCCCCCCGGGACGTACGTACCGAGGAGGTGGCATTCCTGTTCACCGATCTCGAGGCCAGCACAGTGCTGTGGGAGACGCGGCCCGACGACATGCGGCACGCCCTGGCAAACCACGACGAAATACTGGTCAAAGCGGTCGCAGACGCCGGTGGTCGAGTCTTCAAACACACGGGCGACGGGATGCTCGCGGCGTTCGGGACGGTGGCCGGCGCCGCGCAGGCAGCCGCCCAGGGCCAGACCCAGCTGCAAGCTGCCGATTGGGGTGCTTTGGGTCAGTTGAGAGTCCGCATGTCGGTTGACGTGGGGGAAGTGGATGCTCGGGGCGACGACTATTTCGGGGCGCCGATGAATCGAGGCGCCCGGATGATGAGCGCGGCGCACGGCGGCCAGATCGTGCTTTCGGCCCCGGCGCAGGACCAGCTACGTCACCAAGCCGGGGTCGAGATTCGCAGCCTCGGCGAGCACCGTTTCAAAGGGCTCGGAGCGCCGCAGCAGGTATACGAGCTCCTCGTGCCGGGCCTGGAGAATGAATTCCCGGACCTGCGGACCGACACGGTCGCGGCCCAAACAGGCCGCCAGTTCGGCGACTCAATCCGCGGCTACGAGATCCGGGAGCGGATTGGTGTGGGCCGGTTCGGGGTTGTGTACCGGGCGTATCAACCCGCGGTCGGACGGGAAGTGGCGGTCAAGGTCATCCGTCCCGAGTACGCCAACCACCCGGCGTTTGTACGCGGGTTCGAGGCCGAAGCCCGGCTGGTCGCCAGGCTGGAGCATCCTCACATCGTGTCGCTGTATGACTTCTGGCGCGACCACGAAGGCGCCTACTTGGTCATGCCGTACCTGGCCGGCCGGAGTCTGGCCGGGTCGCCCTACGGGACGCTGTCGCTGGAGCGCATGGCCTCCATCATGCGCCAGGTCGGATCGGCGCTGGCCTACGCCCACCGGCAAGGAGTCATCCATCGCGACGTCAAACCGGCCAACATCCTCCTCGACGCCGACGGCAACGCCTACCTGGCTGATTTCGGGATCGCTGTTCGGGCCGTCGAGCAGGCCGGTGGTGCTATCCCCAGCTCGCAGACCTACCGCGCCCCCGAGGACCGCGCCGGCGGTGTCGTGGATGAACGGACGGACGTCTACTCGCTGGCTGCGGTCACCGCCGAACTGCTGACCGGCACCACACCGCCCCCGGCCGAGATGTCCGGCCTGCCTGCGCAAGTAGCGACGACGATTGAGCGGGGCCTGGCAGCCGAACCGGCGGAGAGATTCGGCTCGGTTGATCGTTTTCTCTCGGCATTCCTGATCGCTGCCGGCGCCCCTGAAACAGTGCCGGCGCTCAGGCCTGCCGTCATTCGCAACCCGTACAAAGGTCTCGAAGCTTTCGTGGAAGAGGACGCCCGGGACTTTTTTGGCCGGGATGACGAGATTGCCGCCCTGCTCCGAATGGTGGAACGCCACCGGTTCGTCACCGTGGTCGGACCGTCGGGATCGGGAAAGTCGTCACTAGTGCGAGCGGGTCTGGTCCCGGCACTTCGGTCGGGTCGATTGTCGGGTTCACATCGTTGGCTGACCGTGACCACCCTCCCCGGTGCCCACCCCTTCGACGAATTGGCTACGGCGCTCGCCGACGTGGCCACCGAGCGCCTCGGGCCCCTGTCGGCCGAACTGCGTGCTGATCCAAACGGCCTCCTGCGCGTCGCCAAACGGCTCACCCGCGACGTTGACGGCGAGTTGGTGCTGGTCGTCGACCAGTTCGAGGAGCTGTTCTCGCTGGTCGGCGACGAGGAGACCCGCGCTGCGTTCATCGATGCGTTGCTGGCGGCGGTCCAGGATCCTCACAGCAGGCTGCACATCGTCGCAACCATCCGGGCCGATTTCTTCGATCAGCCGCTGCTGGATGACCGACTCGGACCGGTTGTCTCTACGGCCCACCTGGCTCTGGCGGTCCCCGCCCCCGACGCACTCCTCGAAACTGTCGAAGGTCCGGCTGCGGCGGCCGGTGTGAAGCTCGAGTCGGGTCTCGCGCAGCAGGTAGTGGCTGATGTACGCGAACAGCCCGGTGGCTTGCCGCTCATGCAATTCGTCCTGACCGACCTGGTCGACCGATCCGAAATGGGCCAGGTGTCCCTGGCTGCGTATACCCAAGCAGGAGGCGTGACGGGGGCACTCTCGCGCCGCGCCACCGCAGTCTACGTGGGACTCAACGACGCCGATCGAGCTGTGGCCGAACAGATCTTCCTCCGCCTCGTCACGGTGTCCGATGATGCAGACGACATCCGCCGACGGGTCCGCCGCTCCGAGCTGGAATCCCTCAGCCTCGCTCCCGTGTCCGTCGGCCGCGTGCTGGATGCGTTCGGCGCAGCCCGGCTGTTGACCTTCGACCGGGACCCCATCACGCGCGGCCCCACCGTCGAGGTGGCGCACGAAGCACTGTTGCGTGAGTGGGGCCACTACCGGCGATGGATCGACAACCGCCGGGAAGCACTGCTCATACATCGCCGCTTCAGTCTGGCCTGCGCCGAGTGGGAAGCCGCGGACCGTTCAGACGGGCATCTCCCCGGCGGCGGACGCCTCACTCAATACGAGGAATGGGCGACCGAGCCCTCCGTGGTGCTTTCCGAAACGGAACGCAGCTTCCTCCATGCCGCGATCGGGCGACGCGATCGCCAGACGTCCGAGCGCCTCAGCCGGCGCCGCACCATCATAGGCGGGTTTGCTGCGGCGGCTCTCATCGCGGTCGTCCTGGCTGTCGCGGCGTGGGTGCAGACTGGTAATGCGCGGGACCAGACGACATTGGCGCAGGAACGACAGACAGCGGCAGAACGGGCACGATTGCAGGCCGATGAGAATGCGGCCCGCGCCGAAACGCAGGCCGATCGAGCCAGCCAGGCCGAGGCGGTTGCTTCCGAGGAGGCCGCCCGAGCCGCAGAAGCGGCGAGTGTGGCGACAGCTCGCGAGCTGGTCCTGGCCAGCACAATCGAGGTCGACCCCGAGCTGAGTACTCACCTGGCCCTGGCTGCCATCGAGGCGTTCCGGTCGACAGGTGATGTGCCCTCGTCCGCAGTTGATGCCCTGCGGTCTGCAGCGGCAGACATACGGGTCCGAGCCCGATACCCGGGAGGTCGGTTCGCGTCAGTCAGCGCCGACGGCTCGACGCTTGCAACCACCGCCGGCCCCGACAACCGGCGCATTGCTCTCTGGGACCTGCCGACCGGCAAACCCCTGGAGATACTGCAGCTCGACGGAGTGGATCTGTGGAGCGCCGAATTCAGCCCGACAACACCCGAACTTCATGTCGAGGCGATATATGAGGACCGGGATTGGACCGAGGACCTGGTTTGGAACCTCGACACGGGTGAATGGGAAGGTCCGATGCCGGTCGGTGCCAAGGCCAGCGACCCGGGATCGTACGACGTCAGTCCTGACGGGAGTCGGGTTGCCCTCGGGCTTGGTGCCGTTGTCCGGATCTGGGATCGCCAGTCCGCCACTGTGACATTTGAAGCCCTGTTCGACCGTTCGGATACCTCGTGGACGCCGATGGCGTTCTCAGTCGACAATCGGTTGGCATACGTCGTCTCGGAGGGCGAGAGCGCGTCGACGATACAAGTCGTCGACTCCGATGGCGGCGAGGGAGCAATCAACATCCACGTGCCCTTCCGGGCGGTCGGCATGTCGTGGTCTCCCGACGGCACGCGGTTGGCGACGGTCAATCCCGCCGGCCAGATGGCCGTGTTCGACGGCCGTGCCGGGGCGCAGTTGTGGCTGCGCGAAGACCTTGATCGCGCTCGCACCCCCGTCTGGTATGCCGGCGGAACGAGGCTCGTCATCGGCGGGGAGACGCTGTTCGAAGTGTTCGATGCCGACACCGGCGAAACGATTCGCCTGATACCGGGAACCGACTTCAGCCAGCGCTACTCGGTGATCCCCGGCACTGAGCTGGTTGCGATCGGCGGCGAAGGCGAAGTCCAAGTATTCGACCTGTCTGATGGGCCGCTTCCCGAGGTTGGCTCCTTCGTGTCGACCGCCGCGCCGGAACCGTTCACGATGCAATTCGTGGAGGGACGGAACGAGCTCGTGACCAGGTCATGGCAGGGCGGTCACGCGATCATGCACCCAACGACAGGCGCAACGATCGAGGAACCCGAGTTTGCCGACCCGCTTGCCTTCGAGAACCCGTTCGGATTCACGGCGGTGAGCCGCAACGGTCTCTTCGCCGCCGGGAGCGACGCCAACGGGCAGTACCGCCTTTGGTCCACCGCTGATGGATCCGTCATCTACACCGCCCCGGCCGGTTGGGAGATCAGAGGAATCAACGACGACGGCTCGACCGTTGTGATCAGCGGCGCCATCGACGACGAACCGTCCACTCGCCTTGTGGCCACCGTCGACGGATCCAGCGTGGCGGACCTCGATGCGGGCGAGGTATCCAAGGTGGACTTCACGGCTGATGGCACCTACATCGTCACCAATAACAACTTCGAGGGATCGCTCCCACCCATCCGCGTGTGGAATGCCGTGGACGGAACCCTCCTGGCCGCCTTCGGGGATGAACCCTCGCGAGACGACGACGGGAATCCGGCCGATCAGTTCAGCGGCTGGTGGAACGAATTCACCCCCGATGATCGGAGCCTCGTCATCGGTGGCTATGACGGTACGGTCCGGGTCCTCGACTTCTCGATGATTGTCAGCGGTGCCCAACCTCAGGATGCGCTGGTCCGGCGGATCGACGCACACGACAACTTCATCCTGTTTGTTGGCGTGTCGCCGGACGGCTCGATGGTGGCCAGCAGCTCATGGGACGAACCCGCCAAGCTCTGGGATCTCGAAACCGGTGACCCGCGTGGAGAGTTCGGCACGACTGCCCGGACGGCCGTCGCCTTCCACCCGACGGAACCGCGACTGTACATTGCCGAGGGGGACACGGTCACGGTCCACACCCTGGATCTCGACGAATTGATCGACATCGCCCGGTCACGGCTCACCCGCGACATGACGGATGCGGAATGCGAGCGCTATCTCCGTCGCCCGTGCGACGGAGCGTCAACCTGACCAAAGGCCCTGAGCCGTCTGCGCGGGAGAGGGACCAGCGATAACCGGTCCCTCTCCGAGTCAATCGGCCTCGGCCGGCGATCTATCCGATCTCGCTTTCGGCTCCGAGGCCGATCGCCGTCCACGTGCCGCTCGAGCCCGTAACCGTGAGACCCAGAATGTATGTGGCATACGCTTCCCCAACGGATCCCCATCGGACGAGCCGGCCACCGACCCGCACCGCTCGCGAGCGGGTGATCTTGTTCCGATTGATCGCCCGGAAGAAACCGTCCTGGGGCTGGATGATCGCTTGCTGGTTCGTGAGATCCGACCTCACCATCGGCCTGCCGGAGCGAAACGTATCTCGGTCGTCGAAGTCGGCCGGTCGACGGTTTTCGTAGACGATGGTGTGGCCGGTTCTCCACAGGTAGATGATCGGGTCTTCGAACAACGCGGTGTGCGTGTTCGCCACCGTGAAGAACGTGAAGCGAGCCGTGGTCTCATTGTGGGGTTGACCCCGAAACAGCTCGTCCTCAGTGAAGCCTTTCAACGATGCGAAATAGCCGTACTGCTCCGAGCTGGTCGGGTCCGGGTTGATCACGCCCGATACCTTGTCGAAGATCTTCTCCCCGGGGACGAGGTCGACGACCTCGGCGCCACCCGCGCCGGGGGATCGGATCGGGCCCGCCGCTGGCCTGGTCGTTCCCGATGCGGGTAACGCCAGGCTCAGCGCCGCCAGCAAACCACCTCCTGCGGCGGCTCCAGCTCGGAGGAATGCCCGGCGACCCGGGTCGATGCACGTGGTTGTTGTGTCTGCGGCACGCATGGCGACCTCCCTTCTGCAGACCCGGCCATCTAAGATCGCCGCCCTTGGAGAAATCTTGAAGCCACACCGAACCTCGGCTGCCATGACCTTGGCTAGGTCCCGCCGGAAACTGCGAGATGGGATGCAGGAGCCGCACGTGGACCGGGTGGGGTGTCGCTCGCCATCGGGAGCCGATGACCTCGTAGCTGACTCTGTGCTACCTGCCGCGGGCGGCCGGGGACTCCGGACCTGCCAAGATGCGCATCATGCAACGGGTGGTGACGGGGCTCCATCAAGCCAGCGACGGTGCATGGCTCGTTGACCTCGGCTGTCTGCACCAGCAGACGGTCCCTGCGGGTCCAGGCGCCGTCGACGCCCCGATGTCTCTCGTGACGAGTGTCGACTGCGAGCTGTGCGACCACATGGTGCTGCCGGACGGCCTCACTCTGGCGCGCACTACGCGGCGGTTCGATATCGAAAGTACACCAGCCGGCCTGCGCCGGCGCCACCGGGTGGCGGACGGCGTTTGGGGGGTACTGGAGGTCGATCACGGAGCCGTGGAGTTCACCGTCCACGGAGACCAGCCGCTCGCCCGGACGTTGCGCCAGGGCGACCGCCAGCCGATCCCACCGGGGGTGGGACACGACGTCAGCCCACACGCCGACGCCCAGTTCAGAATCGAGTTCTGGCACCGGCCGGTGGCCGCTCCTGGCGGCTGAAGCCGCACGCTCGACCCGGCTCGCCCTACGCCGCCTAGTGAGGTGAGAGGGCGCCCGATCGCGAACAACGTCGTAGTGGCCCGACTCCAGACGGGGCAGCCCGGCGGTTGTACTCCTACGTGCTCGCCGACACGATCGGCGCCCGGGTGGGCGAAGACCTCTATGAGGAGCTCGGGCCAGGGTCGCTGCTCTGCAAGCCGCGCAAAGTGCCACACACCTTCTGGAACCCCACCGAGGAGGAGGCGCGGCTGCTGGAAATCATCGGCCCGCCGGGCCTCGACCGGTTCTTGACCGAACTCGGGCCGGTCGTGGCCGGCGAGACCGACTTCGACGCCATCGGTCGTCTCACGGATCGCCACGGCCTCACGTTCCCGACCGAGTGGATCGAGGACCTCCAGAACCGGCACGGCGTCACTCTGGCGGGGTGAAGTCCCTCCCGGAGGGGCAAACCGACAGACGGTGGCGAGGTTCGCCGCGCCGATTCAAACCGGCTCGGCTACCTCGTCCTGCGCCTCGGCGGGTTGCACCCGACGCACTTGCAGGTACTCGTCCACCCCGTACACGCGCTGGGACCGCAGGTCCTTGGGCCGGATGTAAGGCTCCGCTACTGAGCTGGGGACGAATTCTGGATGGTCCACCAGGAACGTTTCCCCTTCGTTGATGAGGGTGGCGGACCCCTCTGCCATCACGTTCTTGAGCCAATCCGCCCTGTGCCCGTACGGGAGCGGGATGACGAACCCGTCTTCGGTTGCCCGGGCCTGCACCGGGGTCTCGTAGGCGGTACCAGACTTGCGGCCGTGATGTTTGATCACCGATGCATACGCTCCCGGCTGCCCCGCGGTCTTCATCTGCTCCGGATTCACCACGTCTCGCGCCATACGGCGGAGGGCGTTCTGCAGCGGCGGGCATTTCTTGCGCATCGCCACAGTGAACACAGCCCATATCGCGGCGAGTGCGAGGAACAAACCGGTGGCGTACTTGACGACTCGCGTCAACACGCGACCTCCTTAGAAGGATCTCCCCTCCAGGTTGATGCTTTCGTTGACGGCCGGGCAGAGGCAGACGGCCCCTTCTCGCGAAAGCTCTCGGACGTCGAATCTGATCTCTGGCTCGAGACGTCCCGACGCCGCCCGGTGCCCCGCCGGCTACGACACCATGAAGTCCCGCACTATCGACGCAACCAGGGCCGGGTCCGTCTGGTGGGCGATGTGGGCGTGGCCGTCGAGGACGTGGAGTCGTGACCCAGGGATCGCCGCGGCCGCCCGCTCGGTCGCCGCGTGCTGCTCCGTCGGGCTGTCCGATCCGGCCAGCAGCAGCGTTGGGGCGGTGATTCCGTCAAACTGGCCGGGTTCATAGACCCAGCCGGCCTCGGCCTGGAGCTCCCGCGGCACGGTGTGGACGATCCCGAGCCGGGTCAGCCATTCGGGGCTGGAGCGGATAGCTTCGACCTCCTCGTCGGTCATCTCCACCAGCCCGACCAGCAACGCCACCAGTGCACCTTCTCGGTCACCCGCGGCAAGCGCCGCGTCTATCGCCTCGACAGAGCCGGCCGGGTACGTGTAACCCAGGCCCGGCTCGTACAGCACCAGGTGGTGGATGTTGGTGGTGCGAGTGGCGCCGCCCATCGCGCAGTCGGCCCCATAGGAATGACCCCATAGCGCCACCGGTCCCCCCGTTCGGTCCGCCACCGCATCCACCACGGCGGCCACGTCGTCGAACTCGCGCTCAATCGAGTAGCTCGGGGCGTCCTCGCTGGCGCCGCGGCCTCGCCGGTCGACGATGTAGGTGGTCACGCGGTCGCGCAGCTCCTTCAGCAGCGGACCGTATGTTGTGTGGTCGCTAGTGGCCCCGTGGAACATCACGAGCGGCGGTCCTGAGCCTTCGACCCATACTGCGATCGACGTTCCGTCCGACGACCGCACCGTGAAGTTGGTCGATCGGATCGTTTGCCTGTTCATCGATGCCTCCAATTCGCCAGCCGTGGTGCCTGTTGGCTCGGGACGGATGCACGGCTCGAGCTGGGCCCCGGGGCGCTGTCGGGGCTGCGGTTGGGCCGGCGAGCGGGCGTCGAGACCTGGGTCGCAGAGCCAGGTGTCCCTGCGCTCGGGTGGGGCCGCCGCTGCATAGGCGAGCAGGCCCGAGAGGAAACACGGGCGAATGGGTGCCGGCCGCAATCGGGCGGCGGATTGCTGGTTGCCGAGGGCCGTGCTTTTCGAGGACGAAGATCGAGGGCTCGCGACGTGCCCCCGCAGCAGCATGCACCAGCCAAACCGTCCACACGGCTCCCCCTGAGCGGCTCTCAAGAGAGCTGATTCACCGACCTCAGGCAAACATACGCCCCGGCTACCGGGCCAACAAGCCGCCAAATGTTGGGCTACAGGGTCTCTTCCCCCACTGTGGGGAAGGGTTCGCCGACGAAAGGAGCCGGAAGGGGAGCGCGCCACTGCGCCACGTGGATTCAGAGACGGTTATCGAGCTGGGTCATGAACGGAGTAGTGCCAAGCTCGGTCCAGATCTCTCGCGCTCGCCCGGCCGCGAACGCCCGGTCGGGGTGTCCGGGCGGCAGCAGGATGGCCAGCTCGCCGAGCCAGTCGGCCGTGTCAGGAATCAGCCCGGCCTGCTCCAGCGCAGCAGCCGCTGTCGGCGTAGCACCTGCTACGTCGCCGGACGCCAGGGCTGCGGTCCCCGGACGGTCTTGACCCAGGAGGCGGTCCGGGGGTCGAGGGAGGGCCGCTGGTCCAGGGTTCGCGGTACCTCCGCGACCACCTCCCAGTCCCGGGCGCGGACGGCGGCCAGCCCGATCCGCGGGTATTCATAGCCGGGCCAGAACGAATCGGCCGCTTGCGCATGCTCCAACGCTGCTTCGTGCTCGCCACCAGCAGTGGACGCCACCATCAATGCACAGTGCAGATACCAGCGATCTTGATACGACTCGGAGCCCGGTGCGACCGACATTGCGACGGAGCGGCGCGCCGGCCGCAGGACCGGACTCGGTTGATGGGGCACCGACGTGCCAGTTTCCAGTCGCTCTGAACGAACCGCCCGCGCCTGGTCGTTGCCCAGTCGCGAAGCTCGGAGGTGGGTGCCACGCCGGGGGCGTACCGAACCGGGCAGCGGGCCGGCCGACATCGTCCCCCCTCGAATCCGCTGCCGAGTGCGGGCTGGCCCTATCAGCCGCTGTCCCGGGCCTGCCAGGCTTCGGCTAGTTCGGGTAGGTAACGGAGCAGGTGTGCCGAGCAGGTTGCGCCAGTGGAATCGGGCCCCCAGCACGCAGCGACCATCTCATCGAGGTGGTATTCCTGCATGTAGTCGTCGACGAAATCCACGACTTCCAGGTTCTGTGGTTCGTAGTCGAAGAAGTGCACGATCTGGCCGTCGCGCACCGCGTACGACGCGTGGAAGGGCACCGCGCCGACGCCCAAGCCGTCCAGGATCACGTCTTCGTAGCGCCCGTCACATTCGACGATCGAGCCGCCGGACCGTTCATGCGTCTGCTCGGTTGTACGGCACGTGATGTCGGTGTGGCGCACATTGATCGCCTCGTGGACGGTGAACTGGTCCATGATCGCCGCACGTCCCGATTCGCTCGTGATGGAGTTGCCGAGAGTGAGAGTGGCGTCATCAGCGATCAGTGCCCAATATCGACCCTCGTCGTGGCCGCTGGCAGCAATGAAGGCAGCGGCCGCCTCGTCGGGTCCCAGAGAATCAGTATCAACCACGTTGGATCCGCCGACTGGCACCAGGATCGCCACGATCGCAACGATCAACGCCGCGACCGCAGCCATGACGAGCGGCACCTTCCAATTCCCGTGCTTGGTGTCCGGGGTTATCAAACGGCGGGGTTGGTCGTCGGTTCTGTGCGTGCCCATTTCTTCTCCCTTCAAGTCGGGCGCCCCTCCGGCGCCCGCCGGATGCTGTGACCGTGACACGGGCACGGGATTGGACGCTTGCAGTTGATCGAAGGCGAGTTCAATGTCCATGACGCCCTCCCGCGCGGGACGACTCAATTGAGGCGAGCGCACCTGCGAACCGTTTCTTGGCCCGATGCAGTCGCTGGCCGGCGGCCGCCTCTGAAATGCCGAGCGCCGTTGCGATCTCCGCGGCCGAGAGCTCCTCCCATGCCGCCAGGCGGAGGATTTCCCGATCGGACGGCCGCAGCGTTTCCAGCGCCGCCAGCGCTGCCGCGTCCTGCGCCCGCCGCACCGTCACCTCCTCGGGTGGAGCCGGGTCGGAAGGAGCCAGGCCGGCAATCTTGCCGACCAGCCGCCGCTGTCGATACCGCGACCGCCAGCGGTTGGTGACCACCCGGTAGGCGACGCCGTACAGCCAGGGGAGCGGCCGATCCCAATCGATCTCCTCGGCCCGCCTCCAGGCGATGGCGAACACGTCGGCGGCGGCGTCGTCTGCGTCGGACGGCCCGACCCGGCGGATGCAGTACGCCAGCACCTGTTGATGGTGCCGCTGATACACCGCCGTGAGGCGATCGGCATCTTGCTCGGTTCGCACCTCGCGCTCCGGTTGCCTGACCAGGCGTAGTTGTCCGGATGTCCTTCAATCTTGACACGTCGAGACATCCCGCGGCAGCTGCATTGGCGATGGTGAGCGCCCCCGGCTCGGACGGCGAGAAACAAGCACCCGGGCTCTTGTGGGAGGCGTAGTATTCGTAGGTTGCACGGGAGGTCCGAGGGTGTCTTCCCGCCTCCCGGTGTGCGGAGAGGAGCAGCACGATGGCCCATCCCCACTACGACCTCTTGCAAGGCCTAGACGAGGCGTTCAACGCCGGCGACTTCGACGCCGTTCTCAATCTGCTCACGGACGACTTCACGATCCACATTGCTGGCCGCAGCAAGATGGCCGGCGATCACACCGGCAAGGAGATGTTCGCCGGTCTGATCGGTCAGTACATCGAAGTGCTGGGCCCTGAGCCGCAGATGGAGACCCACGCCATCCTGGCCGATGACGAACACGGCATCATGCTGCAACGGGTCCGGGCCACCAAGGCAGGGCACAGCGCCGATATACGGACTGTGAACATCTTCCACTTCGACGGCGGGAAGCTCTCTGAGATGTGGAGCTGGGACGAAGACCCGTACCTGGCCGACGCGTTCTACGACTCCTGATCGTTCCGCCGCCCGCTGCTGGGGTGAGCTGATCCTTTGAGTCGGGCGGCCCGTCGCCGCCCGACCCTGCCGCACGCTGAGTCAGACGATGACGGCCGGGCGGTGAGCGGTCGCCGGCGGTTCGATCTCAGGGTTGTCAGGGTGTGGCCGGGGTGACCCCCAATAGTCGGCCGCGTCATCGGCCGTGCATGCTGATGACAAGAGTCCGAAAAGGGAGTCACCCATGACCACCGAAGTCCCGCAAACCCGGGAATCGCACCACTGGGCGGTCGGCGCCCATCTGTCGGCGCTCGTCGCCCTGTTCGGCATTCCGTCGCTGCTCGGCCCTTTGGCAGTGCTGCTGTTGCGTAGGGGCGACCCGTACGTCGAAGCCCAGGCCAAAGAGGCTTTGAACTTCAACATCTCATTCCTGATCTACGGCCTCGTGGCCGCCGTGTCGGTGCTGCTCCTTGTGGGCTTCATCGCGCTGCCGCTCGTCATCGTGACCTGGTTCGTGCTCGTGATCGTGGCGGCTGCGGCGGCGTCCCGAGGCGAGGACTACGAGTACCCGTTCACGATCCGGTTCATCAACTGATCGGGGGCGCACGGCGCCGGTTCTGCCCGGGATCGGTGCGGCGACGTCGGATCGGGCGGCCATCATCTCCGCGCCTAGACCACCGGTGGGCCCCGTGTCCTTGACGTGAACGTCTCCGCGTCTGGCTGGCCGTGGATGTCCGGCAGCGTGCTGGTGGAGATGCGGCCACCTATTGCGGCGATTGCGAGCCGCTGCCGTCAGGTCGTAGGGTGCCGCGTATGGATCATGCGCACGTGTACGAAGCCGGTCGGGAGCGGATCGCCGCCCTTCTTGCCGGCGCTCCGGATGGGGCCGCTCGCTCGGTCCCGGCCTGCCCGGGCTGGACGGTCAAGGACGTGGTTGCCCATCTTGCCGGGCTGGCGGGCGACTGGCGGGCCGGCAACCTGGCCGGTTACGGCGGCGAAGAATGGACGGCTGTCCACGTCACGGCCCGCCATGATGACGACATCGAAGGCATCATGGCCGAGTGGTCAGATCATGCCGCGGCGATGGCTCCTGCCCTCGCCGATCCAGAGGCGGCCGGGCTACCCAATTACATGCCGATGATCGTGATCACCGATCTGGCCGCCCACGAACACGACATCCGAGGTGCCTTGGAGCGGCCCGGCGCGCAGGACTCTGAAGCAGTGCACATCGGCCTTGCCTCGCAGATCGGCGGACTCCGGCTGCATTTCGCTCGCCTCGGCTTGCCGCCGCTCGGGGTCGAAGCGGTTGGTCTGCGCGACTGGATGGTGGGCCGTGGCGACCCGGTGGCTACGGTCCGGGGTGACGGCTTCGACCTGTTCCGGGCCACCGGCGGGCGGCGCACCATCGGCCAGGTCAGGCAGCTCGATTGGGAAGGCGAATCCGAGCAGTTCATCGAGAATTTGCTGCAACCACCGTACAGCTGGCCCGAGGTTGATTTTGAGCGGGCGAGCCGTCCGTGAGCTGCGCAACCAGCGTCCTCTTTGAGCATGCGCACCGCCCGGCGGTGCGGTGAGAGCCGTGTCTGCCTACTACCCGGCGGCGGTGTTGATGAAGCGCGGCACCTTGCCGGTCGCCGGATCTCGTTCCAGCACGTCGACCTCTGTGGCCGTGACGCGGGCGGTGGCTCCGGCCGCGGCGAGCGCGGCGGTGACGTCGCTCTCGACGCGTGTGATGTCGGCAGGTCCGCTGGTGACCAGCGCCAGCTCGATCTGACTGCCGGTCGGGACCGCGGTCACGCGAGCCTGATACTCGCTGATGGTCTGGTGGCGCAGCAGGGCTGACCGGACAGTGAGCGGGTGGACGGTGATGCCGTCGATGGTGAGGAGTTCGTCGTTGCGGCCGTTGACGGTGGCGCGCTGATGGCCGTGCTCAGATGCGGGCGGGAGCTCGGTCATCGAGTCGTCCATGCGGTAGCGGATCAGGGGCTGAGCGTGACTTGTGAGGTTGGTGACCAGCACGTGGTGGGCAATGGTGCCGGCCGGAACGGGCTCGTCGTCGGCGTCGACGAACTCGATGATGGCCCGGTCGCTAGCGAACGTGAACTCGTCGCTGCCGGGCGGTGCCGTCCCGGTGAGCCCCTCGGTCGATCCGTATGAGTTGCCCGGCCGGATGCCGAATCCGGCCACCATCCGCTCAACGTGGTCCGGCAGCAGCTGCTCAGCAGTGGTCAGCATCATCTTCGGTTCGATCTTCAACAGGTTGGCCGTCGCTGCATCGCCCAGGCGAGCCAGCACCGAGGGATACCCGACCAACACCGCGGGGCGGGCGCGGTTGAGTCGTGCGACGATCTCCTCGAAGTGCAGCGTGACCGGGGCGTACGTGATCGTCGCTATGGACGACAGCACGCGGGTCATTGAACGAGTGGCATGGACCGCGCTCGGTGCCATGACCATGGCAACAGGGATCGGGAATGGAGGCGGCCAGCCCGTCGTCGCCGTGACTTGAGCCATACCCGCCCGGAGAACCGCTGCAGTGAAGTCGGCTATCCCCTCGTGAGATAGTACAAACACGCCACGAGTGCCGGAACTGCCGCCGGACGCGAGCGTGATGTAGTGGTCGAGCAGCAGTTCGGGTTCTTCACCGACGCCGGCCAGGTGGCGTTCCACCAGCCCCCGGGTGAGGCGGCGATCGGTGAAGACATCGTCGAGCTCGGTCATCATGTCCTGCTTGGTCATAACCGGCAGCTCCGCCAGGCGATCGAGAGTGAAACCCTCGGCATTGATCTTCGCCAGCCGGCGCCGGTGGAACGGCGACCAACTGGAAGCGGTGCGCACCAAGTTCGCGAGCGCGGTGTCTTGGTGTGCTCGCAGCCGCCAGCTGTCCCAGCTCAGGCGTTCCACGTGCTGGGGCATGACGGTCACGAATTGGGCTGCAGCTTGCTCGATCCAGGTCGCAGACGCGGTGCGGGGGCTCATCTGGCGACTCCTTCGGTCGTGGCCGATTGGGCCAGCTCGGCGATGGTGCGGACGAACTCGTCGACGTCGACGTCGACGACGGCTAGGTGCTCGATCACGAGACCGGTATTCACGGCCAGCAGAGCGACGGCGAGTTCGCGAGCCGGGCGGTCACTGGGCCGGCCCAACCTTTCGAACAAGTGCGTTAGCGTCGCGGCCACCTTGGCGATGGTGCGCTCGTGCATAGCCCGGTAACGGTCGTTCAATTCTGGACGGCGCCAGGCATGGATACGGAACTCGGTCAGTGCCGCCTGCCACGCAGGGCTGCGCACCGAGACCGAGAACGCATCGCGCATCACGTCCTCCACCCGTCCGTCCTCGAGCGAGTCGATCAACCGGTCTGTCGCGCGCTGGCGATCCTCGATGCTGACTTCCAGGACCGCCAGCATCAGGTCGTCCTTACTCCCGAACTGGGAGTAGATAGCGCCCTTGGAGAAGCCGGCTTCCTCGGCAATAGCGTCGACGCTGGCGCCGTGATAGCCCAACCGCTCGAAGTGCTGCCGGGCCGAGGCCAGGATCTTCTCGCGGTTCGCCCGAGACTGCTCCGCGCGGCTGAGGCGTGTCATACCAGTAGTATTAAAATACTATTAGTATTAGAAGTCAAGCGGTATCTCCGTAACCGTATCCAAGCTGTGGCTGTGGCTGTGGCTGTGGCTGTGGCTGTGGCTGTGGCTGTGGCTGTGGCTGTGGCTGTGGCTGGGGCTGGGGTGGCGCTACCCGAGGCGGGGCGGAATCTGCCGCTCGCCGTGGGCGTCGAGGTACCACGACGGTGCCGTCATATCACCGCGCCAGGCGAACAATGCCAGCAAAGCCCGGTTGCCGGTGCGGATGGCATGCACGGCGTTGCTGGGGTGAAGCGAGTAGGTGCCGGGCGGTACTGCTCGGAAGCCGGTCCCGCCCACTGCGAACTCGGCGTAGCCGGCCAGCGGCAGATAGATCTCGACGGCCGGGTGGGCATGAGGCGGGTACAAGGTGTTGGGTCCCAACACGAACGCGCCGAGGATCACGCGGTCGGAGTACACCGGTCCGTGGGGTCCGACTATCTCGCCATTGGCGAATTCGTTGAGGAACGGCCGAGTCCAGTCGTCTTCCGCGTAGAAGCGCGTCCAGTAGGCGGCGCCAACAAGCGGCGCAAGCGCTTCGGCCAGATCGCGGCACCGGTCGTCGCGAGCCTCGGCCAGCATCGCCCCGATATGACGAAGGCCGGGCGGCGCCTCGCTGACCACTGGTCGCGCCGAACCACGCGCATCCCGGATGAGCCGCCCGAGGATGGCTAATTCTCGGCCGAGTGCGCCTCCGACGGCAGCGTCTGCTTCCAGCCGGCCGCCGACGTTCGAGAGGAAGTGTTTGGTGCGCTCGTCGCTCATACCGTTTCTGGCAGCCTCACAGGTATCAACCCTGCGTGAGTCGCAACGTTCCCGAATGAGCCGGAAGCCCCTGTTCGACTGTGTACCGAACCCCTACGGTCGTGGTGTTGGAGGTCATCTGTGCGCACGCTGGACAAGAACCGGGCTCCCATCCGGCCGGACCATCGGCCGCCAACGTCGGTTCATCGACGAGGCTGGCTGCGAACGGTGGCGGGCTGGTTGATCCTGTCGGTCACCTTCCTCGTCTCGCTCTGGTTGGCGGCGGCCGCCGTGCTGGCCTTCGCCGAGGGTTATACGCAGGACGCGCTGTTCTTCTTGTTTGTCGCTGTTGCCGGCTTGTGGCTGATGCCCCGTATCCGCAGGTGGAGCCGGGGTTGAAGGTCAAGGTAAGAACAACCTGGTGCGCGTCACGACCCGGTTGAGGTCGCCGCTCTCCGTGTTTATGGCGACCAGCGCTACCTGGTGAGGCTCCATGTAGCTCGGGTCCTCGCCCATCTCACACACGACCAGCCAACTGTTGGCGAATTCGATACAGCCAATCGGATGGTCGACCGTCCACCTTCCGAGCTCCTCACCTGTACTCGTGTCGCGCACTGCCACCACCGGACTCCAGAAATGGTTGAGCGCAGCCGGGTCGGCATGATCGACGTAAGCGAGGCTCCGCCCGTCTACCGACAATGCCGCCAGCCCGGCATAGTCATCACCCAACAGGTCGATGCCGATCGACGTGGTCAGGTCGGTGAGATTGCCTTCGGCGTCGCCCAAACCCTGCACGACCGTCCTAGCCCGCTCGATGAAATATACGGTCTCACCATCTTCGAGAGACTTGAACGGCACGGGGGTGGCCGTTTCTTCGCCGGTGTCGGGATCGAACATGCGCCACTCATCAGCCCAGCAACGTTCGAGGACCAAGACCTGTCCGTTGCGCGACATCAGCTCCGGGCATTCCGACTCCACCGCTACCGACGGGTCCCGCACCTGCACGACTTGCGACAGGCCCCGGTGCCGCACCGCCGCCCAGTCCCCCTCCACGTCGTGCGCGCCGTCCGCCCACCAGTTCGTCACCCACTCGCCCGAGCCGCCTTTCCAGATTTCGAATGCGTTGAATCGTTGCGCCACCACCCGCACCGGCATGTCGGACCCGAACAACGACTCGACCAGGCCCGGCGAGGGCTCGGACGGCACCAGGGGAGGGAGATCGTCGATCACGAGCTGACCCTCGAAGGTGCCGATGTTGAACACCTTCTCTTCGCCCGTCGAAATGTGGGTCACCCTGACCCCGGAGGAGGCCTGGGCAGTGGTCGGATCAACCAGGCCCGGGCCCAGGGCAACCACCTCGTACGGACCAACGCAGGCCTCGCCGGCACATTGGCGGCGCAGGTAGTCGGCCGGGAGCTCGTCATCGGCCTGACCGTCCAACTGGATGCCATTCCCATGCGCTGACCAGGCGGCCTGTTCATAGGCGCCGGCCGCCAGCGCGGCCAGGTAGTTGGCAACGTGCCGCTCGGCCTCCTGGGTGGTCCACGCCACCTCGGTGGGCGGCTCCGGCGTGGCAGTCGTAGTGCTAGCGATCGTGGTGGTGGCTGCGCTCGTTGTCGTGGCCTCGGCCGTCGTTGACGACGTGGTCGTCGCAAGAGCGGTCGTCGGCGCGGATGTGAGCTCGGCGGAGGATCCACCACCGGAGCAAGCCACAACGACCACCAACCAAGGTAGGAGGACACGGTGCATGTATCTCAGACGCTGAAACCGTCCAGCAGGTTCCAGTCCGCGGCCTCGCCACTTCTACACGGCGCGGTCACGAGGTGAGCAGCCTGGACTTCACAGGAGTTGCCCCGCATCGATCGGATCGATGCGTGCCAGGCCGTCTACGTCGTCGAAAGCACGGTCGGGGGACACAATCACGTCGATCCGCGATTCAGCGCAGGTTGCGACGTGGACGAGGTCCCTCGCCGAAAGTGCCTCGAAGTAATGCACCATGCCGGTCATGCGCCGCATGACCGCGTCGGTGATCGGGAGCACCGGTGCGAAGATGTCGAGGGCTGCTTCGGCCATCGCCACCCCCCTCGTTCGGTCCCCGATGGCCACGAAACGATGATGGATCTCCTGGATCACCTCGGCTGATGTCACGGCGTCGACTCGCCGCTGGACGATGGCCTCCAGAAGGGACCGACATGGCTGCTGCATGGGATGTTGCGACCCACCGGCATACATGATCACCGCGGTGTCGATGAAGAAGCTCACGAAACCTCGCCCAACGCACCAATCTCGATTTCCTCTTTCATTGTGTCCCAATCAGGTGCCGGAGCATCTAGCGAGAACAGCAACTCGAGCGCCGCCTTGCCGTCTCGTCGGGTCGGGACCAGATAGGCATCAATTGCGGCGCGTATCACCGCCCCCAGCGATGACTGTTGCTCCTCTGCGAGTCGCTCGAGTGCCTGTCGTTGACCGGGAGTGAGGAGCACCTGTGTGCGTTCCGAATACATGCACATATCATAACATGTGTCACCCGCAGCAGAATCACGCCGGCGCCCACGTACTAGGCGAGATCGAGCAGCACGACCGGCATGCCGAGCGTGGCGAGCTGGCCGGTGTATAGCGCCACGACGCACAACCCGCCCGCAGCAAGCGCGGCCTCACCGAGGCGGACCAGCCAGCGCGGCGCCCAGGATCCTTGTCCCTCCGGTGAGAGAAGGAAGGGCACAATCCCCACGACGCCGACGGTGCCGATCCATCGCCCCGCGACCCGATGAACCCGGCCAGCTGTATCGGGGTCGGATCGGTAATGCGGTCGGCAACAGACACCAGCGCCATCCAGGTCGTGAACGCCGCCAGGCCGACACTCACCGAGACGATGGCCACCATCTCAGCGGAGGCCGTCGCCATAACCCCAACCGGATTGCGGCGGGCGATGAGCACTGCCGCCAGCGCCGGCAGCGGAGCGCCCACCATCCACAGGCTGAGGTGTCTCACAACCGGGGCCGGGCTGGCAGCAACCGCCGCCACGTAGTCGGCCACGTTCCCGTCCGTCACGGCGGTATCGAGGTCGGTACCGGTCGAGGCCCACACCCCGGCGCCGACCGACATGGTGGCGGCGCCCGCCAAGGCGATCACACCCGCTGTTCGTCCTCGGATGGCGGCCGGCTGCTGCTCGGGCTATCCCGGGCCAGCGTCCACGGACGCGACCAATTGTCGCCCATCCTGACGCGCTGACGGACACGGCCCGCCAGGCGCTCGAGGCGCGGCTCGACGATCCGGTCGGGGCGCTGGCTGCCATCGATCCGGGACTTGCCCACCAGCTCGGCGTCTGGCTCGACACACCCATGGCTGGCGGTGCCTGGACTACGACCCGGGTTCCCCGACACTGGCCGAGCGGCCGGCCATCGTGACCCGCATGCTGTTCGACGGGGTGTCGCCTAGTTCCAACGGCGACGACGTGCGTGCCGCGGCTGAAGCGGAGGCCCGCGCGCGACTCGCCGGGGATGGACTTTCCGAGTTCGAGCCGCGGCTGGCGGTGGCGCGGCGGGCCTATCCCAACCGGGAGGAGAACGTCGTGACGTCCGACCACCTGCCCAGCGGGTTGATCCGCCGCTGGGTGGTAGAGGCCGGTCGCCGGCTGGTCGATCGCGGCTTGCTGGCGCGGGTCGACGACGTGGTCTGGCTGGACGTCGATGAGATCATCGAGGCGCTGCTGGGCAATCCCGGGCGATTTGGCTGTGTCAATCACGTGCCGCAGGTCGGAGTACGCATGGGTGCGTTCTCATCCCGGGTCCGACTTCATCGGCGAGCGGGATGAACTGCCCGATATCTCCGCCCTGCCCGGGCCGATGCGCCGGACCATTTCGGCGCTGCTGTGGCTCCTGGACCAGGAGTTCCCGGCCGGACGCGAGCAAGACGACGGCGGCGAGTCGATCGTGACAGGCAACCCCGCGTCACCGGGAACGGTGACCGGGCCCGCCCGCATCGTGCTGGGCGAATCCGACTTCGCCAAGGTCGGTCCGGGCGACGTAATAGTCTCGCCATAGTCTCGCCGATCACTACGCCGGCCTGGACGATGCTGTTCTCGATGGCGGCCGCGGTCGTGGCCGACGGGGGAGGCGTGCGGTCCCACGCCGCGATAGTGGCCCGAGAACACGGGATCCCGGCGGTGATCGGCGCACCGGGCGCCACGGCCACCGACGGCCAACTCGTGACCGTTGACGGAACTACCGGGCGGGTGGTGGCTGCGAACTGAACTACCCGGTGACGGCTGGCCCGGGCGCATAGGATCGCGACCGAGATGAGTGGCCCGTCCCGGTTGCTGGCAGCTGCGTTTCGTGCACCCGACGTGGTCTATCGCGTGGGTCTCGGGTGGATGCTGGGCCGGCGATTCCTCGAGCTGACCCATCGAGGCCGCAAGTCCGGCCGGGACTACAGAACTGTGCTCGAAGTGATCGCTTTCGTGCCAGATCGGGAGGAGAGCGTTGTGGCCTCCGCATATGGCGTCGGGGCCGACTGGTACCAGAATCTCATGGCGGGTGGGGCGGTCCGCGTCAGAACCGGGCGCCTCGATTACGCGCCCGAACACCGGGTCCTGGGTGCGCAAGAGGCGCAGGAGGTTGCAGCTGGGTTCGTCGGCCGCCATCCCTGGGAGGCCCGGCTGGTGCCACGCGTACTCCCCGCCATCGGCGCCGCCCCACCCGAAGGCGCGGCCGGCGATCCGGCCGGCATGCTGGCGAGCTTGCCGCTGGTCGCATTTCGGCCGCAAGAGTGATCTGCAGGGGCTTTTCGCTCGAGCACCTGGAATTCGCGGCCGATACCAGCAGGACAGTGACCACGGTCCATCCTGAATCGCGTCGCCGCTGGCGACTGAGGGAATCGATCCTCTCCCGGCGGGGACTTCCCTGGCTGGTCCTGGCGCTGACCGCGGTGACCGCCTTTGGCTATGCGTTTGGTGTCGAGTACTACTGCTCTAGGTATGGCGGCACGGATTGCTCGTGGGGGTTCAGCTGGTTGTTCGCCGGCGCCTATGCAGCGCTGGCCGCGGCTATGACCGTGATTCTCGAACTGGCCGGGGTGGTGTTGGTCCGGGTCTCGGATCGCCGACATCTCATGGCACGCTTCACGGTGTTCCGCTCGGCGGTGGCGTTGTTGGTGTGGGCAGTGCCCATGTACGCCGTCGTTCTGGTGGCGACGCTATATCGCTAGGCGGTCACGATCCCGGACCACCGTTCTAGCTCGGCGGCGAGGTCCAAACGCTCGACCACGGCCCGCGTCTCATACTCGCCCCAGGAGTCGCGCGGAAGCATCCACATCACCTCGAGTTCGTTGCCGTCCGGGTCGGCACTGTACAGGCTGAGCGTGGCGCCGTGCGACGATTCACCTCCCAGCGCGCCGGCCGCAAGGAGCCGCTGCCGGTAGTCAGCCAGATCGTCGATGGTCGCCACCTGCCAGGCGAGGTGATACAACCCCGTGGTGCCTCGCGACGAACGGGGCGCGCCGGCGCCCATCCCAAACAGACCAAGATCGTGGTGGTTGGAGCTGTCAGGACAACGGAGAAATGCAGCGTTGAAACGCTCCTCCCGGCTGATCACCGTGAAGTCGAGCGTGCTGGTGTAGAAGTCGACCGCCTGGTCGAGATCCGACACAAACAGCACTGCATGGTTGAGACGTGTAATTGGCATAGTGACCCTTCTCTTTCTACCCCATTCTCGTCTACTCCCGCCGCAGCGGGAAGGAGCCCAGAGCCGGCCCGGAACGCGTTTCTCCCCCTGCGGGGGAGGTGGATTCGGGGACGATGAGGAGCCGAGTTCGGAGGGGGAGTGCCAGCTCGCCCGGCAAGCGGACGCCCCCGCCGCCCCTCTCGCGCAACCGACATCTCCGGGGGAGGAAATCGCGCGGTACCGGCCTGGACCAGGGTTTCCTCCCCCAGCGGGGGAGAAGGTGGATCGCTGCTCGGTAAGCGAGGGGTGACGGAGGCGACGTCGGGCGCGTGGCCCCCTCCGCCGCTCGCCCTGTCAGGCCTTGGCGGCCTGGACCACGATGTCTATGTCGAACTGCTTGCTCACCAGCCACCCGCCGGCCTCGAGGGCGACGTTCCAGTTGAGCCCCCAGTCCTCGCGATTGAACGTGCCGGTGGCGGCAAAGGCAGCTTTTTCGTTGCCCCACGGGTCGACGCTGATCCCGAGGTAGTCGACGTCCAGCACGATTGGCTTGGTCACGCCGTTGATCGTGAGATCACCGGTGAGCCGGTAGGACGAACCTTCGGGCTCAACCGAGGTTGACCGGAAACTGATCGTCGGATGTTCGGCAGCATCGAGGAAGTCGGGCGACCGGAGATGGTCGTCCCGATCGGCGGTCCCAGTATCGATGCTCGCAGCCACCACCGACACCTCCACCGAGCTGTCGTCCGGGGTCTCGCCGACGGTGATCGATCCCGAAAACTCTCTGAACGAGCCCCGGACCTTGCTGACCATCAAGTGTCGGGCACTGATCTCGACCTGGCTGTGGGCCGGGTCGATAACCCATGTGCCGGTTTGGGGAAGCGTCTGGACGCTCATGCCATCTCCCTTCTTACTCAATATCTGACTGGTCAAGTACCCTAGACGATTTAATTGAGCTGTCAACTGTTGATCAGTAAGATATCTGGCATGAGCTCCGACTATGACCTTCGCATGCACACGTTCGGGGTCTGCCTGGAGGCGTTGACGCGCTTGAACAAGGCATTCGATCGATCGCTCAGGCAGCAGGTCGGTCTCAGCCTCGGCACGTTCGAGGCACTTCTCCGGATCGCCCGATCGGGCGGGTACGTGGCGATGGGGGACCTGGCAACCCAGATCGCTCTAACGTCTGGCGGGGTCACGCGGCTGGTCGATCGTCTCACCGCTGAGGGCATGGTCGAACGTCGGCCGTGCCCGACCGACCGTCGGGTGAACTACGTGGCGATCACCGAACAGGGGCAAGCCAGGCTGGATGAAGCGATCAAGGTCCATCAGGTAGACATTGAGAACGAACTCACCGGCAGGATCACCGAGGACGAGCGGCGCACGCTCGTTCGCGTGATGGAACGCCTCCGGGAACCGGCCGCGGTCGACTCCACCTGACCCCGCGCGAGAATCGAAACGCAGCCAGCTGCTGGGAGCTTTGTTATCGGATTGCGCGAACCTCGTCGTAATTGCCGAACGCGGCGTCACTCTCGATGAGTGCGCCGAGCTTGGCAGCCCATTCCTGGGTCTCGGGCCGATCATTGTTTTTCTCGGCTTCTTCGGCCGAAGAGAAATCGACCACAATCATGTAACGCCCGGGATGATCACGATCGGCGAGGAGCCGGCTGCCGATATAGCCAGGCGCTACCCCGGCCTCGGCCTCATGCCAGGTGGTGAGCAGTTGCTCCAGTGCCCCGGTATCCGCCGCCCGCACGCTCATGGTCTGGACGTATCGCACCATCGTCCTCCTTGCGTGGCGTCTCCAGGCTACGCCTGCCGCCGGCTCGACGGCGGGCCGAAATTGCCCGTATGGTGCACCGATGGATGTACTGACTCGCCACAACGTGACGGTCGGCGGAGACCCCAATGGTCAACCCATGGTGTTCGCTCACGGGTTCGGGTGCGATCAGTCCATGTGGGCTGACGTCGCCGCGGCGTTTCCCGACTTCAAGACTGTCCTGTACGACCTGGTCGGATCAGGAAACTCTGAGATCACGGCCTACAAGAAGAATCGGTACTCGGATCTCGCCGGCCACGCCGACGACGTGGTCGAGCTATGCCGGGCACTCGAACTGAGTGACGTCGTGTTCGTCGGGCACTCGGTGAGTGGGATGATCGGAGTGCTCGCGGTCAAGAAGGATTCCGACTTGTTCGACAAACTGGTTCTGGTCGGGCCATCCCCCCGCTACGTCAACGACGGCGATTACGACGGCGGTTTCTCCGAAGACGACATCAAGTCGCTACTCGAGTCGCTCGACGCCAACTATTTCGGATGGTCGAGCACCATGGCCCCCGTGATCATGGGCAGCCCCGACCGCCCCGAACTCGGCCAGCGGTTGACAGAATCGTTTTGCCGCACCGACCCATACATCGCCAAGCATTTTGCGCGGGTGACGTTTCTCTCGGACAACCGGGACGACCTCCCCGATGTGCAGGCGCCGACATTGGTCATGCAATGCTCCGACGATCCGATTGCGCCGACGCACGTCGGCGAATACGTACGCGACGCCATTCCCGACAGCCGGATCGCGTATCTCGCTGCAACCGGACACTGCCCGAATGTCAGCGCCCCGGGTGAGGTCATCGCGGTGATGCGAGAGTTCGTGTGAGCGTTCCGCCGAGCGATGTCCAGAGCCGGTTGGAGGAGGCGCCATGCGGGTACCTGGTCACGGATACCGACGGCTCCATTCGGTGGGCGAACGAAACATTCAAAGCGTGGACGGGCTACTCGCCGGAAGATCTGACGGGTCGCCGTTTCCGGGACCTCCTGACGAAGGGCTCGCAGATCTTTTATGAGACCCACCTCGGTCCGCTGCTGGGCATGCAGGGTCAACTGAGGGAGGTAGCCGTCGAAATCCGTCGGACCGACGGCAGCGTCATGCCGGTGCTGGTCAATGCCACCGTTGCACCTTGCGCATCATCAGGCGACAAAGAGGTCCGCGTGGTGGTGATCGACGCCACGGAACGCCGCTTGTTCGAGCAGGAGTTGACCAATATGCAGCGCCGGTTGCAGCGCCTGCAGGATGTGGCAACGTCACTTGCCGGCGCGCTGGGAATCGACGATGTCGTCGCAGTGACGCTGTCGGAGGCGGTCGATGGGATCAAGTCGGACGTGGGGATTCTGGGGCTCGCGCACGAGGATGGGTTTCAGATTCTCGGCAATCGAGCCACAGCCGGTGAGGATCGCAGAGACTGGGAGGTGGAGGGACACGAGGACGTGCCGTTCGTAGCGGAGGTCATGGCTCGGGCGGTTCCTCGGTTTGTCGACCACGCCGCCGGGGGTCAGAAAGAGCTGCCGGCCGGGTGGGCCGGCGGTGCGCGCTGCAGCCGCGTGGCCATTTTGCCACTGATCGTCAATCAGCGATCAATCGGTTTCCTCTGTCTCGGATCGCTCGATCTGACCGTGTACACACACGGCGAGCGTGCATTCATGACTGCGCTGACTGACATGTGCGCCCAGGCGCTGGAGCGGGCTCGGCTGCACGATCAAATCCAGACCAGGGCCGGCCAGACCCGGTTCCTGGCCGAGCTGATGGTCCGTCTCGAAGAGGTCATAACGGTGCGACAGCGCGCCCAGCGGCTGGTCGACTTCATCGTTCCTGAGCTTGCCGACTACGCCACCATCGAGATCCCAGCGATGGGTCCGGCACCGGTCGGCTTGCGACACCGCGATCCGGCGTTGGAGGACACACTCCGTCGCTTGCGCACCAGTGCCGCAGCGGGCGCGCAACAGGCGCACTCCCTTGCGGCAGCCCGCGAAACCGGCGAGCCGCAACTGTTGACGGCTATCGACTCCTCGATGTACCGGGCGTATGGACTTGACGCTCAGCAGCTGGAGTGGTTGGAGACGATCGCGCCTCGGTCCTATGTGGGATTGCCGTTGGTGGATCGAGGTCGAGTGGTTGGCTCGCTGATGTTGGCCCACTCCGAATCCGGCCGTCGGTTTCGGACTGAGGATCTGGAGTTCCTCACACGGCTCAGCCAGCGGGCTGCGCTGGCTCTCGAAAACGCTCGTCTCTACGAACACGAGCGGGACGTCGCGCGCCAGCTTCAGGCGTCGCATTTCCCGCGGGAGCTACCGGAGCATCCTGGGATACTCCTTCACGGTCTGTACCGGCCGGGGGCCGAACTGGTCGACATCGGCGGTGACTGGTACGACGCCTTCCAGATCAGCTGTGAGCGCATCGGTCTGGTGCTGGGCGATGTCGTTGGGCGGGGCGTCCCAGCTGCCGCCACAATGGGCCAGCTGCGGACTGCGCTTCGCGCCCACGCTCTGGAAGGCCACGGCGTGGCCTCGACAATCGCACGACTGGAAGCGTTCGCCACCACGATCGACGGAGCGCGGGCTGCGAGCGTCGTATACGGCGAGTTGGACACCACAACTGGCGTGCTCCACTACGCCTGTGCCGGGCACCCGCCCCCAGTCCTCATAGCGCCCGGTGAGCGCCCAAGGGTCCTCATGGCGGGTCGATCGCCACTGCTGGGAGTGGGGTCGGATGATCGCGCCGCGGGCCAGACCGATGTCCCGATCGGGGCCACGGTGTTGTTCTACTCCGATGGGCTGGTCGAGGATCGAACCCGTTCGATCTCCGACGGTATTGACGTCCTCAGCGACAACCTCGAGAAGAATCCGGATTTGGCTACCAAGCTGGATGTGCTGGCCGACCGCATGGTGGCGAGCGACGAACCGGACGACACCTGTGCGCTATCCGTGACACGCTGGGCGGCGGAGCCTGACGCCGGCGCCTAGCCAGCCCCAGTTTGTTGCCGGCTGGGTTGTCGCGGCTGTACGCCGCAGATATCGCTGATCAGGCGGTGGCCGGCTGCGGCCCTGGGTAGAGCAGCCGCTCCTTGGCGAAGCCTCGGAGGGCCCGGGTGGCCAAGACGGTCACGAACAAGTTGATCGCGAAGTGCCACCACACCCGATAGCTGCTCGAGAATGGTCCTGCAGATACAAGGCCAAAGAAGGTCGAGATCCCGATCGCCTTGCCGAACATGACCCAGGTCGCAGTGAGTGCCACATGCTCCGCCACGTGGACCCCCTGCCACATGATCGCTCTCTTCAGCAGCAGGTGATCGTTGATCGACAATTGTTTGCATACCAGCACTAGGCACATGCCGATCAAACCGACGAAGAAGATGCCGTTCCCGATCAAATGAAGCAACTCGGTGCCGGTGGCGCCGCCGCCGGCAAGCATGTCTCGGCCGAACACGGCCCATGGCGTTAGCCACGGTGCCTCCAGCGGATGTGCGAACCAGTATCCGAGCTGTGCGACATGCTCGACAAAATGAGCTACCTGGAAAGCGACGCCGGCCACGGCGATGTAGGTGATCGCCCGAAATGTCCGCGCGCTGACGCCTGCCCTCAACATGGGTGTCCTCCTGAGCCCCCAGCAATGTCCCGGTATCGGAAGGTGACGACGGGACGACCGACTATTCCTAGATTGTCATAATTCCGACAAAAAAATGTAACACATCTTGGACGTTTGGAGGACACGAACTGGTTTCCGGATCCCTGAAATATCACCGTCTCTCGGTCGGCGCGGGAGCTCTCCGCTGTGGCCGAGCCGGCCGCTGCGCCGGAATCGTTTCGCTCCAGGCGGGCAAGCGCACCCCTCTCGAACGTCAGGTCCCTTGGCCCTATCAAGCGGTGGGCGCGACGGCATACCTTCACAGTATGAGCTCGGAACAACGCAAACCTCCGTTCACCCCGCCCGGATGGCTCAACGCCGTTACTCGCACTGTTCTGCGTACGCCGGGGCTCGAGCGCCTCGTCGGACGCTCGACCGCCCTCGTCACCTTCACGGGGCGCAAGACCGGGAGGTCGTATACGACGCCGGTCACCTACACCCGCCGGGGCGACCGGGTGATCCTGACTGCTCATCCATCACGACAATGGTGGCGCAACCTGCAGGCCCGCCCGCACGTCGGACTCCGGCTCGCGGGAGTTACGTTTGCCGGGACGGCCCGGGTGGCGCCGCGCGATGGTGCGCTCACCGCGCTCACCTCCTTTTTTGAGGATCAGCCGATGGCGGCCCGGGCCGCCGGGTTGAAGAAGGACGCAACCGGCACCTTCAACGCGCAGGATCTCGAGGATCGCCTCACCGACACGGTGGTTATCGTCGTCGACCTCGCACCCGTCGACTCGACCGTATGAACGCAGGCCGACGGGGGCGGCGGCCGCCGGCCGGGTCGGGGGCCGTGCGACCCGTATAGGCTCGGGCGATGTCGCGTACCCGTTCGGTGGGAGTCACGCTGGCCGTCTTGACGCCGGCTCGCCTGGTGCTCAACTCAGCCCATCGGTTCGTGTATCCGTTTCTACCGGTAATCGCGCGCGGGTTGGGCATCTCTCTCGAGTCGGCGGGAGCCCTGGTGGCAGCTCGCTGGGGAGTTGGCATGACCACCCCCCTGGTTGTGCGGGGGGTCGGGCCGGAGCACCGGCGCCGGTTGATCCTCACCGGGCTCTGGTTGTTCTCCGTTGGGGCGGTGGTGACCGCTGCCACGTCAGTGTGGGTCGGTGCGCTGTTCGGCTTCGCGGCCATGGGCCTGGCCAAGTCGACTTTCGATGTGTCCGCCCAGGCCCACATTGCCGACCGGGTTCCTTACCAGCGGAGAGGCCGGGCGCTCGCAGTCATGGAACTGACCTGGGCCGGCGGCTTCCTCGTAGGGGCGCCGTTCGCAGGCTGGTTGATCGATCGCTCCGGCTGGCAGGCGCCGTTCTGGGTGCTGGCCGGTTTCGGCGCGGCCTCGGTCGTCGCAGTCATGGTGCTGATCCCTCACGACGGGGAAGTGGCTGGGAGGATCACCGGACGTCTGGACCTGGACCGGTCATCGTTCTCTTTGCTCGTGCTCATGGCGATGTTCTCGGGCGCTTCCGAGCTGATGTTCACGTCGCTCGGTGCATGGCTGGAAGGTTCATTCGGGTTGTCGATACTGGTGATCGGAGGCGTGGCCACCATCCTCGGTTTGGCCGAGCTGACCGGGGAGGGAAGCGTCCTCCTCATCACCGACCGGCTGGGAAAACGTCGGGCCGTGGCGGTCGGCCTGGCCCTAGCCGCGCTGGGGTACGCAGGTACGGGAGTCTTCAACGCCGGCTTGGTCCTCGGGCTCGGCTTCTTCGCACTCGCGCTGGCGGCATTCGAGTTCACGATCGTGTCCGCGATCCCGCTCGCCACCGAAGTGCAACCCCAAGCGCGCACCCAGTTTCTCTCACTGGGCATATTGGCGATGGGTGCCGGGCGAGCCATCGGTGCCCTTTTCGGGCCCCGCCTCTACGAAGCGTTCGGAGTTGCCGCCAATGCCTGGGTCGCGTCCCTCTGCAACATCGCCGGTCTGCTGCTGTTGTTTGCGCTCGTCGAGGAAGGACACACAGCGTCTGTTACCGAGAATGTGCCATAGGAAGCAGAATCCGGGCCACAGCAGGGGATTTCGGCCTCTGTGCAGCTGACGAGCGCCCTCGTAGAATGCGAGAGTACGGGGAGTATCCCGAACAGCGCAGTCGTCAGGACGGCCAGATGGCCCGGCTGCGCCGGCCCCCAGGGCGGGAGAGACCGACCATGATTGTTGTGGATGGAGGTCTCTCATCAATGCCTGATCAGCACCCTCAGCTCGTGAGCCGGGGCGCAAGCATGGTGGTGGAGGCCCGGTGACGAGCATCCAGGCGACCCGTCATGACCGATCGTGGTGGGCCGAAGAAACTCAGGCCGTCGTGGATGAACTCGCGACTGACCGCGACACGGGGCTTTCGGCGGTTACTGCTCGGAGTCGGTTCGAGGAATACGGACCCAACGAACTCGGTGCCGAACCGGTCCGACCGCCGTTGTTCATCTTTGGATCGCAATTCGCCAACACAATGATCGTCGTCCTGCTGATTGCAGCGGTGATCACGCTGGTCATCGGCGAAGTCAAAGACGCCATCGTGATTGGAGCGATCCTCACGCTGAACGCGGTTATCGGGTTCGTGCAGGAGTACCGGGCCGAGCAGGCCATGGCTGCGCTGCGCACCATGGCTGCCGCCACTGCCAGAGTCGTGCGGGGCGGGGTCGAGTCCACGATTGCCGCTGCCGAGCTCGTTCCCGGGGACCTCGTCATCGTCGAGGCCGGCGACGTGGTTCCTGCCGACGTGCGGTTGTTGGAGTGCCCGAACCTGCGGGTCAACGAAGCTCCGCTCACCGGAGAGTCGGTACCGGTGGACAAAGCACCCGAGCCCATCTCCAAGGACGCCGGGGAGTTGGTTGCCGACCGGCGCAACATGGTTTTCAAAGGGACGTCCGTGGTCTACGGGCGCGGCGTTGGTGTCGTGGTCGCCACCGGCATGGACACTGCGCTCGGTCGCATTGCCGGGTTGCTCAAGGCACACCAAGCACCCCGGACGCCGTTGCAGCGGCGTTTGGCGGTGCTGGGGCGATGGTTGGCAGCCGCCGCACTCATTGTTTGCGTCGTTGTGTTCTCGGTGGGGGTTCTGCGGGGCCAGGACGTGACCTTGATGTTCTTGACGGCCGTGAGTCTGGCTGTCGCTGCCATACCCGAGGCGCTGCCGGCCGTCGTGACGATATCCCTGGCGTTGGGGGCCCAGCGGATGGTCAGTCAGAACGCGCTCATCCGCAAGCTGCCGGCAGTCGAAACCCTCGGATCGGTAACAGTGATTTGTTCGGACAAGACCGGGACGCTGACGCAAGGACGGATGCTGGTCGAGCGGGTGTGGACACTCGACGGCGAGCTGGGAGTGACCGGCAACGGCTACGAGCCAAGTGGCTTGATAACCCGGGGCGGTGAACCCGTCCAGGTTGTACCGGACAGTCCGTCCGGACGGCTCCTACTGGCCGGCGCGCTGTGCAACGACGCCTCGCTGGTGGCGCCGTCCCAAGCGGGAGGCGATTGGGAGACCGCCGGTGATCCAACCGAGGGAGCGTTGCTGGCGCTGGCCGCCAAAGGGGGGTTCGACGCCGACGCGGTGCGGCGTACAGCTCCTCGGGCCGCCGAGGTGCCGTTCGATTCGGCTCGCAAGCTAATGGTGACGCTGCACCGGGATCCGTCGAGCCAGGGCCTCATTGCGGCCAAGGGAGCGGTCGAGGCGGTCGTGGCAGCGGCCGGCTCGGTCGCCGCAACAGCGGGGGACCAGCCCTTGACCGATGGGGTGCGTGACCGGTTCCTGGAACGGGCGACCGCTTACGCAGGTGAGGGCTATCGGGTGCTCGCCCTGGCCGGGCGCTTCACCTCCGATGGCGGCATACTCGACCTGGCGGACACGGACCTGAAGCTGGTTCTGTACGGGCTCGTGGCGATGGCGGACCCGCCCCGCCCGGAGTCTGCGGCGGCAGTTGCAGCGTGCAAGTCGGCCGGCATAACGCCGGTCATGATCACCGGTGATCATCCGGCTACGGGTGAAGCGATCGCAAACCGGCTCGGGATTCTCGACGGACGGCAGGTCGTGACTGGTACCCGACTCGTCGCCGGACTTGATGCCGACCTCGCCGAGCGTGTCGATCGGATCGGTGTCTACGCCCGCACCTCTCCTGAACAGAAGCTGGACATTGTTCAGGCCTGGAAGGCGCGCGGCGATGTGGTGGCCATGACGGGGGACGGCGTAAACGACGCTCCCTCGTTGCGAGCGGCCGACATCGGGGTGGCGATGGGTGTTGCCGGCACCGAGGTCTCCAAGGAGGCGGCCGACATGGTGCTCATCGATGACAACTTTGCCACCATCGTCGCCGCGGTCGGCGAAGGACGTCGCATCTACGACAATATCCGGCGTTTCGTCCGATACACCTTGACCTCCAACTCGGGTGAGATCTGGGTGATGTTCCTTGGGCCTTTTGTCGGGTTGTCTTTACCGCTACTTCCCGTTCACATCCTGTGGATCAATCTTGTCACCGACGGCCTTCCCGGGCTCGCATTGGGGGTCGAGCCTGCCGAACGCGACGTAATGCACCGCCCGCCGCGTCCCCCGACCCAGAGCATCTTTGCGCACGGCTTGTGGCAGCACGTGCTGCTGGTCGGTTTGTTGATGGGCGTGATTCCGCTCGGCCTGGGCATTTGGGGCTCTGCCACGGGCCGGCCGTGGCAGACCATGGTGTTCACCTCGCTGGCGCTCCTCCAGCTGGGCCACGCTCTGGCCGTGCGGTCCGAAACTGAGTCGCTGCGGTCGCAGAAGCTGACCACCAATCTGGCCTTGCTGGGAGCGGTGGCGGGCACGCTCCTCTTGCAACTGATCGTTGTGTACTGGTCGCCGCTGCAAAACCTCCTCCGCACCGATCCTTTGAGTCTCCTGGAACTGGGTGTTGTCCTGATCTCCTCCACCCTGGTGTTTTGGGCGGTTGAGCTCGAAAAAGCCGTCCGGCGTCGGGCCCGGCCGAAGGCGTAGGAGCGCCAGCTCGCCCAGCGGAACGGGCGTACGATGTTCACCACCTCGCCCGGGATGTGGCTCTGAGTCAGCGCGGGGCTCGGAGGGATGGCGTCGCTGGCTACAACAGGAGGCCCGGACAGGACAGGAGGCGGATGAAGAACGGTCGACCCGCGACCGTCTCCGGAACGACCTCGACTTCCAGGAGAGCAACCGGGCCCGCGTGGAGCGCTTCGGGGACGAGGCGCCCGTCGATTCCAACGTCGTCACCACAGAGGATGCGCAACGGCTCGCCGCACAAACCGCGGCGGCGGTGCAAGGCACGGAACTTGGGGTCGCAGAGGCTGAGGCCCGAGAGAACCAGGCCCGTTCGCGGCTCGAGCTAGCTGACGAGCGCATGCGATCGGCCCGCCGGACCGATGAGGAGTGCAGCAAACGCTCCTCGAGCAATACAAAGCCGACTGCATAGCGGGTCGGTAGGCCGTCGGCAGCCAGTCGGGCCGGATCGCGACACGCATAGCCGGATCGAACCCGATAGCGTGAGGTCCGTGACTGGAATCCAGCGGGATGCCCGGGATCGCAGCCTGGCGCCACCTTTAGCCGACGTTGACCTGACGCCAAAGCTCAAGAAGTCGGACGAGCTCGAGCGGCTCAGGCTGGCGCAGGATCGTCTGCACCAATTGCGGCTCCAATGCGGTGGGAAGCTGGGCGGCGGGGCGCTGGGACCGCCGGTCACTTTCGTATTCGAGGGATGGGACGCAGCCGGGAAGGGGGGCGCGATCAAGCGGCTGGTCGCCCGGATGGATCCCCGACATTTTCGGGTCGTCCAGTACGGGGCGCCCACCGCCGACGAGCTGCGCCACCACTGGCTGACCCGCTTCTGGCCTCAGCTACCGGGATGGGGTGGTATGGCCATATACGACCGATCGTGGTACGGCCGAGTCCTGGTCGAGCGTGTCGAAGGTTATGCCAGCGATGAGCAGTGGGAGCGGGCGTACAACGAGATCCGGGACTTCGAGCGGACCCTGCATTCCGAGGGGATGGTGTTGATCAAGTACTGGTTGCATATCTCTCACGAGGAGCAGTTCCGCCGGTTCGAAGCCCGCCGGCAGAACCCACTCAAGTCGTACAAGCTCACAGAAGAAGATTGGCGCAACCGAGCGAAACGCCACTACTACGAGAAGGCCATCGAAGAGATGTTCAAAGAGACATCGATCCCTGAAGCGCCGTGGATCGTCGTACCGGCCGAAAACAAACGTTACGCCCGTGCGTTCGTGCTGGAACAAGCGATTGAGATGATGGAGGCCGGGATGCGGCGCCACGGCCTCGACCCGCTGCCGCTGCTCCGACGCGACTGACCGAATGTCGGGTCAGGGGAGCCCGGCGATGTACGTGACGAGGCCGTCGATCTCTGCGTCGCTCAGGGTAGAGGTGTAATTTGACGGCATGATGCCGCTATTGAACCCGCTGGCGACCGACGCGTTCGGGTCGACGATCGACTCGCGCAGGTAGGCCTCGTCGATCGTGCGTCCGTCGGGCGCCGTGGAGCCGAACAAGCCGGCCCAGGTGGGCCCCACCCGTTCGCTTCCATCAATCGAGTGGCACGCAAGACATCCCACGTTCTGAGCGATCGTGGCACCGTCGACGTCGAGGTTCGCTGCGCCCTCGTCGGCGGCCGGGGCCGACTCTGACGCCGCGGGCATCATCGGCATCATCGTATCGGGCCTGTGCGAGGCCTCGCGCGACACCAGGACCAGAAACAGGAGGCCCAACACTGCGAAGAAGCCTGCCAGGACTCCGATTCCGAACAGCGCACCACGTGGCGGGGGCTGGAGCGTATCCGGATCCGCGTGAATCTCGTCTGCTTGGTGCATGGTGGCAGTTGACGACATCCCGGTGACCGAGGACCAGGGCAGCAACGTCCATCAGGCCGGGCCGAATGACCCTAAAAAGCCCGGCCGTGCGTGCGGATCATGGGTCAACCCGATTAGAGGATGACGAGGTGGCCCCACTCACGCGACGCGAATTCCTGTTCCTTGGCGTAGCGACCGGAGCGACTGCCGCGGTAGGCGTCGTGCTTCCGATCATGCGCACGGTCGAGGGAGAACCGGTGGCCACTTCGCAGCCGGCGCTGGTCGGCCTGTTCCCGCGCCAGTCCGTGGCGAAGGTGTCGGACCTGATGCCGGGCGAGCCGGTGCTGTTTGACTATCCGCTCGCTGGTCAGGCGAACATGCTCGTCAAGTTGGGAACGCCGGTCGCTACCGGAGCAGGGGCGGACGGTGATCTGGTGGCGTTCTCACGCATCTGCACCCACATGGGTTGTGTGATCGACGAATACCGGGCGGACGTCAATGTGCTGGGACCCTGCCCGTGCCACTTCTCGACATTCGACTTTGCCCACAATGGCCAGGTCGTGCTGGGGCAGGCCACGCAGAACCTGCCGCAGGTTTTGCTCGAGATCGATGGAGACGACATCTACGCGGTCGGCGTCGTCCGGTTGATCTACGGGTTCAATGATCCGCTCGTCAGTGCCGAACAGCTGGAGGTGGTCTCGTGACGCAAGCGCTCCCTGCCAACGTACCGCTGCCGCCCCCCGACGCTGAACAGCGCATCATTTGCTGCGAGTACTGCCCGGTGGCGTGCGGTTACCAGGTCTACATCTGGCCGCTCGACCGCGAGGGTGGGCCGGCCGCAGCCGACAACGCTCTCGGCGTTGACTTCCCGACGGCGCCGCTCAGCGGCCGCTGGCCGTCTCAGAACATGCACACCGTGGCCGAGGTCGACGGGGAGATGCGCAACGTGCTCATCATGCCCGATGCCGACATCCAGGCCGTGAACGTTGGAGGCACGCACTCGGTGCGAGGCGGCGCCCTCGCCAAGAAGCTGTACAACCCGGGAAGCCTCACCGGCGATCGCTACCTGCGACCCATGTTGCGGGTCCGGGGGGACCTGGTTCCAATTTCCTGGGACGTGGCCATTGACCTCGTCGCAAAGCTGTCTCGCCATGTAGTGGACAACTACGGCGAGCTGGCGTGGGGTATGAAGATCTACTCGTATCAGTTCTTCGAAAACACCTACGCGGCATCGAAGCTGGCTTTACTCAACATCGGGACACCCAACTTCTCGCCCCACCATGCCCCGGCCGAGGGCGACGACGTGCCCGGCCTGTCAGACACCGGTATCGACGCATTCGGCTCCTCGTTCGAAGACGACAGAGCGGCTGACGTGCTGTTCATCGCGGGCTCCGACCCGTACGAGACCAAGACCGTGCGGTTCACGACGTGGCAACAGCCCGGGGGCGCGACCATCATCTACGTCGATCCCCGCAAGACGTTCACTGCCGCCTATGCGGAGGCTCACGGCGGCCTGCACCTGCAGCTGCTACCCGGCACCGACACGGCGCTGTACAACGCCATCGTGCGGGAGATCATCGCCCAGGGTTGGGAGGACGAAGAGTTCGTTTCTCAGTACACGGCTTCGCGGGCCGACCTGGACGCTGAGGACGGCTGGCGCCGACAGCTGTTCGGCCTGACGTTCGATGAGCTGCGGGAATACCTCTTCTCGCACGCCGACTTCACCCTCGAGGGCGCCGAGAGGGAAACCGGAGTGCCGGCCGACAAGATCCGGCGAGCGGCGGAGCTGATGACGGGTGGCGGCGGAGACCGGCCGAAGACGACGATCCTTTTCGAGAAGGGTGTGTACTGGTCGCACAACTACGAGAACACCGCCGCGATCGGCAATCTGGGCGTCGTGACGGGTTCTGTCGGGCGCGAAGGTCGGGCGATCAGCCGCATGGGTGGTCATCAGCGCGGAGGCATGAAGGCCGCCGGCTATCCCAAGGACAAGTCGCCCGACGAATACCAGGGCAACAAGATCGAGATGGACACCGAGCGGTGGTTCGTGCAAGGAAACACCCGCTTGCGCTGGATTGTCGGCACGAATTGGCTGGGGGCGATGGGCGCCACCCAGGCGCTGGTCGATGTCACCCGCCGTCTGACCTCGATTGGCCCCGTCGTGCCGTCGACCGACCCTGATCGGGCCTTCGAAGCCCTCAAGGCCCGTATCGACCAAGGCGGCACGGTCATCGTCCATCAGGAGATATATCCCAACGATTCGACGCCCTATGCCGACATCATTCTGGCCGCCGGCGGATGGGGAGAGGACAACTACACACGCAACAACGCGGAGCGCCGGCTGCGGCTATACGAGAAGATCGCCGATCCTCCTGGTGAGGCCAAGCCGGACTGGCAGATCTTTGCCGAAGTGGGTCGCAAGATGGGCTACGACGGGTTCGATTGGGCCGACACCAACGAGATCTTCGAGGAGACGGCTCCGTTTGCGTCGGGCCGCAAGGACTACACGGCGCTCATCGAAAAGGCGCAAGCGGACGGGGTTCGTGCCCACGATCTGCTCAAGACATACGGCAACACCGGCATCCAGACGCCGCTCACCCTCGAGGGCGGAGAGCTGGTCGGCACGCCTCGGCTGCACGCCGATCTGGCTTTCAAGACCAACTCGGGCAAGGCCAACTTCGTGCGGGCCGACTGGGATGACGTGAAAGCGCGCAATGCGATGCTGGCGCCGTCCGGCGATGAGCTATGGGTGACGAACGGGCGGGTCAATGAATTGTGGAACAACTTGTTCGATCACGCCCGCCGCGAGATCTCGAACGAGCGCTTCCCAGTCAACTTCCTCGAGATCTCGGAGAACGACGCAGCCGCCCGGGGCGTCGTGTCGGGTGATTTGCTCTCGATCGAGTCGGACGGAGTGCTTGATCAGCTAGGCCAACCAACGACGGGCTCGTTCACGGCCGTTGCATACGTCAGCCCGCTGGTTCCGGACGGCGTGACGTTCACGTACTTCCTGTTCCCCGGCCAGCCGTCCAACACTGTGACGCCCGCCGATACCAGCCTGCAGCCGATCAATCTGCGTTACAACTTCAAGCTCGGCAAGGGTCGGGTCTCCAAGATCGGATCCACCCGGCTCACCGAGACGATGTCCTTCGCTCCTCGGAATCTGGTACCAGGAGTGTGATGGGCGGTCGGCCGCGTCTCGGGCAGGGCAGCTGATGCCTCGGGCCGCCGTGAGCGCCCGGATGGAGCACAGGTATCGAGCGGTGAGACGCTGCTTGGAGGAGCCACCAGATGATCTGTGGGTCGCGCCCGGCGAGAACGTACCGATCATGCGTGCTTCGTTGCCGACCGGGATTGAGATCCACCACGAAGTGGACGTAGAGATGGGTGCTTTCTATGAGTTGACCGAGCCGATCAAGATGTGTGGTCGGGATGTGGTGATACATGCTCACGGCCATGAACGTCTGTATCCCCGCTTCACCGGTTCGCTCGAGGCATACCCGACCAGGCGGGCCACCCAGCTGGAGCTGGCTGGAACATACGAAATCCCCACCGGCGCGCCCGGGGTCATAGTTGACCACGTCCTCCTCGGACATCTCGCAGAGGCAACCCTCGCCGACTTGTTCGGCGTGGTAATGAGCAAAGTCAGCCAGTGCGCCGGTGTGGTCGAAGCATGAGGCATGCAGCCGACGGCTCTGAGGAGCTCCGCGTCTGAGCGTCTGCCAGCCCGCGGCACGGGTTCCGGGGAGCCGGGTGACGGCCTGTCGCGCCGTCCGGACCGAGAAGCCTGAAGCGGGGCGGCAGGCAACGGCGTATCGTTCGGGGATGGATGTTGACTATCCCGGCTTCGGGACGATCGTCATAGACGGCAGCATGTTCGATCACGATGTTGTGATAGAAGGTGGCGTCGTGCGTCCCCGGGACAAGGGCCCGTCGAAGGGCCTCAAGGCCCGATTCGGGCACACTCCGCTGACGGCGGCGGAGGACATCCCGTGGTCGAAACCCCAGCTAGTCATCGGCTCGGGTTACTCGGGTCGGCTCCCCGTTGGTCCCGACGTCGAGGTCGCTGCGGCAGATCACGGCGTCGAACTGATAGTCGTGCCGACCGCTGACGCCTGCTCCCTGCTACGCGCAAGGACACCTTCGGACGTGAACGCCATCCTGCACGTCACCTGCTGACCGCCAGGGAGATTCCTCGAGCCGACACAGTGGCGAGCGCGGTCGTCGCCGGGCCGCGCTTGACCGGTTGGTCGCCTGCTCAGCGATCGACGCCTCTCGCTTGGGGGAGGGGGTCAGCGGTGGGCCCATTCGAGGAAATCTACCCTGGCCCAGGTATTGACTACCGCCTCGGGGCGAACACCGGCCTGCTGCATCACCGCAACGGAGTGGGCCACATTGTCGAGCTCATGCAGCCGGTGGGCGTCGCTGTTGGCTGCGAGCAGCACACCGGAAGCAACCGCGGAGGCGACCAGGTCTGCTGAGAGGTCGAGCCGGTCGCGGTGTCCGTTGACCTCGAGCGCCGTCCCGCTTGCGGCCGCAGCTTCAAGAACGGCATCTACGTCGAGATCGAATGGGGGGCGAATTCCGATACGGCGCCCCGTTGGGTGAGCGAGCACGCGAACAGCCGGGTGGGCCAAGGCTCGGACCACCCGTGCCGTCTGTTCCTTCCGGCTGAGGTCGAAGTGCGAGTGGCAACCGGCAACAACGAAGTCGAGCCACCCCAGCGTCTGATCGTCGAGGTCGGGGTTTCCATTGCGGTCGATGTTGATCTCGGCGCCATGCAGGATGACCAGATCTGAATATCGAGAACGGAGCTCGTTGATCTCTGCGCGCTGCGTGCGCAACCCCGCCGCGTCCAGCGCTCCAAAGCGGAGTCCCACCGGGTGGTCGGTGATCACCAGATAGCCATACCCCCGCGCCTGCGCTTGGTTCGCTGCGTCCTCGAGACGCATGTGGCCGTCTGGCGACCAGTCGGTGTGAACGTGGAGATCTCCTCGCAGGTTCGAGGCCGTCACCAGGTTGGTGGCGTCGATCAGGCGGCCCGTCCTGGCAGGAGGAGGAATCCACGCTACGCCGGCACCGGCGTAGACGTCTTCTTCCGTTGAGTGATCGGTGTGTTCGCGGAACAGCAGGCGTACGTGGTCGGTGGGTCCGGTCGCTGCGACGAGCGCTGAGCCCGCGCGAGCGGGTGGGCTCAAGAGCACGGTCGCAGCGGCCCCGCTGTGTAGTCGCAGTGCGACCCGATCGGCGGCAGCCTCGGACCCGGACGCAAGCGCCGTCCGTGACAGAAAGTCGATTGCTGGCTCAATCCGGTCAGTGACCATTAGCAGATCTAGCGCCTCCACCCATTCGGTCACCCGCCGGACTTGGCCGGCAACCTGCACGGCGCCGTCAGCGTATTGATCGAGGTGGGCGGCCAGGCGACCGGCGATCACCGCCGCATCATGCGCCGGCAGTGCCTCTGGCGAGGGCGGCATGGTCAAGACCCGTTCCCACATCGCCGCCGTGGCCGGGCCGACACCGTTGAGTGTTTCGGCCGCGCCGGCGTCGATGGCGAGCAGCAGGTCATTGACGGTGTCGATACCCAAATCGACCTTCATTGCCCGGAGTCGATCGGCTCGCATTCGCGGGAGGCGAAGCATCGTTGATGCATCGCGCGGATAGCGGCTCAGCATGTCCTCTAGTTCCGGCACGCGGCCGGTCTCACGAAACTCACGGATGACCCGCGCAATGCCGCTCCCGATCCCGTTGACCCTTGTTAGTTCTTCATCGGAACCCTTCAGATCTTCAGGCAGGTTGTCCAGTGCCCATACCGCTCGTTCGTAGGCTCTCGCCCGGAACGACCGTCGGGTGTCACTCCTCAGAAGTTCGGACAGCTTCCACAGCGCCGCGCCGAGCTCTCTTCGCTTTGATGTCACCCGGGGAGTATGCCCGGCCCGCGGGCGACCCGGGCCGGGCGCAGGTCAAACCGGACGACCTTCGGCGTCGATCACGTACGTGTTGCCGGTCGAATTCGCCAGCTCCTGGAGGAGGCGCAGCTTGTATAGCTCTGGATTGTCTCGCATCAGCGATGCGGCGTTTGCCAGATTGCGCAGCGCCGCCGTTTCCCCTCGAGCGCGTTCGAGTGCGGCCTGGCCGGCCAGCCGGGCCTCCACGATTTGCGCCAGCAATCTGCGCTGTTCGCCCGGCACTACCAGGTCGCGCACAGCCAGGCGCGATACATCGACGCCCAGTTGGGCTGCAGCATCCTGCGCCGCCGCCAAGAGTGGATCGTCCAGCTCGGCCCGGTTGGCGATGAGATCCTCCAGCGCAGCTGCACCGACCGCCGCCCGCAGCGCCAATTGCACCTCGACGTACAACTGAGATCGCCAGTCGCCCGCACGCAGCGCTGCGACCGGGTCGGTGACGTTGGTGACCACTGCGACCGTGGCCCGGACGGTGACCCCGTCGGATGTCAGGATTTCCTGGCTTGGCACGATCAGCGTCTGTGGGACTGCGGCCATGCGCGAGACCCGATCTCTGCGCCGCGAAAGGCGATACCGGCCGGGAGGAAGCACGCGCGTCACCTTGCCGTTGCGCAGCAGCACGACATGCTCGAGCTCGGTTACCACGATCCGACGTGGCGGTTTGGTCACTTGTTCAGGCGTATACATTGTCCAGGCCATCGTTGTCCTCGTGCGGCCGGGGTCGGTCGGCACCGCCGTACGGCGGGAGCCCGAAGCTCGCAGAGCCGTGCGGCGATGTGCGCCGAAGCGCGTCCGACCTTCCCAAGCCGGTAAATGGGGAGTTGAACCCCGGTTCGTTAACCGTTGCCGGCAGGCCAACGGGGAAACGGGCGAGGCTACGCCCGCCCGGCCTCAGACTCTGCCGGCGGGGAACAGCCTACGGCGACCCGTGCGCTGCTCGCACTGCTTTTAGGCCACCGCTGGGTCGTTGGAAGGACTTCCCGCCGGATGTCAGAATCGGCACGGTCTCCCTGTGGTCGTAGCCCAAGGGACAGGCTATGACGTCGTCGAGATCCGGTCGGTGCTGGTCGCGCAGCCCGCAGACGGACGGGGCACGCCAGGCGGTATCAGGATCCGCGGCAGGTCACCCGCTACCGGGATCTATCTTCACGCCTGAGAAGCTGACATCGACAGCTTCCGCGTAGCGCCGGCCGTTCTTCTTGTCGTGACGATGGAAGGTGGGCGGGTCAACGTGAACGTCGATCTGATACGAAGCGGCTTCGGGCACCGTCACGTTGGCGCCGTAGTGGTACAGCCACGGATGCCACAGCATGGGGAGCCGTCCCTCGAATGCGACGGCGCCGGTCGATTCGTCGGTCACCTTGACCGTCACCTCGAGCCCGGGGATGAACCGGTGGTCGGCCGCGTCACGAACCGAGATCTCGATGTGGGCGTTGTATTCGTCAGGCTCGCGCCAGACGAGGCTGCCGTCGACCATCTCGTGCATACCCTCGGCGCCTTCGATGGCATAGGCCACAATTACGTCACCGACGTGCTCATCGCCACCCGCGTCAGCGACCGTGTTGGCCATGTGGTGGAGAGCCGTTACGTATGCGTCACCCTGGGCCTGAGCCATGCGATGCTGATGAGGGGCGGCCTCGTCCGACGCCTTGGTCGGCGGGACACCGGTCGTCTGAGTCATGATGTGGCCTCCGCTGCTTCCTGCGATGTGCACCATCAGTACCCGGCTACCGGGCTGAGGAAACACGACGCACCGATGACGCGGCTGGCGCCGGTGGGTTGCCCCCGGGCCAGCCGCATGGGACCGGCCTGCATCTGACGCGCTGCCCTGGCTGCTATTCGCCGACCACCTCCACCGTACGTGCGCCGGGTTCGCCACCGAGGGCGATGCGGCGCAGGGCAACGTTGTTGTCGGAGCGTATCTCCTCGAGCCGGCCGTCTTGGTTGGTCGCCACCTCCAGGAGGTACTCGCCATTCGGGACGTCCGTGATGTCGATCCACTGGCCGGGAACGCTCTGGTAGTAGGAGTCGCCCCAGCCGACTTGGAGGATCTCCCTTATCCACATGGCTCCGAAGAAACCGCATCTCGTCTCGAGGGCAGCATCCGACGGGCGATAGTCGGCGTGGGGAATGGTCAGGTCGATGGGGTCGGTGGGCATCAGGCAGAAGGCCTCCTTGCCGCTGACTGCGACCGGGTTGCCGGCGTCGTCGATGATGCGGTATTGCGCGAAGTCCTTGAAGTGCCAGTGCCGGTGACCTGGCACCGGGTCATATTCGAGTTCCCCGACGAGTTCGCGGGACACGATCACGCCGTCCTGGTAGAGGTATTGATAGGCGTCCATCACTGGTTCGCCGAGACGCCGAAACCCTTCGACGACCAGCGGACCATCGCCACCGTTCCACACGTTGGCGCCGAAAATGATGGCGTCGACCCCCTCAGAGCCCGGGTCGTCCGGGCCGGCCATCATGATGTTGAACGGTGGGAGGGCGATCAGGTCTGGCAGACCGCTGGCGTCGGCGGCAACTTCTGGAGCCTGGGGGGTCTGCGCCGCCAGGCCGTGGATGTCGCCGACTGGCGGCCCCGTGGCCAGATCTCCGAGTCCCCCGTCGGTCTCGTCGCCGGTGGCGACCGTTACTGCCATTGAGGCGCGGGCCCGGTTGGCAGGGATTCCGAACAATCTGCGGTATCTGGGTTTGATCTCGATGTCGAGACGGTAGGTGCCGTCCGGCACTGCACGATCTACGAAAATCGAATCGGGTGCCCGCCCGGTCCAGCCGGCGTCGATGCCCCACACCATGCCGGTGGTGAGTTCACTGACGACGCAGGAATCGGCAAACTCGGACGTGGACGGACCGGTGTCATCCAGTCGTGCCCGATCCCACGTGAGCGGACAGAACGGGATGTCGGCAGAATGGACGACGCCGCCGGCTTCTGTCGACATTGTGACGTTGAAAAAGGCGTCGAATCCCTGGCTGAGATCGGGCACCGTCCAACCGGGTAGGCGGCGCGTGCGGGCTATCTCACCTGCGTCGTCACGCACAATTTGCCGAGCGGTGATCTCGCCGTCGCGCTGGCGGTTCACGTGTACTTCGAACTCGCCGCCGGTGGCTGCTACGAAGCTGGGCAGTCCTTCGAGGACGAAGGAGCCTTCTGGGGACCGGACCTGGTCGATCTCGGACTCAGTGACGATCAGCCGCAGCGAAGGGAAGCTCGGGCGGGGCGAAGGTTGCGCGTCGGACTCGGCTTCCGCTCCTATCGACGCGCCGCTGATCAGGAGCGCGGTGATGATGGCCAGGCTGGCCAGACGGGTCACACGGATGAACCGCATGATGACCTCCTAGACGTTGAGCCCGGGGGAACCGAGGTCGCTAGCCAGCGGACCCGGGCAGCCCGTGGTGGCGGTAGGTCGCGGAATCGTCTGTCAACCGGAGGTGCTTGTCAACGGTCGTTTCCCCGTTTTGGGGCGTCGCAGTGTGGTGACTCCCACATGTCGGGATTTGGCCTCAGGGGAGGTGAAAGACCCTCGAGCCGGTACCACTTGGCGCTCGCCGTTGGGCCGTGTTCGTGTGGTGCGGCTGCGGCGCCTCAGTCGTCGTCGGCCAGGCTGTCGTAGCCTCGCCGGAGCTGTTCAACCCGACGGATCGCCACGATGAGGCTCGAGATCTCGGGGGCGCCTTCGACAGTCAGGCTGCGGAAAAAGCGAGCGAGCTGCCCGACGGCCGCAGTGCGGTCTGCCAAGTAGTGGTCGAGTGCCTCAGATGCCGGCCGGCCGTCGGCAGTGGCGAGCACATCTTCAGCAAAGCGCCGCCGTAGCGCAACCAGATCATCAGTGATCACACGCAGCGCTTGCCGCTGCCATTGGCTGCTCACCGGCATGGCCGTTACCTGCTCCTCTAGCCAGTCGAGCTGAAGAGCCGAACCCACCTGGAGAAACACTCGGGCCACATCGAGCACCGGCTGTTTGGTGGCGTCCGCCACCTCTACCATGTCGAATCCGTGCTCCAGGTCGAGCTGATACGTATGCGAGGCGGCCACGTGGTCCGGCACACCTGTAGCAGCCAGCGCATCACGCTCGCTCTCCCGGGCATCCCGCCAGGCCGACGGCCCGACCTCTCGTATGCCCTGAGCCAGCTCTCGGAACCCGGGATGGAACAGATCGATCCGGTCCTCCACCGATTTGCGGTCGTGGTGGATGAGCTGCCAGCGGGTGAGTTCTTCCACCAGCCGGTCGATGCCGGCAAGCAATTCCCGCTGTAGTCCCGGCTTGACGCTGCCTACGAGATCTTCGACCGCCTTCCATCTCTCCTCGGCGTCGGAGATGATGCGGGCTACCCGGTAGGCCCGAACAACATCCTGGGGTGTGGATGCGGTTTCGGCGACGAGCCGGGATACAAAGGTGATGCCCTCGGAGTCGATGACCCGATTCGCCACCTGGGTCGCGACGAGTTCACGCCGGAGTGGATGCTCGGGAATCACGTCGCCGAACCTCTGTACGACCTCGGCGGGGAAATAGTTGGCCAGCTCATCGTCGAACGCCGGATCATCCGGGATGCGCGAAGCCAGGATCTGATTGATCAGGCTCCGTTTCGCATACGTCAACAAGGTCGCCAGCTCGGGACGCAGCAAACCTTCTCCGGCCTGCGCACGCTCCCGCAGTACCTCTGCGCTGGGCAAACGCTCGAGGCGCCGGTCGAGCAGCTGCTCGCGTTCGAGCTGGGACATGAGATCCTCATACGCCTCGAGCCGGGTGGCCGATCTGTCCGCCTCCTGGCTGAGAATCTGGGCCTGGAGGAAGTTCTCATACAGGATCGCATCCACCACGTCCGGAGCCACGTGCTGTACCAACTGGTTACGGTCATCGCGATCAAGCTGTCCACGCTCGATAGCGATTCCCAACAGGATCTTCAGATTGACTTCCCGGTCTGAGCAGTGGACTCCACCGGAGTTGTCGATGAAGTCGGTGAAGATGCGGCCGCCGCTCGCGGCGAATTCGATCCGGCCCCGCTGCGTGAAGCCGAGGTTGCCGCCTTCACCGACCGCCTGGCACCGCAATGCGACGGCATCCACCCGGATGCCATCGTTGACCCGGTCTCCCACTTCGGCGTTGGACTCGCCCGAGGCTTTGACGAATGTGCCCACTCCGCCGTTCCAGAGCAGATGAACCTCGGCTTGCAGAATGGCCCGGATCACCTCGTCGGGGGTGCCCGCCGTGAGGTCTGTGCCGAGGGCGTCGCGGGCTTCCTGGGACAGATCGATGCTCTTGGCCGATCGAGGCCACACTCCGCCCCCGGCAGAGATCTTGTCGCGGTCGTAATCGTCCCACGATGAGCCGGTCAATTCGAACAGCCGGGAGCGCTCGGCCCACCCCGTGTCGGGATCCGGGTTGGGATCGATGAAGACGTGGCGGTGATCGAAGGCGGCGATCAGCTGTATGTGCTGCGAGAGCACCATCCCGTTGCCAAAGACGTCGCCGGACATGTCCCCGATGCCGACCACTGTGAAATCCCCGGTGTCGGGGTTGATATCGATGTCCCGGAGATGCCATCGGACCGATTCCCACGCGCCCCGGGCCGTGATGCCGAGCTGCTTGTGGTCGTAGCCGGCCGACCCTCCAGAGGCGAACGCGTCGCCGAGCCAGAAGCCGTACTCTGCGGCGATCTCGTTAGCCGTGTCTGAAAAAGTGGCCGTGCCCTTGTCGGCTGCGACGACGAGATACGGGTCGTCTCCGTCCTGGACTACAACATGCTCCGGGTGCACCACAACGTCGCCGACCCGATTGTCGGTGACATCCAGCAGGCCGCGGATGAAGGTGATGTATGCTGCGCGGACCTCTTCCAGCGACGGGCGGCGATCCGCCCCGCGCAGGACAAACCCGCCTTTGGCTCCGGTCGGGACAATGACGGCGTTCTTCGTCATCTGGGCCTTCATCAGGCCCAAAACCTCGGTGCGGTAATCCTCCCGGCGCACCGACCACCGGATACCTCCTCGGGCCACACGTCCACCTCGGAGATGAACGCCTTCAACGCCCGGCGCATAGACGAAGATCTCAAAGAGGGGCACTGGCCGGGGCATGCCGGGGACGTCCGCAGAAATGAACTTGAAGGACAGGCTTTCTCGGTCCGGCCGAAAGGCGCTGGTACGAACAGTCGCCTTTATCAGGTTGAGGAAACCACGCAGTATGCGGTCCTCATCCAGCGACTCGACCCGGTCGAGGTCCGCGACGATCGCAGCCGCGATTGCGGCCTCCCGCTCGGCATCAGCGGACTCTGGGTCGAACCTGGCGTTGAAGAGTTTCACCAGGTTGTTGGCGATGTGCGGCTGAGCGGCGAGGGCGTCGTTCATATAAGGGGCCGTGAAGTCGGAGGCGACCCGCTGCCAATACGTCCGGTAGGCCCGCAGGATGGCCACGTCACGGTGATCGATGTCGGCATCGATGATGAGCCGGTCGAGAGAGTCACTCTCAGCCCGGCCCTGGAGGACGGCCGTGATAGTCGCAGCGACTCGCTCACCGCACTGTTCGACGTCCAGCGGGGTGCCGTCGGTCCGCAACACGCCGAAATCGTGAATGTGAATGCCGGCGGCGCTTTCCTCGAGCTCGGTCGGCACCTCGTCGATGACACGCAGGCCGAAGTGCTCCAGCGTGGGCATGATCTCGGACAGCTCCAGTCGGCCGTTGTCTTTGAAGATCGAGATCTGGGTGCGCGGCTCCTCCTGTTCGGTCGCGGGCCGCACGCCTACTACGGGTGAAACGCCCGATGCGAGCTGTTCCAGGCGTTCGACGTCGGTGACTGCCACCTCCAGTGGGACAGATGTCCGGTAGGCCTCGGGAAAACTGGCGGCCCAGCGGTTACTCAGATCCTCGCCCCGGTCGTCGCCAAAGGTGTCGGCCAGGGCCTCGGAGAGCCGCTCCTCCCAGGTGCGCGCCATGTTGATGACCTCGGCTTCGAGGTCCTCGACGTTGACGCTGGGAACGTCCTCCCCAGTGATCCACACCGTGAAATGAATGCGGGCAGTGTCCGACTCACCAAGCGCCAGCTGGTAATCAATGGAGGAACCCCCCAATCGCTCCAGCATCAACGTCTGTAGCCCTTTGCGTAGTTCGGCGTTGAACCGGTCGCGTGGCAACACCACCAGGACCGACACGTTGCGCTGCAACAAATCCCGGCGGACGAACAAACGAATGTTCTCCCGTTCCTGGGCCTCGATCAGGCCGACGATGGAGTCGCGGATGTCTTCTGTGGGAGTGGAGAACAGCTCATTCTTGGGAACGGTGTTGAACAGCTGGACGACCTGTTTGTAGTGGTGTGACCCGGCGATCGCATCCTCGTCGGCGAGGATTTGGGCGAGCCGCCGGCGTAACAGCGGAACGGACTCCGCTGCCTGCATGTATGCCTTGGATGTGAACAGTCCGATCAGGCGGGCCTCACCCGACACGCGGCCGTCCTCGTCAACCCGGCGCACGCCGATGTAGTCCATCCGAGCTCGGCGGTGCACCCGCGAGTAGCTGTTGGTCTTGGTCACGACAACCAGGTCGCCTACCTCATAGCGGCGGCGCAGGGCCGGGTTGAGTTCTTCGAGCAAGACCGGATGCCGGAATTGCGACTCCTCGGTGTCCGCCAGCAGGCCCAGGCCGGAGTGGGGAGCCGCCTGCACGGCGCGTCCGTCCGGGGTGTCGACGATCTCGTACTCGCGATAACCAAGGAAAACGAAGTTGTCGTCGAGGAGCCACTCGAGGAAGTCCACCGTCTCCTCTATCTCGTCGTGGGCGTAGCGGGCAGTGCCTTGACGGGCGACCTTCATCATGCGATAGACGGCGCCCTGCATTGGTTCGAAGTCGTCGGTGGCCCGGCGAACGTCGCCGATCACGCGGGTGACAACTTCCTCGACGTTGGCGGCCTCCTCCGAGCTCAGCAGCCGGTCAAGCTGATAATGCTGAACCGATTCCCGCAACCCGGAATCACGTGCCGGCCGCAGCTCAACCAGCTCGCCCTCGGGCGTTCGGGTGGCCCCAATCACGGGATGGATGAGCGCTTCGACCGTGTAACCACCGCCGGTGAGGGCCATCGTCACGGAATCGACCAGGAACGGGGCGTCCGGCGCGACCATTTCAACCACGGCGCCGGGGCGTTCGTAACCGTGGGTTGCGCGAGAGGGGTTGAAGGCCCTGACCAACACTTCGCGACCTTTGCGAACCCTCGCAAAGTCGAGGAACCCCTCGATTTGAGCGCACATCTCTTCTTCTGAGAGAAGTTCGAGATAGTCGCTGGGTATCCGTCGGACGTACGCCCGCGCGAAAGCCTGGAGGAGCGGGGTGGGCTCACTCGCACTGCGGCACAGTGCTTCGACAACGGCCTCGAGCGGACGACTGCTGGCGACCTCAGTCATGCATCATCACGTCCCTTTGAAGTTACTCGGATCACGCAGCTGCGCATGCAAATGGCCAAAGTGAGTGTGGTTTGGGTGACACTCGCGCATCCTGCGAGTAGCTGAGCATCACGCGGGCGGCTCGACAGCAGGATACGCCTCACCTCCGCCCGAACGCGAATCCGCATGGAGATAGTTGCCGCATAAAGTGTTGATAATCCCACTCTAAGTGAGATATGCTGGCGGCCGAGATCTTCCGTCCGTTGACGATCTTTTCGCTGGGGAGGCGCCGTGGGTAAACGGTCAGGGCGGCATAGCGCCACGTGGGTAGCAGGACTGCTGCTGCTCGCGGGTGCGTTTTCCCTCCAACCAGCACCAGCCTCCCCTCCTGCCGATCGGCCGGCCACACTCGGGGTGCGCGTCCCGGCCGAGCTCTGGCTGGACAGCAGCTTCGAGCAGGTAGAAAGCGACTACGACGCCGCCGAGGACTACGGGTCGCTCTACAACGTAGCTGACCGCATCGCCCTTGACGACAAACACCCCACCGGGGCGGGAATCGACATCGCCATGATCGACACCGGCGTGGTGCCGGTTCAGGAGCTGTCGCATGGCAATGTCATCCTGGGGCCTGACTTTTCCTTCGAGGACGCCCAACCGTCACTGCGGTCGCTCGACACAAACGGCCATGGCACCCACCTCGCTGGGATCATCGTGGGTCGCAGTACCGGGGACGACGAGGTCGAACGAGACGACGAATGGAATGATGAGTTCCTGGGTCTCGCTCCCGAAGCCCGACTGATCAGCGTCAAGATCGGCGCTGCCGACGGCTCGGTCGACGTGAGTCAGGCTGTAGCGGCGATCAACTGGGTGATCGAAAACCGTCGGGCAAATGGGTGGAATATTCGGGTTCTCAACCTGGCGTACGGCACAAACGCGAGCCAATCCTATGAAGTCGATCCCCTGGCCCACGCAGTTGAACGCGCCTGGCACGCCGGAATCGTGGTGGTGGTGGCCGGCGGCAACGACTCCCGGGGAAGCCAGCTGCGGAACCCGGCGATCAACCCCTACATCATCGCGGTGGGGTCGGGTGATCGCGAAGGCAAGAAGGCTGTTGTATCCGAGTTCAGCAGTACCGGAGACAAAGATCGCGGACTCGACCTGCTGGCACCCGGCGAGTCGATCGTGAGCCTCCGCAACGCTGGGTCGTTCTCCGATGCATACAACGAGGCTGGGCGCGTCGACCAGCGCCTGGTACGTGGCACCGGGTCGAGTCAGGCGTCCGCGGTGGTCACTGCGGCTGTGGCCGTGCTGCTAGAAGACCGTCCCTGGCTGACGCCGGACCAAGTCAAGGCGCTCCTCCTAGCAAGCGCAAAGGGTAAAGGGACCGGGTTCCTGAACGTGAAGGGCGCATTGAAGGAGGAAGCCCCCGGTGACGCGCAGGGTTGGACGAGGTCGAGTGGGACCGGCTCCATCGACCTCGCCAGGGGCACGTTCTTGAAGACCGATCCGCTGGGCAACGTCATCGGCGAGTCTGACATCTTCGGCGTCAATTGGGGTGACACGGCGTGGACCCGTGACGTCTGGTCGGACAATCGCTGGCTTGGTCGAGCCTGGGACAGGGACGTCTGGCAAGGCACAGCTTGGTATTCCGTGCTGTGGGCGCAGGGAAAGTGGTCGGGGAACGAGTGGACCGGCAACGAGTGGTCGGGGAACGAGTGGTCGGGGAACGAGTGGTCGGGGAACGAGTGGTCCGCGTGGGGATGGAGCGAGAAATAATGACCGTGAGTGCGCGCCGGCCTACATCTACCCAGCCCACAGGCCTCTGGCCCGTGCAGGGCTTGATCCTGGCGATGGTTGGTCTCGCCGCAATCGTTCACCTGGTCTTGATCGGTGATCGGCCCCCCCTCGATGTTCCGCTTCAGGTGCCGTGGTGGCTTCTGGCCGCTGGATTTGCGGTTACAGGAATGTTGGTCACCCACATCACAGTCCGTACCCAAAGCCACACCCTGACGCTCATCGAGGTTCCGCTCGTCCTCGGGCTGGCGCTCGCTGCTCCCTCAGCATTGATCATTGGCCGGCTGATCGGCGCAGCCCTTGCGATCTGGCTGCACCGCCGGCTCCCACCGATCAAACTGATCTTCAATCTGGCGCTGGCCTATCTCGAGACCGCAGTGGCGATCGTTGTCTACCGCTTCGTCCTCGGCTCCTCCAGCCCGGTCGATCCTCCGGGGTGGGCGGCGGCGTTCGTTGCAGTGCTCGCCGTCCAACTTTTGGGACTCTCGGCCGTGCGCACGGTTTTGCGCATCACGGACGCCCCGCGCCCGCAGCAAGCAACGGCCACCGCGATCGTCTCGACGACACTTGCCCTGACGTCCGCGGTCGTCGGCCTCACGGGCCTCGTCCTGGTTTGGACCGACTCGCGCCTGGGCTTGCTACTCGTGATCCTGACGGGTGCGCTCTACAACCTCACAAAGTCGAGCGTCGTTTGGCAGCAGCGCACGACGGCGATCAGAGAAGTCTCAAAGCTCGCCAGTCGGCTGGGCGGGCTCGAACGGGATGACCTGCTGAGGCAGTCGCTGATGAACAGCCGGGACCTGCTCAGGGCCCAGGCCGCTGAGGTGGTTCTCACCGGCGACGGTGGTGCCGGCCAAGTCATCCAAATCACACCCGACGATGATGTCATCATCCGTCCGGCGACCGGTGAGAACGAGGCGTGGATGCGGCCAATCCTGAGCGCATCAACCGAGCGCCAGATCCCGGCTCAGGAGGACTATCTGCAGGACCGCGGATACCAGCTCGGTATGGTCACTGCCATCCCGGGCAGGGAGGGACCAATTGGCCTGCTGGCCGTATTCGATCGGGTCGGACCGAGGCCTCGCTTCGAGGAGGCCGACCGGGAGCTGCTCGAAGCTATCGCGGCGTACACAGGTCTTGCCTTGCGATGAATCTGGTCGGGACGAACGAAACGTCTCACCCCGCAACGTCTCCGACCGCGACCGTTATAGATCGAGTCAGAGGGAACCTGGTCCGTAACTCGTCGTCCGTCGTCTGGCTCATCACGTTGGTGATGCTGGGGGTGGGCGTCGGCGTTCACCGTTTCGCGCTGATCGGCTCCCCGGAACCGCTGATGCCACCGATCTCCGTTCCGTGGTGGGTACTCGCATTGGGTTTCGCACTCTCCAGCGTGTTCGTTGTCCACCTGCCGGTTCGCAAGGACGCACACTCGGTGTCGCTCAGCGAAGTGCTGATGGTGATCGGGCTGGCCTTTGCCGCGCCGTGGGTCCTGATCGTAGGGCGGCTGGTGGGTTCGGCTGCAGCACTGATCTTCCATCGACGGCAGCCGCTCACGAAGCTCGTGTTCAATCTCTCGTTGGCCTACCTAGAGACCACAGCCGCGCTGACTGCGTATCGTCTGTTGCTCGACGGGGGCTCACCGGTCGAGGTGCGAGGTTGGTGGGCGCTGGTCGGGGGCGGGGCGATTGCCGTCGGACTGAGTTTGGGGATGGTGACACTGGTCATCGCCTTCCATGATCAACGCCGGCCGACTTCGCAGGTGCTTGCATCCCTACTGGCGGGCGGGATGGTCAGCATCGGGGCTGTCATCATCGGTCTGGTATACGTGCTTCTGATCTGGGCCGATCCCCGCAGTGTGGCCGTACTCGCGGTGATGACCTTCCTCATGTACGCCGCGCTCCGGGCGTTTGGGCGGCTCGCCGAACAGCACAACGACCTGCAGGCAGTGTTCTCATTCGCGACGGGCATTCACCGTCCGTTGTTGTGGGACGAGGTGGTCTCCACAACCCTCGAGGAAGTACGCGTGGCGCTCCGTGCGGATTCGGCGGATCTCATCATCTTTCGGGAAGGAAGGTCGGCCGTCGCCGACCGGGTGAGCATGCTCGGAGATCGGCCCGTCACTCACTCCGAGATTGATAAGGCTGCAGCGCGCGAAGTAACCCGGTTGCTTCTCGCCAACCCGACCAGCCGTGTGTTCTCCCCCAGCAAAGGGCCCGCCCACCTGCGAGAGCGGTACGCCGAGGTTGGGTTCAGAACGGGGATTGTCACGCCCGTTAGCGGTCCGGACGGGGTCGTCGCAATCCTTGCGGCCGGCAACCGTTTGGGCCCGGTGGCGTCATTCGGCGCCGACGATCTGCGGCTGCTGGAGGTTCTGGCCAAACAGACGGCAGACACGATGGCCAGGAGCAAACTCGTGGAAAAGCTGAGACATGAGAGCGCGGAGCGGGAACGACAGGCTGCCGACATGGTCCGATCCAAGGACGAATTCCTGGCATCGGTCTCCCACGAGCTGCGCACCCCGCTCACGGGCGTTCAGGGATGCGCCGAGCTCCTGGCCGAACAGCTGCACGACATGCAGCCCGCGGAGGTTCAGGAGCTCGTGTCCCATCTGTCTCAACAAAGCAAGGAACTCTCGGAGCTGGTCGATGATCTTCTGGTGGCGGCACGCGCGGATATCGGCAGTCTCACGATCAAGAAGATCAGCATGGAAGTAGGACCGGAGATCGATCGGGCGGTGGCCTCCGTCTCACATGTCGCCGGGTTCGATCGGGTCGAGATCGAGGTCCAGCCCGGCTCGGCGTTCGCCGATCCGCTGCGAGTGCGACAGGTGGTGAGGAACCTTCTGACCAACGCACTTCGGTACGGCGGCGAACGCGTCCAGCTCCAGGCCTGCGTCCGGGAGGGCGTGTGGTCCATCGAAGTCTCCGACGACGGGGAAGGGGTTCCCGAGGAGCTGGCTCAAGCAATCTTCCGGCCGTACCGCAGCGCACACACGCTCAAAGGTGTTACCGGTTCAGTGGGTCTGGGGCTGACGGTGGCCCGCGAGCTCGCTCAGTTGATGGGCGGCACGCTGACATACCGTCGTCGGCTCGAACGATCGGTGTTTGACCTGCGGCTACCCGCCGCCGAGGTCGACAATCCCGGCGTGGGCTCGGCCAGCGACCAGCCTGAACGCGGGGCGCTGCGACGCGCGCTCGGATCGGCCTACGACTTTGTCTCGCCGCTTGGCGAAACGTATGACCACATTGAGGTCGACGCCACCGCAGGCGACGACGTTGCCGGCTTGGTCACGGACTGAAACGACCGCCCGCATCATCCCCCGATGGCCTCGGGCGCGCGGCATCAGCCGTCGTGGGCATGGGCGGCCATGTCGAGCAGGGCCGTGAGTGTGGTCTCTAGCTCGCTGGCAGCGACATCGTCGATCCGGTCGCGCTCTCTGGCCTCTGCGATCTCGTCGACCAGGCGATTGGCATCTTTCTCCAGCTCTGCCGGGTCGCGGCTGTCCGCCCAGTCGTCGATGAGATCCTGGGCGCGCTTGGCGAGCTCTTTGCGGACCTTGGGATGGGCATCCTTGTCTGAGATCACACTGTTGACCTGATCGACGAGCAACGCCAACGCGTCAGGGATGGTCTCAGGTCCGGCTGCCGTCGTGGTGGTCGTAGGCGGTGCGGTGGTGGTTGGTGGGGTGGTGGTGGTCGAGGCAACAGTGGTCGTGGGACCGGTGGTGGTTGTGGTGGCCTCTGTGGTGGTCGTTTCCGCAATTGGAGGCGGCGGGGCGACTTCTTGTGCTGCTGGCTGCCCCTGGCGGGTGAGCAAGCCGAGTATGAGCCCCGACACGGTGATGATCAGGATCAACGCAGCGGTGCGGACCATCCACATCTGGGTCCGGGAGTCGACCATGTCCGTCATTCCCGGTTCGAGCACCATCGTAGGGTCGGCCGCCCCGGCGACCTCGGCAGCAGAGGCCGGCACCGGCAACGCCAGCGGGAGGGTGGGATCGGTCCGGCTGATCGTTGACAACGCCGCCGCAAGCTCGTGCGCAGTGGGCCGGTCTCGGGGGGCCTTGGCGAGACACGACAAAATCAATGCCTCGAGGCGATCGTCCAGCGGCGCGACATGTGACGGGGGAGCCGGGAGATCATGCACGTGTTGGGCGGCAACGCTGATCGGGTTTTCGCCCACAAACGGGACCTCGCCGGTTGCCATCCGGTACAGCATCACCCCGAGCGAATACACATCTGAGGACGGCCCCACCGGATCGCCGGTGGCCTGTTCGGGGGAGAAATAGGCCGCCGTGCCGAGCTGCGCGGCAGTCATGGTGAGATCCGACGTGTCCCAACTCAGTTGGGCGATCCCAAAGTCAGTCAGCTTCAGACCACCCTGGCCATCGAGCAGGATGTTCGCCGGCTTGACGTCGCGATGGACAACTCCCCGATCATGTGCGTGCCCGAGCGCTTCGGCTACGGCGGCGCCAATGTTCGCAACCTCTTGTGATGGGAGCCGGCCTTGGGTATGGAGGCGCTCAGCCAATGTGGTGCCTTCGACATATTCCATCACCAAGAAGGCGCCTTCGTCGTCAATCCCCGCGTCGTAGACGGCCACGATGTGCGGGTGGGACAGCGCCGCGGCCGCCTCGCCCTCGCGAGCGAACCGTTCGGCCATTCCGGGTTGACCGGCGATACCGGCCAGCAGGCGTTTCAGGGCTACATCGCGGCCGAGCAGTCCGTCGTGTGCCAGCCAAACGGATGCCATCCCCCCGGTGCCGAGCAGCCGCACGGACTCATACCGAGTATCGAGCATGTCTCGACTCCCTCCGCTCCCCTCGATGGGTCTGAAAGACAACGATATGGAGGTGTCAGTCGGTTCCGCGGGGCCACATTCGGTTGCAGACTGCCGGTCGCCGAGCGGTGATGACTGTGGTCCTGGGCTGACTAGTCCCGATTGGCGTGCCCGGTTTGGTTATCCAGTTCTCCGAGTTTTTGGCGATCAATGACTTGTGATTCATCGGGAGAAGTGTTCTTGACGAAGCAAAGCACGCGGCACAAGGCAGGTCGGCTGGCAGCAGCCGCCCTGGTCGTGGCGGCCATCGTCCCGGTGAGCTCTCCTCCGTCGAGTGCTGAGACCGTCGAGGTGATCGTGCGGGAGGTCACGCCGGCGACAGACGCGGCCGAGGCTGCCGTCATGGCCATGGGAGGCGAGGTCGCGGACCGGCTCGACATCCTCGGCGGTTTTGTCGCCAGGATCCCGGCCGACCAGGCGGGCGAGTTGCAGGAGCATCCGGCGGTCGTGGCGGTCACGCCCAACGCATCGCTGCAGCTGTCCACGGCCGGTTGGGACGACGCCAGCGGGGTGGACTTCAACCCGAACACCTACGAAGGGGCCGTCAACACCGTCGCCGGGGGAATCCTCCAGGTGAGCGACTATTGGAGTCGCGGATTCACGGGGGCAGGGGTGGACGTGGCGCTCATCGACTCGGGCGTGGTTCCGGTCAACGGGCTGACGTATCCAGGCAAGGTAATCAACGGGCCAGATCTGTCGTTCGAGTCGCAGTCAGACGATTTGCGCTACCTCGACACGTTTGGCCATGGCACGCACATGGCGGGAATCATCGTCGGACGAGACGACGGTGCCCCGATCGATGCCAACTCGAACTCGGATTTCCTCGGGGTGGCGCCGGGTTCGCGCCTGGTCAACATCAAGGTTGCGGACCACGAGGGTGCCACCGATGTGTCCCAGGTGATCGCTGCCATCGATTGGGTGGTGCAACACCGGAACGACAACGGCATGAACATTCGGGTCCTCAACCTGTCGTTCGGAACTGATTCGACCCAGTCCTACCTTCTCGACCCGCTGGCATACGCCGTCGAGCGGGCGTGGGAGGCCGGCATCGTGGTGGTCGTGGCAGCAGGCAATGACGGCAACTCGAGCGACTTGCGGAACCCGGCCATGGATCCTTTCGTCATCGCGGTTGGAGCAACCAACTCGGCGAAGACGCGACCGGGTGTGTCACAGGTCATGAGCTTCTCGAACTGCGGCACCAGCGCTCGCTCGGTCGACGTCGTCGTCCCGGGTCAGTCGATCGCCTCGCTCAGGAATCCGGGATCAGCGGCCGATCAGGATCACCCCGAGTCGGTCGTCGCCGGGCGTTACATGCTGGGTTCCGGCACCAGCCAGGCGGCTGCTTTCGTGTCCGGTATGGCAGCACTGGTGGTCGATGAAAACCCCACGGCGGCGCCGGATCAGGTCAAGGCTGCGTTGATGAACGACGCAAGCGCGAAGTTCAAGAAGAGCGATCCCAACTGCTACGGCGCGGGCGTCCCGAATTTGGATTGGATTGCCAGCTCAATCAAATCTGACGGACTACCCGTGACCGTTCAGACGCACGCCCCGGCAACCGGGCTGGGCACGCTCGAGGGAGCTCGCGGCTCCGAACACCTCGAGCATGAGGGCGTGGTTCTGGAAGGCGAACAAGATATCTTCGGCAACGCCTGGGACGGTTGGTGCGACCCCCTCACCACGATCTGCCATGACACCTTCTGGAACGGGGGGGACTGGAACGGCGCCACCTGGACCGGCGGTTCCTGGTCGGGTGGTTCCTGGTCCGGTGGGTCCTGGTCGGGAGCATCGTGGTCGGGTGGCTCGTGGTCGGGTGGGTCCTGGTCGGGTGGCTCGTGGTCGGGCAACACTTGGTCGGGTGGTTCCTGGTCGGGCGGGTCCTGGTCGGGCGGTTCATGGTCGGGCGGTTCATGGTCAGGAAGCATATGGCTCGGGCTCAGCTGGGACTGAGCTGGGACTGAGCCAGACCGGCACACTGCCGGGCTGTCTTTGTCTCAGCCTTGTTCACCCAGAAGTGGCTGCGGGTCTACCTCGCCCCGCCGCGCATCGCGGCAGCGGCCCGTTCAATGCCGTCCGTGGTCGTGTAGACGTGGGTGGAGAACCGGATGGCGTTCTTCACGCCGCCCGCCTTCACCCCGCAGGCCCTCAGGGTTGCTTGGGTGGCTGCCACGTCTGCCACGGGCACGCACACCAGGGTCGAGCCGCTCCAGGCGACGTTCATGAGATCGGCCAGGGCGGCGGCCATGGCCCGGGGCCGCTCCAGCGTGCCGTCCGCCCGCCAACCATTGAGCAGGGTGAGTGACTCGGCAGCGCCCACCCACAGGTGCCATGCCATCGAGAGATCGAACCTGGCGGCGGTATCGGCCAGCGACAGCGGCCGCCCGATGTATCGAGCGTAGGGCTCGTCGGCGGCCCGCCAGTTGGCATTCCACGGGATGAGCCTCTCCTGCCGGTCGTCGCGGACGACGAAGAACGCCGTCCCGCGTGGACATAACAAGTGCTTGTAGGCGGCGCATACGACGTAATCCACGCGGTCCAACACGCCGCCTACCCCAACAAACGGCAAGGCGTGGGTTGCATCGATCAGCACCCGGGCCCCGACCTCCTCGCTCCGGGCCAGGATCTCTCGTATGGGTGCGACCCGCCCGGTCTGCATCTGTACGAGGCTGAACGCCACCAGCGATGTGGTGGGCGTGATCTGGGTCGCCAGCGAATCGAGTGGCACCTCACGGACCTTGACACCCCGGCTCTCGGCGACGAGCAGCGGGAAGAGGAGCGACGTGAACTCGTCCTGATTGACTAGCACCTCGTCATCGGCTTCAAGGCTGGCGGCCACCGTCCCGACGCCCACCGAGGCGGTCGACACGAGGGCCACCCGGCGGATCGGCACCCCGATGAGGTGGGAAAACTCCCGCCGGGCCCTGTCTGCCACACGGTCCCAATCGTCAATCCAGTCCGCCGCTCCCTGTTCCCACTGGGTGAGAGCTGCGCGCATAGCGTCGGCGGTGGGTCGCGGCGCGAGGCCGTAGGTGGCCGTGTCCAGGTAGGTGATGCCCTCGGCTGGATGAAATGCGATAGATGGATCCACCCCCGAATCCTAGGAACCCAACGACATCCGAAAGTCGATGGGTGCGCCATCGGGAGGCCGAAATGGCGGAGGCCCCGTCGGATGAAACGGGGCCTCCGCGGGTGGGACTCGATGGCCTGGAAGGTGAGGAGGAAGGAAGAGCTACCTTGTGAGCACGAGCCCCGTATTCAGTTGTCTCAGTGAACTGTGCCCGGCTGGTGTGAGAAACGTTTGAGCGGAGTGTGAACGCTTAGTGAAGACTGCCCGAGGGCCACGGCGGAAGGTCACGACTTGGTGGGTTACCCGGGTGCGGTCCGTCCCTCTGAGGGACGGACCGACGCTGGCTCACCTACGGGTTGAATAGGCCGATCAGGCCACCGGCGATGGCGCCGGCGCAGGTGATGAGCGCGGGTACTAGGACAGAAAGCCCGGACCCCTCGGGACCTGCCGCGGCAACAACGACCAGGCTCAGCACCAGCGCCAGCAATGCTCCCAGAATCGCTCCGGTGATGGCATTGGCGGCGAGTTGCAGGTGCATGCGAGCTCCCCCTCGGTCGGTGGTGTGATCCGCAAGCGCTCTCAACTGCATCAGATGGCGATCGACCGCCCGCCCGGCTCGCCTTAGTCAAAGATTTCGCGTTCTTGGATTTTTCTTCCACGCTCTGGGTGGCGCTCGTCACGATATGTCGTCTTGCCGTTGGGTGAGCGGTTGGTGCCGACAGCGGCGGTGATGGAGCGAATCACGCGGCCGATTCACAGCTGGCCATGGCCTGGCGGAACTCGTCGCTCCAGACGGGCAAGGGCCCGCGGTCGGTCCAGCGGACGACCCGTTCGATGTGTCCATCCCTCCACCAGAAGATATCCGGGGTGAGCGAGCCGGGACCCAGGTTGAACATCGCAACCCCGAGCGCGAGCAGGTCGGCCCAGATGCGGGCGTTGTCCACGGGTCGAAAAACGAGCAGATCCTGACATGGGATCACCGCCAGAGCGCCGGCGGAAGCCGCCCGGGGAAGAAAGCGGCCGACGTCCAAGAGTAGAGATGAAGCCCAGAAGCTCCCCCCGACCCGCGTGAAGCGGTATCCGTCCGGTGACACAAGGCGAGACCGCGTGCGTGGTTCATCCCACAGCGTGGCGTTTCGCGCGTCGTTCCACATCACGTCGGACTCGACGTTCCATCTGCCGGCAGCCTCGCTGGTGACCGAAACGGCACCTATCGGAATTTTCATCATGAGCGTCTCCCGCAGGCCGGGCGTGATCGACCGGCTCATTGGCATTGCGTGGTCCTGGTCGCCACCGAGCCTGACCCGAAGTCGGGGTTTCACTGCTTCGTACCAACCCGGGAAGTCGACCGAGGCGGACGTCAACTGATCGAAGTGCCAGCTGACCCGCTCGGGCCATTCATCCCGGGGGAGGCGGCCGAGGTGCTGAGCGAGGTTGATCAGGCCGTAGCGGCCGTGCTCGGTCACTACGTCGTCGCCGTCGGGCCACGCGCGGATGCCGGCGGCCTCGAAGTACGCCAGCGCCAGCTGACTGATTTCCGAGAGGTCGGGTGTCATGGCCGGACGGTACGAAACCGGCGATGGCGCGTGAAGATCTTGACGGGCCAATTCGCGGTCGTTATGGATGGAGGGTCCGGGCGAGGGTCTTCCCGCAACCTCGTTTGGTCGCTACGGTCAGCAGCATGTGGAGGAGTCGGGCTCGGGGGGCCGGGTGGCTGGCAGTCGGGGTGTTGGTCGCCGCCTCGTGTTCGACCGGTTCGGAGTCAGCCGAATCGACATTTGTCGTCGCCGTCGAGATTCCGACAACGAGCCCGGTCGACTCGAGTGCGAGCGTCTCGTCAACGAGTGCGGCTGCTGCGACCAGCGTTGCGTCCACCACGGTCCCGGAGACGAGTGCCGAAGGACCGCTATTGCCCGATCCGATCGATGACGCCGCCACTCTGACCGATCCGGACGCGCCGCCGCCCGCGGTCGACCTCCAGGCCAACACATGGGCCGAGCTGGTCGGCGTGTGGTCCGATATCGATGCATATTGGACGTGGCTGAACGCTCATCCCACCGATGACCCGGAGGTACTGAGCGTCATCTTCGACCCGGAGGGCCCGGAATTCGCCGAGCAGCAGGAGGAGATGCGCACACTCCTTGGTAGCGAATGGAGGATCATCGCCCCGAGTACGATCGGAGAGGTTGTTGGGTTTGGATGCTGTCCGGATCCCGCCG
>JBFGLM010000021.1:0-78907 GCA_041576165.1 Acidimicrobiia bacterium
GCGGTGATGCGTATCGCGGGATCCGACCGCCCCGCGCTCAACCGACCGGGGTCTTCGCCTGATTGGTCACCATGGTCCCGCCCATGATCGAGCGTGCGTTGACGGCCAGGGCCGGCGCATCCGACAGCAGATCGGCCTGACCTTCGAGCACCATGCGTGTGTCGCCCAGGAAGGCGCCGGTATCGCCGACGACCTTCCACTTGGACGGGATTCGAACCTCGACGCCGCCCCAAAGCGTGAAGACAGTGAGCCGGGCTCCGGGCGCCAGATGGGCGTTGCTGAGATCCAGCTCGACGCTGCCCATGACCGCCACAACGGTCGCGCGACGCAGCGACGCGGCACGAGACGTGAATCGTTCGCCCCTCATGATGGCGATGCGCGAGAACTCGTCGCTGTATTCGTCGCCCTCGGAGCGGAGCATGAACCGGGCGATCACGGCCGCCAGGACAATCACCGCATCGACGATGACGCTGTATTTGAGGAGCTTCTTCGCGAGTTGCATGCCACCTCCGGCGGTGTTCAGGCATCGCACGTTACGACGGCGCGAAGGAAAGGTCTAGGGGGCGGATTCTTTGCGGTTCCCGGCGGGTACTCGTCTGACCGTCTGGCCGGCTGGTCAGATCCGGTGTCCGATGCGGCCGGTGACGCCGCGGCTCGTGCACGTCCTAGCGGGTTACGGGGATTCCGGGATGCCGCGCCTCGATGACAGGTAGCGTGGTGGTGTATGCGAGCCGCGGACGCGTTTCTAGTCGAGCTCAGCTCTGCGCCACCCGGCGCCTGGTGGCGTCAGTTTCTCGCTCGGGTCTTCCGTACCTTGGGCGACTACCCGGAGCCGAATCAGATCCTGGTGGCCGAGCTGGCCACGGGCCGTCTATTGGCGAGTCTCGACGGTGGGCGGGACGTGGCGGTGGAGATGGTCGCCGACCTGGATGCTCTGAGCGCCGATGAGTTCGCTCAGCGCTGGTTGCCGGCCGGCGCATGGTCGTCGGGCTGACAGGCGGTGCACCAGTATGTGATCCGCTCGAGGTCGGTGGATCTGCCCACTCGCACCTCGGAGCCGCACCGCCGGCAAGGACGGCCGGCCCGCCCGTATACGTAGAGTTCCGAACCCTGCCGCCGCCCCCCCGTGGTGGTTCGGCTCCCCGGCCCTACGTTGCGCCGCAGCTGGGCGGCGGCGCGTAGATACATCCATTCGAGCTGAGCGTCCGTCACGCGTCCGACCGGGGTTTCGGGGTGGATGCCGGCTTCGAACAGGACCTCGTTGCGGAACACATTGCCGATCCCGGCTGCGATCCGCTGGTCGAGCAGGATGCCGGAGATACCGACCGTTTGGTCCGCAGACCTGGCCCGCGCCACGGCGCTGGCGACATCGGGAGGATCATCCAAGAGGTCGGGGCCAAGGTGGCCTACCCGATCCCATATGAGCGGTGTTCGGTCGATCTCGACCGTCGGGGCCCCGTAGCACCGGGCAGACCAGCCGCTTGTCTCTATCACCACCCGGGCTGGGCCGTCGGACTTGGCCCCTGAGGGTGGTCCGAAACGCCACCGTCCGGTCATGCCGAGGTGGACGCGCAATGACCAGCCTCCCGAGAAGTCGATCAACAAGTGTTTGCCCACCGCTTCGACGTTGTCGAGGGTGCTTCCGCGCAGCTGTGCAGCCCGCCGCCGCACCGATGGTTCCGTCCCACCGACCCGAATGAGGGCCCGGCCCGCCATCTTCTCGCGGATCCGGCGGGCGTGGGCGTGGATCGAATCGCCTTCAGGCATCAACGGCCCCGGAAAGTGAGCCCCCTGGCGGCGGGTGCAAAGCCGTGGTCAAGAAGTAGCCGGCCCAGAGGATGGGACGAGATAGGTTCGTCGTCGATTCGCTCCAGGGTCATGCGTCGCTGCCGGCTCCCGACGTCTGCCAGCGCACCTGCGGCAGGAACGAACAACTCAGGATCGTCGGTGAGCGTGATGGCGCGCTTGGCTCCTCGTTCGAGGTACACGAGCGGCCGGCCATCGTGAAGGATGACGTATGCCCCGGCCGCCCGGCTGGCCCGTCCCCCGGCCTCCTCCGGCCACGGGATGATCGACCCGTAGGGGTTGGCCGGGTCGGCCGCCGCCAGTACCACGATCCCGCCGGACGGTTCCGCGGTCCGCAGGCGATCGATTGCGCCGGGTAGGGCAAACTGGAGGCCGCCCATGCCCTCCACGAAATAGCCCCGCCGGATCCGTCCGATCTCTTCCATGTGCGTCAGCACCGGGTACAGCGACGTGAGTCCGCCCGGCACACCTTCTGCGAGGGCGGCCGGTCTGGTCACGACACCGTGACGTTCGAGTAGCTGGTCCGTCCAGGCCGTTGCCCAGGCGGCGTCACCAGCCGGATTGGACATCAGGTCGGCCACCCTCGACCACCGCCCGGTGGCGGACGGCGGCATCGAAGACGGAAGAACGGGTGCGCGCCGGGCGCCCGCCCCGCCGCGACGCCGGGCCCGGCCCATCTGCAGAGCCCGGAGTGGCGCCAGCGTGTCATTCGTGACCTCACCCGCCCATACCAGGTCCCAGACGGCTTCGAGCACCTCGGCGGGATCACCGCCGCCGGCCGCTGTGTAGATATCACGGAAAAAGGAGGCGCCGCGCTCAGCGAGGTGGGCCCGGATGGCATCGTGCACCGGACCGGCCGGCAGCTCGGTCGCGGGATCGGTCCGGTGCAGCAGCTCGAGCTGGTCCCGTAGGTACAACGCGATCCGCCCGTCTCTGGGACCGATCGGTCCTCGTCCCAGCCATACGACTTCTCCCGACACCATCAGCTGGTCCAGCAGCTCTGGGGCGTAGTCGAGCCGTCCGGCCAGGACATCGCGTTCGAGTATGGAAGCCGGAATCGGCGCTCCTTGCAGCTGGCGCAGCACCTCGGTGAGCGCGACCAGGTCGCGCCGGCCCGTACGTCCGACGCCCTGCCAGACCGGTACGAAACGTGCCAGCGTCACCTGGTCGACCGCCTCGATCTCTTTGCGAAGCGCCGCCAGGCTGCGGCGCTTCAACCGTCGCAAGACCTCGTTGTCGACCCATTCCTGACCTTGGGCGCCCGGCCGGAACGCGCCGCGGGCGAGCCGACCTCGGGCCTCGAGCGCGGCCAGGGCGGTTGAGACGACGCCGACCGGCAGACTCAGATCGAAGGCGGCCTGATCGGCCGTGAACGGGCCATGACTGCGGGCATAACGACCCACGACGTCCCCCAGCGGGTCGTCCACTGTCTCCAGGAAGACCTGAGGCACTCCGGGCGGCGGCTGCAAGCCCAGGGCGTCTCGTAGCCGGCCTGCGTCCTCGACCGCCGCCCACATCTCGCGACCAGCGACCCGCACCGGGATGATGCGTCGCGTGGACTCCAATTCCGACAGCATGGATGCGGCGTCGCCTTCCTTGAGCCGGGCGTTGATCTGATCGGTGGTCAGGGGCCCGATGGCGCGGAGAAGATCGTGCAGCCCGTCGACGCCGCGTACTTTGCGATCCTCGGCGAGTCGCTGGAGTTCCATTTCGATCGATTCGATCACGTCGACCGCCAGCAGCTCGCGGAGCTCGCCCTCACCGAGAAGCTCTCGGAGAAGCTCGCGATCCAGCGTGAGTGCGGCGGCCCGGCGCTCCGCCAGCGGCGTGTCCCCTTCGTAGAGGTAGGAGGCCACGAACTCGAACAAGAGGGACGAGGCGAAGGGACTCGCGCTGCTGGTCTCGATTTCCACAACGCGCATCTTGCGGGACCGAACGTCGGCCAGAACCTGCGTGAGCGCCGGTAGGTCGAACCGATCCTGCAGTATCTCCCGGTACACCTCCAGTACGATGGGGAATGCGCCGAAGTCCTTCGTCACCTCCATCAGGTCGGCTGCGCGCCGTCGTTGCAGCCAGAGCGGGGTGCGCCCGTCCGGCCGGCGGCGGGGGAGGAGCAGCGCTCGGGCGGCCGCTTCCCGGAAATGGGCCGCAAAGATCGCTGTGTCGACTAGCTCTTCCATCAGAAGCGGCTCGAGCTCGCCAGGCTCGATCACCAATTCTTCGGTGCCGGGGACCTCATCGGAGTCCACGAACCGGAAGGCGATGCCGTCGTCGCCCCAGATGACGTCCATCGACCGCCCGAACCGCTCTCGGAACCGCTTGTTGAGCGCAATGGCCCAAGGCGCATGAACCCGAGCGCCGAGGGGCGACAGGACGACGACGCGCCAGTCGCCGATCTCGTCTCGAAAACGCTGGATCACGATGACCTGGTCGGAGGGCAGCACACCCGTGGATTCGCGCTCCTCATCGATGTAGGCAACGAGGTTGCGTGCCGCTCGCTCTTCGAGGCTGTATTCCTTGGTCAGCGTGTCCACTGCCGAGCCGGCCGGCAGCGATCCGATCTCGCGGATGAACTTGCCGACGGCCCGGCCGGTTTCGAGCGGTCGTCCCGGCTGGTCGCCTCGCCAAAACGGCATCCGTCCGGCCGAGTCGCCGGGTGCGGGTACGACCTCCACCCGGTCGTGGGTGATGTCGGTGATGCGCCACGTCGAGGTCCCGAGGATGAAGACGTCACCTGGTCGGGACTCGTACACCATCTCCTCGTCGAGTTCTCCCACTCGAGCGCCGTCGGGCAGATTGACGGTATACAAACCCCGGTCTGGGATCGTGCCCGGATTGGTTACGGCCAGCCGGTGGGCCCCGGCCCGGGCGGTCAACGTGTGTTCTACCCGGTCCCAGACGACCCGCGGTCGCAGCTCACCGAACAGCTCGGAGGGGTAGCGGCCCGACACCATGTCGAGGACAGCCTCGAAGGGACCCCGAGCCAGGTCGGCGTAGGGGGCGGCCCGACGGACGACCTCATACAGTCCATCGACCGTCCACTCATCCATCGCGACCATCGCCACGATCTGTTGGGCCAACACGTCGAGCGGGTTCTTGGGAATTGTCGTCGGTTCGACGGCCCCGGCGCGCATTCGATCGACCACGACCGTGGCTTCGAGCAGATCGCCTCGGTACTTGGGAAACACCTTGGCGACCGACGGGGCACCCACCTGATGGCCGGCGCGTCCCACCCGCTGGAGACCGGAGGCCACAGATGTCGGAGATTCGATTTGGACCACCAGATCCACCGCGCCCATGTCGATGCCGAGCTCGAGCGACGAGGTGGCCACGACCGCCGGGATACGTCCCTGTTTGAGCAGCTCTTCGATCTCGACTCGCTGTTCACGTGACACCGACCCGTGATGGGCTCGGGCGACCTCCTCGCCCGCCAGATTGTTGAGTTCGGTACAGATTCGCTCTGCCAGCCGGCGCGAATTCGCGAAGACGATCGTTGAGTGGTGCTGCTGGATCAGCTCCAGCACTTCGGGGTAGACCGATGGCCAGATCGACCGGTAACCGGCGTCGGTCTGATCGGTGGTGAGCGGGTCGGGTGGCGCCGGTGCGGCCATGTCTTCCACCGGCACGATCAGTTCGATTTCGAGCCGCTTGTCGGACGGGACGTCGACGATTGACACAGGCCGGGGGGTACGCGTTCCGTCGGCGACGGCCCCGCCGCCGATGAACTCGGCGATGGTTTCCAGCGGCCGCTGCGTGGCGGACAAACCGATGCGCTGGGGGTCCACTTCGGTCAGCTCCTCGAGACGCTCGAGCGAGAGGGCCAAATGGGTGCCGCGCTTGGTCCCCGCCACCGCGTGTACCTCGTCGATGATCACCCAGCGCACAGAACTGAGCATCTCCCGGGCGCGGCTGGTGAGGAGCAGATACAGCGACTCTGGGGTCGTGATCAGAATGTCGGGAGGGGTCCGTTGCATCCGGCGACGCTCGTCGGCTGGTGTGTCACCGGTGCGAATGGCGGCGGCCACCTCCTGCAAAGGGCCGAACTCATGCCGGGCAGCCGCGTGGTGAATACCAGTCAGTGGGGCTCGGAGATTGCGCTCGACGTCGTGGGCCAGCGCCTTCATCGGCGAGATGTACAAGACCCGGCACCGGCGGCGCGGTTCTGGATGGGGTTCGGTCAGCAGGCGATCGACCGTGTAGAGAAACGCGGCCAGTGTCTTCCCGGACCCGGTCGGCGCGTGGATCAGCGTGTGGTTGCCGCCGGCGATGACCGGCCACCCCCGGGCTTGGGCCGCGGTGGGTTCGGCAAACGATGACTCGAACCACGCTGCCGTGGCCGGCGTGAACAGGGTGGTGAGGTCCATCTGAGCAACGGTACCCGGCGGGTACGACAAACGAGACGGCCCGCTCACCGGCCTCCTTCAGTCCGGGACGGGCGTCGATTCTCGGCCCACGTCGAACCCTGTTTTGGCCAGCAGATGAAGCAGCGCCGGCGCCGGCTCCCGGAACTGAGCGCCCTGCAGCATGTCTCCGTAGCGGCGGAGATAGCCGTACACGGTCTCGAAGATGTGGCTGAGGCTGATCGTGTTGAGATTGACGACCGGGGACCGGCCAAATGCAACCAGCCGGGTTCGGATCGAACCGCCGGCCCGGGCCTCGCTGCGGGCCACCCCACCCTGCTGGAGCTCCTCGATCACCGCCTCCACCCCGGACGAGTACAGCCACTCGAAGCGCCGGAGGATGGTGTGGAGTGCAGCATGCGTCGTCAGACCGCGGTTGAACACAGCTTCGCCCTGCTTCACTTCGCCGATGACGATGTCGATCGTGGCGTCTTCCAAGAACAACCCGTCGTCCTCGATGAGGAGAAACCGGCATTCGTCGTCGTCATGGACATCTCCGGCGTATACGGGTCCCGGGAAGCGGATGGCGACGATGTCGATGTCGGTAACGGTCTCCCAAACGCCGCGCTGGTTGCGCTGCTGAATCTCGAACTCGGATAGCGTGACGTACCCGTTGAGCCGCAAGTAGTACTCGACCAAATTCACTGCGATGTCCATGTGTTCATTCTTGCGTCCACAGCTGGTGCGGTGGGCGATGTCGCTCACGCCGGCGACCACTGTGGCCGGGTCGGGGCGCCGTCTGGGTCAGCCGACCCAGGACTAGTTCACATGTGCACGTAAATGAGTCGCCCGTCCCATGGACTGAAGTAGTGGAGGGTTCCAATAATGCGGAGGTCAGTTCGCCAGGGAAGGTAGGGATCCGCCGTGCTTGACACATTGGTTCGGCGCTTGCAGAAGGACGACCCGGGGCTGGCCGCGCACGGCGACCGGGTTGCGAGCCTGGCCCACTCCATCGGTAAGGCATTGGGCCTGGGGGCGGAACGGCTCCGCCGTCTGCGGGTGGCCTGCACCCTTCACGACATCGGCAAAGTCGACATTGACCAGGCAGTGCTCTGGAAGCCGGGCCCGCTGGTTGGAGCCGAATGGGATGAGATTCGCCGCCATCCCGAGCTCGGCTACCGGATGGTCCGGGGTTCGGTGCACGAGGAGATCGCCGAAACCGTGCTCTGCCACCACGAGTGGTTCGACGGCAGCGGCTATCCCAACGGCCGGTCCGGCCACCACATCCCGCTGCTGGCCCGGGTGCTGACCGTGGCCGATGCGTTCGATGCGATCACCTCCGACCGCTGCTATCAGCCGGCTCTTCCGGTTGACTATGCCTTGGACGAGATCCGGGCGCACGCCGGAACGCAGTTCGACCCCGATGTAGTGGTGGGGCTCGAAGCTGCGGCCGAGGCCGGCCTGTTCCGCACCCCGGAGGAGGAGCTGGAAGAGATCAAAGCCGTGCTGGTGGGTAGCTGAGCGTCGCCGATCGCGTTCGAACGGCACCGCCCCTGGCGGTGCCGTTTCGCGTGCGGGCCGGCATGTCCGTCGCGAGCTAGATTGGTCCAAGGTGCATGCATCGGCGCCATTTCGAAGCGGCGTTCGCACCTGTGCCCGCTCTCCCGGCTGGAGGGGGTAGTGCAGGCGTCGGCGATGGGAGTTCGCCATGAAGCTGGTCCCGATCATCTACGTAACCGACATGGATCGGTCGGTCGACTTCTACGAATCCCTCGGCGCGACGGTGGGACCGTCAGGACGCAATCCTCACTGGACCGAGATGGAGCTGAGTGGATCGGCGTTGGCGCTGCACATCACGGCCGATGCTGGGAGCGGCGCGCAGCCTCGTGTGGCGATCTCACTCCGGGCTCACGAATCTTTGGAGAACGTTGAATCGTTGCTGAGCGCTCGAGGTATCGAGACGGTCCGTGGGATAGCCGATGAGGCGTTCGGTCGGTCCATGGTTGTCTCCGATCCGGACGGGCTTGCGATACAGATCAACGAGCACCAGTGAACGCCACGATGGCCGGGTCCCGCGTCAGGCGTCGTCGCTCCCCGGCTCGCGCTTGCGCTTTGGTTTGCTGCGAGCGGGCTTGGACTCCTGCGGGCCAGCGGTAGCCGCCCGCGCCAAGGCAGCGGCTCGGTTCGGATCGACCGGGTTCTCCACCCGACCTTTGGTCTTGACGTCGGTCCCGACGATGACCCCGTCGGCCGCTTCGAGCAGCCGGCCCACATTGCGGCTGGTGGCGCCCGATCCGATCAGCAGCGGCGCGTCCGGCACCGCCCGGCGTACCTTGGCGATCGTCTTCTGATCGGGGGCCCGCCCCGTGGCCGGGCCCGACACGACCAGAGCGTCTGCCAGGCCGCGGTGATACGTGTCGGCGGCGGCCTCTTCGAGCGTCAAACCGGGTGGGGGAGCGGCGTGTTTCACGAAGACGTCGGCCAGGATCTCGATCTCTGGAGCCCACGCCGCTCGCGCCCGCGCGATCTCGGCCGCCCGGCCGCTCACCAGACCCTGATCGGTGTACATGGCGCCCGACAGCACGTTGACCCGAATGAACTGTGCCCCGCAGGTGGCGGCAATCGACAGCGCCGCCAGGCCGTCGTTGCGGAGGACGTTGACGCCCAGCGGCTGGGACACCGCCGCCCGCACGGTTGCCACGGCGCGGGCCACGGCCGCGGTGGTTATGGGGGGAACCCGGTCGGCGAAAAAGGGCACGTCCCCGTAGTTCTCGATCATCAGGGCATCGAATCCGGCGTCGGCCAGCGCCAGCGCATCTGCCACCGACCGTTCCAGTACCGCCTCGAAGTCGCCGGCAAACCCGGGCGCGCCGGGCAACGGGCCCAAATGCACCATACCGATGAGCTGGGGAGCCGTGGATTCGGGCTGCGGCACTAGAGCGTGATTCTGACGAGTTCGAACGCTCGCTCGGCGAGATCGCCGGTGATGGTCATTTGATCCCGGACTTCATCCGGTGAGGCACGGCCGACGGCCAGCGTGCAGAACGGCAGGGCCGGGCCCTTGATCACCTGGTCGCTGTCTTCGGGACCACTCACCCACTTGGCATACATCGGTCCCACCACCTGCACCCGGATCGGCTCCGGATAGGGCTCGCCAGCCAAGCTGAACGTGTATGGGAGGTTCTTCCACGCAAGCCATGCGATGTGCCGAAGGCGGTCCGTCTCTTCGATTTCGGCCTCCACCGCCGCGTGGATGTCCAGCCCGTAGGCCCAGGTTTCGGCGAGTCGGGCGGTTGCGAACGTCTTGGCTGACATGTCGCTTCGAAACCACGGAATCCGATCCGTGGGATTCATGCGAGAGAGGGCGTCCACGACCTTGGCGCGGTTCTCCCGCCATACCTCGATCACATCTTGGGGTCGCATCCCGCGACCGGCCTCGGCGCCCACTTCGAAGAACCCGTCGAGCGAGTCGTGGTCGTCGATTTCGCCCAACCGGGTGCCACCGTCGCTGATGGCGTTGTGGGCGTAGCCCTCCATCGCCGCCAGATGACTCACGGTGTCCTGGATGTTCCAGCCGTCACTCGTGGACAGTTTCCAGTCCCGTATGTTGATTTTCTGTAGAAACTGGTCGAGCGCCTGTTGCTCGGCCACCAGGTCTGAAAGGATTTCGCGCACCTGCCAAGGCTAGTCATTTTCTACAGATTCTCGTACCGCAAACGCCACATAGCGTGAAATCTGGATCGACCTCAACCGCGGTAGGTGAGATACCACCGCGCGATTTGGGCCACAGCGGCGGATCACCGTCCGTGTCTAGACATCGGGCGGGACATCAGGGTTGAATGCGGTGGGAACAGATCCGGGTACCGCGCCGTCGGGTGTCGGGAGATCGTTGAGGCGATCGATCAGCTGGCGCAGTCGCCCGTACTGTCGACGGTCGAACGTGAACCGGATCCGCTCACACTCCAACGCATCCTGGTCGGCCACCTCGGCGTCGGTGGCGGCTATCACTTCCATTTCGCCGTCGGTGATGATGTCGGAGAATTCCTCGTTGAGCTTGCCCAGCTGATCCTCGGTCGGCGCGTAGCGCACTCGCAGCACGAGGCGGCCCGCGACGTAGCGCTGCGAGTGATAGTTCCGGTAGAAGTCGCAGATCTCATCGGCCGCCGCCCCTATGTCGGTGGTGATCAGAAACAGGTTGAGGTCGTCGGGGGCGATCATGCCTGCGTCGAGAAGTTCCTCCTCGACGAAGTGGCGCCATTGATTCCAGTAGGAGCCCCCGGGTGCTTCCAAGAACACGATGGGATGGAGGTCGGTCTTGCCGGTCTGTACCAGGGTCAGCAGTTCGAACGCCTCGTCCATGGTTCCGAAGCCGCCGGGCGCAATGACGAAAGCGTGCGACTCCTTCACAAAGCCCAGCTTGCGGGTGAAGAAGTACTTGAAATTGATGACCCGCTGATCGGGGATGAACTCGTTGGCGTTTGCTTCGAACGGCAGCCGGATGTTGACGCCGAAAGAGGCGTCCATTCCGGCGCCCCGGTTACCCGCTTCCATGATGCCCGGGCCGGCCCCGGTGATCACCATCCATTTCCTGACGTGTGCCATGTGGTGGGCGAAGTCTTCGACCAGCCGATAGTTCGACTCTTGGGGCCGGGTACGCGCAGAGCCAAAGATGGTGACTTTCATCCGCTCCCGGTATTGCGAGAACACCAGGGATGAATAGCGCATCTCCTTGAGCGCCGCGTTGAACAGCTTCATCTCGCCGCGATCGGGCTGGTCACGATGAAGCTTCAACGCGGTTGTGATCAGCTCGGCCACCAGATCGGCGTCGGCGCCGTCCCCGGCCGCCGCCACCAGCTCGCGGATGGCAGCATCGAGTTCGGCGTTTCCCATCTCATATGATCTCATCGTGCCTCTGCGCAGTGCGGTGGGTAGCAAAGTTAGTCATACCCGGGAGCCATGCATCATGTTCAGTCGGTGATCGGGCCGTCGGCGACGTAGCGGGGATAGGTCGTCCGAGCCTGCGCAACCTCAGTGAGGTCGAGGTCAACCGTGACGGCAGGCTCAGAGGAGGAAGTCATTGCGATGACCAGACCGTTGGTGGGCGAGGTGATCCACCCGGCGCCTGCCATCTCAACGCCAAGATCAACGGTGGCGGCATCAGGCGCGTGGTTGGAGGAAACACAAAACGCGCCGGAGATCAAGGCGGTCACCCGGGCGGCTGCCAGCCACCGGTCCAGTGTCTCGGCCGGAGTGGCCCGAGGCATACACAACAGTTGCACCCCGCCCTTGCCATAGGCACGGGCGTATTCAGGGAACCAGATCTCAGTGCAGATCTGGAATCCCATCCGCGCACCTCCGGCGTCGTGCGGCTGAAACTCCACGGGGCCGCGGGCGTACCAGCTGGCCTCCCAGAATCCCGGCTCATCGGGCAGGAACGTTTTGCGATGAGTCGGCTGATACCCACCGGTGGCCGACCAGACGAATCCCTCGTTGTATCGCAGTCCTTCGGACAAGATCGGGCGGGTGCCGGCGACCGTCACGGCCCCCAGTTCAGGGAGCCTCTTCAGCCACTCCGCATGGGCATCCACCGCCTCGATCCAGCGGGTGTTGCTCACGCGGCGGGTAGCCGGCAGCCATTCGAAGAACGGCATTTCCGGTAGAACGACCAGCTCAGGAGAGGTCGTGGCAACATGGGCGGACAGGCTCGCCCAATCCCGATCGAGCCGGCTGGGATGACCGCTCAGCTCACATACGGTCACGCGCATCAGTCGCCGCCCTGTCCGGCGAGCCCGTCGAGGAGATCGTGCTCCGATATCAGGACCTGGTCGATCCCAATGCGCCGCATGCACTCCCGGGCCACGATCGCTCCGCCCAAAATGACCGGCGCCCGGGCTGGATCGAGCGACGGTATTGCCGCGGTTTCGTCCAAGGTTCTGGCAGCGAGAGACACGACCAACCGATCGACATCCAGCCGAGACAGTCTGCTGTGGTGCACCGCGGCGCGGTCGTATCCAGGCAGTTCCTGAGCGATGGCCGACAGCGAAGTCCATGTGCCGGCAACCCCGATCACCTCCGATACGGCGGGTGGGGCCGGCAGCTGCGCCAGCAGGTCTGCGGCATGGCGGGCTGCGCGCTGAAGTTGCTCGAACGATGCCGGTCGGTCCGGCAGCGTTCGTTCGGTCAGCCGAACAGAGCCGACGTCGGCCGAGTGGGCGGCGTCAGCGGTGACGAACTCGGTGGAACCACCGCCGATATCGACGACCAGCAGCGATACCGTGCCGAATCCGGCCGCGGCCCCGGCGAAGGCCAGTCGAGCTTCTTCCTCGCCTGAGATGACTTTGGGCCACACGCCGAGGGCCGTCTCCGCGGCGCGTAGAAACTCCTCCCGGTTGGAGGCGTCGCGGGTCGCGGACGTGGCGACCGCGACCACTCGCTCGGCCCGGAGCTCTCCGGCCCTACGCGCGTAGTGGTTGAGCGTCTCGACAGTGCGCGTCATGGCGTCGTCCGCCAACTGCCCGGACCGATCAACTCCGCGGCCGAGGCCGGTGACAGTGGTCCGGCGGTCGAGTTCCCGCGAGCCGTCGCCAGAGTGCTCCACGATCAGCAGCCGAGTGGAGTTGGTGCCGATGTCGACTGCAGCCACACGCATTCCCGGACGGTAGCCGGGTCGGGAGAACCGACGTGGTCACGGACGGGCGGTCGGTCACGGCAGCAGGACGAGCGATCGGGCCAGGAAGCTGGCCATCTGGTCGCGCCGGACCCGATCGCGGGGGCAATACTGCGTCCCAGCCGTGTCACACCCGAAGGTGATGCCGTGGGCGCGGATGGTATTTATGGCGGCTTCGTGAGTGTTCCCGGTGTCGTCGGTGAAATAGTCAGTCGGCATGGATGTGAGATTCAAAGCGCGCGCCAACAGACTGGCCATCTGGTCGCGCGTGACGTGGCTGTCCGGCTCGAACTCGCCATCGCCCGTTCCGAGTGCGATACCGGCGGTGGCGACGGCATTGATGCCGGATTCGTGGCTGTTGCCGTCGTCGTCGGTGAAGTGGTCGGCAGTAGCGGCGGGAAGTGCGAGCATGCGAGCAAGAAAGCTCGCCATTTGTCCGCGGCTGACGGGCGCGGCGGGACAGTAGCGAGTGCCGCCGCAGCCGGTGGTGATGCCGGCGGCGGCGATCGTCTCGATGTTCGATTCGTGGACATTCCCGTCATCGTCGGAGAACGACCCGATGAACGAACCGCCGCTTTCGAAAAAGAACGCCTGCAGCTCCTCGCCCCACATGATCCGGCCCGCCTCGTTGGGGTGGCAGTCGTCGGGTGACACAGTGGCCGGGGTGAGTGGCGAAACGTCGGGGCCCCTGGCGGCCCAGCCCTGGGCGGCCACCTGATCGGCCAACGTTCGCGCCACGATCGGCCCGGTGGTGCCCGAGATCGGACACACCACGCCTTCGAAGTCGTTCATCGGTGACACCCAGATGGTCGTTCCCGGGGCGCGGGCGGCAATCTCGGCGGCGATGTCCTCCACCGCCTGGTAATCGGCGTCGGTTGGTACGGGCGACCCGGTGTCACGCAGACACAACATCCAGAAGATGTCAGTGGTCTGGGGATACTGCGCCAGAAGGGTCTCGAAACGATCCCAATACTTGGCCCGGCCGGGTGTCCAGTCGTGGATGGCGCCGCCGCCATAACCCGCCCCGGCCATGTCCCAGGAATTGGAATAGCCAGCCTCGTGGTGGCCGACCATGACACCCTCTGTCTGGGAGCAGCCGACCGCACCCAGCAAGGTTGTCTGGGCTACCGAGTCGTCCGCTCGGACGACCAAGGTGACCACGAGCAACACCACTGCTACCGCTGCTTTGTGCCGTTGACGTTCCCAGCCCAATGACAAGCCCCCAAACCCCATCCGGGAGGGTACCGAGCGGGATAGGGGTGATTCAAGATCCCGGCGTCAGTCGAGGATCGAGGCTCGCCGGCGTCGCCGTCACGCGGAGCTCATCAGTCGTTGAACGGTGGATCCGACGGCCCGCGCCGCACGCAGGCATTCCACACCGTCTCGTAGTGGTCGATGTCGTATGAGTCGATGTGCGGCAGCACCATGCACTCCCACGCCTCGCGCAGTGGATCCTCCCGGCCGGCGAACATCCGCAGCCCGGCCGGAACCCGATCCAACACGGTCCGCAAGCTCATCGGCGTCTCGACCCGGGTCCCCGAGTCCGACGACAGGAAGGACTCGTTGACCTCGGCCGCCAACCTGCTCAGCGCATCGACATACGGCTCTTGCAACTGCGGATAACGGCGGACGATCATCGACGCGATCTGCTCCTGGCTCGGGAAGTCCTTCTGCCAGATGACCCAGCGGTCGGCGAACGCCTTGTTCAAGTTCTGGGTACCGGCGTAGTCGCGCAGGTCCGTCGGGTTCATCGTGCCAAACATGCGAATGTCCTCGCGCAGCCGCACGGTCTCGCCGGTGGGCAAATCAAGCGCCTGGTAGCGGTCCAGCAGGCCGTGCAACGCGAACAACGTCTCGGCCCCGGCCGCATTCAGTTCGCTCAGGTTGACCAAGGCAGGACCTCGCAACGCCCGGGTGATGTCGCCGTCCTCCCACCGCGACGACGTTCCGCCTTTGCCATCTCCATACAGCTTGACCGACCCGATGAGAGTGATGTCGCGGACCTCACCGGTCAGCGGGATCCGGTAGTAGGGCAGCCGCATCAGGGCTGCGAACTGCTCGATATCGTGATCTTTACCGGTCCCCATGTGGCCCCGCACCGCCAGGTGAAGCGGGGTGTCGCCCCCGTGGGTCCGCCGGACCTGTTCGATCTGGGCGAACCGATACAGCATGCCGAGATCGACGTAGTGGGGATCCGGGTCTGGGATCTTCCCCACGCGCTGCTCCCGGTTGGGGATGTCGTCGGGCACCTCGATGGTGGTCAGCTCGATCGGCTTGCCGTCGCCGGTCGGGTCGTGGAACGTCACCGTGTCAGGCACTTTGTCGGTCCTTTCGTAGTACGGGTCCACGCCGTCCGGCGCGTATCCACCAGGTTTCTTCTCCAAAGAGGGCGAGGCTTCGCCGCAATGCGCCGCGAACGCCATCCACCATCGACTGGGCAAGGACGTCCGGACGGCTGACGACCTCGCTGCGGCTGTAGGCAAGCTCAACCGTGTCATCGCCGATGCCGATGCCGAGCACCGTGGTGCCCTGATGCTCGACGGCGTCGACCGCACCGGCGAGAGCCTCGACCGATCCGCGGGTCATCCCATCGGCCAGCACCACCATCACCCGGACGTCGGCCCGCTGGGCGGCCATCCGCTGGGCGGCGTAGGTCACGTTGTATTCGTCGACGTTGGCCGCTTTCTCAAACATGGAGACGGGCGGTGTCTCGCGTGGGGCCCGCCGAGCCTGGGTGGCGGCATCGGCGGGCGACATGGCCGACCAGAACATGCCGGCCAGCACGTCCTCAGACCGGCGCCACGGCTCGTCGTAGCCGGAGATCAGGTAATGGTTGACCGTCGTTGTCAGCCGGTCCGCTGCCGCCCCCTGAGCGCGCCGGAGGGCCCCCCTCGCGGAACTGCGGCGCCGGGTATAGCTCCACTCGGTGTCGCTGGGCCGGGCCGCGAATGCCCGGTTGAAGATGGCCACCTCGAAGGAAATCTGCAGCTGGTCGCACATAGCGGCCAGCGTCCAGGCGCCCAGCATGGCGGCTGCCAGACCCCAAGGCGAGCGGTCACCGGGATGGCTCAGGCGGCGCGGCTGCAGCATCGACGCCGACCCGTCGACCAGCAGACTGACTGCGTAGGAACGGCGCATCTGCAGCGACCGGCGTTCGAACATCCGCTCGTAGAGGCCGGCCCCGAGGAAGAGCGCCGAGTATGGCGACAGGTCCCCGGCGTCGTAACCCGAACGCAGTCCCCGCCGCTGGTTGGCGATGAACAGCGGATGGAGCTCTCCGGACACGTGACGCTGGTCGACGCCCCAGCGGGCGGCAGCCTCGTAGATCGCAGCCCGCCCATCCGTCGCGAACGAACGGAAGCGGTCCGGCACAGTGGACACGATCAGTTTGCCGCCCTGCCCGGTGGGGAGGTAGACCGTGGGCGACTGGCTGACCAGCAGGATCTGATCAGTCGCGTCATCGCCGCCAATTTCCGCATCGTCCTTCCGGCCGGACTCGCCGGCGCGCGCTTCGGAGGCTTTCTTGGCTTCGTCGTACCCGGTGGTGTCCTGCACGACCGGGCTCAGCAGGCGGATCCGGTCCACACCCTCGGCGATCGAGTCGTGTTCGGCTGCTTCTCGAGTGTTGCGGTCGGCCACGGTTTCACTCTCAGCCATTTCCGTGACGAGACCGTGCAGGCGGGCGATCGTCAGCAGCTGGAGCGCCAGGTGACCCACCTCCCACGGACCCTCTGCGTCGGTTACCTGGTCGATGAACGCGGTCGCATCTCCGAGGGCGACGGCGGCCCGGGGATCGATCTTGCGCTCCAGTTCTTCGCGTTCGGCGTAGCCACCGCTCAAGAGGAACGCGCTGAGCGCGTACTGACCCAGTGGGCCGGATTGGGAGATGGCTTCGGTGATGGACGCCCGATAGATGTCGGCGAGGACCGAGTGAGCTCCGGGATAGGTGCGCAGTCCGATCCGCTCCTGACGGGCGTCCTCCAGCGCGAAGAACAGTGCTTCCGCGGCCCGACCGCCGGCCCGATCGAGTGCGTCGAGCAGCGCAAGCGGTTCTGCGGCCGGCTCCTTGTCGGGCGGCACCCACTCCGGTGGGAGGGGACGTCGTTCCTCGAAATCGGTGGACACGAGGTGCACAACCTCGTGCAGCGCGGAGGCCAGCGCGGTCTCCTCGGGGGTCACGGGTGCCCGGCGCCCGTACGCGGCCTGGAAGAGGCTGGGATCGACCACCACCTCGTTCTCACCGGCACGGGTTTCAGATCCCAGCGTGACACGCAGGTTCTCGTTACCGGACAAGCTCCGGGCAAAACGGGTCACTGCGCCCGCGACCCGCTGGTACCTGGCGACCACAGCCTCGATCGCCCGGTCTTCGGGCGCGAGAATCTCCATCAGCATCGAGCGGTCTCGTGAGGCCATAAGCCTCCATTGTCTCACATGTCCCGTCCGCTCAAACCCGGTGCTGGGCTTGCTTTTCCGGACGGCGGGCCGGTTTCTTCGTTAGCGTCGCCGAATGGAGTTCCGGGAACACCGAGTCCCATCCGAGGGTGCGGAGCTGTACGTGCGGGAGTACGGATCGAGTGATGCTCCGCTGCTGATCGCTCTGCACGGCTGGCCCGATTCCAGCCGGGGCTGGTCGGAGGCGGCCCCCCTGCTGGCCGAGCACTTCCGCGTTCTGGTGCCGGACAATCGAGGATTCGGACGCTCAGACAAACCGGTGGGGACGGCCGCGTATCGAATGGGCCGTCTCGTAGGCGACGTGGCCGCACTGGGTGCGTGGGCGGGGGTCGCGCGCTTCTACCTGACGGGGCACGACTTCGGATCTGTGGTGACGTGGGGTTCGTGCATGTTTGCTCCGACGATGGTGGAACGGGCCGTCACCATGGCCGGCCCCCATCCGATGCGCATGAAGTCCGCCGCCGGCGACCTCCGCCAGCTCATGAAAGCGGCATACACCTTTTTGATGAATGCCGGCCCGGAGGGAGAAGCGCTACTCGCCGCCCAGAACTTCCGGCTGCTCGAACGCCTGGCGTTCGGGACCAACCCGGCAATCAGCGAGGACGCGCGGGCCGCCTACCGGCAGGAATGGTCTCAAACGGGAACCTTCACCGCGATGGCTGAGTGGTACCGAGCCCATTACTCACCGAGCCTCCTCAACCCCGACGTGCCACTCGAGTTGCCGAAGACGGAGGTTCCGATTCGCTACATCCACGGAACCGACGACTTTGCGTTCATCCCCGAACTGGCCGAGACGAACGAGCCGTTTGTGGCGGGACCCTACGACCACGTCCTGATCGACACGACGCACTGGATGCTCTACGAACGTCCTCGCGAGGTTGCGGATCTGATCACCGGATGGATGCTCAGCGACTGAGCCTCGCACCGGGCATTCAGATCGGGAGTCAGGCGAGCAACGCCAGCACCAGGCTGATCGCCGCGACCGCGGCGGCGAGCAGAGTCCTTTTGACGTCGTCCTTGGGCACAGGAGCCAGATAGAGCCAAGCCGAGATGACCGCGACCCCTGCCAGCAGACCGCCCACGTGGGCCTGCCAGGCGATGTTGAGCCCGGGGGCGAGGAACGGCAGTGCCAGGTTGATCAGCAGCAGGACTGCCAGGTTGCGGAATTGGGCGGCTCCGGCCGGCGTGTTGCGCATTCGATAGGAGGCACCGATCCACGCTCCGAACAGGCCGAAGATCGCTCCGCTGGCACCCACGGCGGCGTTGTCGCCACCGAAGTACAGAAACGCCGCACCACCGGCCAGGGCCGATGCGATGTACAACATCACGAATGGGAGGCTGCCAAACCGTCGCTCCAGCGATGGGCCGAATAGGTACAGGGCGTACATGTTGAACGCAATATGCATCACGCTGCCGTGGAGGAACGCCGCGGTTACCAGGCGCCAATACTCGCCGGCCCGGACGAACTCGTTGATCTGGGCGAAGTCGAGCTGGAACGACGCAGAACCCCGCTGCACGAAGAACACGAGAATTGTGAGCGCAATGATGCCGGTGACGACCGGCGAGCTCGAGCGGGTTTGCCGCGCGCGAATAACCCGGGTCGTTCCCGCCCGGGCGACGCATTCGGGGCACCGCTGGCCGACCGCGGCGTCGTAGCTGCAATCCGGGCATATCGAGCGCCCGCATTGGGAGCACGAAAGGTGAGTAACCCGGTCGGTGTGGCGGTAGCAGACCGGGGCCGCGCTGAGGTCGGCCGGGTCGCGGGGCTCAGGGTTCATGGGCACAGTGTATGGGTCTCGGACTTTACGCAGGCATAAAGCCTGACGGTGGTCGACTCAAGCCGAGGCGGCGAAAGGTTGTATGACCCGCCGCATCCGGCGTCGGACCTGGCGCATCCGGAGCCGGTAGTAGTAGCGGCCGACGACACCAAAGCCTCGCAGCCGGTCTGCGGCGCTGATGTCGGGGATGCGAGCGACGAGCCGTGCCACCAGCCCGCAGAATTGGAGGCGTTGGGTCCGGGCGCTGACGCTGGACCGCACGCCGCGCCGGCCTGTGTAGCGGCGGAACGCTTCCGGGCCGGAGGGCGGCGTCGAGTAAGTGCGTCCGCACAGAAACTCGGGTACGTGAGCCCACGGCCCGGCAATGGCCAGCTCGCACGCAAACGCGAGATCACCAAACTGCATCGGACGGATGAGCCCCGTCGCCGTCAGCGCCGACCGGCGGACGAGCGTATACACCGGGTCGATCCAGAATGGGGAACCGGTGAGGAGCGTGAGGATCTCGGCCAGGCGATCAACGGGATGGTCCGATGTCACCCGGGGGCCTGTGTACCGCTCGCGGTGTTGGGTGCCGTCGGGTTCGACATACTCCTGATAGCTGGTCACGGCGACGACGTCCGGCCGGCTGTCGAACGCAGTGACGAGGCGCGCGAGATAGTCGGGCTCCAACCAATCGTCGTCGCCCATCCACCGGAACAACTCGCCCGTAGCCAACTGAGCCACCGCGGCAAAGTTCCCGTTCTGGCCCAGGTTCTCGGGATGACGGACGTACCTCACCCGTGAATCCGTCGCGGCGTACGCCTCCATCACGGCCTCGGTGCCGTCGGTGGAACCGTTGTCGGCGACGATGAGCTCGAAGTCGCTGAATGTCTGCTGGAGAACAGAATCGACGGCCATCTCGATGGTCTGCCTGCTGTTGAAGACCGGCATTCCAATCGTGACGCGCGGCGACCCCGGCCTCGCCTCGTTCACGCTCATTGCGTCCTCCGGAACCTCGAGTCTATGCAAGGTGGCGCCTCAAACACGGAACGTGGTGACGGCGTACAGAGCCTGACAAGCCATAAGCGCTGCCCATGTTTCTAACATCGTCTGATGCACTTTGATGCGACGACACTTCCATCCGGCCTGCGCGTGCTCACCGAGCACATCCCCGGGATCCGCTCGGTGGCAGTGGGCTGCTGGGTTGACACAGGCACGCGCGACGAACGGCCCAGCGAGGCCGGCGCCTCCCACTTCCTGGAACACCTGCTGTTCAAGGGTTCGGAGCGCCTGTCGGCACGCGATATCTCTCAGACATTCGATGCGATTGGCGCCCAGTCCAATGCGTTCACAAGCAAGGAGTACACCTGCTTCTGGGCACGGCTCCTGGACACCGAACTGGAGACCGGCATCGATCTCCTGGCGGAGATGCTGCAACGGCCGGCCTTCCGGCCCAAGGACATCGATTCGGAGCGGCAGGTCGTCATCGAGGAGATCAACATGACCGACGATGATCCCTCCGACGTTGCGGTCGAAGCGTTCACCCGCTCACTGTTCGCCGGCCATCCGCTGGAGGCCCCGGTGCTGGGGACCCGAGAGTCGATCACTGCGATGACGCCGGAGGACATTGGTGGCTATTGGGACCGGCGCTACGGGTCGGCGACCACGGTCGTCGCGGTAGCCGGCAGCGTGGAACATCAGCGGGTAGTCGACTTGGTCGACAAATACTTCGGTGAATGGTCGGAGGACGAATCCGGCCGTGGTCTGGCGCAGCCGTCGATCAAACCGCGGGTGGAGGTGGTCGAGCGACCGACGGAGCAGACTCACTTGGTGATCGGTGGCGAGTCGATCACGCGGACCGACGACGCCCGTTACGTCGATTCGGTGATGCACCACATCCTCGGCGGGGGCATGTCGTCGCGTTTGTTCCAGTCGATCCGGGAGGAGCGGGGCCTGGCCTATGCGGTCCAGAGTTTCTCGATGCCGTTCGCCGACACTGGGGCATGGGCGGTGTACGTGGGCACCACTCCCACGATGACGGGCACGGTGATCGAGCTCGTGCTGGATGAAGTCCAGCAACTGGCTACGTCGGGGGTCACCGAGGACGAGCTCGAACGCGCCAAAGGGCACATGCGCGGCGCACTGGCCCTCTCGATGGAAGATGCCAACTCGCGCATGAATCGTCTTGGCCGGGCCGAGCTGCTGGGTTTGCCGCATTTGAGTCTGGATGAGCGCCTCGCCAGAGTCGAGGAGATCACGGCGGACGACATACGCGATCTGGCGGCCAAGACTCTCACCGGGCCCAGGGTCATTGGCGCGACCGGCCCCTTCGAGTCCGACCAGCTCGCAAGGTACGTGACATGAAAGTCGGCGTGTCGGGCGCGGCCGGGCGGATGGGGCGGCTAACGGTGTCCGTCGTCCAGGACTTGGAGGGAGCGGAGATCCACGGCCTTTATGCCCCCCGTCACGGTGGTGAGGAGATCGGGGGCCTTTTGTGCTCGGACCGGCCTGACGCCCTCGCCGGATGCGACGTGATCGTTGAGTTCACGACTCCGCAAGCCGCCGCCATCAACGTTCCTGTATGGCGCGAGCTGGGTGCGCACGTGCTCATCGGTACCTCCGGCTACACCGTCGAGAAGCTCGCCCAACTCCGTGCGGAGTGGGGAGACGGCTCGTCGCGCTGTCTCGTGGTTCCCAACTTCGCCATCGGCGCGGTGCTGATGATGCGTTTCTCGGAGCTCGCCGCGCCGCATTTCGAATCCGCCGAGATCATCGAGATGCATCACCGCGACAAACCCGATGCGCCGTCGGGCACCTCCTTGGCGACGGCTGCTCGCATGGCAGACGCCCGGCGTGGCGCAGCCGCGAGCGAGCCGGCGTCCCGCGGCACCGAGATCGCACCGGGGGCGCTCGGCGCCGACATCGATGGCGTGGCGGTCCATTCCTTGCGGCTGGAAGGATCGATTGCCCATCAGGAGGTCGTGCTGGGCACGACCGGCCAGTACCTCACGATCCGCCACGACACCACCAACTACGCCGCCTTCGCTCCGGGCATCGCCCTGGCCGTGCAGCACATCAGTGACCTGCCCGAGCCCGTCACGGTTGGACTCGAAGCGCTTTTGGGTGTGTAGCGCCGGATTCCAATCAGCGACTAGTACGCTGCGCGGCGTGACCCGCTGGCTGGATGATGCCGAGATGGAGGTCTGGGAGCCGTTCGTCGTGGCGACCATGAACCTGTTTGCCATGCTCGATGCCGAGCTGAAGGAAGCGTTCGATATCACGCATCTCGATTACGGGCTGCTCACTCAGATGAGCCGCCGGCCGGGCGGCAGGCGCATGTCGGACCTCGCCGACACTTTCGGGGTCGACCCGAGCGTCGTTACGTACCGCGTGGGCCGGATGGAGCAACGCAACCTGGCCAAGCGGGTGGAATGCCCCACCGACCGCCGAGGGGTGCTGGCCGTGCTGACCGATGCGGGGCGCCGCCTGCTGGAAGAAGCTGCTCCGATGCATGTCGCGTCGGTGCGGCGCCTGTTCCTCGACCAACTTGATCGCGCCGACTATCCGGCGTTGGGAGGCTCGTTCCGTCGTATCCGGGGGAGCCAGATACCAGCAAGCAACGCTCAGGCGCTGTGACGACAGGAAACGTACCCGCAGGTCAGGCGCGCTCGACTGCGGCCGCCAGCAGTCCGCCATAGACGAGAGCCGTGCCGAGCACGATGACGGTCGCCAGGTTCCACTGGCGACTCAAGGGTGGGCGCTCACCGCTCAGGCGGGTATGCAGCACGCCGACGAGTATCCAGAGCAGCATGTCAACCGGCCAGGCCAGGACCAGGTCGCTCCCTCCCAGGACGGTGATGATCCCAGACACCGGCGCACCCGCGAAGAGCAAAGTGAATGCGCCCCACTCGCACATTCCCAGACAACCATCGCGACCTTCGAGTGTGATGCCGGTGCTCCACAGCAGCGCGCCGGCGACGACCAGTGTCAATGCGGCCCATGTGACCGCTGCGCAGCCGACACCCGCTTGCGGATCGGCGGCCGGCGGTGTGGGCGTGGTCAGGACTCCCGGATCTCGACCGAGCTGATGACGCAGTCCTCGAGCGGTCGTTCGCCGGAACGGGGTGCCGCAGCGATGGAATCGACCGCGTCCATCCCATCGGTCACCTTCCCGAAGATTGTGTACGCATGCGGAAGGCTGACGTCATCGAGACATATGAAGAACTGCGACCCGTTGGTATTGGGCCCGGCGTTGGCCATGGCCACCGTGCCGCGAGCATACGAACCGTCGCCATCCAGCTCGTCCCGGAATTTGTAGCCGGGACCGCCGCTCCCGCTGCTGGTTGGGTCACCGCCCTGAATCACGAAACCGGGGACGACCCGGTGGAAGATCACCCCGTCGTAGAACCCCTCCCCGGCCAGGAAAAGCCAGTTGTTGACGGTTATGGGAGAGCGCGCTGCGTCAAACTCGATCGATATATCACCGTGGTTGGTGCGGAGGACGGCGCTGTAGGTCTTGTCGAGATCGACTGTGAGGTCGGGAGGGCTGGCGTATTGCTTCGCCATGTGACGGCCTTTCTTCTGATTCATCGTGCGCCGGGTCGGGCGGGTGCCGGCGCCTGCACCGGGGTGGGGACACCCGCGAGTCAGCTCAGCGCCGTTCGAGAGGCTAGGCGGATCGGCGGCATGTCCAAAAGCGTGGAGCTGCGGCAGCGCCACCGACGAACCTAGTCTCTGGCATGTACCTGAAATCGATTGGCAACCGGTGTTCCGGTCCGATGGAGGTGGCGGATGATCGATCCCGAACACGTCGTCATTGAAGAGGAAGTCGATGGCGCAGTCGTTCAGCTGATGTACGTCGAGACCTGGGACGGTTTGTACACGCCGATCGGGGTCCGCAAGCCGGACGGGGATGGCCCGTTCCCGATGGTGTTGTTGGCTTCCGGCAATGGTGGGGAAGGCATGCCGTGGGTCCGGGCTGCGGTGCGGGAGCGGGGTTACATCATGGATCGGCTCGTGGACGCCGGATATTCCTCTGCCTGGCTGCGGTACCGGACCGAAGTCGAGCTCGGATACAACCAGGGCGGCGCGTTGATCCGCGACATGCGGCAAGGCCGGGAACTGTTCAGCCGGGCTCCCCTGGAGTACGAGGACGAGATCGCCATCATCGATCACGTCAAAGCGTTGCCCTATGTGGAGCCGGACCGGATCGGTCTGATCGGCATGAGTCACGGGGGCGAGATGGCGCTCAAGGTGACGTCGGAGTATCACGGCGTGGCGGCGGCGGTGGCGAGCGAACCGGCGGCCCATGAGTTTCTGGCCCTCACCCCAGACTCGACTGCCTTCGTGGATGAACGAACCCAGCTCCGCAACATCGAGGCCATGCAGATGGCGCAGGTCTCCAAGGTGCGTCGCCACATAGACCTGGATGCAGCGACGGCCCGGATCGAGACGATAGAGACGCCGATACTGGTCATGGGCCGCGAGCGGGATCACCTGCAGGGCATCTTCCGGACGACCTATGAGCTGCTCGCTGAGGCCGGTAAAGATGTCGAGTGGATCTCTTACGACCACGACGTGCACGGCTACGTGTATCCCACGCGCAACGAGGAAGGCGACTACGACGTCGACGAGGTCCAGCTGGAGGCGATCGCGTATGTCATCAGCTGGCTGGACCGCTATCTGAAGTGAGGCCGGGCCCGAGACCCGCTAATTCAGAAGAGTGCGCTGGCCAGCTTGGTTCGGTACGTCTTGACGAGCGGATCGTCGGGGCCGCGCAGATCGAAGATGTCGATCATGGCCTGGCGCGCCTGCTCCGACTCGTCCGCCTTGGCCTGAACGACGGCCAGTAGGCCCTCGAGAGCGTCTTCGAGGTCGCCGGCGGCGGCGGCGGCTTGTGCCACGTGCAGGCGGGCCTGGACATCGTCCGGATTCTTGGCCAGGGCGGCGCACGCCGCCTCGGCGTCGATGCTCTCAGCCGCGGTCATGCGGGCGGCTGCCTGGAGATGGGCGACCTCTTCGTTGGCGGAGAGGTGCGCCAGCACTTCGAGAGCGGCATCGGCGTCTCCCTGGTTGATGCGGAGGGCCGCCACCGCCAGACCCGCCTCCTGGTGCGTTGGCTCGGCAGCCAGGACGGTGTTCAGTATCTCCAGAGCCGCGTCCTCGTCGCCGGCGTCCAGCAGCCGTTCGGCGGCGGCGACCTGGCGGTCGGAGTCGGTCGGCCTCAGCTCTTCCACCCATTGTCGAACCTGTGTGTCCGGGAGCGCGCCGGTGAAGCGTGCCGTCGGCTGGCCACCCTTGAAGGCGATCACAGTGGGAATGCCCTGGATGCCGAACTGGCCGGCGAGCTGCTGATTGCGATCGACGTCGACCTTGGCGAGCTCCACCTCGCCGTCTGTGGCTTGCACCGCAGCCTCGAGCGCGGGGCCGAGCACCTTGCAAGGCCCACACCATTCGGCCCAGAAGTCGACGATGATCGGCTTTTCGTGTGATCGATCGAGGACCCGAGTGGAGAAGTCTTCGGATTCGACGTCGTAAGCGATCGGCATTATGCGCCCAAGGTTAGATCGTCGCCCGACGTTCCCGAACCCCGTCGGACGGACCGGGCCCATGTCAGCAGCCGCCCGGGCAACGGCCCGCGCTTTCTCCGGCTCCAAAGAGACGAAACACCCCCGCATGCGTGCTCTATCCTGGCAATGACCAACACACACGGAAGGTGCGGAAATGTCCGGCGCGGATACACCCTTTGGACAGGTCCTGACCGCGATGATCACGCCGTTCGATGACGATGGACGCGTCGATTATGACCGCGCATCTCGGCTCGCCGCCTACCTCGTGTCGCACGGCTCCGACGGCCTCGTGGTAACCGGTACGACCGGGGAGTCGCCCACTCTCAGCGACGACGAGAAGCTGGCGCTGTACCGAGCGGTGCTGGACGCGGTGGGAGGACGAGCCACCGTGATCGCCGGGACCGGTACGTACGACACCCACCACTCGATCGAACAGTCGACTAGAGCCGCCGAGCTGGGCGTCGACGGACTCATGGCCGTGACGCCGTACTACTCGAAGCCATCTCAGGATGGACTTCTGGCTCACTTTGCGGCCATCGCCGACGCAGTCGACCTGCCCATGATCGTCTACAACATCCCCGGTCGGACAGGACGGCTCATCGAGATACCCACTCTGGCCGAACTAGCCGTACACCCCAACATCGTCGCCACCAAGGACGCCGTCGACGACGTGGGTTACACCGCGCGCAGCCGGGCGGCACTACCGGAGGATTTTGCCATCTATTCGGGGTCTGACATCTATACGCTGCCCCAACTTTCCGTCGGGGCGATTGGGGTGATTTCGGTAGCTTCGCATTTCGTCGGCCCGCAGATCAAGCGGATGATCATCGCGTACACCCAGGGTGATGTGGCAGAGGCGCAGCGGTTGCTGGCAGGCCTCATCCCGATCTTCGAGGCGTGCTTCGTGGAGCCCAATCCGATGCCGACCAAGGCCGGGCTCAACGCGTTGTGGGAATCAGTGGGTGACCCCCGCCCCCCGCTGGTCGGTGCCCATCCCGACACCACCCAGATGATCAAAGACGCACTCGGTATCGCGCAGCAGTTGTGACGGTCAGGGTCACGTTTCTCGGCGGCCTCGGCGAGATAGGACGCAACTGCGCCGCATTGGAGCACGATGGAAAGATCGCGCTCATCGACTGCGGGCTCATGTTCCCTGAAGAGGACATGCTCGGCGTGGATTTGGTCTTCCCCGATTGGAGCTGGCTCGTCGAGCGGCGCGAGGACGTGGAGATGGTCGTGCTCACCCACGGCCATGAGGACCACATCGGCGCGCTGGGATACTTCCTACGCGAGATCGGTGTCCCCGTCTACGGCACCGAACTCACTGTCGAATTCGCCCGAGCCCGAGTGGATGAGCTGCGGGTAGACGCCGATTTCCGGCCGGTGGAGCATTCCCGTTGGCTGGATCACGGTCCGTTCCGGTTCCGCCTGATCCCTGTCTCCCACAGCGTGCCGGACGGATGCGGGGTTGCCTTTGACACCCCCGAAGGCATGGTCGTGCACACCGGTGACTTCAAGCTGGACCCCACCCCGATCGACGACAAGCCGACCGATCTACCTGCGTTCGCCAAGCTCGGTCGGCAGGGTGTCCGGCTGCTCCTGTCCGACTCGACCAACGCCGAGCGGGAGGGCTTCGTCGCGTCCGAGCGCTCTCTGGGCAGGACTATCAATGCCATCATGCGGGAGGCTCCGGGGCGGGTGATCGCTGCGTGCTTTTCTTCTCATATCCACCGCGTGCAGCAGATCGTGGATGGTGGGATCAACGACGGCCGGTTCATAGCGTTTCTGGGCCGGTCGATGGAACGGAACACGGCGATCGGCACTCGGCTGGGACGGCTCCACATCCCCGACGACCGAATAATGCCCATCGAGGAGCTGCTGTCCTTGCCGCCACACGAGATCCTGGTCGTCACTACCGGTGCGCAGGGGGAACCATTCGCCGCTCTGTCGCTGATGGCATCCGGGCGGCACCGCTGGGTGGACTTGCACGAGGACGACACTGTGATCATCTCCGCCACGCCCATCCCCGGCAATGAGTCGGCGGTATCGAAGGTGATCAGCAAGCTGAACAAGAGCGGCGCCCAGGTCTATCACGGTAGAAACGCCAGCGTGCACGTCTCCGGCCACGGAGCACGGGAGGAACTCAAGACGTTCTTCAATGTCGTGCGCCCCACCGCTTTTGTGCCGGTGCATGGGGAGTACCGCCACCTGCGGGCCCACGCCGAGATGGCCGAAGAAATGGGCATCACCGAAGTGTTCGTGCTGGAGGACGGCGACGCCATCGTCCTCGACGGCAAAGACACCTGGGTCGAGCGGGAAGCGGTCGATGCCGGCTATGTGTATCTAGACGGCCTGGGCGTGGGTGATGTGCGTGAAGGAGTGCTGCGGGATAGGGGGCATCTGGCCGACCACGGTGTCGTGGTTGTGAGCGTCGGGCTCAATGCCAAAAACGGAACCATCATTTACGGACCGGACCTCACCAGTCACGGCTTCATGGATGAACCGGACCAGGTGCTGGCCAAAGCTGCCGAGGCGATCGAGGCGGCCCTCGCCGACTTTGCGCCGGACACTGGCGAGGACGACGACACGGTGAACGTCGTGATTCGACGGGCGGTGACCAGGGTGATCCGGGGTGAGACCCAGAGACGGCCCGTCGTGCTGCCGGTCGTGCTCGAGTTGTGAGGCTCGCGGGACCGCGGCCGTCAGTTGAGCTGGACGCCGGCCGCCCGCACTGCGTCTTCTAGCCCGGCCGGGTCCTCCTGCCACACATCGATCACCTGGTCGCCGCGGAAGCGATATGTCGTGCGAGTGTTGACCGTGACTTGGTCGCTCGAGTCAGTGTCGGACGCGACGATCGACATCACGAATGACACCAGATCTCCCTCCTCGGTGAAATCGGAGACCTGGGTCTGGCGATCACGGCGGGTGCGTCGCAGCAGGTCGGTCAGAGCGATCAGGTCCTCGCGGCCCATCGCCCGCTCACCGCTCAGCCGGTAGATGAGATCGTGAGCGAACAGCGCCGTGACGTTCTCTTCGGTGCTGCCCTCCTCTGTCTCGTATTGTCGCCGGAAATAGTCGCGGATCAGGTCGGGGCGCGTTGCCACATTGTCCTCCCAGGGCCGGGATCGTACATCGTATATTCTCATTGGCACTGGCGGCGAGTCACGTTTATTGCTCACGCCGGATCGGGCCAACGGACCGTCGGTTTCGTCTCATGTCGCCGGGCGAGCCCCCGCCCCTGCGACTGATCGCGCGGATCGCGCGATAAATCGCGCGATGGGTCGTTGGTACAGATTATGGGCTTGTGTAGTGTTCCAGACACATGCCCAAAGCGACACCCACCCGCCGAGGGGCCAACGGGCGGAAGCGGGTGTCGAAGAAGAAGACGACAACCAAACGCCAGGCGCCGCAGCGCTCGGTGGGGTCCGTGCTGGCGGACCTGCGGGAGCGACTCAGCTACGGCATTGGCCGCCAGGCCGACGATGTCTGGGGCCTCGTCCTCCTGGTCATCTCCACGCTGCTCGCCTTGGCCTTCGTCGGACTGGCCGGCCCGCTGGGTGGCTGGATCGTCTCCTCGCTCCGTTTTCTGATTGGTGCCTGGGCATTTGCGCTCGTCCCGGCGATCGCCGGACTGGGGCTGGTGCTGGTGCTGGGACGGCACCGCAACGATTACGGCCGCATTGGGGCGGGCGTGGCCGTGGCCTTCATCGGCTCGCTGGCACTGTTCCATCTGCTGACGGGCAGCGTCGCGCTCGCCCAAAGCATCGATCTCGTAATGCAGCGCGGGGGAGCGCTGGGCGCCCTCATTGCTTTTCCGCTCCGGAGGCTGATCGGGTTTTGGGGTGGATTCGTCGTGCTGGCGGCGCTCATCTCGGTCGGGGTGCTGCTGATCACCCGGGCGTCGATCCGGGAAACGTTCGAGGCCGCAGTCGAGCTCGGCAAGGCCCTGCAGGCATGGGCGGTGTCGGTCGTCCGGGCTCGGCGGGCATCCCGCCCGAGCCGGGACGCGCCGAACCACACGCCCGCACGACCGCTCCCGCGGCCCAAACAAGCGCCAACGTCGAACCGTCCCAAGCATCGAGCGCCGAAGAAATCGAAGCCGCGACCCGAGCCGGCCACCGAACCTGAGCCGGTCCCGGCGCCCCGGCCCCAAGGAGGCGACTACAAGCTGCCTCCGCTTGATCTGCTCGGTTCAGGCGGGGGAGAAGGCCAGTCGCGCCGTGTGCTAGAAGACACCGCCCGCCAGCTGGAGGAAACCCTGCGCCAGCACAGCGTCGACGCCCGCCTGACCAAGATCGTGCCCGGCCCGACCGTCACGCGCTACGAGATCGAACTCTCCCCCGGCGTCAAGGTGTCGCGCATCACCAACCTCTCCAACGACATTGCCTACGCACTTGCCACACCCGACGTGCGCCTGCTGGCGCCGATCCCGGGAAAGAGCGCCATCGGCGTCGAGGTCCCCAACGAGCGGCGCCAGCTAGTGACCTTGGGTGATGTCCTGCGGTCGACAGAAGCCCGCCAGGCAGCAGACCCACTTGTGGTCGGCGTCGGTATGGACATCTCCGGTAGGCCCATCCTCGTGAATCTGGCCGAGCTGCCGCACGTGCTGATCGCCGGTGCAACCGGCGCCGGCAAGTCCTCGTGTATCAACTCGCTGGTGACCTCGATCCTCATGCGGACGCGCCCGGAGGAGGTCCGCATGATCATGGTCGATCCCAAACGGGTCGAGCTGGGCCAATACAACGGCGTCCCGCACCTCTTGACCCGGGTCATCACCAACCCCAAAAAGGCAGCCGACGCACTCCAGTGGGCGGTCAAGGAGATGGACCGTCGTTACGATCTGCTGGCCGACGCGAGCGTGCGCGACGTCATCGGATACCACGAGAAGTACGACTCCGGCCAGCTCGATCAGGACGGTTTCGATCGGTTCCCCTACCTGGTTGTGATTGTTGATGAGCTCAACGATCTGATGATGGTGGCGGGGCGCGAGGTCGAGGATGCCATCGTCCGGATAGCCCAGATGGCGCGGGCGGTCGGAATTCATCTGGTAATCGCCACCCAGCGGCCGTCGGTGAACGTGATAACCGGCGTGATCAAGGCGAACGTCCCCAGCCGCTTCGCCTTCTCGGTGGCTTCACAAACCGACAGTCGCGTGATCATCGACACGATTGGTGCCGACAAGTTGATCGGGATGGGCGACATGTTGCTGGTCACCGCCCGGGAGCCGCGCCCCCAGCGCGTGCAAGGCGCCTGGGTGGAGGAATCTGAGATCCACGCCGTCGTGAAATGGGCCAAACAGCAGCAGGCCGCTGAGTATCGCGAGGTGGCGGAATCTATCGCAGCGGAACGCAAACAGGCCATCGAACAAGACGAAGGCGACGATCCCGAGCTCATCCAGCAAGCTACCGAGCTAGTCGTTCGATCTCAGCTGGGATCCACCTCCATGCTGCAGCGTAAGCTCCGGATCGGTTTCGCCCGCGCCGGTCGCATCATGGACATCCTCGAGAACCGAGGGGTGGTGGGCCCGTCAGAAGGATCAAAGGCGCGTGAGGTCCTCATGACCGTCGATGATCTGGAACAGGCTCCATCGGGAGTGGGCGCCGAGTAACGCCCGCTGTCGGGGCTCGCAGCCGGGCTGATCTGGCTTGGCACGCCATTGCGCTTCTCGGTTACGCTCCGACGATGCGCCAATTGCTTGATCCGAGCGGCCACCTGGTCGGCGAGTCGCCGATTGATCTCGTGACCGCACGGCGGTTGTACCGCTCGATGGTGGCTGCCCGTCTGTTCGACCGGAAATGTGTTGCCCTGCAAAAGCAGGGACGTTTGGCCACCTACGCCCCCTATGAGGGCCAGGAGGCCGCCCAGGTGGGCAGCGCCGCCGCTCTTGCGGCCGACGACTGGATGGTGGCGACGTATCGAGACGCTGCGGCTATGTGGATGCACGGCTTTCCCTGGGAGTCGCTGGTGCTGTGGCGATCGGGCGATGAACGAGGGGCGGCCGCGGCGCCGGAGGTGCCGGTGCTTCCGGCTTCGATCACGGTCGGGGCCCACATGTTGCACGCGGTCGGATTGGCGTGGGCGGCGCGACTGCAGGGCGAACGCCGTATCGCGATCACGTACTTTGGGGACGGAGCCACCTCGGAAGGCGATTTCCATGAAGCCATGAACTTCGCGGCTGTGTACACCACCGGCACTGTGTTCGTTTGTCAGAACAACGGCTACGCCATCTCGATGCCCCGCGATGCCCAGACAAAATCCGAAACCATTGCCCAAAAGGCCGGCGCCTACGGAGTGCCGGGTGTCGTCGTGGACGGCAACGACGTCCTGGCCGTTTATGCCGTCACCGCCGAAGCCGCAGAACGGGCCCGCACCGGTGGCGGACCCACCCTCATCGAAGCCGTGACCTATCGGGTCGGGCCCCACACCACCAACGACGATCCCCGCCGTTATCGAGATCCCAATGAGGAGCGGCGCTGGGCGGAACGGGACCCGCTCGAGCGTGTGCGTATCTACCTGGCCGCCAACGACGCGTGGGAGGCAGACTGGCAATCCGACATCGAGCGCATCGAGTCTGAATTGATCGAGGAGGCAGTGGCCGCAGCCGAGGCGTTAGATCGCCAGACGCCCGATGCGATGTTTGAGTCGATGTTCGCCGACCCGACCCCGCAGCTGCGCGCCCAGTACGCAGCCCTGAAAGAGCTCCCATGAGCCGCACGATCGCCGATGTTCTGCGTGATGCGCTGAGCGCCGAGCTGGAGGCCGACGACCGCGTCATGCTCCTCGGGGAAGACATCGGTCGCAACGGAGGCGTGTTTCGCATCACCGACGGCCTTCAGGACAAGTACGGGCCTGATCGGGTGGTGGATACTCCCGTGGCCGAGAGCGGCATCGTTGGTGCTGCGGTCGGTCTGGCTCTGGGGGGAATGCGCCCGGTATGTGAGATCCAGTTCATGGGCTTTTCGTATCCCGCGTTCGATCAGATCGCCAGTCACGTGGCACGGATGCGCAACCGCAGCCGCCACCGGTTCCACCTTCCAATGGTCATCCGCATGCCTTACGGCGGCGGGATCGGCGCCGCCGAGCATCACAGCGAATCGAACGAAGCGATCTACGTCAACGTCCCCGGTCTCAAGATCGTGGTTCCCTCCACCCCCTACGATGCGGCCGGGCTCCTCCACTCCGCCATCGCAGACCCCGACCCGGTCATCCTTCTCGAACCGATCCGCCTGTACCGGTCGGTGAGAGAGGACATACCGGCGCTGCCCTTCGAGGTGCCGATCGGCGTTGCCCGCGTCGAACGCCTCGGCACGGACGTCACCCTGATCTCGTACGGGGCCATGACCAAAGAAGTCAGGGCGGCCGCCGACCAGCTGGAGAGCGGCGGCGTGACGGCCGAGGTGATTGACCTCAGAACGCTCGTCCCGCTCGACGAGACGACGCTGCTCGAATCGGTGATCAAAACTGGCCGGGCGGTGGTTGTGAACGAGGCCCCCCGTACGGGTGGGTTCGCTTCAGAGATCGCCGCCATCATCCAGGAACGGGCGCTCTACTCCCTGCACGCCCCAGTGCAACGGGTGACCGGCTGGGACACCGTGTTCCCGCTACGACGCACGGAGGATTACTACCTCCCGAGCGTGGATCGGATCGTGGCGGCCGCCCAGGCGACGTTGGAGGGCTGAGGTGGCCACCGAATTCCTGCTGCCGGACATTGGGGAGGGACTCACCGAAGCCCAGATCATCCGGTGGATGGTCGGAGTCGGTGAACGCGTGGACCTCGATCAGCCGCTGGTAGAGGTCGAGACCGCCAAGGCCGTAGTCGAGATACCGGCCCCCCGGGCAGGCGTGATTCTGTTTCACGGCGGGGCAGAGGGTGACACGGTGACCGTGGGTTCGGTGCTTGCCGTTATCGGAGATCCCGGCGAGGTCTGGCCGCCGGCGGACGGGGAGATCCCTGCCGGGATGGCAACCGCCGACCCGCCGCTGGTCGGGACTCTGTCGGACGTGGGCGAAGAACTGCCCGCCCGGGCCGCATCCGGCGAGACAGTTCAGACCGGACGCATTCAGGCTTTGCCCATCGTGCGCAAGCTCGCCCGGGAGGCCGGCGTCGAGTTGACCCAGGTGCCGGGCACCGGACCAGGGGGCCGGGTAACCCGGGACGATCTCGAGGCGTTCCTGGCGGCAGGCCCCGCTGCCGAAGCGCCGGCCGGGGCCACCCCCACCCCGGCTGTGACGCCGGACCGTTCGGGCAGGGGCGAACGGCTGCGGATGTCGATGCTGCGTCGCACCATCGCCGAGCACATGGCGCGTTCCTGGGCGGAGATTCCCCACGTCACGACCTTTGACGAGGTCGATGCCACCCGCCTGCTCGAGGTCCGCCACGCCCTGGCCACGCGGCACGACGAGGTGATTCCACTCGAGGCGCTCGTGGCCAAGGCTGTGATCCCTGCGGTCCAGGATTTCCCGTTCTTCAATGCGTCACTTGACGGCGACGAGATCATCCTCCACGCCAGCGTCCATCTCGGGATTGCGGTGGACACCAACGACGGGTTGCTCGTACCCGTCATCCGCAAGGCGGAGTCGGCTTCCGTGCTGGAGCTTGCCGCCTCGGTGGTTGATCTGGGTGAACGCGGCAGGAGCAGGACGCTCCAACCGGACGAACTGTCCGGCGGCACCTTTACGATCTCCAACATCGGCGCAGTGGGTGGGGGGTTCGGGACGCCGATCATCCCCTACGGCACCACTGCCATCCTTTCCATCGGGCGCGCGGCCGACAAGCCCATCGCCCGTGACGGCCGGGTGGAGATCGCCCCGATGATGCCGCTGTCGCTGTCGTTCGATCATCGGGTGATCGACGGCGCTACCGGCCGCCGGTTCATGGCGGTCGTGGTCGAGAACCTGGCACAGCCAGCATTGTTCCTGGCCTGATCGCGGGCTTACTGAGCCTTTCTGAGACTGACTCGTTGGGGCCCGCCGGCGGCGGGCCCCAACGCTCACAGGAGTTCAACCCCTCTTCTTGTCCTTCTCCTTGGGTTCGATAGTGAATTCCTGCGTCTGGGGATTCAGCCGGTCGAGCTTGATGGCTCCTTTGACCGCCTTGTCCCGCAGTCGCCAGATATTGAGCCCGCGGGTGATGTCCGACTCGTAGATCCTGCCGTTGTACCAGTACGACGACCACGACCCGCCGATCTGGCAGAAGCCGTCGCAGAACGGCCCCGGCCCCAGCGATACGGGATCCGAGTAGGCCACGACCACCGGTTTGGCCGGATCGGTGAAGTCGGTGACCCACGTGCCGGCCTGGTAATTCCCGCTCACCACCACATAGCGACCGCTTCTGAGCGGCACCAGGTTGTAGTTGTGGATGGTGCAGTTCTCGTCCGCACCCTGTGCGCGCGGCAGGACCCACTGGCCGAGCTTGGCGCCCGTATTGGCGTCATAGAAGAACATCGTCTTGTCGACATCCGGGTCATCTGCTTCACACTCCCCGGCGCCGCCTCCGCCCGGCTCCCAGCCGGCCACTATGACCTGGCCGTCCCAGGTGAAGCCGGCGGAGTGCCAGCGACCGTTCGACAGCGAGTCGCCGACACCCGGCTCGGTGATCGTGAGCAGCAACTCCGGGTCGCGGGGGTAGCTGATGTCCCAGACATTGATGGTGTCGGCACTGGCGCAGACCGCCTTGTTGACGTCGCCCAGAATCACCCCGGCGTCGTGACAGCCGGTCCTGACCGCCGTGTCGGTCGGGCCCGCCAGCGGCTCCCGGTGGATCAACTGCGGATTTCCCGGGTTCCTGAGCGGAACGGCAATCACATCCATGAAGTCGCCGAGGGTGTTCTGGCCAGCCTCGTCCAGGCCGACTCCGCAACCACCGCTGCTGGAGTTGTTGCTGTAGACGATCAACGCACCGCGATGAACACCCGCCGCGGTGGCGGTGTGGGATCCGCACGGCAACTCGAGTGCCCCGACCAGCTGTGGGTTGGAGGGATGACTGATGTCCCAGACGTGGATGCCCTCCCAGCCGGCCGGCACGGTCGTGCCACCGCAGGCCCGATCCTCCGCACGCTTCGTATTCCAGGTCCGGATCAGGATGTCGCCCCATACGACCAGATCACCCTGATCACCATTACATTCCGGGAATGCAAGTAGCTTCGGTTTTCTCGGGTTTGAGATGTCGATCACCCGGAAGCCGTTGTAGTTGCCCTGGTACGCCAACTTGCCCTGAAACGCCAAATCAGAGCTGATCACCCGCTCACCATCCGGCACCGAAAACGTCGCCGGCTGTGGGCTATGACCGAGCGCCCGCATGTTGTCGGTCGCGGGCTCCGTCGCATGATCGGCCGACGCCGGAGCTGTCGGGATCGCCAGGGTCGATGCCACCAGTGCCAAAAGAACAAGCAAACGGATACGTCGCATCCGCGCCCCCTTTCCTGCCTCCGTTCCCCCCGCCCCTTGCGGAGGGGCGCTATCCGACCCTACGTACGGGCAACCCCGCTGCGCGGGGAGATTTCGGCCTGTGCGCCGCTGGCGACGAGCAGTGACCGGAAGGGCACTGTGGGTGTTGGCGATCAAGCTGGTCGCCGCTGCCCGACCCGGCGATGTAGGTTCAAGGTCGGAGCCCTAGTGCCAACCACATCTTTGGTGATGTGGCGGACGGCAACGTCCACGCGCCCGGTATCGAGTTTGCGGCTGGAGCCGGCATCACCGCCGGGTGCGGCGATGGTTCTATCTACTGCCCGAACGACCCGGTGACTCGCGGCCAAGTCGGTACCTTCTTGCACCGACTGTCGGGCTATGCATCGGGCGTGGCGCCCAGCGTCAATGCCGACCAGGTCGACGGCGCGGACGCCTCCGATTTCCTGGGTGCCGGAGACAAGGCAGCGGATGCGGAGCTCTTGGACGGGTTGGATTCGACGGCTTTTTTGGGTGTTGGTGACAAGGCAGCGGATGCGGAACTCTTGGACGGGTTGAATTCGACGGCCTTTCTGGGCGCAGGTGACACCGCAGTTGACGCGGACAAGGTTGACGGCCGCCACGCCAACGAACTCATCCGCGTTGCCTACGACGAAGCGCCCGGTCCGCTGCCGGTGCCGGGTCTCCTGTCGACCACAATCGAGGCACCCACCGTTGGATTCCTGATCGTGAGCGCGTCGGCCAACCTCCACGATTCCGCGCCCGGATCGCATTTGGTCGAGTGCACTCTCTGGCTCGACGGAGCCTTGCTCGGCTCGTCTCCGCGCATGCACGACGTCGGGTCTGGAGCCCCTGACATCGAAGAGTCATGTGCGTCGGATTCAGTGACACCCGTTCTCCCAGGTGTCCACACCGTCGAGCTGCTGGTCGATCTCGGCTCGGGTACGACCATGTTCGGTCCCGCCACGCTATGGGCGCTGTTCGTGCCCTTCGACGCCGCCGGCGCCTGACGCAAACAGCCGGTCCCAAATCGCCACGAACGTGGATGGGCTCGGGTCGTGGCCCGGTCGAAAGACCGCGATCACCGCAGGTACTTGGACCGAGCCGGTTGCGGGCACTCGGACCGGGCGACAATGACCGATGGCACTGTCGGGCGCTTTGCTCGTGAACGCATACTGCGGCCAAACCCAGAAAGGTCACGGATGGAGCAAGTACCCATCACTCGCTCCGCATTGCTGGCGCGAAGGGGCCGGCTGGACCTTGCGAAGCGTGGGTTGGAGTTGCTCGAGCAGAAACGGGACCGGCTCTTGGACGAGTTTCGTGACGCCGCTCAGCACGTCTTGACCGAGGCCGGCGAGCTGGATCGCGCTGTCGGCGCGGGGCGTCGAGCTCTCATCGCAGCCGAGGTTGCTGATGGACCCGAGATCGTGGGATCGGCTGCCCTTGCGGCCCGGCGCGATCTCGTGGTCAGCGCTCGTCCCGTCACGGTGATGGGCGTCCGCATCGCGGAGATCGACTACGCGCCGCTGGGACGCCCCCGGATGGGTCGCGGTTACACGGCCGCCGGCAGCACTGCACATGTCGACGAGGTGGCTGCTGCGTTCGAGGGGGTAGCGGAACAAGTTCTTCGGCTGGCTGCCCACGAAGTGCGCATCCGTCGACTCTCCGACGAAATACGCAAAACGAGTCGTCGCGTGAACGCCCTCGAAAACACTCTGATCCCCCGGCTCGAAGTGGAGATACGTTGGATCGCATCTCGCATTGAGGAGCGGGAGCGCCAGGACCGATTTCGACTGAAACGGATCAAAGACCAGAAGGGGATTCGCCCTGGGAGAGGGACTCAATGACGGATGCGGAGCGAACGATCGCGGCTATTCGTCGCACGGAACTCGCGGCAGCTCAGCGAGTAGACGCAGCCCGGGTCAGGGCAGACGAGATTCTCTCGGAGGCACGGGCCGAGGCCCGCGTTCAGCACCGGGAGGCCGAAGCGCGGGGACGCGAGCAAGCTCTGCAGCGGCAAGCGGAAGCGCAACAGGAGGCGGAACAGGAGGCTCAGAAGATCCGCGCTGCCGCTTCACGAGAAGCTGAGCTTCTCAGAGAGGAGGCCGCAGACCGGATATCCGATCTCGCGGCAGCGCTCCTCGAAGTTGTGCTGCCGTCAGTCGCACTGCGGGAGGTGTGACGTGCAGGTGCCGATGGCCAAGGTCCGTGTGTTCGGTCATCGTCGAGTGCTTGACGCAACTCTGGCCGTATTGCATCAGTCCCGCTGTATGCATCTGGTCGATGTCTCCCAGGATCCCTCCATGACGCTCCCGCCCCTGTCGGTGGACGACGCGCAACTAGAGCGCAGCGAGGATCTTCGCTACCTCCGCACCCGTCTCGATGCGCTCCTCGGGTTGGCTCCGGGTGCGACGGCGGTGGCTGACATTGCCGGGGAGATCGATCTCAACGTCCTTCGTGATGAACTGGATGCCGACGGTCCCCAGCTGGAACAGATGGTGGCGAGTCTCGACGGGCTGCGCATGGAGCTGGAGACGCTTCCCCGCCATTTGGAATCGCTGCAGCGCTTGTTGCCCCTGGTTCCCGACATGGCCGAGCTCGACGGCTACGAGACGACTGCACTGCTGCTCGACGCGCGCCATGGGTCGGTTCTGGCCGAGCTGAACGACCGACTCACCACAGAGCTGCATGGCAACCTGGAACTCATTTCAGACCGTGTAGACGAGCACGTGATCGGCGCCATCCTCATCTACCCGAAGCGCAGTGCCGAGCTCGTCCGGCGCGAGTTCGGACGGGAGCAGGTGTCCCGGGTGCGGCTTCCCGAGCAGTACGAGTCTGTGCCGTTCCGCCAGGCGGTTGGCGCCATGCAACGCCGGCTGGCAACACTTCCGTCCGAGATCGAATCCGCCGAGGTCAAGCTTGTGAACCTGGTGCGAGCCCACGCGGATTGGCCGGCGGCCCGGGCCTCCATCCAAGCACACCTCGACCAGCTCGAAGCGCTCCGCAGTTTGGGCGCAACCCCGCACACCTTCGCGGTCTCCGGCTGGGTTCCGAAGATGCAGTTGGCGTCCTTGAGAGCAGATCTGACGAGAACGGTGGGCCCCCAGGTGGACGTGTCGGAGGTGCCTCCAGGCGTGGACGAGTTCCCTCCGGTGCTTCTCGACAACCCTCGGGGGGTGGCCCCATTCGAGTCATTTGTCCGACTGCTCGACGTACCGAGGTCGGGCACCTTCGACCCGTCGCTTCTGATGTCGGTGTTCTTGCCACTGTTCTTCGGGATGATGCTGGGCGACGTAGCCTACGGGCTGCTGGTGCTCGTCATCGCGGTGGTGGTGCGGCGACGGGTATCCAGACCCGGGCTGCTTCGCGACCTCACGCGCATCCTCGTGCTCAGCGCAATCTGGACTGTGGTCTGGGGATTCATCTACGGGGAGTTCCTGGGTGACCTGGGTCACAGATTCGGAATGCAGCCCATCTGGATCAACCGGGAGGTGGCGATCCAGAGTTTGCTGCTGTTCGTCGTTGCGGTCGGCGCCGCCCATGTGACGCTCGGGCTCATACTCGGCGTCTGGCAAGCCAGCCGGAAGCCCGATCGACGCCAGCTGGGTGAGCGTGTCGGACTGCTCGTGTCCTTGACCGCACTATTTGCGATCGCCGGCGTGGCTGTAGGGATGCTCCCGGAAGGTGTAGTCACGCCGGCGACGGCCATTGCGCTCATCGGTCTGGCGATCGTGATGTCGAGCGGCGGCGTGATGGGACTGCTCTTGGGTCCGCTCGAGTTGGTCGGTCTCATTGGCAGCGTGCTGTCGTACCTGCGGATTGGCGCGATCGGTCTAGCCTCGGTGTATCTAGCGCGCATTGCGAACGAGCTCGGCGCCACTGGGCCCCTGTGGCTCGGACTTGCCCTTGCTGCGCTATTCCACGCGCTCAACTTGGTGTTGGGAATCTTCAGTCCAACGGTTCAGGCATTGCGACTCCACTATGTGGAGTTCTTCGGCAGATTCTTCGAGGGCGGTGGAGAGTCGTTCCGTCCGTTCGGCGGACATGACGCCACCCGCCCAACACTTGTGGCCAGCCATAGGAGGTAGCCATGGAAGTTGGTCTCATCGCAATTGGTGCCGGGCTCGCGGTGGGCCTGGGTGCTCTCGCTACCGGCATCGCCCAAGCCCGAATCGGATCGGCCGGAGTGGGCGCAATCGCCGAGAATCCCGAGCTCATCGGTCGGGTTATTCTGCTGGTGGCCATTCCGGAGACCCTGGTGATTCTGGGATTTGCCGTGGCCGCAATGGTCATCGTGCTACTCGGCGGCTGATGGCGCTCGAGGACATCCTCGAGACGATCCGTCGCGAAGCCGACGAAGAAGCGACGCGGATCATAAGCGCAGCACAGGCTCGGGCGTCCGGGCTTCTGGAGCAAGCCCGGACCGAGTCTGCGGCCAGCGAGGAAGAGCTTGCGCATGCTGCGGACGACAGGATTCGGCAGATGCAGGAACGCATCACCAGCCTGGCGCACTTCGACGCGGCGCGGGAACGCCGAGCGACCCGCGAAGAGATCTTCCGGGCGCTGCTCGATGAGGTTGCGCGGCGGCTGGCGAACCTTCGCTCGGATGAGCGATATGCGGCGATCCTCGAGCTGTTGCTCGACGAAGCATTGGAGATCCTTCCTGAGCCGGCATCGATCCGAGCCGCTGCGGCCGATACCGGAATCATCGGGCGCCTTGCGTCCGAGCGGGGTCTCGACATCGCCATTGATGCGATGGCTGACAGCTGGTGTGGCGTGGAACTCGTTGGCGCCGGTCGGATTGTGAGGAACGATCTCGCCACGCGGCTGGAGAACGCCAACGCCGAACTCAGGCGCCTTGCCGGCGAACGGTTCCCGGCGTTACGAGGAAGCTCACGATGATCGGCTATGAGTACGGCAACGCCCGTCTGCGCGCCATGCGGGCGAGGCTCCTGAAGAGGGCCCAGCTGATGCGGCTTTACGCGGCCAGGAATCTAGACAGGATGCTTGGCGGCCTGGCCGAAACTGCGTTCGGTCCCGACGTGGAGGCGGCGATGCCGCGGGCCAGCGGGCTGCGAAGGCTCGATGCTGTGCTGCGCGATAACCTAGCTCGCACGCTGGCCGCAGTTACCTCGTTCTACGAAGGCCCGGCGGCCGAGCAAGTGGCACTGCTGGTGGATCGCTGGGCGTTGCATGACATACGGACACTGATCCGCCTTCCTGACATGCCCGATGTCCCATATCTCTCCGACCTGCTGGTGCCGGCCGGCCGGCTCGACGGTCCGGCACTGGCAGAACTGGTGAAGCTCCCCGACCTCCGGAGCAGAGTCGAGCTGACCATCGCGTGGGGGTTGCCGTCGCCGTCCACTGCTCGGAAGGTCCTTCCCGCCCTAGCTGCCTTCGAGCGTACAGGTGTGCGAAGCGTGCTGGAACATGCGTATGCGGAGGCGTTCGGCACTCACCTCGACGAGGTGTTGGGAGCGAGCCAAACGGGAGCTGCGCACGTACTCCGAACCGAGATCGACGTCACAAACTTTCTCACGGCGTTGCGCCTCAGGGAGGCACGGCATAGCAGCGAACCCGGGCCCGCCGACGAGTATTCGCCGTACATACCCGGTGGCACGCGAGACGCTGGTGCCTGGGAATCGCTCATGTCGGAAGACGACCTCGAGCAGTTGGCGGAGAAGGCGACTGCAGGATGGATGCCAGGCTGGCGCGATGAAGTGTTCGACTGGCGGCGCCACGGTGATCTGACAATCCTGGCAGAAGGGTTGCGGCGGCGCCTGGCCGCCGCGGCCACCGGACTGCTCGCCACCGGTGATCCGCTCGGGTTCGATGTCCCGGTGGCGTTCACTTTCGCCAAGGAGGCAGAGGTGCGCGATCTGCGCCTCATCGGGCGTGCGCTGGTGCATAACTTGGACGAAGCCGACGTGCTGGATCGCTTGGAGTCTGCGGCATGAGCAACGGAGTCCTCGCTGTCGTGGTGCCGCCGGAGCTGGCGCGTGGTTTCCAGCTCGCCGGCGTGACGACCATCGTTGCGGCGGAAGCCGGCGAGGCCGAGCGCGAGATGTCGCGTCTCATGATGGACGCGCAACAGGGGGTAGTGGCTGTCTACGAGCCGTTCTTGAACGCGTTCGATCACGACGTGCGGACGCGCGCTGAAACCTCGTTGACTCCTGTGACCGTTCCTCTGGCCGCGGGCCCCGGAGAGGTCGATCCGCACCTACGCCGCGCCCGACTTTCGGAGCTGTTGAGCCGGGCAGTTGGCTACCACATAACGTTCGAGCCGGAGGGAGCCCAATGACTCGGGCCGGTACCACAGGCCGTGTTGTCCGGGTTGCCGGCCCCGTTGTGGTTGCCGAGGGCCTCAGTCGGTCCCGCCTGTACAACGTGGTTCGAGTGGGGAAGCTCGGGCTGGTGGGAGAAGTGATCCGCCTGGTCGGAGGCGACACCGTGATCCAGGTCTACGAAGATACGTCGGGCCTCCAAGTCGGTTCACCCGTCGTGGACACAGGACTGCCGTTGGACGTGGAGCTAGGACCCGGGCTGCTCGGCTCGATCTTTGATGGGGTCCAGCGGCCGCTCCTCGCGCTGGCCAGAGGAGGAGGCCAAGATCCGTTCGATCAGCCGTTTGTGCACCGCGGCGTTGGGGTGCCGGCGCTGGATCGACAGCGACGCTGGACAGTGACGCATCGTGTTCGACCGGGCGACCAGGTGGTTGGTGGGGACGTTGTCGCCACCGTTCAGGAATCACAGGCGATCGAGCACAGGGTCCTGGTGCCGCCCGGCAGTGGTGGGACGGTCACTTCGGTGGGAGAGTCAGAGATCACGATCGAGGAACCGTTGGTGGCTATCGATGATGCGGGCATGACGCTGCTTTCCCGGTGGCCTGTGCGAACCCGGCGCCCGGTGGCTCGGCGGCTTGACCCGGTCGTTCCACTCATCACCGGACAGCGCGTGGTCGACACACTCTTTCCCATGGTCCGGGGTGGGAGTGCGACGATCCCAGGGGGTTTCGGAACTGGGAAGACGGTCCTGGAACAGAGCCTTGCGCGCCAGACGGACGCCGACATAGTGGTCTTCATCGGATGCGGAGAACGCGGGAACGAGATCGCCGAGCTGCTCGAATCCTTCCCGCAGCTATCCGACCCTCGCAGCGGCGCTCCACTCGTCGAGCGGACGGTGCTCATTGCCAACACCTCGAACATGCCGGTTGCAGCCCGAGAGGCCAGCATCTACACGGGGATCACGATCAGTGAGTACTACCGGGACCAGGGTTACGACGTCGCGCTTCTCGCCGACAGCACCAGCCGATGGGGCGAGGCTTTGCGCGAAGTGTCAAGCCGGCTGGAGGAGATACCGGGCGAGGAAGGCTACCCAGCCTATTTGCCGTCCCGCCTTGCCGAATTCTATGAGCGGGCTGGCTCAGTCGTCGCTCTCGGTGAGGAACAACGCCGCGGTTCAGTCTCCATCGTCGGTGCCGTATCGCCGCCCGGAGGCGACTTTTCGGAGCCGGTGACCCAGTACAGCCTCCGTCTCGCCGGAACGTTCTGGGCACTCGACTCGGATCTGGCCCGGCGGCGTCACTATCCGGCCATTGATTGGACGCAGAGTTACTCGCTCTACAAGACGTCTGAGTGGTTCGATACCAACGTCGCGCCAGACTGGAGCGATCAGGTCACCTGGGCAGTTGGACTCCTCGGCAGAGCGCAACAGTTGCAGGACATCGTCGAGCTGCTCGGAGCCGACGTGCTGGCACCAAGCGAGCGAGTGACTTTCGCTGTCGCCCAGATGCTGCGGGAGGACTTCATGCAGCAGTCGGCTTTCGATGATCGAGACGCGTTGTGTCCACTCCACAAGCAGTACTGGATGTTGCGAGTAATCCGCTATTTCCACCAATCCGCCCAGAAAGCGGTGACGGAAGGCGCGTCGCTCGATGACGTGATCGGCAGCGGCTCCGCGGGCGAGATCGGTCGGATGCGGTCCTGGTCAGTCGACGAAGTGGAGGCCCAAGCCGAGAAATTGATCGATCGGATCGAGCGGGAGCTTACGCCACCATGACGATGCTGTACACGACCGAGCTGCAAACGGTCCACTCCGTCTCCGGTCCTCTCCTCTTCATCGAACGTTCCGAGGGCATCCGGGCCGGCGAAGTCGTAGAGATCGTGCCGCCGGACGGTTCGAACCGGCGGGGCCAGGTGCTCGAGGTTGACCACGACCGAGCCGTGGTGGAGGTTTTTGCAGGCACCCAGGGTCTGGATGTGGCGACGACGCGGGTGCGATTGAGCGGAGCAGCTGCTCGGCTCGGGGTCGGTCTCGACCTGCTGGGACGGGCCCTAGACGGTATCGGCAGACCCATCGACGGCGGACCACCGGTGATGCCCGAAGACTTCTGGGACGTGAATGGTCTGCCGGTCAATCCGGCTGCCCGCGCGTATCCGAATGACACGATCGAGACAGGCGTGTCCGCTATCGACGTCATGAACACGCTGCTCCGGGGCCAGAAGCTCCCTATCTTCTCGGGCTTTGGGCTGCCCGCCGAGCGCCTGGCGGCGGACATAGCCACAGCCGCTCATGCGGCGGGGGTCGAGCAATTCGTGGTTGTGTTCGCGGCAATGGGCATCACGCATCGCGAAGCCAGTTATTTTCAGCGGCGGTTCGAGGAATCGGGTCACCTGGATCGGACCATCATCTTTCAGAACCTCGCAGATGATCCTCCCATCGAGCGTCTGCTGACGCCTCGTATGGCGCTGACTGCGGCCGAGTATCTCGCGGTTGAGCGGGACTACCACGTGTTGGTGATGCTCACGGATATGACGAACTACTGCGAAGCGCTGCGCGAGGTCGCCACAGCGCGCGAAGAGGTGCCCGGCCGTCGCGGTTACCCGGGCTACATGTACACCGATCTGGCAAGCATCTACGAACGGGCCGGGCAGCTCCATCACCGCCCAGGGTCGATAACCCAGCTGATGATCCTCTCGATGCCCGACGATGACATCACCCATCCGATCCCCGACCTGACCGGATACATCACCGAAGGTCAAATCGTGCTTTCTCGGGAGCTTCATCGCAGGGGTGTTGAGCCACCCATCGACGTGCTGCCGTCACTGAGCAGGCTGATGAACGCAGGCATTGGCGAGGGGAAGACGAGGGCTGATCATCGCGAACTGTCCGATCAGCTCTACGCGTTGTATGCCGAAGGTCGTGATCTCCGCAGGTTGGTGGCAATCATCGGCGAAGAAGGTCTTTCCGACCTGGATCGACGCCTCCTCACGTTCGCCGAAGCATTCGAAGCCGATTTCATATCCCAGAGCGCACCGCGGAGATTGCTCGAGAGTCTCGAGGTCGCCTGGAAGCTACTCGCACCGTTCGCGCACGACGAACTCAAGCGGATCTCCCCGCAGACCCTCGCGGCCTTCGGGCTCTGACACGGTTCACGGCACGGCAGCGGTGCGACGAGACGCGTCCCGGGCCGGTCGCAAGAAGCTCCGAACGCCCATCGTGTCAGCCAGGGATCAACGGATTGGTCCCCGATTACGTGAACGAGATCGGGTCTCGCTGCGTGATCGGATCCGCTCGATCCTCTGATTCCCCTTGAGACGGGCGGACGGTGCCATCGGCGGCTTCGCCACAGGGTTCCCCGGTTTCTAGACCGGTGCGGCCTGCCCGCCGGATACGCCGGCTGCCGGCCGGGCCAACCACAGTGTCGTGCGGCACCACACAGTCCCAGTGAACAACCTCTTCTTGGGGCTCCGGGGCCAAGGGCACGCCATGACAATGGTTCAGAAAGCCACCTGCGAAATCGCCACGGGCCGGGAGCGAACAAGCAAGAGGCCGCTTCCGGCCCATGTTGCTCCTGCGTAGGCTGAAGAGGCGGGCTACAAGGAGGTTTGCTGGCTTGGGGCGGCTGCTGATCACATCGGTGACCCTCGGCCTGCTGCTGGCGCTGTCCGCCCCTCCAGCAGCGGGGTTGGAGATCGATATCCGCGATCCATCCATCTTCGGCCCGGGGGAGGGATGGGAACCCGGAACTCTCGGACCCGGGTCGAACGGCCCGTGGGTGGCTGAGCTACAAGACGAGCTCAATCGAGCAGGGTTCCGCGTGGACGAGATCGATGCGGTGTTTGGTCGCCAGACCGTGGCGGCCGTGCACGCCTTCCAAAAGCTCCACGGGCTGGAGAGCGACGCCGTGTTCCGGCCCGAGCATTGGCAGCTGCTCGAGGAGCCCCTACCGTCGCTCGGAAAAACAGGCGAGGCCAACCGGATCGAAGTCGATCTCTCCCGTCAGCTGTTGTTCCTGGTGAAGGACCACGAGGTGCGTCGCGTCCTTCCCGTGTCCAGCGGGAACGGCAAGCCGTATGTGAACTACGCCGGCCACGCCGTCAGGGCGAGAACCCCCGAGGGTCGGTTCGAGTTCAACCGCCAGCGCTCCGGGTGGCATGAGTCGTACCTCGGGATGATGTACGCCCCGTTCTACTTCAGAGGTGGCTACGCCATCCACGGCTCCACCAGCGTTCCCGCCTATCCAGCGTCGCACGGGTGTGTGCGGGTGACGCTGAGCGACATGGATTACCTGCGCCAGACGCTCGAGCTCGGTATGCCCGTGTACGTGTATGGCAACCGGGTCGATCGGGAGGCCCTGCTGCCTACCCCGCCCCCACCGCCGCCGGTGATACCGCAGATCACCGTTGCGTTCTAACTGGGAGTGTCGGAACGTCCGAAGCTCGCCAGATGATCAGGCTCTTGTCCCCGCAAGCCGCCACGCGCAGTATCTTGGATTCGCGCGCAGTGTGGGGAGGGTATGGCGCAGGCTCTGGCCGTGGCGATCACCGTGAACGTGTTGTTGTTCGCGGGCCTGGCGGTGTGGGCCGTGCGGTACGCCCTCCAAGAGGATCTGCCCCGCATTCGCCCGCTGGCCTGGGGCCTCGCGGCTGTAGCGGTTGCGTTTGTGCTCGGCGCCGGGACGCGGTTGCTGCTGGTCGGTGTGCGCCTCGGGTGGCTGGATGGCCGCGTGAGCGACTTTCTCCTTTCCGAATGGCACCTGGTGCAATCGCTGATGGCCACCACGCTCGGGGTCGGGGGAGTGATGCTCGCTCGCCGGCTGGGCCAGCCGCTCCGAGAGGCAGACCGCATCGTGAGCGCCCTCGCCGACCGCCTACCGACCGGAGTCGAACTCGAGCAGGCGGGGCTCACGGCCCGCGAGCGGGAGGTGCTGGCGGTGATCATCGCTGGCAGGCTCTCCGACCAGGAAATCGCCGACGACCTCTACATCTCTCCTGCCACCGCCGGCACCCATGTCAAGAACATCCTGCGTAAGACCGGCATGAAGAGCAGGCGCGACCTCGCCCTGCTGGCCGCTTCCCGCCCCGAATAGCCCTCTACCGGAACCCGGTAGCCGCGAATCCCCGAACCGGGTAGCCGCTTTACCCCCTCCTCGGTATTTCCCCGCCCCCGCCGCGGCCGTATCAATGGTGTCGGCCACCACGACGTGGTGCAACAACGGGAGAGCGGAGTCGATTGCGGCCCGCCAGGGCGATCGGAGGAGGTCGCAATGAAACCATTCAGTCGGATCCGGCGCAAAGCCGGTAACAGCAACAGGCGGCGGCTAGGCATCGTATTGCCAGTGGCGCTGGCGTTTTCCGTGTTCGTCTCGGGCATCGCGCTGGCGGACAACGTTCAGAACAACGTCACCGTGGGCGGCAACGACACGTTTGTGGCCGGTGGCTCCACCAGCATCAGCTACCGCATTGTGGCGACCAGCGGCGATGGGCAAACCGGCTGCAACGCCAGCGACGGCAGCCCTGCAGTCGTGACCATCAACACGCCCGCGGGCGTCACCGCCTCGCCGAACCCGCTCACCTTCAACGCGTGCAGCACATTCCAGCCCACGACGTTCTCTAGCTCCACGCCCGGCAACTATTCGATCACGGTGTCGGTATCCGACCCAGGGCCCGGCACCTACAACACGAGCCCGGCTGCTTTCACACTCAAAGTGCTGGCGCCGCCCGACACCACTCCGCCGGTCATCTCGTCCAACGTGTCGGGCACGCTCGGCGACAACGGCTGGTACACCAGCGACGTGAATGTGTCGTGGTCGGTCAGCGACCCCGAGTCGGCGATATCTTCGACGAGTGGTTGCGGTCCGGCCACCATCAGTGCCGACACGGCCGGGCAGTCGTTTACCTGCACGGCAACGAGCCTCGGCGGCACCAACACGCAGTCGGTGACGATCAAGCGCGACGCCACTGCTCCGACGATCAGCGGTTCGGCCTCGCCGGCCCCCAACGGCAGCGGCTGGAACAACACCGACGTCTCGGTGAGCTTCACCTGCGCCGACAACCTGTCCGGCGTCGCTTCGTGCGGACCGAACCAAAGGCTCGGTGGTGAGGGCGCCGGTCAGTCCGCCTCCGGCACGGCAGTCGACCATGCCGGGAATTCGGCCTCGGACACCGTGAGCGGGATCAATATCGACAAGACCGCTCCGAGCGTGTCGGTCACCGGCGTTGCCAGCGGGGCCACCTACACCCTCGGCTCGGTGCCGGCGGCCGGATGTGACACGTCGGACAGCCTGTCCGGCGTGGAGACAGCCGCCTCGTTGTCGCAGTCCGGTGGGCCGGTCGGATCGGTCACCGCCACGTGCAGCGGTGCGCTCGACAGCGCAGGCAATGCCGGCCCTTCGGCCAGCGTCACCTATTCGGTGAACTACAGCTGGAGCGGATTCCTGCGTCCGGTCGACAACCTGCCGACCATCAACGTGGTCAAGGCCGGCACCGCGGTTCCGGTCAAGTTCAGCCTCAGCGGCAACCACGGACTTGACATCTTCGCCGCCGGTTGGCCGAAGTCTGTGGCAGTCCCCTGCGACGCCACGGCGCCGGCCGATGCGGTCGACGAGATTGCGACCCCCGGGAGCAGCGGCCTCTCTTACGAGGCTTCGAGTGATCAGTACACCTACGTGTGGAAGACCACCAAGACGTGGAGCGGCTGCCGCCAGCTCCAGGTGAAGTTGGCCGATGGCCAGACGTACATGGCGACCTTCCGCTTCACCAAGTAAGCCTCCCCGGAGCCCGAGCGCCGGCGGATCCGGCGCTTCCCCACCGGGGGCGGGTGCCCAGCCCGCCCCCGCCCGCGTGTGATCAAACCCGCGAGTCGAGGAACTCGTAGAGCGCCACGGTGTCGATGTCGGCGGTCGCGCGGATCGAGACCAATGTCGGCTGCTCGTGCAGAGACGGCCATACCTTGCTCTGCCAGCGAGCAGCGAGCTCCTTACTCGGATGACGGCAGCACGCCGGGTCGGGGCAGTTGGACGTAGCGTGCAGGTCGGTGTCGCGCCCACGGAGATAGCGCGACCCCTCGAAGTCGGTCCCCACCGTGACCGCATGCTGACGGAGGTCGTCGACCAGCACGTGGCTGGTCTCGAAGAACGTTCCGGCGGGGGTGTCGAGAAACTGACAGTGCAGGCCGTAGCGCTGATCGGATGCGAACACTGCGCGGCCACCCCAATGCCGGCACAAACGCTGACCGACGATCACTCCGTCCTCATCCTCGGGCAAGCCAATGCCATCGTTCGACCAGGCACGCCAGATCGTGCCCTCGCGATCGGAACGGACGTAATGGATGCGGACCCCGAGATGGCGGGTGATCAGGTTTGAGAATCGGTGCGCCGCCATGGCGTAACCGACGTAGAAGACCTCCTTGACGTCTTCGATGGCCAGATCGCGCCGCGCGTGGGCTTCTCGGAGCATCATGACGGCGGCTGATTCGGGGACCAGCACGGCCCGGGCGAAGTAGTTGGCATGAACCCGCTGGCGGATGAACTCCTCGTGCGACTTCGGATCCTCGTGGCCGAGGACGAAGTGACCGAGCGTGCGCAGGATCACGGTCCGCGCTTCGCGGGTGCGGAGTGCATCCCGCTGGGGAATGTAGATCCGCCGTCGTTCCAGGTCGGTGATCGACTGCAGCGATTCCGGCACGTCGGCGTCCTGATGAATCTCGAAGCCTGCATGCTTGGCAAGGGCGGTGAGCAGAGCCTGGGGGACTGCCCCCTGTCCCGGGTAGTCGACCGCGGTGAGGAGGCCGGCTGCCACGTCTTCGATCTCCGGGAGATAGTTGTCCACGGCCTCCAGTTCCCGCCGCAGCGACACGTTGGCCCGCCGAGCCGACTGGACCGAGCCGCCGGCCTGAGCCGATGCCTGCTTGAGTCGCTCGTACAGGGCCAGGATGTGGGTGATGGCGGTGTCCGACAGTTTGGCGTATGGCTTGAGATGGGGAAGTCCAAGGGCCCGATACAGCGGCTCTTCCTGGGCTCGGAGCAGGGTGACCTCCAGCTGGGCCCGCGGATTGGGCGGCTCGGCCGTCAGCAGGTCGGCGGTGGTCGTCCCCAACGCCTCGGCGAGTCGGGTGATGAGGGAGATCCGCGGTTCCCGCTTGCCGTTCTCGACCAGTGAGAGGTACGGCGCGGGGCGGTCGACCCGGCTCCCCAGTTCTTCGAGCGTCAGTCCCGCCTGGCGGCGCCAGTGGCGTAGGCGCTGACCGAACAGCAGCGGATCGAAGCTCACCTGATCCATAAAAAGGCCCCCGAATCGTCTCATCTCGAAAGATAGTCGATTCTTTCTCCCAAATATCCTCGGATTTGGCATGTGGCCGGCAAAGAATGCCGAATAGATCGCAATCTTCGCCGTGGAGGACACATGCGGACGGACTTCGATAGCCAGGTACGGGCGCTCGAGCACGATTGGCAAACCAACCCCCGCTGGGCGGGAATCGAGCGACCGTATTCGGCCGAAGACGTGATTCGGCTGCGGGGATCGGTACGGGAGCACATGACCCTCGCCGACCGGGGAGCTCGCCGGCTGTGGGAGCTGATGGAACAACGCCCGTATGTGAACGCGCTGGGCGCCCTGACCGGCGGGCAGGCGGTGCAGATGGTGAAGGCCGGCCTCGAGGCCATCTACCTGTCGGGCTGGCAGGTGGCCGGGGATGCCAACCTGGCCGGACAGGTGTACCCGGACCAATCGCTCTATCCAGCCAACAGCGCCCCAGCCCTCGTGCGGCGGATCAACAATGCGCTCCAGCGAGCCGACCAGATCCATTGGGCCGAGGGCGCCGGCGACGAGACGGACTGGTTCGCCCCGATCATGGCCGATGGAGAAGCGGGTTTCGGCGGCCCGCTCAACGTGTTCGAGCTGACCAAGGAATTCATCCGGGCCGGCGCAGCCGGAATCCATCTGGAGGATCAGCTGAGCTCGGCCAAGAAATGCGGCCACATGGGCGGCAAGGTGCTGGTCCCCACCCAGCAACACATCCAGACGCTGGTGTCGGCCCGCCTCGCAGCCGACGTGATGGGCGTGCCCATGGTCATCGCATGTCGCACCGATGCGCTGTCGGCGACGCTCCTCACCTCCGACGTGGACGAGCGCGACCGGGAGTTTGTGAGCGGTCAGCGCACCGCCGAGGGCTTCTATCACGTGCGCAACGGCCTGGAGTCGCCGGTGGCCCGAGCACTCGCCTACGCGCCATATTCGGATCTCATCTGGTGTGAGACCTCGACACCGGATCTGGAGGAGGCCCGCCAGTTCGCCGAAGCGATTCACAAGGAGTACCCGGAAAAGCGGCTGATGTACAACTGCTCGCCGTCGTTCAACTGGAAACGTCACCTGGATGATGAAACGATTGCCCGGTTCCAGGGCGACCTAGGGGATATGGGCTACGCATTCCAGTTCATCACCCTGGCCGGGTTCCATGCGCTCAACGAGTCGATGTTCACCTTGGCGTCGGGGTACCGGGAGTCACAGATGACGGCCTACGTCGAGCTCCAGGAGCGTGAGTTCGCGATGGAGTCGGCCGGTTACACCGCTACCAAGCATCAGCGCGAAGTCGGCGCGGGATACTTCGACGACGTGGCTACAGTCATATCAGGTGGTACGGCCTCGACCCTGGCGATGGTTGGCTCAACCGAAGAGGATCAGTTCTGATTCCACCCGCCTGAGAATGCTGCTTGTGCTCCGCCCGGCGGGATTCGACAAACGAGGGGGCGTCCTGTGGTCATGAATTTCGGGTCTGAGTGTCGTTGTTGCGCGCCATCGTGCCAGTCGCGCATCCGACGGCCCGTGCCCATCGGCCCGCAGGTAGATTCCCCACCACGCTCCTAGACCAGAAAGGCGGTCTTCGTCACAATGGCAAAATCCGAACAAGGGGCAGACATGGCGCACATCGTTCATGTGGTCGGTACCGGCACGATCGGTGAACCCTTGATCGGCTTGCTGGCCGATCACAAGGAGGACTTCGGGATCGACGAGGTCACGTTCCACAAGCGAACGCCCCTGGTGGAGGAGCGGGCCAAGGTGAACGACCTGATTCGACGTGGCGCCCATCTGTCGGTCGAGCAGGATCGCTGGAGCTCGTTCGAAGAGCTGGGCCACATACCCAAATACGAGGCGCGCGAGGCGATTGACCGGGCCACCGTTGTCATCGACTGCACACCCGCAGGTAACGAGAACAAGGAAGCCTTGTATGCGCACGCAACCGGCCCCCGCGGGTTCATGGCCCAGGGGTCCGAGTTCGGCTTCGGGAAGATGTATGCCCGCGGGATCAACGACTCCGCCTTGGACCGCGCCGACGATCGATACCTGCACATTGTCTCCTGCAATACCCACAACATCTCGGTCCTGATCAAGACGCTGGGCATGGATCCGGATGGCACCAACCACCTGACCGATGGGCGATTCATGTGCATCCGCCGGGCCAACGACATCAGCCAGGACGCCGGCTTCGTTCCGAGCCCCACAGTGGAACGTCACAAGCTCGAGCGGTTCGGCACCCATCACGCCCGCGACGCCCACGATTTGTTCAAGACCATGGGCTATGACCTGAACCTGTTCTCGTCGGCGGTGAAGCTGAACACCCAGTACATGCATGCCCTGCACTTCAGTCTCACCCTCGACCGCGAGATGACGGTCGACGAAGCCGTTGAGCGCCTCATGGGCAACACCAGAGTCGCGATCACCACCAAACGGTCGGCCAACAAGATCTTTTCGTTCGGTCGTGACCACGGCTACTACGGCCGCATCCTCAGCCAGACGGTCATTCCCACCGATACCCTGACCGTGCGCAACGGCAACGAGCTGGTGGGCTTCTGCTTCACACCCCAGGACGGCAACCCGATGCTCTCGACGCTGGCCGCCACGTTGTGGTACCTGCATCCCGACGGGTTCGAGGAGCGCATCGACGTCGTGCGTCCGTATTTGTTTCGGGAGATCTAGGGGCCTAATAACGCGCCTGTCCTGCCGACACGCCCGCGCAAATCTCGGTGGCGGTGCCAGTAGGCGAGGAGGCCTACGGCGTAGAATCCTGAGGTGGACGGGCAGCAGCAGCGCAAGGCACTCACTGCGGCGGAGCGGGCGATCGACCGGCTGGTCGACGCTGATGGGCAGGGAGCACGGAGGGCCGCCGCCACCGCGGCGTCGCTCGATCAAATCGGCGCCTTCGCCCGGCTGGAGCACGCGGTGGGCGCAGCCGCGCAGGATCTCGAGCGGGGCGGCACGGTTTCTGCAGCATCGCGCAACCTTCTGCTGGAAGCGGTCGGTCCGGGGCCGTTGCAGGCCGCGGTGGAGCGCCTGGCGGTCGCCTGAACGCCGAGTGCCGTCAGCTGAGGACGGACGTGCGGAACCGCCGCCCATCAAGGAACGCGGGGCGGGTTTCGACGTGGTCGATGATGGGCTCGGTGCCGGCCGACATGAAACCGGTCCCCGTACTCAGCTTCACATCCCAGCACGTTCCCGCGTCGCAGTCGATGCGGTAGACCAGATCCGACAGCCCGTTGGCGTCCACGTCTGCGGTGTGGAAACCGCCGCTACTGGCGGCGCTTGCGAGTGCGGCGTCTGATCCCCAGTAACGCGGCGCGAACACGTTTTGGGGGGTGGCGATGAGGGCCCGCCAGCATTCAGCCTCGCCGCACTCACCGCGGTACAGAATGTCGTCGCGCCCGTCGCCGTTGAGGTCACCTGTGCGGAAACCGAATGCCAGCGTGGTGCCGGCAAACCCGGTGGTGTTCCCCCATGACATGCCGCTGGCGAATCCCGCGCCGGTGGATTGCTGGACCCGCCAGCATGGGCGCCGCTTGCCGCAGAACCCCCGGTAGACGAGATCGTCCATCCCATCGCCGGTCACGTCGGCCAATCCTATGCCCAGGGCCTCGGTCGATTCGCTGAAGTATGCGCCATCCCCGGCCGGCGTGGGAGCTGCGAAGCCCGTGCCGGTCGAGAACTGAACCAGCCAGCAGTCCCGACCGTCGCATGCGCTGCGAGCGACGATGTCGTCGAGCCCGTCGCCGTTGACGTCGCCTGCCAGCAGCTGGCCGATATCGGCGTAGAAGGGGGGAACCCCCCACTCCTGCACCGGCCCCGGTGCGGCGCCATCGCTCGGATGGACCAGCCAGCAACGGCCGCCCCCTGCGCATCTTCCTACATAGGCGACGTCGTCCCGCCCATCGCCGTCGAACGCGCCGGTGACGATGCCGCGCCGGATGGTCTCGGCCCCGGCCCGGGCGTCTGATGGGACCGTCGTCGGTGCGGCGAACGCCAGCGGGTCGCCGGGTTCCACCGTCCAGCACCGTCCCTCGGCACAACTCGTCAACTCGATTGCGTCGTCCCGACCGTCGCCGTCGATATCGGCGACGGCCACCGGAACCTCGCCGCCACATCCGATGCGGGCAGCACCCACCGCAACGTTGTCGAACACGATCTGCTTGGCGTGCTGCGAGGGCTGCTTGCCGCCGAAGTACACGTTGAACCAGAACGCACTGATCCGGATGTGTTCCTCACCCGCCCGCCGGAAAGCCAGACCCCTCTGTTCGATCGCCAACGATTCATCCACCCAGCCCCGCAGCACTCCGTCGTGCTCCCCGGGCGTGTTGAGATCGATCGCCCCTTCGATGCAATACCAGTCACCGTTGGTGAGGAGCCCGTTGGGCCCCCACGACATGCCCTGTCCGAATCGACCCGGCTGGTCCAGATGGTATGTGTAGTAGCCGAGCTGGGTGGTGCCCGGTTCCGGTCCGGGACCGAACTGCATGCGTGCCGACCAGCCCGGCCGCTCCTCGGTGGAGGGCTTGCCGCCGAGGGCGGTTCCGTTGTAGATACCTACCGGTCCGGGCAGCTTGCCGGTGCCTTCCGTACTGAAGTCACCTGCGAACCGGAGGTAGTACCGGAAATACAGCGTCTCCGGCTGCTCCCCGCGGAACGGGTACGAGAACCGGGTGCCGTAATGAGCGCCGGGCGGGATGGTGACGAGCAAGCCGTTCCCGTCGAGGCCAATCCCGGGGCCTGCTCGATTCAACGCTCCCGGATACCAGCCGGCCCAATCGGCATGCCAGCCGTCCCCGTCGAATCCCTCCTCGACCGGCGGCTGGGCCGCAAGGGCGACTTGCGAAATGAACACGACGGCCGCGGTCACCGAAGAGAGAATCATCAGCGCGCGCCGGCTGAAGTCTCTCCCTGGCGTCCGCACTGACATATGGCTCACAACGTCTAGATCGGCGCCGGAGTTTCCGAACTACAACCGCACGCTCATAAACGCCGGGTGCTATAGGGGTTGCTGGGGGAATGAGGCAGGAAGTGCTTCAGAACCTGGGTGTGGGCGCCGGTCGGGGGGGAGATCAAGCCAGCTCACCCAGGGCGACGGCCACGATGACGAGCGCAAGCGCGATCAACAGACCGGTGCGGACCGTTCCGTGTGAGGTTTCGTCGCCCGCCCGCCGGGCCCGGCCCAGGTAGATGTGCACGACCGCCAGCGCCGCCAGGCCGGCCACCGGGTGCACCCAGGCCTGGAGAAAACTCTCAGACCAGCCGCTGTCGACGATCCAGAGGATGATGCCGAGCGTGACCTGGATATCGACAGCAACGGCGGCGATCGAGTAGGCGGGACTCGATCGTTCCCAGTGCTCCCCCGACCGGGTCGCGACGAAAATGGCCACGATGACAGCCACGAGCGTGACGTACTGCCAACCGGAGTGCGCGTTGAGTAGGAAATCCTGCATAGGCGCCAGAGTACGAACTGGAACCGGTCGGAGCCATTCGGGGGAGCGTTCCTCTTGGTGGCGCAACTGAAGGAGGTGAGGGAGGTGGCACATTCATTGGAGCCACACGTGTGGGTGGCAGACTTTGCAGCTTCGGTCCGCTGGTACCGGGAGGTACTGGGGTTCGCGCCGGCCGCTTGGTACCCGGACGAGGATTCCGCCACCTGGTGCCAGCTACGGCGTGGCAATGCTTCGGTCATGCTGGCGATCGTGCCCGACCCGGCTGGTCTCGCCCCGCACCAGCAGTACATGACTGAGCTGGGCCCCAGGGTGCAGGGTGCCGGTGGCCCGCTGTCGCTGTACCTACACGTCGACGACGTCGACGCTGCCTACGCCACTGCGATCGATGCGGGTGCCGAACCGGTCGAAGACATATGGGACGCATGGTGGGGCGGGCGCCAGTTCACCGTGGCGGACCCGGACGGGAACTGGTGGTCGTTTTTCCAAACGACAGAATGATCGGCCGGAGGCGGCGCGGCCGGGTGTTGCGAGCAGTTCCTGATGTCGTCGCCCGCTCAGCGGGCCGACCTGCGACAATTGGCCGCAAGCGGGCAACCTAAGGAGCAAGAATGTCCAGCACGACATTTGTCGTCGGTCTGGTGATTCTCGTCGGGGCGTTCCTCATTGGCCAGTCAGTCGCCTACCAGAGAGCCGCCAGGCGCGAACGAATCCAGCAGGCGCTGTCTGCAGCTGCGTCGGTCCTGGTTCTGAATCGGGAGCTTCTGGCCAACGGCTGGGTGCGCCAGATGCTCGAGCGAACCGCCGCCGACGGGGCGGTGGCCAATCCGACATCACGTCTCACCGGCGAGCGAACCGAGGCCCACCGCATGATCCGCGACCTGCTCAATGCCATCCAGCTTGCGAAGTTTGCGGTCGATGCCGGGAACGGCCGAGCGAACCACCGGGCCGGCGTCCGGGGCTCGCTGGCCGATGTCGAAAAGAAGATGGTGACCATCACCAATGCCTGGCAGCGCGGGTTCGGGGCCCAGACCGGTGATCCGGTGGCTCCCGGCGAGCGCTTCGCCGATCGCCAGGTGCGTCGCGCCAAGCAGCTGGAAACCTCGGCCAAGCATCTACTGGAAGTTGAGCCCTGGGCCGACCGGATGCTGGACGGCATCTACGCCTGGGGAGCGTCGCTGTCGCAACGCTTGCGGGCGCAGTTCTCCGGCACCCGGATCGACGGTTTGATCCAGGCCGCCGACGAATAACAGGGCGATCGAGGTGGCCGGGGAGCGCCGGCCCGAGCCGGAACCGGCTTCCGCGGTCCCGAGCGCCGGTCGTGATGTGACGCCGAGAACGCGAAAAACGGCTCGTATTCGGCATCTGACGGCAATAGATTTGACCTAGCTGGACGCACCGGGTGGGCGCGAATGAAAGTCTTCGTCAGCTACTCCCGCGCAGACGAGAAACTGGCCGCCGAGGTTTGCAGCCGTCTCGAACTCGATGGCCACGAGCTGTGGAGAGACGTCAGCTCGATTCCGGGCGGCGCCGACTGGTCTGCTGCCATCGAGCAGGGTATCCGGGCCGCAGACACCTTCCTGATTCTCATGTCGCCGAATGTCGTGCGCAGTCCTAACTACGCACGGGATGAGCTCGGGTTTGCTCGCAAACACGACAAGACGATCCTTCCCGTGTACCTGAAGCCGGTCAAGAAGTTGCCAGATGGATTCGAGCTGACGCTCAGCGGCATCGAACACATCGAGCTGTTCCCCTCGTTCGAGGCAGGCATGGACGAGCTGGCAGAAGTCCTCGGATCGGCTGCGGTGAGCGCCACTGAAGATGATGTGCCCGGCCTGCGGGTGTGGGCGAGAGACCGCTACGGCAAGCTGCGGACGGGCGCTCGCAAGCTCCGGGTAGAGGCGCGGCAGCGAGAGCTCGGCAAAAAGGCACTTCAGGTGGGCGGCGCACTCGCCGCGGCCGCCGGCGCGGCAGCGGTGGCAGCCGCCAAGACGAAAGCGGAGGCGGAAGCTGCCGCAGCTGAGCGAGAGCACGCCGCCGCGGCGTCGGCAATGGAGCTCTACCGGTCGAAGCTCACCGAGCACATAATCGACTTCGTCAACTACTACAGCGATGCCGGTGACGTAACCGCCGCCGCGTACGCAGACGAGCTCAGGCCCCGACTGTGGCATCTGCTCGGCCAGGTGAAAGCCACGCCTCCACCGCCGCAGCTCGCGCAGCAGCACAATGATTTCTCCCAGAAGCTCAACGATTCGTTGAGCAATTTGGACGACGCGTACCGGGGCATCTCGGAGGGCGAGCTAGAACGGGCCAATCGAGCGGCTCGCCGCTCGATCGAAAACCTGATCAAGTCCATGAACTCCTATGTCGCGCTGCTGGACGGCAGCTCGTGATGTTCAGGCTGGCCGATTCAGCCGTCCCGTGAACTCCGCCGGAAGGCATGGGGTCGACGGCCGGGAGCCGCAACATCTGGGCCTGACCATCGACATATCTGGCGCGGTCGGTCTCCGCAGCGGCATCGACGGGGGCGTCGGTGCGCTCGCCGCCATCCTCGGCACTGAAGCGATTGCCCTGATCGTGGCATTGATCGAGGCCGCACCGGAGCCCGCGTCTTCTCGCCTACGCACTGCTGGGGGCGTCCTCCCTGGCGGTGCAAGTCCGACTCCTCCGTACCGGCGTCCTGGGGTTTTGTTCTCGGAGGCGCCTCGGGCAGGTTGCCGGGTTGATCCTGCTGTTCGGGGTCGTGGCTGCCCTCGCAATCGGGGAGTGGTTGGTGTTGGGCAGCGTGCTCTTGATGGCCGTCCTCACCTCTCGTCAGCTGGGGCAGGCAGTCCGATCTATCCGCGTCATCTGCAGCAGGCGTGCCCGCCTGGCCGATCCCACCACATTCGATGAGCTCGTGTGGGCCGGCCGGGTTGTGCGGGGCGGCGGGTGGGACGGCCACCGCCCCCTCCGCCAGGCGTCACGAGAAATCACACTGGGTGTCGCAGTCGTCGTGCTCCTGATCGGTCTGGTGGCAGCCGAGGTCATCCCAATCGACAATGCCGGCCGGCTCTGGATCGTCCTCCTACCCGCGATGTATTTCGTCATGCGTGTCCGCCGCCGCCTGCAGTTGAGCGCGGCAGAACGCCGCTTGCACGATCAGCGGGAGCCACGCTCATCCTGCGCTCTTTCAAGGACGACCTGTTGCGCGTGCGCGGGCGAGCCTTCAGTATTCCCAGGCTGTCGCAGTTTCGGTTACGGGCGTGCACGCTGGAGGAGGTCCTGGCGCACGGGGCGACCTCCATAGGACCTGCGCTGATCATCGGAGAACCCGGTGAACGGCTCCCTCGACTCGGAGGGTCTAGAGAGTACGTCCCCGACAACGAATGGCAGACCGCAGTCACCCGGCTGATGGCACACTCGAGCCGAATGTTCTTCGTGGCGGGCGACACCCCCAATCTTGGTTGGGAGTTGCGGACCGCGGTGGCGCAATTCGGCCTGAATCGGGTCGTGCTGGTGCTACCACCCCTGCGGGATCGTCAGATCGAGGCGCGCTGGCACCGGTTCACCAATGAGCCGGGACTGCCATCTCTGCCGGAAGATTCGTCTGGTCTCGTTCTGGTGACGTTCGTCGACGGTGCGCCGGTCCTGTTCAAGACCGACCAGCGGCGATTGTGGAGTTATCTGGTGGCTCTGTGGTTGCTGGAGATACTCCATCACCAGGTGGGTATCCGGACCGTCGCGGAGATGACAGCATTCCTGGGTTCGACATTGCCCATCCTCGAACTCTCGGATAGACGGAATGATGTCTACCGAACAGGGGTATCAGAGCAGCCGGGAGAGTCTCGGCGGCCGACCCGGGGGCGGTAGGCTGGCTGCCGGCCCATGACAGTTCCCGTCCTGACGACGCCGCCGGTCGACCTCGACGCCGTCCGCGCCCACCGGCTGGGTCGGATCCGGCGCCAGATGGAACAGGCCGACATGGCCCTGTTGATACTCACCAACCCGGTGAGCCTGCGGTATGCGGTCGATTGGCGCGAATACGCCTTGTTCCAGTCTCGGATCCCCACCTACTACCTCTTCGTCCAGGTCGGTGGTCCGCTGGTGCTGCATGGTGCGTACGCCACGGCGCATCCCACCATCGACGAGTTCCGACCGGCCCACTACCTCAACTGTTTCGACGCCGGGCTCGATCCAGGTCCCAACGCCGGCAGTTTCGCAGCGGACGTGGCGTCAATGGTCGGCCCGGAGGCCAGGGTGGGGGTCGAGCGAGCCAACCCGAGCGCCATCCAGGCCTTGAAGAGCCGCGGCATCGCGGTGGTCGACGCGGAGCCGTTGATGGAACGCGCCCGGTCCATCAAGTCGGGGGAAGAACTCGTGTGCATGCGCCACTCGATCGCGGTCGCTGAGGCCGCGATGGGCGCTATGCGAGCAGCACTGCGTCCCGGGATCACCGAGAACCGCCTGTGGTCGATTCTGCATCAGACCAACGTCGCCAACGACGGAGATTGGATCGACGGCCGCATGCTGAGCAGCGGGCCCCGCACCAATCCGTGGTACCAGCCGGCGTCGAGCCGCCCCATCCAGTCAGGTGAGCTGGTCGCCTTCGACACCGACATGATCGGACCGTTCGGATACTGCGCGGATATTTCCCGTACCTGGCTGGCCGGAGACGGCACACCCAGCCGCGTTCAGCGTGACCGATACCAGCGGGCCTACGCCGAGATCGAGCACAATGCCGGCCTGCTCCAGCCAGGCCGAACCTTCCGCGAGCTCTCCGACAAGGCGTACCGACAGGATGACGAGTTCGTCGCTCACCGCTACGCCTGCCTGGCCCATGGCGTCGGCATGACCGACGAATACCCCAAGATCTACTATCGCCAGGACTGGGACCGCCATGGCTACGACGGTGTCATCGAGGCGGACATGGTCATCTCGGTCGAGAGCTTCGTCGGTTCAGATCAGGGGGGCCCGGGGGTCAAGCTGGAGCAGATGTACCTAGTCGCGGACAAGGAGACGGTCCCGCTGTCCACCTACCCTTTCGAGCGGATTCTGCTCGACTGAGGGGCCCCAACGCGTTCGGCCATCTCGACCCGGGCCGGGTTACGCGGCGGCGGGGCGGGGCGTTCAGCGCACCGGGGGCTCCTAGACTCGCCGCCATGTCTGCACCCCAGGTGTGGTTGACCACCCTCGGCTGTTCCAAGAACCAGGTTGACTCCGAGAAGGTCAGCGCCATGCTGGCCGAGTCGGGGTACGCCGCCGCCCCCTCGCCCGAGCAGGCCGATGTCGTGATGGTCAATACGTGCGCGTTCATCGAGGATGCCCGGCGCGAATCGGTCGAGACGATCCTCGAGTTGGAAGCGGCCAAGTCCGATCACGCCAAGCTGGTGGTCATCGGCTGTATGGCCCAGCGGTTCGGGACCGACGTGGCCGAAGCCCTGCCCGAGGCCGACGACATCATCGGCCTCGACCGGTACGGCGAGCTGGTGGGCCGGCTTGATGCGTTGACGGGGTGGCATCCCGTTGAACTGCAGGATGCCACGCCGCGACGGTCCAGGCTCGACATTCTGAACGTCACGGCGCGACCCACCCCCATCGCTCCTTACGCATACGTGAAGATCGCCGAGGGGTGCGACAAGACGTGCTCCTTCTGCGCGATCCCGCTCATCCGCGGGAAGCAACGTTCCCGGAGACCCACCGACATTCGGGACGAGATTCTCGGGCTGGTCCACCACGGCGTCGCCGAGATCGTGTTGGTCGCTCAGGACCTGGCCGCCTACGGCAGGGACATCAACGCGCCCGCCTCGGACCGGCCCGGCATCGTTGATCTCTTGCGGTTTGTCACCGACGTGGAGGGCTTGCGGCGGGTCAGGCTGCTGTACCTGTACCCCAAGGAGATCCGTCCGGCCCTGATCGAGGAGATGGCTACCAACCCGCTGATCGTGCCTTACTTCGACCTGTCCCTCCAGCATGCGGCGGGCGGCCTGTTGCGGTCCATGCGGCGGCCCGGTGACGGCGTCCGCTACCTGGAACTGATCCGCACCATTCGCGCAGCCTGTCCGGAAGCGGCTTTGCGGTCCAGTTTCATCGTGGGATTCCCCGGCGAGAAGGACGAGGACGTCGACGAGCTGGCTCTGTTCCTCACCGACGCCCAGCTCGACTGGGCCGGGTTCTTTCCCTACTCGCCCGAGCCGGGGACGAGCGCCATCGACCTGGCCGGTCGGGTCGACGAAGCCGAGATCGGTCGGCGGCTGCGAGAGCTGTCGTCGATCCAGGACGACATCACGGCGGCCCACAACGCGGCCCAGGTCGGCACGAGCCACGAGATCCTCGTCGACATGGTGGAGGACGGGGTGCCGGTGGGACGCTCCTTCCGGGAAGCCCCCGAGATCGACGGCATGATCTCCCTCGACCGCGGAATCCCGGGCAAGTGCCTCCGAGCCGAGATCGTCGCCAGCTACGGCACCGACCTCGAGGCGGTGGTGACTCGATGATGGCTGCACCCGCCGGCCGAGCCGGACTGAAGCACAGTCCCGGAGCGGCATGATCGTCGAGGTGATCGCGGTTGGGACCGAGCTGCTGCTCGGCCAAATCATCAACACCAACGGAGCGTGGATCGGAGCGCGCCTCGCCGAGCATGGGTTCGATTCGCACTTCCAGGTGGTCGTCGGCGACAACCTCGAGCGCCTGGCCGGCACCGTCCAGACGGCAATCGGCCGATCAGACGCCGTGATAATCAGCGGCGGGATCGGACCGACGCCGGACGACCTCACCCGCGAGGCGATCAGCGCCGCCACCGACCGGCAGCTGGTGATGAACGAAGAGTACGGCGAGAGCCTCCGGCAGCGCTGGGCGGCGATGGGACGCGAGTTCCCGGAGAACAACCTGCGCCAGGCCGAATACCCGCGGGGAGGCGAGCAGCTCCCCAATCCGAAGGGCACCGCCCCCGGGATTGTCCTCGACCACGATGGCACCTTGATCTTTGCGGTACCGGGCGTGCCTCCGGAGATGCAGCTAATGATGGTTGACCAGGTGCTGCCGCGGCTGCGGGCGGCCGGCGGCGACCAATCGGTGCTGGTCAGCCGGCTGATCCGCACGTGGGGAAAGGGGGAGTCGGCGGTGGCGGAGATGCTCGACGACCTGTACACGGCGACCACCAATCCCTCCCTGGCGTACCTGGCGTCGGCTGGTGAAATCAAGGTCAGGATCTCGGCCAAAGCAGCCAGTGTCGAGGCCACCGAGGCGCTGATTGCTCCCGTTGAACAGGAGGTCCGGTCTCGTCTGGGCCCAATGGTGTTCGGGTCGGACGACGACACCATCGAAGAGGTCGTCTTCCGTGCGCTACGGGAACGCAACTGGACGGTCGGCACCGCCGAATCGATGACGGCCGGGATCGTCGCGGCCCGGCTCACGGGCCGGCCCGGATCGAGCGAAGTGTTCCGTGGGGGAGTCGTGGCATACGCCGGCGACCTGAAGCGGTCCACCCTGGCAGTACCCGAGGCGACGCTGACCGATCACGGTGCCGTCAGCCCGGAGACAGCGCTGGCGATGGCCGCTGGGGCCAGGCGGCTGCTGGCCGTGGACGTGGCGGTGGCGGTCACCGGATCAGCCGGTCCCGACCCGCAGGAGCACCCGCCCGGCACGGTAGTGATCGCGGTCGAGACGCCCGATGATGCCCGGGCCCGGGTGTTACGCCTCCCCGGCGACCGTGAGCGGGTGCGCGCCTATGCCGCGACCGCCGCCCTCCAGCTCACCCGAATGGCGCTGACCGGGACCTGGTGGGGAAAGTGAGGGTCTTTGTTGGCGTGCCGATCGACCTAGAGGCCACCGACCAGCTGGCGGCGTGGGCGGCCACGCTCGACCTGCCGGGGCGGCTCGTACCGCCCACAAGCTGGCACCTGACGCTGCGTTTTGTCGGTCAGGTGGACGAAGTGGGCGTGGACCGCCTGGCGGCTGCGCTCGATGAGCGGGACTTCGGGGAGTCGTTCCGGATCCGGTTCGGGCCGGTCTCGGCGTTTCCGCGCCCGGCACGGGCGACGGTCGCTCACGTGACGGTTGACCGGGGCGGTGCGGAGCTCACCCGACTGGCCGATGACGTCAACGAGGAGGTCGACCATGCCGGCTTCGGGCTGGAGGAACGTCCCTACGTCGCACATCTCACACTCAGCCGCATCAGACCGCCGCACGACCTCCGGCCGCTGGTGAACAACGGCTCGGAAGCCGGCATCCAGATGGCCGTCGACGGATTCGCGCTCTATCGAAGTCACCTCGGCCGCGGCGGCGCCCGTTACGAGGTGCTCGAACGGTTCTCGCTGACCTGATTCGGCGCGGCGCCGGCCTGCGTCCGGGCGGATGCGTGCGACCCGTCGGGCTCTTCCGTGCCCCGGGCCAGCCAGTACCCGATACCCAGTAGCGTGATCCCGAAACTCATGAACAGCACGATTCTCCAGCCGGGCGAAACGGTGGCGATGTCGATGAGGAGGAGCTTGGACACGGCGAATCCGATCGTGAGCAGACCGTGCAACCGTAGCTGTCCCAACTGGGTCAGCGCCCCGGTGACCAGCAGCCCCAGTCCGTACCCGCCGAGGGCGGCGGTGAACATGGCGGAACCGCCTTCGACTTCTCGCAGCTCGTTGGCCATCCAGCCAATCATGCCGACGTGAGCCAGCACGGCGTAGACGACGACGATCTCGGGTCGCCCGGCGTCGCGGTGATACATCCACGCCAGCGCCACCAGGGTGGCGATCACGGCCAGGTGCGCAATAGCGTCGCCACTCACAAAAACAGGACTGGTGGGCCCCATGACGAACGCGCGCGAAGCAGACGCGACAACAGTGACGCCCAGTAACCCATGCCCCGCCCATTCCAGCCAGGCCCGCTGGGCCCGGCGCCCGGCCAGGACGATGCCGGCGGCCTCAGCGGCCGTCGCCACGAACAGCGCCGGGCCGTCGAGCGTGATCACTGCGGCCACCCCGACCAGGCCAGCCGCTGGGATGTACTGGGCGATAGCCAATCCGTGCACTTCGATCCTGCTGAGGTGACCGGAAATGGCCAGGACGCCGGCGGCGGCTGCGAGTCCGATCGCTGCCCATAGATAGGTGGTGGTGGGAGGATCGTCGGGGGTGGTCCAGAGGACCAGTGAGCCCAGGTATCCGAGGAACGGGATGGTCGCGGTTGCCCACAGCGGCGCAAGCTCGTCGTCGAGCCGCTGCGCGACGGCCCGGACCACCGGGACGGCATAGAGCGCCAGGACCGCCACCACGAGTCCGAGCTGGGCGTCGTTGCGGGCCACCGCCGGTCCGTCGAAGAAGTGCAATGCCAGAATGCGTATTCCGATGAGGAGCCCCACGCCGACCGCCGCCGTCCCGTGGACCGCAGTCCATCCGGTGCGGTAGTACACGGCGGCCGCTACCGCCGCCACCATCGCCACGAACCCGAAATCGCCGGGAAAGGCGGGGACTCCACCCATCAGGAGCGGTGCAGCAAGACCTCCGATGATGCCGATCACGGCGAGCGATTGGTCGCCCTGGCGCAGCGACACCGCAATAGCGGCGGCAGAGATCACACTGAGTTGAACCAACGCCGGCCCGCCATCGACCAACTCGTAGAGCCGGTGAGCCGCAAAAGCGGACAGGTACAACCCTGCCAGCCCGCCGCCCTGGAGGATTACGGCGAAACCTGGTCGCCGGCGCCGGATCACGAATCCAGAGGCGAGGAGCGCGGTGCTGATCGCGGCGCCGATCAGCACCCGGGCCAACGGTCCGATCCAGCCCTGGATGATGCTCCAACGGAACAGGAAGACGAGACCGATCAGCAGCAGCCCGAGGCCGATGCGGGCCACCACCTTGCCGCTCATCCACTGCTCGATGGATGCGCCGGACGCCCGCGATCCGCGTGTCGTGCCCGTCACAGATCAGCCTCCTCATGCGTCATGCCAGCATGGTGCGTGACGACCGGCGGGCCGCCTATCGGGCGACTCCCCCATATCCGGGGTAGGGGTGCCGCCCCGGGCCGCGACCGCTCGGGCTGATCCCTCGCACAAAGCCTTGGGGCCGAACATGTGTTCGGCTAATGTGAGTCGGGCGGAGGATCGGTTTCTGTCATACCGGACCTCTACGGTGACAACATCGACCGAATCAACCGACACCCAACTACACCGACACCCAACTACCCAGTCAACCCAACCCAGTCAACTCAACCCAGTTGATCAGTCAGCAGCACAACATCTGTCCGATGAGCGTGCCGCCCGGAGCGCGAGAAGGAGCAGCAAGGTGGAACGAGACAAAGCCCTCGATATGGCCATGTCCCAGATCGAGCGACAGTTCGGGAAGGGCGCCATCATGCGACTCGGCGACGGGACGCATCAGCGGATCAGTACCATCTCCACCGGTGCGCTGTCGATCGATCTCGCACTCGGGATCGGTGGCGTGCCCCGGGGCCGCATCGTCGAGATCTATGGTCCGGAGTCGAGCGGCAAGACCACGCTGGCGTTGCACGTCGTGGCAGAGGCCCAACGCAACGGCGGCATCGCTGCGTTCGTCGACGCGGAACACGCTCTCGATCCGGTTTACGCCAAGGCGCTGGGTGTCGACACCGACGAACTGCTGATCTCTCAGCCCGACACCGGCGAGCAAGCACTCGAAATCACCGACATGCTGATCCGCTCGGGAGCGCTGGACGTGGTCGTGATCGACTCGGTGGCCGCGCTGGTTCCCCGGGCCGAGATCGAAGGCGAAATGGGCGACTCCCATGTTGGCCTCCAGGCCCGGCTGATGTCCCAGGCTCTCCGAAAACTGACCGGCACCATCAACCGATCACAGACGACCGCCGTCTTCATCAACCAGTTGCGGGAGAAGATCGGCGTGATGTTCGGTTCACCCGAAACGACACCGGGGGGCCGGGCCCTCAAGTTCTACTCGAGCGTCCGGATCGACGTGCGCCGGATCGAGTCGATCAAAGACGGACAGGAACAGACCGGTAACCGGGTACGAGCCAAGATCGTCAAGAACAAGCTGGCCCCGCCGTTCCGGATGGCCGAGTTCGACATCATGTTTGGCGAAGGTATCTCCCGGGAGGGCAGCCTCCTAGACGTGGCCGTGGACGAAGGGGTCGTTCGCAAGAGTGGTGCGTGGTACACCTACGACGGCGATCAGCTCGGTCAGGGGAGAGAGAAGGCCAAGATCTTCTTGCGAGAGAATCCCGAAATCGCCATGCAACTCCAGGCCAAGGTGCTGGAAGCAGTCGGGCTGGCCGGGACCGACGAGGACGAGCCGGCCGCGGCCGACGCCCCCATTGTGCCCGAATCGGACGACGCTCCCGACGACATCTGAGCGCAGAGAGGGGTCGACCCTCGTCTCGGATCGGGGTACGTCGCTCGGGCGTGGCGCCGTGTCCGCACTAAAAGTGGTCCCAATATCTCGGAAAGTGGCGAAGTGTGCCTGGTTAGTTATCCACAGGCGAAGTCCGCCACGAGACGGGATTTGTCGGGTACGATGCGTGGTAGGCACACATACCACCAGAAACATTTACCGATAAACAACGATATGCAACGAAACTGCCCTAAACGCGGAGGGGGATCGCCAGTAACCCGGGACTGACCGGGATTTCGCGCGGTTGCGACTCATGGAGTGTGTGTGCCGAGCCGGTGGCTCGGCACGTCTGTATTTAGGGCACCGAAAGGCGGCACCATGGATACTTGGATTGGCATCGCCCTAGGAGCAGCCGGCGTGATTCTCGGACTCGTAGCCGGCATCCTGGCCGTCCGAATTCTTGGATCCCGTCGCGCGCCGACCGGGGAGGGCGGCTCCGAGGAGCTGGAGACGTCCGCTCGCATCGAAGCGCAGCGGATCTTGTCACGAGCCGAAGAGGAAGGCCGGGCCAAGGCTGAGGCATACCGGGAGCGCGAGGATGTGCAACTGGAACATCGCCGGCTCGAGCTCGCCTCGTCGGAGGAGCGGCTGGTTCAGCGAGAACAGACGTTGGAGCAACGGGCCAGCAATCTGGCGCAACGCGAACAGCTGCTCATCCACCGCGAGGCCGAGATCGCGGAGCTCCGAACCGAATCGGAACGCCTGCGGGAAGAAGCCCGGGGCTCGCTCGAGCGTCTGGCGGGGATCGACGCCCGGGCGGCCAAGGACGAACTGCTCGAGCAGGTGCGGGACGAGGCCCGGCGCGAGGCCATGATCCTGGTCCGTGACACCGAGGTAAAGGCCCGAGAGGAGGCCGATCGGCGGGCACGGCGCATCCTGACCAGCGCAATTCAGCGGCTGTCGTCCGAGGTGGTGACCGAGACAACCGTGTCAGTGGTGGAGCTCCCCTCGGACGACATGAAGGGTCGCATCATCGGCCGGGAGGGGCGCAACATTCGGGCATTCGAGGCGATCACCGGGGTGAATCTGATCGTGGACGACACCCCCGAGGCAGTATCGGTCGCCAGCTTCGATCCGGTGCGGCGCGAGGTCGCCCGTATCACCCTCGAGCGATTGGTGGCCGACGGCCGGATCCATCCCGCATCGATCGAGGAATGGCATGACAAGGCCCAGGCCGAGGTCGAGCAGAGCGTGCGCGACGCCGGGGAGTGGGCGTTGGTGGAGGTTGGACTCTCTCGCATGCATCCTGAGTTGGTGACCCTGCTGGGCCGGCTCAAGTATCGGACCTCCTACGGTCAGAACGTCCTGAACCATTTGGTGGAAAGCGCCCATATCGCATCGATGCTGGCATCGGAGCTGGCGATCGACCCCGCCCCGGTGAAGCGAGCTGCGTTCCTCCATGACATCGGCAAAGCCGTGACGCACGAGGTCGAGGGTTCTCATGCGCTGATCGGCGCCGAAATCGCTCGCCGGTTCGGAGAGGACCCCTCGATCGTGCACGGGATCGAGGCCCACCACAACGAGGTCGAGCCGCGCACGTTGTTGGCCGTTCTGGTGCAGGCGGCCGATGCCGTCTCTGCGGCCCGTCCCGGGGCTCGGCGGGAAGCATTGGAGTCCTACGTCCGGCGGCTCGAGCGGCTGGAGGAGATCGCCAAGGAGTTCAATGGCGTCGACCGAGTATTCGCCATGCAAGCCGGCCGTGAGGTGCGGGTGGTGGTGGATCCGGGCGAGGTCGACGACCTGGGAGCCAACGATCTGGCTCGGCGGATCGCCCGCCGTCTGGAGGAGGACCTCCATTATCCCGGCCAGATCCAGGTGACCGTCATCCGCGAACTCCGGGTCAGCGACTACGCGCGATAATTGCCGGCAATGACTCAGGCCGTGTTTCTCGCCGACCCCACGCGCCGCTATACCGAAGCGCGGCCGCCGACGCGCGCCGGCAAGACCTATTTCATCCGCACCTTCGGTTGTCAGATGAACGAGCATGACTCTGAACGCATCGCCGGCCTGTTTGAAGCTGACGGGATGACCCGGTCGAGCAGCGCCGAAACGGCCGACGTCGTGTTCATCAACACGTGCACTATTCGCGAGAACGCCGACAACAAGCTCTACGGCAATCTGGGCCATCTCAAGGGTCTCAAAGACGAAGATCCCGGGCGGCTGCTGGTGGTGGGCGGCTGTGCTGCGCAGAAAGACCGAGAGCTGGTGCGGGAGCGGGCCCCGTGGGTCGACGTCGTGATGGGCACGCACAACCTGGACCGGGTCCTCCACCTGATGGACCAGGCCCAGGAGTGGGGGCCAGTTACTGAGATCGCCGATGAGCTGGAGGCCATGCCCTCCGAGCTACCGGTTCGCCGAGAAGTCCCGCACGCCGCGTGGGTGACCATCCAGGTGGGATGTAACAACACCTGCACGTTCTGCATCGTGCCTGCGGTGCGGGGGGTGGAGGTCAGCCGCCGGCCGGGGGACGTCATTCGCGAAGTCGAGCAGCTGGCACGCGACGGGGTCGTCGAAGTCACCCTGCTGGGCCAGAACGTCAACACGTACGGTCGGGATCTGGCGATCGACGGTCGCCGCCGGCCGGTGTTCGCCGACCTCTTGCGCCGGGTGGGGGCGGTCGAGGGCATCCGGAGGGTCCGATTCACGAGTCCCCATCCGAACGACTTCCGGGAGGACGTCGCCCGGGCGATGGCGGAGACCCCTGCGGTGTGCGAGCAGCTCCATTTCCCGCTCCAGTCGGGTTCGAACCGGATCCTGGCGGCGATGCACCGGGGCTACACGGCAGAGAAGTTCCTGCGCCGGCTGCGCCTCGCCCGAGACGTGATCCCCGAGGTGACCGTGTCAACGGACGTCATCGTCGGTTTTCCTGGTGAGACGGAGGATGATTTCGCGGCGACTCTCGGTGTGATCGAAGCGGCCCCATTCGACCAGGCCTTCATGTTCATCTTTTCGCCCCGCCCCGGGACCGCCGCAGCCCAGTGGAATGACCGTTTCGTTGATCCCGACGTCGTCCAACAGCGATTCGAGCGTTTGGTGCAAGCGCAGAATGAGATATCCCGCGATCGCAACCGACGCCACCTCGGCGAACGGATGGAGGTGCTCGTGGAAGGACCATCAAAGAAGCGCCCCGATGTGGCCACCACCCGCAGCCGGGGGAACAAGGTCGTGCACGTGCCGGGCACCTTCGAACCGGGGACCTTCTTCGCGGTGGAGATCATCGACGCGGCGCAGCACCATCTCATAGGGAGACCGGTCTGACCGACATCTGGGCGGTTCTGGGCCCCACCGCGTCTGGGAAGAGCGACATCGCGCTACGCCTGGCGTCGGCGACCGGCGGAAGTGTTGTGTCGGTCGATTCGATGCAGGCCTACCGCGACATGGACATCGGCACCGCCAAGCCCACCGCGGAGGAGCGCCGCCGGGTCCGCCATGATCTCGTCGACCTAGCCGACCCCGCGGACGATCTCACGGTCGCACAGATCCAGCGCCTCGGCCGGGCGGCATTGGACCGAGCGCAGGCCGTTGGAGAACACATCATCATCGCTGGAGGCTCCGGTCTCCATTTCCGGGCGCTGGTCGACCCGCTGGAGTTCCCGCCTTCCGATCCCGAAGTGCGGGCCGTGGTCGATGCGTTGAGCGCGGTCGAAGCCCGCCAAGCCCTGGAGGCGGCCGACCCCGACGCCGAAGACCATATCGACCTCGACAACCCCCGCCGGGTGCAACGCGCGCTCGAGATCATTCGTCTCGGCGGCCCTCCGCCGAGCGAGCGACTCGGTTCACCCCAAGCCATTGCCGTGCGGGACTACCAGCCGCTGTACATGTTCACGGCCGTCGGGTTGGATCCCGGCCCCAAACTCGAGGCTCGGGTGCGATCCCGATTCCAGGCCATGCTCGACAACGGCTTGCTGGACGAGGTGGCTGCTCTCGTCGGCCGGTTGGGTCGCAACGCCTCTCAGGCGGTTGGATACAAAGAGCTGCTGCCCGCGGTGGCGGGGGAGTGCGAGCTGAAAGAGGCGACCGAAGCGGCCGTACGTGCCACCGTCCGCCTGGCCCGGCGGCAACGAACCTTCTTTCGGCGCGACCCTAGGATCACCTGGATCGGATGGCATGACGATCCCGATGTGCGCTATGGGCGTGCCCGGGAAGTGCTCGAGGCGGGTCCAGCATGGAATTCGTGAAGATGCACGGTCTCGGCAACGACTTCGTTGTCGTGGAAGGCGAAGAACCGCCGGCGGTCGAGGTCATCCGCGAATGGTGCGACCGGCGGCGAGGAATCGGTGCCGATGGGGTGCTGTGGGTGACACCGACCGGAGGTGACACGGCGATCCGTATGGAGTACTGGAACGCCGATGGGTCAGTGGCCGAAATGTGCGGCAACGGTCTGCGCTGCGCTGCCCGATATGGCTACGACCGGGGATGGGCGGTCTCCACCGACTTCTCGGTCGAGACGGTGGTGGGAACCAACCGGGCCGAAATCGTTGGTCCCGGCGAGGTCCGGGTGGAGCTGGGCAAGTATGCCGTGGGCGAAACGGTCGAGGTGAGCGGGACCACCTTCCACTGTGTGGCTGCGGGTAACCCGCATGCGGTGACGTTCGTATCCGACACCGAGGCCGCCCCACTGACAACCCTGGGACCGCTCGTCGAAAACGATCTGCATTTTCCGGAGAGGACCAACGTCGAGTTCGCAGCCGTCGGCGGTGACACCATCGATCTGCGGGTCTGGGAGCGAGGCATCGGCGAGACGCTCGCGTGCGGGACGGGAGCCGCCGCCACCGCAGCCGTCGCCCGCACGCTGGGATACGTCGCGGATACCGTCACCGTCAAGCTGTTGGGCGGACCGCTCCGGGTCGAACTCGTCGATGAGGTGGCTTGGATCACCGGGGCTGCCGAGTACGCCTTTCGGGGCGAGACCAGCGTCTAGCCCGCGGCTGCGACGTTTCAACGCAGACTTCGAAAGACCGCCACCACCTTGCCCAGGATCTCGACTGCGTCATCGAACACCATCGGCCGATACGCCGCATTCTCCGAATGGAGGATCACCGAGCCGTTGCGGCGCTCGAGCCGTTTCACCGTAGCTTCTTCACCCTCGACTAGACAGGCCACGATCTCACCGTCGAGGGCGTCCTTCTGACTACGGATCACGACCAAGTCACCGTCGATGATGCCCGCCTCGACCATGGAGTCACCCTTGACCTGGAGCATGAAAACCGGACCGCTCCCGACGATGGACTCCGGCAGCGGCATGATCTCCTCGATCGTCTCCTCGGCCAGGATCGGTGAACCCGCCGCGATACGACCGACCAGCGGCACGTCACGCACCGGGCTGCGCTCCAATCCGGAGCCTGGGACCGACTCGGGATCGACGATCTCGATCGCGCGCGGCTTCGACGGATCCCGTCGCAAATAACCCGCCTTGACCAAAGCCGACAGGTGGCTGTGCACGGTCGAGGGCGAGCTGAGGCCGAGCTGCTCTCCGATTTCGCGCACCGACGGTGGATAGCCACGCGATTCGACCGCGTCGCGGATGAGTCGGAGGACCTGTTCCTGACGAGTGCTCAGTTCACCCATGCGCTCTCTTCTCCTGTGCTGATCCCTACTCGTGCGTGCATTCCTGTGCGGCTTCCGTACGTGCCTCTCCCGGCCCGACCAATCGATCGGCAGCGAACGGGTCGTTATGCGTCTCCCCTCAACACTCCCTGCGACACTCGCCTCGAACTGTTCCCTTGAGCTCTTCCCTTGAGCTCTTCCGTTGGGTCTCCTCGAAGCGGCGCCCGCCACACGAACGTATGTACGCCTCAAATGTACCCGGCCTCACCGACAAAATCAAACATATGTTCGGCTGGCGCGACCGAGGCGAGCGATTCTGCAGTGCGCCGGCCGTCCTCGAAAAGCCCCCTTGACATCGAACGTGTGTTCGGGAATACTGCCGCCTACGTCGAACAGGCGTTCGGTGCCCAGCGGACCCGGTTCGGCGGTGGAACGGCGGCTCTGTTGCCTTACGCCGGAACCGGCCAGCGGCAACGTGGACGTGGCAGCCCGGTCCTCCGCACGGGAAATGTCACACCGGAGCCGTAGCGTGCTCGCAGCTGACCTCGGGGGCAGCCCGAGCACCGGCGCACCGGCGCCAGCGTGCTGGTCTGGACCAATACGGACCGGACGAGTACGGACCGGCCAGAGCGCACAGGGCACAGACCGAGAAAGGCGACGGGAGTGAGAAAGGGGATGAACCCGTGGAACTGACAAACAACCGCTCGCCGCATCACCGGTCAGGCCGCTCCACGGAAGTGACGAAAGGCGACCCGACGGCGAAACACACCAAGGCCCCCTTGCGGGCCGCGGTCCTCCTCACCACCGTCGTGGCTTCGGTCTTTCTGATCTTCTCATCCGGGGTCGAAGCAGACAGCGCCCCACGCCAGACCGTCCTGCACGTCGTTCAGCCGGGTGACACCCTTTGGGACCTGGCCCGCCGGCATACGCCCGCCGGCGGCGACGTGCGGGCCACGGTCGGCCACATTCGCCACCTGAACGGCCTACCGGGCAGCACGGTCGAGGTGGGCACGGCGTTGCACATCCCGTCGGGTTGACGCACGGGCCGCCCTCCGCCCCTTCACGCCTGACCGGCGCTCCCGGTTAGTGCGAAGACCATTCGCGGGCCGACCAACCGGCTTTCCGGTACGCTCCCTGGGCATGAAATGTCCGTTCTGCGCGTCTGGCGATACCCGGGTGGTCGACAGCCGACCGGCTGACAACGGCTCTTCTATCCGGCGCCGGCGCCAGTGCGAGTCATGCGACGAGCGCTTCACCACTTATGAGCGGCTCGAGGCCCCACTCATGGTGCGAAAACGTGACGGGTCCCTTCAGGTGTTCCAGGGCGAGAAGGTTCGAGCCGGGATTCGCCGGGCGCTGGCGGACGAGAGCCCAACCGAATCCGAGCTCGCCGACGCCGTCGCCAACATCGAGGCGGCCCTGCGCAGCCAGGGCCGAGAGGTTCCCAGCGACGAGATCGGGAATCAGGTCTTGGCCTATTTGCGAACGCTGGGCGATGCCGCCTATTTGCGATTCGCCAGCGTGTACAAGGAGTTCCGCGACGCTCGAGATTTCGAACGCGAGGTAGCCGCCCTCGAAGGCACCGATTAGGACGGTCGAGGCGGTTCGGGAGCGGGTCAGAAACCGGTTGCGGCTCCAACTGTCTGTGCCTCCAGGCGTTCCAGCGCCAGCTCGAGGAGACCCCGGAGGTGAGCAAGCTCGCCGCTGGCCCAGGTGTCGACGGCCATCAGCGGGGTGGCCAGCTCGGCCCGGTAGGCCGACAGCTGGTTCTGCCAGTCCCGTCCCAAGGTGCCGGCTGCGGCCACGTCACCGTCCCGTAGTGCCGTCAGGTACTCCACCTGCCAGAGGCGGAACGATTCCAGCAGCTCTTCGGATTGCTCCGTATACGTGGCGAAGAAGGGATCACCTGGTAGTTGCGCCAGGACCTGTTCGGTGGTTGCTTCGACGACGCTGAGTTGAGCGCCGAGGTCACCCAGGTCGCTTTCTCTGGCGGCGACCGGAAGTTCGGGCATGACAAAGGCCGTCTCGATCGCCACACGGTAGGTCAGGGCGTCGCCTAGCCGTCGTTCGACCGTCAGCGCCCGCTCCGATCCCTGCTGTAGCAGCTCCTGCGGGCTCGTCAGCCGGTCGATCGGGGCGCTCGCGCCCAGCAAAGATGGCTCGGGCAATGGCTCGGCGGCTACCTCGGCCATCGTCCGCGCCAGCGTACCGACGCTCAGGAGATCCCCGGTGAGGCGGCTGAGTTCATCGGTGGTCGTGGCCGGGTTGGTGATGGTCCGCGCGGTGGCGTCGAAACCAGTGAGGCCGGCATTGAGCCGCTCGACCGCGCTGACGTATTGGACCGCACGGTTCTCGGCGATCTCCACCGGCCGCTGCCCGATTGCCCGCATCGCGAAGAGCACCACGAATAGCGTCACCAGCGCACCCGCGACCACCGACCAGCGGAAAGTCCGGTTGGAGCGAAACATGCGGGGGATGTCGAGGGGCGACAATTGTGCGGCCGGTGCCAGCACCGGGTGTTCCTCGGTGGCGTCCCACAAGCGCCGAACCAGCTCGTTGGTGGGCGCGGCTTCGGCGGTGACGACATCGGCAAGAGTGGGGAACTCACCCAGGTCTCCGAGGTCGGCCTCCTCTCCAGCCGGCGCGGCCGCCGCCTCGGCATCGGCAATGATGGCGTCCTCGGTGTCGATCCCGAAGCCCAGGATGTCGGCGAAAGAAAAACGCCGAGTCGGTTTGGGCGCTGGAGTGTCGGTCTGGTGGTGCCGGCCGGTGGGGTCCCAGATCGGCAACCTCTCCGGCACTTGCACAACTTGGTCGGCCGCAACGGGACCCGCCTCTTCCATGCCGGACTCGTCTGAGTCCACGGCGTGATCGACCTCTGGGTTCCAGATGGGCAGCAGTGACATTTCGTCGGCGACCGGAGAAGCCGTATCGACATCGAGCTGGGCGTCTGCGTCCGTGCCATCCGGGGCTGACACAGTCGGGTCGGCTTCGACGGCCGCCGGGTGGGGTTCGACGAGGTCAACCTGAGCCGGTCCGGTGGCGGGAGCGAGGATCAGCCCGTCCACCTCGTCGAGGTCGAAGAGGCGTGGACCTTCTGTGTTGTCGGTCAGATCCAACTCGATGGCTGGCTCGTGCCGGTCCACCCGGGTGGCCGCAGCTGCGTAGCTGTCCCGGTCGGGATGGGCTGGAGGACGGGATGGCGAGGGCCGAATGGTCCACGCCGGGACGAAGCGGGCCAGCAGCGACGCATATTCGCCTTGGTGGGCGGGACGGTGGCGGCGTGTGGTTGAGCGGTGTTTACCGGCCCGGGGGAGTTCACGTTCGTCCCGATTGATCAGCACGAGGGCGTCCCCGGGGCGACGGGTCGCTGCGACGGACGCGCCGGGGCGCATTTCGGACGACAACTACAAAGACCGGGCATACGACGGCTTCGCACCATGAGGCGCTTCTCCCTGTACCGTCTCCGCCCGGTTCTGGGAACCCCGACTTGAATGTGTACATGCAGATTAGCGTTCACAAGCTGGACGAGGAACTACCCACGCCGAACCGGGCGCATCCGGGTGATGCGGGGCTGGACCTCTACGCCCGTGAACCCGTCCGCCTCGAGCCGGGTGCCCGCGCCCTGGTTCCCACCGGGGTGGCGGTTGCGATTCCGCCCGGGCATGCAGGATTGTTGGTTCCCCGCAGCGGTCTGGCCGTGCGGCACGGCATCGGTGTCGTGAACGGTCCGGGTCTGATCGATGCGGGATACCGGGGTGAGATCAAGGTCGTGTTGATCAATCACGGCGCCGATCGCCTCGACCTCGAGCGCGGCGATCGCATCGCCCAACTCGTCATCGTGCCCGTGGTCGTTGTCGAGCCCGAGATCGTGGATCGCCTGGACGGGACGGCGCGGGGAGCCGGCGGCTTCGGCTCGACCGGCAGCTGAGCCGGCCGGAGTCCTCCAGCCGGTCGCCCCGGTTGGCAGTGCCGTGTCAGGCGGTACAATGCCCCGAGCGCGGAAGTAGCTCAGCTGGTAGAGCGCAACCTTGCCAAGGTTGAGGTCGCGGGTTCGAGCCCCGTCTTCCGCTCCATCGGGTGGCTGCCCGGTTCCTCACCATGCCGCGAGCCTGGCGGGGGGAGTTGGACGCTGCCCGTCGTATGACTCTGGACCGACCGCCCGCAGGCTGTGGTCCGCGGTTCAGGGCGACGTGGCCGAGTGGTTTAGGCGCGGGTCTGCAAAACCCGTTACGGCGGTTCGATTCCGCCCGTCGCCTCCAACATCCTGTGATGTGGGCCAACCCGCCGATCGGAGGATGTACAATCATGCGACACAACGGGCCCTTAGCTCAGGGGGAGAGCGCTTCCTTGACGCGGAAGAGGTCAGAGGTTCAAATCCTCTAGGGCCCACAGACGGCAGCCTCGAGGGCTCGGCTGCTGGGAGAATCCTGCGGATTCTCGGCATGGAGCCGTTGGGGAGGGTGCGCTCGCGACTCGGACGGTCGGTGGCAGCCTCGGGGGCTCGGCTGCTGGGAGAATCCTGCGGATTCTGCGGATGCTTCACGTCGGGGGCGAGAGTCCTTCCGAGGGGTCGCTGTCTCTGCAACAGCGGCGGTCAGCCCGCCCGGCTCACTTCTCGTCCTTGAACGACTCTGTGTAGTTCTCGTGACCTTCGGCCACGATCTTGTGTTGCTGTTCGGTGCCCGCCCGGCCGAGTCCCATGCCTTGTGATCCACCGCGAACGTGGGTGGAGTCCCGCAGCGTGTTGGCTAAGGAATGGCCACCGTGACGGCTTACCCGGGCGCCTTTGTTCGAGCGGAACGCCCGCCAGAAGTTCCGGATTTGGCGACGTATCGACATACGACCAGCTTACCGCGCCGGGTGGCAAGCCGAGCGAGCAACCATCGCCGGAACGCTGTACGCAAAGCAATGTAGGGGCGACATTGGTCCGGTGGCCGTGAACACGGCCACCGGTTTCAGGTAGTTGGCCCACCGGCACGGGGGCAATGCCGGGCGGGCTCAGGCGACGGCGACGATGCGTTCCATTTCGAGCTCAGCGAACCGAGTTGCAGCCTGCTCCATCCACACCGGAATCCTCGGTGCTGGTCTGATCGATGGCGGCGCTTCCTCGATCGAAACATGGTGACAAAGCGTGCAGGTCACTCGGACGATGCCGGCGCCGACGCTGTGCCGTTCTACCGGGTGGCTATCCAGATGTGAGCGAAGTGCGATCTTCATGTCCTGCTCCGTGTCCTATATAGAGAACATCGGCCCCGGCAGGAGCGTTCGGGATGGCCATCCTCAACACGCATAGCCTGACTAGTCCTTGCGGCCACGAAGAAAGGGCCGCCGGGCGTGCCGGCGACCCTCCAACGATGACCGCGTCGACCCGTCAGCCGCCGAGAAGGCCCTTGCCCATGTCGCCGATCTTGTCCATCAGACCGCCGTCGTCGTCGCCGTCGCTGCCGCCACCCATGAGGCCCTCCAGCTGGCTGGCGATCGGAGCGGGGAGCTTGTCCTTCACGAAATCCAGCACGGCGTCAATGGCGCCCTGCGCCTGCTCGAGGCTGAGTCCGGTCTTTTCCTGCACGGTCTTGAGAAGATCGTCCACGGCGTTCTCTCCCTTCCAGTTGTGAGTTGCGCGCTGCTGGCGAAACTCGCTCGTGTGCGACTTGGACGGTCTACACGCTGGCAGGTTCCCGAAAAATCTGCCACTCGACCGGAGCAAATCGGGCAAGCGTCAGGCTTTGTTGCCATCCAACAGCGCCGGCAGGCACGTATTTGATTATTGGAGCGTTTCTTGCAGAAGCAAAACAATGCTAAAAAGGGGTGTGTACCTGGGCGGGTACTCGACATAAAGAGGAGAGGTACGTTCCATGGCAATGTCCGCAGAACACAAGGCTGCATTGGCGGAAGGTCGCCGTCAGGCGAAGGCGATCAAGGCATACCTGGAGGCGCTTGGTAGTCGGAAACCTGGTCGCCCGGTGACAGCCGACAGCCTCA
>JBFGLM010000022.1:0-78527 GCA_041576165.1 Acidimicrobiia bacterium
GATGGGACTACGACGCCTGGGCGGCGATCTGTGACCTGTTGAACTGTGTCCCGGTCATGACCGAGGCCGGGTGGCCGGCGGTCATCGATGAAGTGGCGCAGGGTCAGTTGGACGCGGCCGCCGATGGCATCTCGATCACTGCCGAACGAGCGGAGATCGTTGCGTTCTCCGATCCGTACATGGTCGTAGAGCAGAAATTCATCGTGCAGTTGGACGACGACCGCTTCACGTCGGCGGATGACATCATCAGCGGGGATGCGGTGGTGGGGACCCAGGTGGGGACCACCAACTTCGAGCTGGCGGCCTCGCTGATGGACGAGTCCCGGATCCAGGCCTACGACCAGTTCGGTTTGGCGATCCAGGCGCTGATCTCCGGCGATGTGGATGCGGTGATCATCGACGACGCGGCCGGGTTGGGCTACGTCGGGGAGAACGCCGATCAGATCAAGACGGTCGACGACGCCCTGCAGTCCGACCCGCTGGGTTTCATTTTCCCGCTCGAGTCTGATCTGGTGGACCCGGTCAACCAGGCCCTTCAGGTGCTGAAGGACAACGGCACGCTCGAGGAGCTTGGCCGCAAGTACTTCACCGACTCGTTCACAGTCACCTACGACGACCTGGAGGGTTGACGGACCGATCCCCGGAATCGTCATCACCTACCATGCGCCCGGGCTTCGGCCCGGGCGCATCCGTGAGGTGGGAGACATGACGCAGGTGGAGGTAGACCAGTCGGTGGGGACGTCCCCCGGCTCGAGTCGGATCAGCATAAGTCCGGGCGAGTTCCCATGGTGGCTCCTGGCGATGGTGGGAATCATCGCCGGCATGGTGGCGCTGGTGTTCGCCAACGAGGATTACCGGCAAGCGTTCGAGGCGGTCCTCCCGTGGCCGCTCATTGAGCAAGTCGAGGTCGACGAGGGGGTCTTCGAGAGCCAGCTTGTCATCTTTCGCGGAATCGGGATGACGCTGTTGCTCACTGTTGGTTCGTTCCTCGCGGCGCTGCCGATAGGTCTCGTTCTGGCGCTCGGCCGCCTGTCGGGGTCCAATCCAGCGCGCACGGTCCCCGGGCGCTTCGTCCAGACTGTGGCCAAGAACGCGGCCAGCCTCTACATCGAACTGGTCCGGGGAATCCCGATGATCGTGTTCATCTTCGCCATCGCGTTTGTGCTCGCCCCGGATTTCGCAGACCTGATCGGCATGGAGACCCGGGCTCTGACCAACGCCTGGCGGGGCGCGGCGGCCCTCTCGCTGTTCTACGCCGCTTTCATCGCCGAGGTGATCCGCGGCGGCATCCAGTCCGTTGAGAAAGGCCAAACGGAGGCAGGCCGCTCGGTCGGATTGAAAGAACGCCAGATACTGCGCCAGATCGTGCTGCCGCAGGCAGTTCGTAACATGCTGCCGGCGTTGGGCAACGACCTGATCGCCTTGATGAAGGACACTTCGCTGGTCTCGGTCCTCGCGGTCCGGGAGCTGACCCAGATGGCCCGGCTCTACACGGGATCGACCTTCCGATTCCGCGAGGGATTCTTCATCCTGGTCGTGATCTACGTCACGCTCACGCTGTTGCTTTCCCTCGCACTGCGCTGGTACGAGCGGCGGATCGCCATCCCAGGCCGCTGAGTGGGAACCCGCTGGATGCTCTCACCCATCCAATCGACGTTTGGTGCTTCACCTAGCAGCCGATTCGGCCGACAATAGATACAGGACGGAAAGATCGAAGATGCGGGGTCTGATCGACCAACTGACCGAACGGGACATCACCACGCTGGTTGATGTGATCGGCATATCTCGTGAGGAACTCATCGACACGGGTTCCACCAAGCCCTGGCGTCTCGTCGAATACCTGGCCGACGACACCGTTCGCGACGCCATCCTCGACCGCCGTGCCCATCCCGCCAACGCCGTCTCGCCCACCTTGCTGTTCGCGGTGCTGGTCTCCACGACCACCGCCGAGCTGCTGTCGGCGAAGTACGTGAATGATTGGGTGGGCCCCTCCGCCCGGCTGCCGGTGTTCGACGTCGAAACGCTCCAGGATTTCGTCTCTGACCTGCGCCGGATGGCCTTCCTGGCCCGGCTGCTTGCCTCGTTCGCCATGCCGACGCCGCCGCCGGTACCGGCCGATCCGTTCGACGTGCGGTCATTGGCCGCCTGGCTCGATCAGGCCGAACCCGGTGATCGGACAATCATTCTGCGCCGTCTGGGCGATCTCGCCCTCTTCCTCACCGGCGTGTTCCCCGACCGCACCGGCTCGCGGCCGCTGCGCCCCGTCGACGCCGAGCGACTCGGAACGTCAATCGGCATGTCGTCCGACGAGATCCTGTCATTGTGCGATCCTGCATCGCCATCTCCCGGGCTGGACGCCTTCGAGATCTTGGGGAGCCGCTGGTACGAGGCGTCCGGTGGGCCAGAGGTGCGGGATGTTGCCACGCGGTTCCGGGCTGCCCGCCGGGTGCTGAATCATCTCACCGACACCCATCTGTACCAGCTCGAACTGCCCTTTCCGCTGGCCGGCTGAAGCGTCTCAGGCGCCCTCCGCTTTGGCGATCAGGTAGCCGCGGGCCCGTTCCGCCCGGTGATAGCGATTGACCAGCGCCGTGAACTCCGGGCCGTGGTCCGGCACCCGGAGATGGGCCAGCTCGTGGACGATGACGAAGTCGAGCACCCAGGCCGGCATGTCGGCGAGCCGGCGCGAAATGCGGATCGTGCGGTTGGAGTGCGAGCAGGAGCCCCACCGTTTGCCCTGCCGGTCCGACCAGGTGATGGCAGCCGGCCGGGGGAGCCCGTGACGGGTTGCAAGCTGCTCAGCGCGGGCCCGCAAGTCAACGTGAGCGGATGAAATCTTGCGTTCCATCCGGCGGCGCATCTCGGCCACCCATCTCGCTTCCTCTTCTTCGCTGAATCCGGCCGGGACCATCACCCGCAGGCGACCGTCCACCAACCGAGCCTGGACCGTCTTGATCCGCCGGGCGCTGCGGACCACATCGACAGGGAGTTCGCTCATGTGACAACCGTATCTGCAGGGTGGGACACGTTGCCGGCTTTCGGTTCAGGCGGCGAACGCTCGATGGAGGAACGCCGCCGCGTGCTGACGCTGGAGGACCGCAGTAGGGCAGTATTCGGTGGGGGCACAGCCATTGGTGATCCCGGCCGCAGCCAGCGCGTTTATGGCCGGGGCATGGACCCCACGGACATCGCTAAATGGAGCATCCGCAGCCGGTTCGAGATCGAGTGCTCGGGCGATGAAGCTCGCCATCTGGTCTCTGGTCACGATCCGATCCGGGCAGAACCGCTCGCTCGCACAACCCAGCGTTACCCCCGCTTCGGCGATGGCCTCGATCTCGCGCTCGAACGGGGTGGCGTCATCGTCGACGAATCGATCCACGCTCTCGGTTGCCGACAGGCCGAGTGCGCGCGCCAACAGGGCAGCCATCTGGCCCCTGGTCAATGGACTGCGGGGGCAGAAGTAGTCCCCCCAGGGGGGATTGCAACCCAAAGTGATCGATTCGCCTGCCAGCCAAGCGATCTCGGCTGTGTACAGATGATCGTCGGCAACATCGAAGAATCCCGAGCGCGGCAGTGGGAGGAGCACGGCTGGCGGAGCGTCTTGAGATGCCGTCAATTCAGGATCCGTGGGAATGCCCGGGACTGTGAAGTTGCTCGATACGTTCCACAACATCCAGCCGAGGCCGAGCGCATCCACCTCGACGATCTGGATCTCCACCTGAGCCGCCGTGTACCAGAAGTCCTGCAACCAGGGGCGCAGTATCGCCTGCGAGCCGGTCATCCGGTCCAAGGCATCCTGGCTGGCGAACCGCACCACGGGCCCCGGATGGTTGTTCGGGACCGAAAAGCCATACCACCCGCTCACGTAGTGGCTCGGGTAGATCATGGGTGAGATGACATCGATCGTGGCGGCCAGGTCCTCCAGTTGCTGGCCGATGCCGCCCTCGTGGGGAATGTTGGTGATGAAGCCGAATACGTCGGCTGCCGTTGCACACCCGAGCGGCGCCAGCAGCTCCCGTGCCTCCCGCAGGAACCCGGTGATGGTTTGCTGGCGGGAACCGGCGTCGCTGGAGCCGTCAAAGCGCATGGTCGATTTGTCGCCGGTTGGGAAGCGCACGTAGTCGAATTGGACCTCGTCCACGCCCATACTGCATGCTTCCCGGGCCAGCTCTAACGCATAGTGCTGGGCCGCCGGGTCGGTGGGGTCGAGCCAGTACTGTCCGCTGTGGACCAGCAGGCTGCCCCCTGCGGTCTTGACGGCCCAATCGGGGCGGGCGCGGGCGGCGATGGGGTCCTCGAAAGTGACGATTCGGGTGACGACGTAGAGACCGGCGTCGTGCGCTTGGCGGGTGCGGGCAGCCAGGTCAAAAGGATTGGTGTACCCGGCCCCTACCGCATCGACAGTGGCCACTTCGGTCTGGTGAAAGACCAGCCCGGCTTCACCTTTGATATCGATCATCAATGAGTTCACCGAGGTGGCGGCAGCGATGTCGAGCATCTCCTGGTACCCGGAGTCGGTGGCCGGCCGCGTTCCCGTCAGGTGCAATCCCCGCACGATCCGCGGCGCCATGGTTGGGCCGAGCCAATCGGCCGACCCGTCCCACGACGCCGCCGTGGGGGCATAGCCGACCCGCTCGAAGGTCACACTCCCGGGCACGACCGATTCGAGCAAGTAGCGACCGTCGGACCCAGTGGTGGTCGACACGCCACCCTGGGACACCACAACCCCGCTCAGCGGAACACCTCGCAGGTTTTCAACCCGCCCCGTCACCTGGCTGCTGCCGGCCCCCGCCCCGGCGGGCAGAAGCGACAACACGCACGCGAACGCCGCTACTGCCGCCCATCGGGTCATCGCCGAACTCGCTGTGTAGCCATTCCCTGCCCTGTCTGCCTCCACCCGCGCCCCACCCCAGCCGTTTCGGCCGCCGTACCGGGTTGCGATCAAATCTCTTCTGCTGCGAGGGCGAACAGGTCTCGGGCACTGCCGGTCACCGAGGGCAGCAGGCCCGTGGCGGTGGGAAGAATCTGCTCCAGGTAGAACCGTGCGGTGACCAGCTTCGACTCGGGCCCTTTGGTCGCAGCGGCGACTGCGGCTCGCGCCATCTGCCAGCCGCCGGCAACGATCCCGAACATGCGGGCGTAGGGGGTGGCCCCAGCCAATGCATTGTTCGGATCGTCCCGTTGCTCGAGCAGCCACGTGGTGGCTTCCGCCAGGGCGTCGAGCCCGGCGGCAAGTGCGTCGGCCGAGCGCGTGAAGCCGTCGACCAGCCGCAGATCGTCGGTGATCTCTCGCATCGATGTGATGTAGCGACCCACGAACTGACCCCCTTCGAGGGGCAGCTTGCGCATCACGAGGTCGATGGCCTGGATTCCATTCGTGCCCTCATAGATCGGCGCAATCCGGGCATCGCGGAGATGCTGGGCGGCCCCGGTTTCCTCGACGTATCCCATGCCTCCGAAGACCTGGATCCCCATGGATGTCAGCTCGACGCCCAGGTCGGTTCCCCACGCCTTCACCACGGGCGTCAGCAGCGCAGTGGCGTGTTCGTGCCAGGTGCGGGCCGCATCGTCTTCTGCGTGCTCGCCGTGGTCTTGGTGCACCGCCGTCACGTACATGAGGGCCCGCATCGCCTCGATGTTGGCGCGCATCGTCAGCAGCATGCGCCGCACGTCGGGATGCTCCACGATGAGGCTTTGTGATTTCGCACCGATGGCCCGTCCCTGTCTGCGCTCGAGGGAGTATTGGCGCGCATCCTGGTAGGCGCGTTCGGCGATGGACAGCCCCTGGAGCCCCACCGAGATGCGGGCAGCGTTCATCATTGTGAACATGTTCCGCATCCCCTCGTTCTCCTCGCCCAAGAGCCAGCCGACAGCCCCCTCGCGCTCGCCGTAGGACATGACGCAGGTAGGTGAGCCGTGGATTCCAAGCTTGTGCTCGATGGAAACCACTCGCAGGTCGTTCCGCTCGCCGATCGATCCATCTTCCCGCGGCAGATACTTCGGAACAATGAACATCGAAATGCCCCGGGTGCCGGCCGGCGCGTCCGGCGTGCGAGCTAGAACGAGGTGCACGACATTGTCGGTCAGGTCGTGCTCGCCGTACGTGATGAAGATCTTGGAGCCCTTGATTCGATAGCCACCGTCCCCGACCGGCTCGGCTTTGGTGGTCAACGCGCCCAGGTCAGAGCCGGCCTGCGGCTCGGTGAGGTTCATCGTGGCCGACCACTCCCCGGTGATGAGCTTGGACAGGTACACGGCTTTCTGCTCATCTGAGCCGTGCTCCAACAACGCGTCGATGGCGCCAAAGGTCAGCAGAGGACACAACGAAAAGGCCATGTTGGCCGAGGTCAGCATCTCCTCGAAGGCCATCCCGATCACCTTCGGCATGCTGTGCCCGCCCCATTCGGCCGGGAAGTCGATCCCCGCCCAGCCAGTCTCGACGTAGTGGGAATATGCCTCTTTGAATCCTGGTGCGGTTGCAACCGCGTCATCGCCCTCCATCCGGGCGCCGGCGGTGTCGCCCACTCGATTCAGTGGCGCCACGACGTCTTGGACGAACCGGGCACCTTCGTCCAGAACTGAGAACACCAGTTCCCGATCGGCGTGCTGGTACCCGTTGAGCTTCTGCAATTCGTCGAGGTCCACCAGATGGTCCAGCACGAACTTCATGTCTTTCAATGGGGCGGTGTAGTCGGCCATGGTTGCGATGTTACGCCACTCGACTTGGACTACCAGGGGCCGAAGTTACATTTGCCTCGATGGACACTGCGCAACTAGGGGAACTTCTGCTACCCGACCCGGCCGGAGTCGCTCACCGGGTGGGTGGCTACTGGCAGGAGCAACGGCTATTGCTGGTGTTCCTGCGCCACTTCGGTTGACTGATGTGCCGAGAGTACGTTGCGCAGGTGCGCGACCAGTCCGACAATCTCGAATCGGCAGGTACCGGTGTGGTCGCCATTGGCACGGGCGGGTCCCGTTATGCGCGGGACTTCATCTCGGAACGCGACATTCGATTTCCGGTGCTGCTCGATCGTGACGGCGAAGCCGCAGCCATTGCGTCCGTGCGACGGGGAATCGGTACGGTCACGTCCCCCGGCAGTTGGCTGGGCGCCGCCCGGGCGCTACAAAACGGCTACCGCCAAGGCCGCACCGGCCCGCGGCCCACCCAGCAGGGCGCATCGTTCGTGATAGAACGTGGCGGAGAACTTCTCTACGCCCACCTCGACGCTCACCCGGGTGACCACGCTCCCATGGCCGCAGTGCTCGCGGCCGCCGGCCTCCGCTAGCTGAACACCGTCCGGGGGCGCTCGAGCTTCACGCCGTCGACGTAGATGTCGACCTTTTCGTTGTAAAAGGCGTACAGGCCTGCGATCCGCTGGCTCTCCTCAATCGGGAATGGGTAATACCACGCAGCGTCCTGGTACAACGTGCCGTTCACCTCGACCGAGTGATAGCTCGCCACACCTTTGTAGGGGCATTCGGTATGAGAATCGGACGGACGCAGCACTTCACGCCGGACGTCGAGCGGTGGAATGTAGTAGCGGACCGGCAAACCCGTCTCGAACAGCAGTTTGGGAGAGGTGGTTTCGGCCACGGTCACGCCGTCGATCTCGACCCGCACGTGCTTGGAGCTGGACAGGATATCGACCCGCTTGTAGGGATCTCGCGGATGGACGTACACCTGCTCGCCCTCTTCGAACCAGGCATCCATTTCGCTCCAACGAAGTGCAACCAGATCGCGCAGTTCCTCTATGGGCGAATCCGGATAGCGGTAGGCCGCAGCTTCGGCTTTGGCCGACGCGGTGGAAACGGTGAGGACCTCGGCCTCACCTCGGCTGGGCGACGAGATGGTTTCACCGGTTGGCGTCAACGAGGCCAGAACGTCGTCTGCCGGAAAGAAGTACGTCGGGTAGTAGGGCTTCTCCCAAACGAGGCGCGGGGCCGCCGTGTCGGCCACCAAATCGCCCCCCATGTATACGCGCACTCGCTTCTGTCCGGTCTCGACCCGAACCCGTCCCCGATCAGCCATCTTCAGCTCCTAACGCATGACGACATAGTGGAACAACCGTTCTGGCACGCTGATCATTCCGCCCACGACACCACACAGTCGATCGCAACTGACAGCCCACCTGCCCCCCAGCCGGGTCACGGGGTACGATCGCCGGGCACCGGTCGACTTGGATGTATGCGGACATGTTTGCACAACAAAGCACTGACTTCGGGGCGTTTGCACCGTCGGTCGCAGTGGTCGTCGCTGCAGTGCTTGCGATTGCCGTCGTCCGGGCGATTCTCCGCAAGCGCAACGACGGCGGCCGCCCGGAGGCCCGCTGGCAAGCGCAAGCATGGACGTTCGTCATCGCCGGGTTGGGTCTGATCGCGTTCGTGCTGGTGCTGCCCAGTGGCGATCTCGACAAACAGACCGTTTTGAGCGTATTGGGCCTGGCGCTCACTGCAGTCATCGCGCTGTCGGCATCGACCATTGTGGCCAACGCCATGGCGGGCCTGATGTTGCACAGAGTCGGCAATTTCCGGCCCGGCGACTACGTGCGGATCAGTGACCACTTCGGTCGTGTCACCGAGCGGGGCCTGTTCCACACGGAGTTACAGACGGAGGATGGCGACCTCACCACGCTCCCGAACAGCCTCCTCGTGAACAACGCCGTGACCGTGATCCGCGCCAGCGGGACAGTGATCTCCTGCTCCGTCTCGCTCGGGTACGACGTGCCCCGGACCCAGGTGGAAAAGCTGTTGGTGGAGGCTGCGGCGGCGGTGGAGCTGCAGGAACCGTTTGTGCACATCCTGGAGCTCGGCGACTTCTCCGTGACGTATCGCATCGCCGGGTTCCTCCCCGAAGTCAGACACATGCTCCGAACGCGGTCCCGCCTGCGCTCGATCGTCCTGGACACGTTGCATGACGCCCGGATCGAGATCGTCTCGCCAAACTTCATGAACCAGCGCATCCTGGAGTCGGGCATACAGTTCATCCCGGAGCCTGTCCGGGACGTGGGAGATTCCTTCGACGAGGTTCCGGAAGATCTGGTCTTCGACAAAGCGGAGCGGGCCGGGCGGCTGGAGGAGTTGCGAGATCGGCGCAAGGCGCTTCAGTCCGATCTGAATGCGCTCGACGCGGAGGCGAGGGCATCCCGCACGGCCGGCGATGACGGGCGGCGCGCCGCCACCCAACGCATGCTGAACCATGTGGAGTACTTGATCGGCGTGCTGCAAGGCGACGGCTCGGGTGGCTGACCGGACGGGGCGGGCAGCGGAGCTGGCTGCGGCCCTCGATGGCATTGTTCGACGTCAGCTGGCAGAGATTCGTACCACCGCCACTCCAGGCGATGACGCTCGGCTCTACGACGTCGCCTTCCTCGCGGCCGGGGCCGATGCGGTTCGTGTGCTCGACCGAGCTGTGGCGGATGGTCGGGAATTGCTGGCACTCGACGTGCTGGCACGCCGAGCGTTGGCGGCGTGTGCCGATCTCGGCCTGCCCGAGGCGCTCGAGGCCGGTCTCGTGAGAGATATTCGGGCGGCGGCCGTCGCCGCCACCGACGGCGTCGTAGCGGGGTGGACCCCGAACTCACCCGACCTCGGCGACCCCGACCTGCAGCTGCTCGCCCAATCATTCCGGGCATTTGCCGAGAACCACGTTGCGCCGCATGCCGCGGCCATCCACCAAAACGATCTCGACATACCGGAATCGATCATTGCGGGTCTGGCCGAACTGGGGGCTTTCGGGATGTCGATCCCCACCACACTCGGTGGCTCGGCCGCCGACGGGGCTGGAATCATGGACCTGCGGCCGATGGCCATCGCAACCGAGGAGCTCTCTCGGGTTTCGCTTGGTGCAGCGGGCAGCCTCATCACCCGCCCTGAGATCCTCGCCCGGGCTCTGCTACGGGGCGGCACCCGCGACCAACAGAAGCAGTGGTTGCCCGAGATTGCTTCCGGCGCGGCCATGGTGGCCGTAGCAGTGACAGAACCGAATGCCGGGTCGGATGTGGCCGGTCTGCGCATGCAAGCCGTGGAGGATGGGGAGACATTCCGGCTGCGCGGCGCCAAGACCTGGTGCACATTCGCCGGCCGGGCCGAGCTGGTCATGGTGCTGGCCCGCACGGAGCCCGACGCGATGCTCGGCGCCCGTGGGCTTTCGCTCTTCGTCGTCGAAAAGGAACGCGCATCCGGCCGAAAGTTCCGCGCGATCCAGCCGGCCGGCGGTGCGATCACCGGACGAGCGATACCCACGATCGGCTACCGGGGAATGCACAGCTTTGAGCTCGAGTTCGACGATTGGATAGTGCCGCTGGGCGCGCTCATCGGGGGCAGCGATTGGCGGGGGAGAGGTTTCCATCTGCAGATGGACGCTTTCGCGGCTGGGCGGCTGCAAACTGCGGCGCGGGCAGTCGGCCTGATGCAGGGGGCAACCGAAGCTGCGTTCGCATATGCAGCTGAGCGCACTGCATTCGGGTCGCCGATCATCGACCGGCCGTTGGTACGCCGGATGCTGGGGGAACTGGCGGCGGTCACCCACCTGTATCGCAGCTACACGCTGGACGTCGCGCGGAACGCGGCATCCGACCGAGGCGGGCTGCGGCCGGCGATGGCCAAGGCCCTGTCGTGCCGGGCAGCGGAACAGGTCAGCCGAGACGCGATGCAACTGCACGGGGGTTACGGCTACGCCGAGGAGTACTCGGTGAGTCGGATGTTCGTCGACGCCCGGGTGCTGTCGATCTTCGAAGGGACCGAGGAGGTGCTCGCCATGAAGGTCATCGGGCGCCGGCTCCTCACCGACCGGAATTCATAGCAAGCGGAGGAGGACCGCCAGGGTGGGAATCGATGCAAGCGAGCCCGCCAGGATGATCGCCGTGGCCACCTCGGTCTCCAGGTCGTACTCCATGGCGATCAGACCCGCCAACACGGCCGTGGGCATCGCAGCCAGGATGAGGCCCGAATCGCGTGCGTCGCCCTCGAGCCCGACGAGCAGCGCGATGCCGAGAAAGATGAGCGGCGCCACGATCAGCTTGACCAGATTCACGCGGGCGAGGCGCCAGAGATCGCGGGTCAGGTGCGATGCCGCCAGCTGCATGCCGAGCGTCAGGAGCATGACCGGGATCATGGCGTCCGCCAGCAGGTCGACGAAGCGGGAGACAAACCTGGGCAGCGTGAGACCCGTCTGGGAAACGCCAACAGCGAACGGCGTGACCGCAATGGCCGGCGTCGTGATCACACGCATCGCCGCTTCGCCCAACGTCCCGCTCCGCAGCCGGGCGGCGGCGGCGATGCTCAGGAAGAACACGCCCACGGTGACCGACAGGAAGTGCACGCCGGCGGCAGGCAAAGCCGCCTCGCCCAACGCGAACAACACGATCGGAAACCCGAGGTTGCCCACGTTGCCGAACGAGGCCGACATCACCTCCACAACCCGGCCCTCGCCCGGTAGGCGCACCGAAGCTGCCCAATAGAGCACCCAGACCGCCACCACCGTGCCGAGCGAGGCCACGACCATCAGGCCAACCGGACCCTCCACCGCATCGGGATCAGCCAGGAGTCGAAAGATGAAGGCCGGGGCCAGCAGCCGGTAGGCGACCGCCGACATCGGGCGATAGTCGAGACTCCACCGTCGCGCAGCCAGCGCGCCGACGGCCGCAACGCCGAACACGGGCGCCAGGACATCGACGAAGATTCCGAACAGTTCGTACACGCTCCGAGGTGGTGCTCGCGTCTGCGGCGCACGTTACCCGCCGCCAGGCGGCCGTCCCGCGGTGAGAATCGTCGAGATCAGGTTTGGTCGAGCGCCTGGGCGAGATCGGCGATGAGGTCCTCTGCATCCTCCAACCCCACCGAGAGCCGGACGAGCCCGTCGGTGATTCCGACTCGGGCCCGTTCCTCCGGCTCCACTGCTGCATGGGTCATGGTCACCGGATGGGTGATCAGCGACTCGACGGAACCCAGATTCTCCGCGAGGGTCCACAGCTGCACGTTATCCATCAGCTTCTTCCCGGCCTCGACCCCGCCCTCAACCTCAAACCAGAGCATCGCACCGTGTCCGGTGGCTTGGGACGCGGCCAGCTCGTATTGGGGAAAGCTGGCCAGACCGGGATATGCAACAGCTGTGACGCGCTCATGGGCTTCGAGGAACTCTGCAACGGCCTGGGCATTGGCGGCCTGGCGGTCGAGCCGCTCGGATAGGGTCTTCACCCCCTGCAGGGTCAGCCAGGCCACGAAGGGCGACATGATCGTACCGGTCGAATTCTGGATGAACGCAATCTGCTCGGCCAGATCCTCGCTGGAGCAGACGACCGCACCGCCGACCGTGGCATTGTGGCCGTCGAGGTACTTGGTGGTGGAGTGGACTACGAGGTCGGCGCCGAGCTCCAACGGACGCTGCCAATAGGGGGTCAGGAACGTGTTGTCAACCCCGTGAGGAATGCCGCGAGCCGATGTGATCTCGGAGATGCCCGCAATATCGGAGATCTTCAGCGTCGGGTTGGCCGGCGTCTCCGTGAAGACCAGCCGGGTGTTGTCGCGAATCGCAGCCTCCACCGCAGCCGGATCTGCTGTATCCGCGAAGGTGAACTCGACCCCGAAACGGGTGTAGACCTTGGTGGCGAGGCGGTATGTGCCGCCATACGCAACGTCGGAGACCACAGCGTGGGTGCCGGCTCCGAGAAGGCCCATGAAAACAGCGTTGGTGGCCGCCATCCCGGTGGCGAACGCAGCGGTGGCGTGTCCTCCCTCGAGTGCGGTCAAGCGGTTCTGCAGCGCCCCCACGGTCGGGTTGCCGGTTCGGGAGTAAGAGAAACCCTTGCTCATGTATGCATCCACCGACGGCTGAACGAACGTCGTCGACTGGTGGATTGGAGGCAGGATGGCGCCGGTGGTGGGATCCGGCTCCACCCCCGCGTGCACTTGTTTGGTCCTGAAACCCATGACGCCACCTTTCGCGTGCGGCCCCAAGATAACCGGTCGGACTCGGGCTCGACTCCATGCCGGTCGAAACACCGGCCACACCGTATGCTCTGGCCGATGGCGCTCCATATCACCACCACTGAGATGCACACCGGAGGGGAGCCGTTTCGGATAGTGGAAACCGGTTATCCGGAGCTGACCGGCCGCACGATCCTCGACAAGCGGGCCGAGGCCCGGGCGGAGCACGATCACATCCGCACCTTCCTGATGCATGAGCCCCGGGGCCACCGCGACATGTACGGCGGCATCCTGATCGAGCCGGATCTGTCCGGGGCCGACCTGGCTGTGCTGTTCATACACAACGAGGGGTATTCGACGATGTGCGGGCACGGCACCATTGCGCTCGGGCGCTACGCCGTCGACACGGGCCTCGTCGCCCGTACCGAACCGGAGTCGATCGTCAATGTCCAGGCCCCCTGTGGCCTCGTGCGCACCCGCGTCGCGACCGGGCCCAGCAGCACGGGCGCCGTCACCTTCACCAGCGTGGCTGCGTTCTTGTCCGAACCCGACGCCCAGGTGACCGTCGACGGCTGGGGCCGGGTTCGGTTCGACATTGCCTACGGCGGCGCGTTCTATGCCATCCTTCCGGCCGCCGAGTTTGCGCTGGACCTCGATGCCCCGGCGGCCCAGCTCACCGCGGCAGCGGCCGCGCTCACCGAACACCTCCGAGCCACCCGCACCTTCGCTCACCCCGAGGAGCCGAACCTCAGCGGCGTCTATGGCACGATCCTCACCGATGGAGGCGACGGCGCCGACCGGCCGAGCCGGAATGTTTGCGTGTTCGCCGATGCCCAGGTCGATCGGAGCCCCACCGGTTCCGGGGTCACTGCCCGCATGGCCGCCCTAGCCGCCCGCGGGCGAACACGAGGACAACACGTTTTCGAAAGCCTCACCGGCAGCCAGATGACCGGGTCCGTCGCCGGCGAGGCCCGGGTAGGCGATATTCCGGCCGTGACAGTCGACGTCTCCGGTCGTGCCTACTACACCGGGCCCGCGGTATTCACGTTGGAAGAAGACGATCCGCTCAAGCACGGATTCCTGCTGCGATGATCGTGGAATGTCCCCAATGCGGCGAGTCAGATGACTTGACCGGCATCCGCGATGGGCAAAGCATTCAGGTGCAGTGCGGCGCCTGTGGTACCACTTGGGACCGGGATCTGGCGCCCATGTGTGACCGCTGCGGGGGAGACGACATGGTTCCGGTGGTGAAGGCGATCGTGGAAAAGGGGAGGGGCACCCAGCTGTCGGTGGTCGGTACCCGTGTTGTCCGCCTGTGCGCCGGCTGCGACGAAGCGGTGGTGCGCCGCTACTTCGATAACCGCCCCAACCCGCTCATGCCGGACCAACTGCCCACCGTCGGCCCGGAACAGGCCTGAGAATCCGCCGGTCAGCTCAAGCGAGCGAGCCGGTCTCGACCATGATGCAGGTGTCGGCCAGGAAGTCGAAAGGGCCCTGGGTGAGGCGCTCCATCACGGCCGGACTCTCGGCCCCGGGCTGGAGCCATATGTGTCGCAGGCCCTCCCGCTCGGCGTCGTCGAGGATGGTGAGGGTGACGTGCGGCGGGACCACGACGTTGACAATCGTCGGTGGGGCCGGCAGCGCAGACAGGTTGGGGTACGTCCGGTGGCCATGGACCTCGGTGCGGTTGGGGTTGACCGGATAGACGGTGTAGCCCTTGCGGGTGAGATCCCGGAAGATCACCGATCCGTACTTGCGCGGATTCTCGGTCGCGCCAACAAGAGCAACGGTTGTATCCGGCTTGGTGAGTAGTTCTCGAAGGTTCATTCTCGTTCCAACCTTCCCGGTACCGAATAGCTTCCGGTGCACCATGCCTCGACCCGGGCCATCGCCTCGGTCACCTCGGCTGTTGACTCGGAGTACGAGAACCGAACGTAGCGGTGACCCCGCGGTGGATCGAAGTCGATCCCCGGTGTCACCGCCACTCCCAACTCTCGCAACCAGGTGGCGCAGAGGTTCTGGCTGTCGTCCGTCAGGTGGGCAACGTTCGCATAGACGTAGAAGGCTCCGTCCGACGGCGCGAGCTCAGCGAATCCGGCTCGCTGGAGCGAGCCCACCACGATGTCCCGATTCGTCCGATAGCGCGCCACGTTTTGATCCAGCTCCTCGGTGCAATCAAACGCGGCAACCGCTGCCAGCTGGGACAGCGTGGGCGGCGAGATGAACAGGTTCTGCGCCAGCCGTTCGATCGGGTCGACGAGATTGTCGGGGGCGATGAGCCATCCGAGCCGCCAACCGGTCATTGAGTAGTACTTGGAGAAGCTCTGGAGGACAATTGCGTCCGAGGAGCAAGAGGCGGCCGATGCGGGGGGCCTGTCGTAGTCGATACCCTGGTAGATCTCGTCCGAGATGAGCCGGATATCGCTGCGATCGCAGTAGTTGATGAGGCTGCTCATCTCTTCGGGCCCATAGGCGGTACCGGTCGGGTTGGCGGGGGAGCCGATCACCACCCCGACTACCTCACCCACCTCCTCCAACAGCGCGGGGGTGATCGAGAAACGGGTTTCTGGACCCAGCGGTACGGCCACCACGTCTACCCCGAATGCCTCGAGCATGTTGCGATAACAGGGATATCCCGGTTCAGCCACGACCACTCGGTCTCCGGGGTCGAACGCCGCGAGGAATGACAAGACACAGCCGCCGGAGGCCCCGACCGTGACGATGACCCGTGCCGGGTCCACGGTCGTGTCATGGCGTTCAGCGTAGAAGCGGGCGATCCGCTCCTTCAGCTCGGCGATGCCGGTGGCGGCGGTGTAACCGAGCCGATCCCGATCCAGCGCAGCTCGGGCCGCCGCAATGACGCCGGCCGGCGCAGATGTCGAGGGCTGACCGACTTCCATGTGCAGGACCTCACCGCCCGCCCGCTCGCGTCGCTCAGCTGCCTTCATGACCTCCATCACATAGAACGGGGAGATCGCAGAGCGCCGGGCTGGGCCGCTCACGGCTCACCCGCGTCGTAGTTCAGGAGTCGGGCGCCGTTCTCGAAACAAACCTGACGCATCCAGTCATCACCGAAGCCGAGCCGCTGCAAAACCTCGATCTGGTGGGCATAGCGATGGGGCATGTTGGGGAAGTCGGTCCCAAGCACGACCCGGTCGGGATGGCGGCCGATCGCGGTGACGACCTCAGGTGGCACCGTGGCGTCACGTTGAAACAGGTCGGTGAACGCCATGGTGGTGTCCCAGTGCACGTTGGGGTAGCGGATCCCCAGCTCCCACAGTGGGATATAGTCGCGTCCGCCGAGATGCGCGATGACCAGGCACAGCTCGGGGTGTGCCTCGAGAACGTGGCGCAACCGATCGGCCCCCGTCCACGGCGTCGCCGTCGGGAATGCACCGGCGTGGATGACAACGGGCACCCGTGCGTCCTCCAGCTGGCGCCACACGTCGCGAAGGTTCGTATGCCAGGGGTCGTAATTGCCTACAACCAGATGCACCTTGAATACCTCGGCACCGTTCTCGAGTGCCTCTGCGACATAGCTGGTTGCGTCATCGTCCGGGTAGAACGTGGCCGACTGGGCGCATTGGGGATGCTGGCGGGCGAACTGGACGTTCCAGTCGTTCAACCACGCCGCCATGCCCGGCCGGTGCGCGTAGTTCAGGGCGGTGAAGCGAAGGACACCCAGCTTCTCGAGTACCAGCACGCGTTCAGTCTCACTAGTCCGGTACTCGATCGGCCAGCGATGGCCTGTTCCCGCCCCGTCGAAATAGGCCCATACCTTGCGGAGCACACGATCCGGCATGAAGTGTGTGTGGATGTCTACGAAACCGGGGATACCGAGCGTGTGTGCCAGCGCCGGTAGGTCGTCGTCCGTGAGCATTCCGCTATTCAAGCCGCAACGTCGGGCCTGGGCGCCTCCGAGTCTGGTGGGTCGTCGCCGGGAACCTCGCTGCGCACAGCGATGTATGCATGGCAACAGGGTCATGAAAGGACCGACGCTGTGAAACTGGTCGCATTGGCTTGTGTGCTGAGTTTGGCCGTCTGGGCGTGTGGTACCGGGGCGGATGCCGCCACGGCGCCGTTCCAGTGCGAAGTCACGGTGCCCGACACCGGGTTCATCCCGCCTGGTAAGCACCCAGGCTCCGTCCCTGATCGATACGGGTCAGCGTGGTACGGCACACCCGATTTGTGGACGACGCTGGCACTGGGCGGAGAGCGCTGGTACGACCTTCCGGTGCACGACGACAGGCTGGGCCAGAAGCTCTTCTTCTTCAGTCAGGCGTACTTGCCCGAGCAGGAGCCGATGCCCGACATCATCGTCCGCGCCAAACGCCTCGACGGTCCCGGCGAGGCGACATCGGCCATGCCGGCCACGAACGGCTCACACCCGGACTTGGGCTCATTCGCGGTGACCGGCATCGAACTTCCATCCGCCGGCTGCTGGCAACTGACCGCCTCTTACCGGGGCGCCCAGCTGACCTACGTCGTGGACGTATCGGCCTGACCGGCGCCGGCTCTGTTCCTCCCCCAAAGAGCCGAACCCGGAGGGGGAGCGCGGCCCGATGAGCGGGCGTGTTCGGGCCCACCCGAGGATTTCTTCGCAATCCCGGTTCAGGGGTGTAGAAATGTCGTGCCGGGCCGGTACGATCGGTGAGCGCACGGTCGACTCGCTGAGCAGGAACTGGTCGCCCTCTCGAGGGCCTGGTGAGCCAGGCCCGGGCCCGCCCAATCAGGCTGCTCGAAGACCTGGACCGGGCGCAGGTGGCCACTGGGGATGGGTGCCGCAGCCTCCAGGAATGGGTGGCGGGACGCCTCGACGTCGCCCCCGCCACCGCCCAGGAGCTGGTGGGCCTGTCGCGCACCGCCCCCGCCCTGGTCACCGACAGGCTGGAAACAGGCGCCATGAGCGTTGATCGGGCGGTCGTCACCAGCCGGCTGGCATCCAGGCGTCGGATGGGTCCTAGCCGGGATCGAACAGCCAGACATATCACCCCCCGATCACAGGGCGGCAGCCACCACCCGACAATCTCACCACCCTCTGCTGGTACCACCATCACATCGTCATCCACGGCCACGGCTATCAGATCGACCCCCACTCACCACCCGGCCGGCGCCGCTTCCTCAACCCGACCACCGCCACCGCCGGCCCCGGCCCACCCTGACCAGGCAGCTCCACCCCGACCAGCCACAAACCAACCGACCAGCCCCAACCCAACCCCCACCGCCCAACCCGCCACCAACGGGACATCGGCGCGTCCCATCCCTCGGTCAATGCAGGCTGGATCGCCGATCGGCCAAGCGAACTCAGATCCGGCCGGATCTGATCGCGTCAGACCGTGCTGTACGAGACCTGGCAGAAGCCGTGATTGCAGTACCCGCCCGGATTCTTGGCGAGGTATTGCTGGTGGTAATCCTCTGCGTAGTAGAACTCGGGCGCCGGCAGGATCTCGGTCCTGATCGACCCAAAACCGGCCTCGGTCAGCGACTGCTGATAGCGATCCTGCGACCGCTTGGCCGCCTCGTGCTGCTCGTCGCTGAAGTAGTAGATCCCCGAGCGATATTGGGTCCCGACGTCGTTGCCTTGCCGGTTGAGCGTGGTCGGATCATGCTGCTCCCAGAACTGTCCGAGCAGCGTGTCGTAATCAACCTTGGCGGGGTCGTAGATGACGAACGCCACCTCATTGTGGCCGGTCCGCCCGGTGCAAACCTCCTGGTAGGTGGGGTTGGGCGTGACGCCGCCGGCATACCCCACGGCGGTGGAATACACACCGGGGATCTGCCAGAAGATCCGCTCTGCGCCCCAGAAACATCCCATGCCGAACAGCGCCTGCTCCACGCCCTCCGGCCACGGCCCCTGCAGCGGCGTACCGAGCACATAGTGCTTTTCGGGCACCTCAACCGGGGTAGATCGACCGGGAAGCGCCTCGGGCGCAGTTGGCATTTCCATCTTCTTACGTCCGAAGACCATGCTGAGCTCCTTGATTGCCCGATCACTGGGCCATGTACTCAGCCAGTAACCGGCGAGACGACCACGATGTTCCGCCCGGATCAGCGTATTCGTTTTCCGTAATATCTGGCGCCCAGAGGTGGTCGCTTCGGCCCGGCGAGAGAGGTCTGCGCAACCCGTCCGGGCCGCAACGGTCACAGACTCCAACGGCGGCGTTGTCCGCATATGCTGATGCATGACATCGAGGAAGGCCACATGTCCGGCGACTTCCCAACCGCCGAGATGGCGCTGACACACATTCTGGTGATTTCCGATCTCGACCGATCGCGCCGGTGGTACCGCGACGTCCTGGGCGCAGAGCTCTACGCACAGTATGGCGGCACGTCGATTGTGTTCTCGTTCAACGGCGCGTGGCTGTTGATCGTGACGGGCGCCGGGCCGACGGAAGACAAGCCGGACGTGACGTTCGCTGCTCCCGACGACCCCGACACTGTGGCCCACTCGGTCACGATCCGCGTACGTGATTGTGCCGCTGCGTATACGACGCTTCGGGACCGTGGCGCCAAGTTCTTGACGCCGCCGCATGACTGGGGAAGCGAGATACGGTGCTTCTTTCGCGACCCCGATGGTCATCTGTTCGAAATCAGCGAAACCAAGGGCAGATGAGACGCAAGAACAAGGCCGAACCGAGATTCTTCCACTTCCGGGTGTTCACCTTTGGGAGCGATGAAGAGCTGATCGACTCGTTCGGCTCGCTCGAGCGTGCTGAGGAGGAATGGAACGCGGTCAGGGACCAGTTCCTCCAGCGATGGCACCTGTGGGGCATGCCGCAGGCTTGGTGGCGATTCGAACCTCACGTCCCCGATAATCTGCGGACTGGACCGCACCTGATCATCACGGAGGCCGACGCCGACGAATGGCGAGCGATCGATCAGGCCCGCAGACGATACCTGGTCGAGCTGGGCATCGATCCGGTACCCGAGATCGGAAGGTTTGGCGCCCGCTGATCCGGTGCGCCGACTGCACAACTGGTGCCTGAATACCCGGGTACGCTCCCGGCATTTGAGGAGGAAGCATGACGGACTTGAACGGAAAAGTTGTCGCGATCACAGGTGCCACCTCCGGCATCGGCCGGGCCACCGGGCGGGCCCTGGTCGAGGCTGGCGCCCGTGTGGCGCTGGGGGGGCGCCGGACAGAGCGACTGAAGGAGCTCGAGGCCGAGTTGGGCGAATCGGCCGTCGGAGTCGAGATGGATGTGCGGTTGCCTGATGATTCACAGCGCCTGATCCAGACGGCGATCGACCAGTTGGGAGGGTTGCACGCCGTTGTACCCAACGCCGGAATCGGTGTCTACGGCGGCATCATGGACCGCACAGACGATGAGCTGGCCACGATGATGGACACGAACATCGCCGGGACCGTGTGGCCGATCCGGGCGGCGGTGCCGCATTTTCGTGCGTCCGGCGGCGGTGACATCGTGATTGTTGCCTCGGTCGCCGGGTTGCGCGGCGCCGGTGACGAGGCGGTATATGCCGCCACGAAATTCGCACAGGTTGGACTCGCCGGCGGGCTCGATCGCGAGTTGCACGGCGAGAATATCCGCACAACGGTTATCGCGCCGGGTGGTGTTGCCACCGAATTCGCAATGGGTGCCGGCCGTACGCCCGACATGCCCGGCTTGGCCGACATGCTGCGGCCAGAAGATGTTGCGGCGGCGATCGTCACGGTCCTGCGACAGCCTGGCCACATGCGGAGTCTGGTCTGGTCCATGCGCCATATGACAGAGGACGACTGAGCCGTCCCGACCTACATCGAACCAGACATTGGCTTGGCAATCGGCGCCGGGCCAGTCAGAGGACAGCGTGCTGGCGGATCCAGGTATGCATGGCGATCCCCGAGGCCACCCCTGCGTTGATCGACCTGGTCGAGCCGAACTGGGTGATGTGCAGCACCTGGCCGGCGACCCCTCGCATCTCCTCCGACAGACCGGGTCCTTCTTGTCCGAACACCAGCACGCAGCGATATGGGAGCTCGACCTTCTCGATCGGCAGGGACCCGGGCATCAAGTCCACTCCGATGATCGGTAGTTGATCCCCGGCAGCCCAATCTCTGAATGACGCGACGTCCGGATGATGGTGGATGTGCTGATAGCGGTCCGTGACCATCGCGCCCCGCCGGTTCCAACGCTTCCTACCGATGATGTGCACGGCCGCAGCTAGGAACGCGTTGGCGGTGCGAACCACAGTTCCGATGTTGAAGTCGTACTGCCAGTTTTCGATCCCGACATGAAACGGGTGACGGCGGGTGTCGAGGTCTTCGACAATCGCCTCTCGCTTCCAGTACCGGTATTTGTCCACGACGTTGCGCCGGTCACCCTCTGCCAGTAACTCTGGGTCAAGGCGCGCGTCGTCTGGCCATGGTTCGGGATGCGGTCCGACACCAACGTCCGGCTGTTCGGCCATGGGGGGACTGTATCCCACTACGCTGCGCGTCCGGTCCGGCCAGCAATCGGAGGCACCAGTGAAGATCGGCGCCATGCTGTTTCCCACCGACAAGTCGATCCAGCCGATCGAGTTTGGGGAAGCACTCGAAGAAAGAGGTTTCCATTCGGTGTGGTTCCCCGAACACAGCCATATCCCGACAAGCAGAGAGACGCCGTGGGGTGGCCGCGAGAACGCGCCGCCGCTCCCGGAATGGTACTGGCGTACCCATGATCAGCTCATCGCACTCACCGCAGTCGCCGTGCGGACCGAACGCTTGAAGGTGGCAACCGGCATCAGCCTCGTCGCCCAACATGACCCCATTTGGCACGCGAAACAGATTGCGTCACTGGACGTGATCTCCAATGGCCGGTTCATCCTCGGCGTGGGGTACGGCTGGAACAAAGAGGAAATGGAACAACACGGTGTTGCGTACCGTACGCGGCGTCACCTCGTCCACGAAAAGCTGCGGGCGATGCGAGCCCTCTGGACTGAGGAAGTCGCGGCATTCGAAGGCGACATGGTCCGAATCCAGCCTTCCTGGACCTGGCCCAAGCCGGTTCAGAAGCCGCACCCACCGATTGTCATGGGCGGGGGGCCGGGGCCCAGGATGTTCGCCGCGATCGCCGAATTCGCCCACGGCTGGTCGCCGCTCGGGCGCGTCCAGAACTTGAAGGACCACGTGGCGGAGATGCGAGAAGCGGTGGCGGCCGCCGGTCGCGACCCGGACGAGATCGAGGTTTCGATCTTCCAAGCCCGGCCCAAGCCGGAGAAGATCGAAGAGTGGGTCGCGGCCGGAGTCGAACTCCTGATCATGGACGTCCCTTCGGCCCCGGCCGATGAAGTGCTCCCGGTCCTCGACAGCTATGCACCGCTCATCAGGGACCTCGCATGATTGGGATCCGGTTCCGGGACGCCGCCGGGACCGAACATGCCCTCGCCGTCGACGGTACCCAGTTTGATCACGCCCTGGCAGGAGTTGAGGACTGGATCGATCTGCGCCATCTCTGGTCGGTCCCGGGGCTGGCGGACTGTCATGCTCACCTGGCTGCCGGTGGCATTGAGGAGATGGTTGACGGGGTTCCGGACGAGGACGAACGAATTGCGCAGAGTGTCCGCTCCCAACTGGATGGCGGTGTACTTCTGGTCGCCGACAAGGGCTCGAGATCAGACGACAACCTCCAGGTCCTGGACTGGCCCGGCGACCGGCGCCCGGAGATGCACATGGCGGGCCGGATCCTGGCACCAGCCGACGGGTATTACCCGGAGTTCGAGATCGACGTTTCCGCCAGCGACCTGCCCGCGGCAGTCGAGTCCGCGTGTGCCACCGCCGCCTCATGGGTGAAGCTGATCGGCGACTGGCCGAGGAAGGGTGTCGGCGCAATACCCAACTATGCAGGGGATGAGCTGGCGTCGGCCGTAGAGGTTGCGCACCGGCACGGACGTCGGGTGGCGATCCACACTACGGCGCCGGACACCCCCTCATTGGCCGTTGCGGCCGGAGTTGACTCGATCGAACACGGGCTGTACCTCACGGCCGAGGACTTGCGAATGCTGGGAGGTCGGGGTGGCGCATGGGTGCCGACGGTGGCAGCGATGGAAGCAATCCGTGAGATGCTCGGCCCTGACTCGACCGGAGGAAAGCTCTTCAGCCACGGCTTGGACAACATTCGGCGCCTCCTACCGGAAGCAGCCGGTGCTGGTGTCCAGGTGCTGGCCGGTACCGATCTGCATCTCGAACACGGGCGGGTGGCCGAGGAGGCGGTCGCGCTATGCCGCTACGGCCTCACTGGGGCGGAGGCGCTGGCTGCGGTAACAACCAATGCGTACGACTATCTCGACTCAAGCCGCGGGTTTGCCTCGGGCCTGATCGCGGATCTCGTGGCATTCGACGCCAATCCCTGTGACGATATCGCGGCCTTGTCCACGCCGCAGGTGATCATGCGGGCCGGCCGGATGGTTCGATCGTGAAGCTCGTACTCGGCTCGGGCTCGCCTCGCCGGGCCCGCCTCCTGGCAGAAGCCGGCTATCAATTCGAAATCGCGCCGGCTGGCGTCGATGAGGCGGCCGCACCCGGCGAAACGGCAGCGGACATGGTGGTTCGGCTGGCCAAGGCCAAAGCTGACGCGGTGGTTCCGCGTCACCCGGATTCGGTCGTCCTGACTGCCGACACCGTGGTGGTGCTCGACGGGCGGGTGCTGGGCAAGCCCACGGGCCCGAGCGAAGCGGCCCAGATGCTGCGTGATCTGTCCGGTCGGGAGCACCTCGTGCTAACCGGCTCCGTGGTCGCTCACCCCATCGGGTCTGAGGCCCAGGTGACCTCGACCCGAGTGGCGTTTCGCCGGCTGGATGCATCCACTATCGGCGACTACGTAGATTCTGGCGAGCCGATGGACAAAGCTGGTGCCTACGCTATTCAGGGAGGGGCCGCAGCTTTCGTGGAGGCGATCAGCGGCCCATTCGACAATGTTGTCGGTTTGCCGATCGATACCATTCGTCCGGTACTTGCCGGGCTCGGCATCCAACCGAGGAGAAGGTGATGGAGCGCACGCTGGAGGATCTCCGGGCCTTCGTACGCGCCGACCATGGTCTGGCGACGGTGTCCTTCGCACGGCCGGACGGCTCGGTGCATTCCAGTGTTGTCAACGGCGGCGTGATGGACCATCCATTGACTGGGCGCCCCACCGTTGCGTTTGTGGTGCGCGGCCACACCGTCAAGCTCAAACATTGGCGACGCGACCCGAAGGCGACCATCGTGTTTCGATCCGGCTGGGCGTGGATCGGCGTGGAGGGGTCGCTCACGTTGATAGGACCGGACGATCCGGTCGAGGGGTTCGACCCGGCCGGGGTCCCACAGCTGCTGCGCGACGTATTCACAGCCGCCGGCGGGACACACGAAGACTGGGACGAGTACGACCGGGTGATGGCTGAGGAGCGGCGAGCAGCCGCCCTCCTCGCACCGAACCGGATCCGTGGAGTGGGCCACCCGCCAGGGTGATGAGTGGGATCCTGGCCGGCACGCCCGATTTCACCCCCGGCGAGGCGGCGGAGCTGTGGGCTGACGCCTACGGCGACGTCATCCAGGTCGACCGCCTGCCGAGCGAGCGAGATCAGAACTTCCGTGTGTCGACCGCGAAGGGGACGAGGCTGCTCAAGATCTTCAATGCGCGGGAGGATCCGGCGTTCGTCGGTGTGCAACATCAGGTCTGGGACCGGCTCGGCGACCATGTCGACTACTGCCCGCGCCTGATCAAGACCAGGAGCGGGAGCCCGACTCGGACGGTGGCCAGCCCGCGCCTGGGCACCGAACACATGGCCCGCGCTACGACCTGGCTGGACGGCACGCCGCTGAGCGAAGTCGGCTACCGGTCTGCGAGCCTGCTCCGGGACCTCGGAGCCAAACTCGGGGCTCTCGACGATGCGCTCGCCGGGTTTGATCATCCCGCTGCCCATCGAGCGTTCCGGTGGGACCTGCGTCGAGCCCCGGCAGTACTGGCCCAGCATCGCGACCACCTGGACGGCGCAGGTGGCAAGTGGGCCGACCGGGTTGACGAGCTGTATGCCGGCCGGGTCGTACCGCGCCTCGAGCGGCTGCGCACCAGTGTGATCCACAACGACGCGAACGACCACAACATCCTGTGCGGTGGGGGCCGCGACCCGTGGACACGGCATCAGACCGTCACCGGCATCGTGGATTGGGGAGACATGGTTCACAGCTACACCGTCGGTAACGTCGCCGTTGCCCTTGCCTATGTGGCGCTCGATCACGACGATCCGTTGGGCGCGGCGAGTGCAGTAATCCACGGATATCAGCCGGTATATCCGCTCACCGAGGATGAACTCGATGTGCTGTGGGGCATGACGCTGATGCGGCTGGCAGTCAGCATGGTCCTCGCCGCCGTCCAACAGCGAGAGCGCCCTGACGACGCCTATCTCACAGTCAGTCAGGACTCGGTCCAGGTCGTTCTGCCCGCCCTGTTGGAACTGCCGTACGGCTATGCGACCGCCGTATTGCGCCACGCTGCCGAAGTGGAGCCCGTGCGTGGCGCCTCCGCGGTGGCCGATCATTTGACCTCCATCGCCGGCACCACCCAGCCGGTGCTGGGAGTGCCCTTCACTCAGGACAACACAATCAAGCTGGATCTCGGAGTCGACTCGCTCGTCTCGACCGGCGACCCTACGGTCTTCGATGCGTCCGAGGTCGGGATACCCAGCGCCGAGCGCAAGATGGCAGCGGCCGGCGCGAGCTTCGCCGTAGGCGCGTTCGGCGAGGCACGCCTGATCTACACCCATCCAGTGTTCGCGACGGGTCCCTCGCCGCTCTCAGAGCGCCGAACCATCCACTTGGGCGTCGATCTATTTGCTGCCGTTGGTTCGCCGGTCCACGCACCGCTGGCCGGGTTGGTGCGCGCCGTGGGTCCTGCGCCCGAGCCGCAGGGCTACGGCCACGCCATAACGCTGCGACACGAGACGCCCGGAGGCGTGCCCTTTTGGACGCTGTATGGGCATCTGTCGGCTGACTCGCTCGCGACTGTTGCGCCCGGTGACAGGATCGAGGCGGGACACCCGATCGGCTCCATCGGCCCGCCGGAGGAAAACGGCGGATGGTCGCCCCACCTCCATTTCATGGTCATTACGGACATGCTGGACCACGCTCACGACTTCCCCGGCGTCGGTCTCGCCTCCCACCTCGAGGTCTGGACTTCTCTGGCGATCGACCCCAGCCCGCTGCTGGGCATTCCCGCCAGCCTGGCACCCCAGGAACCGAGCGCAGCGGAGACCGCATCTCGCCGCGCGCGGTATTTGGCGCCCAGTCTGCGATTGAGTTACCAGGAGCCGGTCAGGCTGGCACGCGGCTGGATGCAGTGGCTGTGGGACGACGCAGGACGACGATATCTCGACGCCTACAACAACGTTCCTCATATCGGCCACGCCCACCCCGCGGTAGTCGCGGCCGCCGCCCGCCAAATGGCAGTGCTCAACACCAACACCCGCTACCTCCACGAGAGCATCATTCGTTATGCGGAACGGCTCGGCGCCACCCTCCCGCCGCCGCTCGATGTATGCGTGTTCACCAACTCAGCCAGTGAGGCCAACGAGGTAGCGGTGCGGATGGCGCGTGCGGCCACCGGCCGCCGGGGCATGGTGGTGCTCGAAGACGCGTACCACGGCCACACAACGTCACTGATCGACCTGAGCCCGTACAAGCATTCGGGACCCGGGGGCGAAGGTCCTCCCGACTGGGTGGCAGTGGCCGCTGTGCCCGACACGTATCGCGGTCCCTACCACGCAGACGATCCCGCGGCGGCCGCCAGGTATGCGGCGGATGTGAAGCGGGCATGCGCAGACCTCGCATCCGATTGGGGGGTGGCGGGATTCCTGGCAGAGACGTTCCCGAGCGTGGCCGGACAAATCGTTCCGCCCGCCGGGTACCTAGCGGCGGCGTACGAACACGTCCGAGCCGCCGGAGGATTGGTGATAGCCGATGAAGTGCAGACCGGCTACGGCCGGACCGGCACGCTCTACGCCTTCGAGCAGCAAGGCGTTGTTCCCGACATCGTCGTGTTGGGAAAGCCGATCGGCAATGGCCACCCGATCGGCGCGGTGGTGACCACTCGGGAGATTGCCGATTCCTTTGACACCGGCATGGAGTTCTTCTCCACCTTTGGTGGTAACACGGTGTCGGCCGCCGTGGGCCTGGCCGTGCTCGATGTCCTCGAGCGAGATGGTCTGGTTGCCCACTCCCAGGAGGTCGGTGGTGACCTGTTACAGGCGCTGGGTGAGCTGCCGTCCCGCCACCCTATCGTGGGGGATGTTCGCGGCCGCGGTCTCTACCTCGGGGTCGAATTGGTCCTGGACGCTGGCACGCTGGATCCCGCAACAGACGAAGCCTCATTCGTGGTCAACCAGCTCCGTCAGCGCGGGATTCTGATAGGTACGGAGGGCCCGTTCGGCAACGTGTTGAAGATACGGCCGCCACTGCCGTTCGACCATCGCAACGTTGCGTTGCTGGTGGAGCACCTCGATGTTGTTCTGGGCTGGCTCCACTGAGACCGAGCCGCCGCTCGACAGCGAGCAGCTACCGGCACCTAGCCGTCCTTCGGTTGTGCCCGGTTGACGATCTGCGGGCTCCGATGCGGGGCAGGGCTCGGAGCCTCGGGGGCCTTCACCACGTCGACCAAACAGCTCTGTGCGACCGGGCCCTGTGCCAGCGACGAGGTGCCCACGTCCCGGGTGAGCACGTTGGGATTGCCGTGCCGGCATGGCGAACCAGGAACGCTCGGATCCGCCGGGTCGTACCAGGCGCCGGTCGGCAGCTCGATCACCCCCACTCGCACGGCCTCGCTCACGCGCACGCCTGCGTAGCAGGCACCCCTGTCGTTGAAGATCCGTACCGGATCGCCGGTGTGCAGGTCCCGGGCAGCAGCATCGATTGGATGCATCCGGACCACCTCGCGTCCGTCGATCTTGCGCTCGGTGCTGGTGAGGCCGTGGTCCAGCTGGGAGTGCAGCCGGGTGGATGGCTGATTCGATATGAGATGTAACGGGTAACGGTCGGCGTTGCCAAGCCACTCGTGCGAGGGGAGGAAGGTCGGATGGGGCGGGCAGTCGTCATACCGGAATCCGGCAATGGTTGACGAATACAGCTCGATCTTTCCCGATGGCGTGGGCAGTGGGTTCGCGTCGGGGTCCGCTCGGAACGCGTCGAACAGCACCACCAGGGCCTCCGGCGTTTCTGGATGCTGGACGTAGCCGGCGGCCACGAACTCATCGAAGGTGGGGTACTCCGGGAACTGATCAAGAAACGTGTCGTACAGGTGCTTGACCCACTCCCGGGCCGTGCGGCCCTCAGTGAACCGGTCACCGACACCGAGGCGGCTGGCCAGGCCGGCAAATATCTCATAGTCGTCCCGCGACTCTCCCACCGGCTCGATGGCAGGTTGCATCGCAAAGAGGAAGTCCTCTCGCACCGAGCCGCCGACGTCGAAGCGTTCGAGCGGCGTGGTGGCCGGGAACACAATGTCGGCGCGCCGTGCGGTGGCGGTCCAGTACGGCTCGTTCACGATGATGGTTTCGGGCCGTTGCCACGCGGTCACCAGACGATTCAGGTCCTGATGATGGTGAAATGGGTTCCCGCCCGTCCAGTAGATGAGCTTGATGTCCGGGTAGCTGAGGTCCTGTCCGTTGTAGGTGAATCCGCCATCGGGCTGGAGCAGCATATCGGCGATCCGGGCAACTGGAATGAAGTCTTCAACCGGATTGGCGTCCCGACCCAGCGACGGGAAGGGTCGCCGGGTCACCCCATTTCCGACCGATGCAACTGCCCCGTAGCCCAGCCCGAATCCACCACCGGGCAAGCCGACCTGACCGATGACGCACGCCAGCGCGATGAGCGCCCACCACGTCTGCTCACCGTGGTCGGCCCGTTGCAGACCCCACGCGATATTGAGCATCGTCCGGCTCGCGGACAGTTCGTGGGCGAGTGATCGGATCCGGCCCGGATCGATCTCGGCGATGCCTGCGGCCCAGCCAGCATCTTTCGGAACGCCGTCAGCCTGGCCCGTGATGTAGGCGCGCAACTCGGGCCAGCCGACGCAGTATCGAGCAAGAAACGCCTCATCCGCGTGGTCTCTGGCGGTCAGCGTGTGCATCATCGCGAGCATGATCGCCACGTCGGTCCCGGGCCGGGGGGCGATCCACTCGGCTTCGAGGTCGGCCAGCATGTCGTCGCGGATCGGCGAGATGTTCACGAAGCGGGTACCGCGGTCGCGTGCGCGTTCCAGCCATCCGCGCAGGCTGTGCCGTCCCAAGCCACCGTTCTGCACTTGCGCGTTCTTCATGGGGATGCCGCCGAACGACACGATGAGATCGGCACTCTCCGCGATGATCGGCCATGACGTGTGGGCCTGCTGGACGTGCCAGTAATCGTGCCCGAGCACATGAGGAACGATCACTTCTCCAGCCGCGTGGCTGTAAGTGTCGCGCTTTGAGGTGTAGCCGCCGATGTTGGTCAGGAACCTGTGGAGCTGGCTTTGGGCATGGTGGAAACGCCCGGGGCTCGACCACCCGTAGGACCCGCCGAATATTGCCTGATTTCCGAATGAAGCCCGAACTCGGCCGAGCTCGGCAGCGGCAAGATCGAGGGCCTCATCCCAATCAACCTCGACAAACGGATCGACGCCCCGCAGCTCGGTCCGCGCTCCCGGCCCGACCTCCAACCAGCTGCGGCGGATAGATGGCCCCAGCACCCTGCTGCGGGTGACGGCTTCCAGCGATGCTCCGATCGGGGAGGGATCCGGGTCTTTGGCGAACGGTCGGACTCCCGTGATCCGGCGTCCGTCACTATCGACCTCGTAGGCGCCCCAGTGGGTGACGGTCATCTTCGTTGTCATATGCTCATTCTGCCTCATCGGGCCTGGGCGCGGCCCGGTGAGGCATGCTCTTTCGCCGGGTCGTACGATCTGGCGTCATGCGAGTCATGATCGATCTTTGTGTCGTCCCCGTCGGGGTGGGCGTCTCTGTGTCCTCCTATATCGCAGCGTGCGAACAGGTTCTGCAGGACGCCGGCCTCAGCCACCAACTCCACGCGTACGGCACGAACGTCGAGGGGGACTGGGACGATGTCTTCGCAGCGGTGAAGCGCTGCCACGAAGTGGTGCATGCGATGGGCGCACCCCGGATCACAACATCGATGCGCGTAGGAACCAGAACGGACCGGGTACAGACAATCGTCGACAAGATCCGAAGCGTCGAAGCGAAGGCGGGGGCCCCGGTGGAATCGGGCGGCCCGGCCGGGAAGAGAGGACAGTGACATGCCAGCCGATTCCGGCTTCACGTCCAATGTGACCGACCTGCTGGCCGGCAATGCACGGTATGCCGAGGAGTTCACCTGGGACGAGATGCCGGCGGCTCCGAGCCGGCATCTCGCGGTGGTCGCCTGCATGGACGCGCGGATGGACGTGTATCGAATCCTGGGTCTCGGTCCGGGTGAGAGCCATGTGATACGTAACGCGGGCGGCATCGTCACCGACGATGTCATCCGCTCGCTGTGCCTTTCCCAGCGCCTGCTCGGTACACGCGAGATCGTGCTGGTGCACCACACCAACTGCGGTCTCGAATCCCTCTCGGAAGCGTCCCTCAGGGCCGAGCTGGCAGCCGACACCGGTCACGAGCCGCCTTGGGCGATCGGCGCATTCCAGGACCCGTACGACGACGTGCGGCACTCGATCCGCCGGCTTCTCGAATCGCCATTCCTATCGCACAAACAGCACATACACGGTTTTGTCTACGACGTGAGCGACGGGTCGCTGGTGAACGTGGAAAAGAGGAACGACGTCGCGCGCTGACCGCAACGGCCTGATCACGCCTTGCTGCACGGTGTGGAATAGCCACTTCCTTATACCTTGGTATCCAATATATTGTTGGTATGGTCTTCGATTTCATTTCCGGATACGTGCTGGGGGCGCGCAACGTCACCCGCGCTGCCGGCATGGCTGCCTCTGCCGCCCAGTTCCATGCGCAACCTCAGTCGAAGCTCCTCGATCTGACTGACCGGTTGGACCGAATGACCCTCGTCATGGAAGCCATGTGGTCGCTCCTGCACGAGCAAGGCTTCACCAACGACCAGCTCATCGCCCGCATCGAAGAGCTGGATGCCGCAGACGGTGCTGTGGATGGCCGCAAGATCACGCCCGCCGCGGACTGCCCCGAATGCGGCGCCAAAGTCGGGCGCGGTATCGGACACTGTCAGTTCTGCGGATACGAGATCGACGACCCGAGCCCCTTCGCTTCCTGATCTGGGTCGCTAGTTGAGCCCGGCCGGTAGCGTACGGATGGTGAGAACCGTCTTGCTGCTGGTGTTCATGCTCGCCCTCGCCGCGTGTACGGGCGATGCATCTCAACCCAATGACCCGCCGGTCACTGAGGCCCTTTCCACGACGTCCCTGTCTGTTGGCGCGGGCGGGCTGTCCGCCGAACGGCCCGACGGCCCCGCCATCGACAGCCGCGGCAGCGAACTTCCACCTGCTCCCGACCATCCCGATGGCCCGCTGGATCCCGACGCCGTTGACAACTTGGAGCAAATCTATGAAACGCTCCAGACCGGCGTGGACACTGACGCGATCGAAGCACTAGCTGCATCAGACGATCCCCGGCTTGGCTGGGTACTGGCGGATCTACTCCGCTTCTTTCCTCGGGGCCAGGTGACCGACTCGGTGGTCAACACCTTCGGCAACTTGATGGGCACATCACTGACCTCGAGTCCTTCGCGTGTGCCGTGGACCGAGGTCTCAAACCTCATGATTGCCTGGGATCTCCCAGCACCGCCGGACTACACCGACTACAAGGCTCGACTTTTCACGCTGGTCGAGCCCGGCTGGGCGCCGTTCTTCGAAGATGCCGGGGCCGATATCGATTGGCGCTGGGTGAGCTGGGGTGGGGTTCTGATGGATCAGCGGGTGCTCGGGGACCAGAGCCCCTGCCCGCGCGGATGCATTCCCGCCCTTGACGATCCGTCAGTGACCGACGCCGAGGGAGGGTCGTGGTACCCCGACGACTCCATAGTCTTTGCGGTGACCGTCAACGGCGAATCCCGGGCGTACCCGAAAAACATCATGGAAGTGCACGAAATGGTGAACGACACGCTGGGTGGGCGGCGGCTCGGGATGCCGTACTGCACCCTGTGCGGATCCGCCCAGGCCTATTTGACCGACAGCGTTCCACCCGGCATCGAAACCCCCGTCCTCCGCACGTCCGGCCTCCTGTCCCGCTCGAACAAAGTGATGTACGACCTGATCAGCAAGTCCGTCTTCGACACGTTCCTTGGCACCGCAGTGTCCGGGCCGCTGCGCGAGGCAGGTGTCACTCTCGAACAGGTTTCGATGATTGCCACGACCTGGGGCGAGTGGAAGGCCGCCCACCCGGACACAACGATCGTTGCCGAAGATGGCGGGATCGGGCGTTCCTACCCTGCGGACCCGCTCCGCGGAAGAGACGACGACGGTCCGATCTTCCCCGTGGGCGATGTGGATCCTCGCCTCGCGGTCCAGGAGCCCGTCATCGGGGTGGAGACCCCGGATGGGACGGCGATCGCGTTTCCAACCGGTCAGGTGCGGGAGGTGCTCGGCGGGGGCGGCGACATTCGCGTGGCCGGGGTCGAGCTGGAAATCGACGGTGGCGGCGTCCGCGCTTATCTGGATGATGGGACCGAATTGGCCACTCACCAGGCGTTCTGGTTTGCCTGGAGCCAGTTCCGGCCCGACACACTCCTCTGGGAGGCGTGACGAAAGCTCACTCCTTGGGCGGGGTGTCCCAGTCCTGGGTGTCTTTGCCGTTGACTCGGGCAAGGATGTCCAGCGCAGCCGATGCTCCGTCGCCGGCCGAGATGATCGCCTGACTGCGTGTCGGCCGGACGCTGCGGCCCACGACATACACGCCGTCAACGCTGCTGCGCCCACTGCGATCGACGGCAATCCCGCCCTCTGGATCACCGAGACCGAGGGCCTCCGCCAGGGGAGCGTTCTTTCCCTCGGTCAGGATCAGGTAGTCGACTAGATGGGTCGGGCGTTTCTCGACGGTGAGTTGGAATCCGTCGTCCGTGGCCTCCACGCCGGTTACCTGCGCGTCGACGAGGTCGGCTCCGAACTCCTCGACTTGGCGACGGGCAATCTTCTGGAAGCTCGATCCGGCGATCTCAGGTATCCCGAGATAGTTGTAAATGTAGGCATAGTGCATGGCCGTGTTGTCTTGGCCGTAGACGGTGACGTCCTGGCCGTTCTTGGCGAGAAACAAGGCTGCGCTCAGGCCGCCCGGGCCGTCTCCCACGATTCCGACCACTGCCATGTGCCACCTCCGTGTCGCCGGGAACGGCTAGGCTACTTGCAGGCTGCAACTACCTCGCTCGGCGCGATAACCTCAGGGTCGCGCTCAGGTCCCGCCCGATTTTGCCACACACCGTTACAATGCCGCCATGCGCAAACTGGTACGGGGGATCGTAGGCCTCCTGAGGGGCATCGGGGCCTTCCTGCGGATGCTGGCCCGACCGTTCCGCGGGTCGAGGATCGACTACCCGGAGAGTGACGAGCTCAAGCTCGAACGAGAGCGCATGCGAGGCATGCGAGGCTTTTGACCCACTCCCGACAGCACAACCGCAGAATCACGCCCGGACTTTGGGCTCCTTCGGAAGCCCCAGGATCATCTCTCCTACGATGTTGCGTTGGATCTCGCTCGTTCCGGCGTAGATCGTGCCGGCGCGAGCGTTGAGGAACACGTTCGTCCACGAACCGGATTCGTTCGGCGCACCGGGATCGTCGGTGGCGAACGCCGACTGCGGGTGCCGTCCGTCCAGGACCAGGCCGCGCATCCCCATTACGTCCATTCCGAGTTCGGTGACCTCCCGGTGGTATTCGCTCCAGAAGATCTTCGTGATTGCCCCGTCCGGCCCGGGCGGGTGGCCCTGCAGGAAGCGGGTCAACGCGTCGTAACCCATGAACCGCATCACCTCGACCTTCTCATGCATTTGCAGCAGCCGCTCCCGGATCAAAGGGTCGTCCAGCCGGCCCAGCTCGCGAGCGAACTCAACGAGCCGGTCCAGCTCCTGGCGGAACATGATCGGGCTCACAGCCGCTCGTTCGCCCCGCTCGAAACCGAGCAGCGTCATCGCCACCCGCCAGCCTTCGTTCAATCCACCGATCACGTGGTCGTTGGACGCCCGGGCGTCGTCGAAGAAGATCTCGTTGAACTCGGACTCGCCGGAGATCATTCTGATCGGACGCACCTCAACCCCGGGCTGGTCCATCGGACACAACAGGAACGTGATGCCTTTGTGGGGCGGGGCTTCGGGTTCGGTGCGGCATAGCACGAAGATCCAGTTGGCGAGGTGACCGGCCGAGGTCCAGATCTTCTGACCGTTGATGACCCACTCGTCACCGTCCCGCACAGCCCTCGTTCCGAGGCTGGCCAGATCGGAACCTGCGTTTGGTTCGGAGTAGCCCTGGCAGAACAGATACTCACCCGAGAGGATGCGGGGGAGGAAGTGGAGTTTCTGTTCTTCCGTGCCCACCTGTAGCAGCGTGTTGCCCAGCATTTGGATGCCGAACACGTCATTGGGTCCGCCCAGCGGCACGCCGGCCCGGGCGAACTCTTCGGCGACCACGACGACGTCGAGGTCGGTGAGCCCGGCCCCCCCGTACTCCTCGGGCCACGAGAGGCCGAGCCAGCCCCCCTCATACAGCTGCTGGCGCCAGGTCGTTACGAACGTCCAGTAGGCGTCTCCATCCAGAGAACCGACACCCTTCCAATCCTGCGGCAGATTCTCAGCGAGAAAGGCCTGGACCTTCTCCCGGGTCGCCTCGGCCCGTTCCGGATAGCCGAATTCCACTGGCACCTCGTTGTTCGGGTCACCTCACTCTACCGCCTCACCAACGGCTGGCCGCTGCTCGGTCTCGGCCCAATCGAAGGACGCTTCAGGTGCATAGCCGGTTTGCCGACAGGTTTGATCGGTATATTCCGTTTGCTTCACGACATGGGAGACACAAATGGGGTACGAAGGCTACGTCCGGGTGCTCGCAGCCGGCGGCGAGGTGCTCGATTTGGCTCGGGCCTCACTTGGCGAGATCGACCACCAGGGTCACACCTGGGGGGGACGCCTCTTCGTGGCACCGGGCTCGGCGCTGGACGGCAAATTCATGCCGGTGACGATCGACGTGCCGGGCAAGTTCGCCGGCCCGGCGATCATCAAGCCGTCTGCAAATGGGGCCGGTCCGGACGGGGTGATCCTGGAGGTTCTGGGAGAAGGCCCGAACCCACTCGACTGAGCGTCCCGACGTGACCGGCTCTTTTAGCGACCTCGGGGCCGTCCTGCGGCGTGGCCGGGGACCCGACCGTACGAGCCTGCTCGAGCTCATCGAGCTCCAGCACGATCCGACCGACGTCCCCGAAGCAGCAATGGTCTTCGACGATCCGGCGTTCGGGCCGGAAGGATGGCTGGTGGCGGCACACGGGGATCGGGTCGTGGCGTGCATCGCCCCCTTCGAGAATCGCGTACGGATTGGCCGGGTCGAGCTGGCCGGGCTCGAGATCGAATTCGTCACCAGTCACCCGAGCGTCGCCGGGCGAGGCTTGATCCGTCGGCTGTTTGCAATGCTGGCCGGAACCCACCCCAACCACCTGGTCCACTTGATGGTGGGGATTCCCTACTTCTACCGGCGACTGGGTTACGAGTATGCGATCCCAAGCCCGCCGGAGCAGGTGATAGACGAAGACCAGAACCTCACATTGCCATCCGGGTGGGAATTCATTTCCGTGGACTCGACCTACATCGACGCACTACAAGCCGCCCAAGCTGACATGTCGGACGACGCCGACGTCGCCTTTGCCCATACCGACACCAGGTGGCGGTGGTTGCTCGCCTCGCCTAACTACACGACGCTGCGGGCCTGCTCGGGGGAGGAGCAGGCCTTCGCCCGTATCCACGACTGGAAAGGCGACGCGTACATGTTCGACATTGTCGCCCGCAGTCCCGACGGTCTGGAGGCACTGGCCGCTGCCGCCCGCAGCGTGGCCGGCGGGAGCCTGAGTCTGTTGCTCCGTCCGGCGCTCCGGGAGATCGCCGCAGGCGTCGGCGAGACGGCCTCTCAGGACTACGCCTACTACGCCAAGGTGACGGATCCGGTCGCTGCGCTCGAGGCGCTGCGCCCGGAGCTGAGTGCCCGCCTCCAGAGATCCGATCAGGCCGGTGCCGCCGGGCGCTTGCTGATTTCGTTCTACACATCATCGGTGACTCTGGAATACGACCGCGGCGCAATCGGACCGGTTCGTCCCGGAGACCCAGAGCGGGCGCCGGTGGCGGCCGGCGGCGCCGGCGTTCCTCCCGACCTGATCGCCACGCTGCTCCTCGGACCCGACGGCTTCACTACCATGGCACGGCGCCACCCGGATGTGCTGGCTGGCCAGGCAGCAGGCGCGGTCATGGGCGCCCTGTTCCCGCCTCAGACCGTCGACGTCCAGTCGTGGGTCTATCCGTGACCCGGCGCTCAGCGGTTCGCCAATAGATCCGGCCGCGCCCAGCCGGTGACGTCCTCAGCCAAGACCACCCGGAACCGTTCGCGGGGGAGGTCGTGTTTCCAATCCCCGTGCAGAGCCAGCTGGGCGGCGATACGTCCTAGCTCGGAACCCCACTTGGCGGCCCGGCCGTTGCCGCCGGTTGCCACGAACAGCCTTCCCGGCGTGATCACGTCGATGTATGGGTTGCCGTGGGCGGTGTAGGCGATCACGCAGCGTTCGGTGCGCCAGACGGTGCTGTCGAGCTGGGGGAAGAGGTTGAGCATGGCCCGTCGGAGCAGGGGCAGCGGATTGACCGTGCCGGCCTGGCGGTACCATCCGGCCGCCGCATCCGGCCCGTCCAGCCACTGATCCCGAGCGGTGTTGGCGCCCAGTTTCAGCCTCCACCGGCCGTCCGGGGTGGCGGTCAGCGGAGTGGTGTAGATCTCGGCAACATCGGCCGGCTCGAGGTCGAGATGCATCGGCGGAACGTCCATGTACAGGGCCCGTTGCTCCGGCGGAACTTCAGCGAAGACAATAGTTTCGGATTTGAGGCGCAGGGCCAACTGGCGCGGCAAAAGGCCGGTTCGGTTGGTGAAGGCTCCGGCTGCCACCAGGCATCTTGGAGCCGACAGCACCGTTCCGCTCACGGTCGTGACCCGGCAGCCACCACCGTCCGCGGAGATGTTGGTCACCATGTCGGGAATGAGCTCGGCGCCGCTCTGACGTAAAAACTCGGCGACCAGCCGGCGCGGATCGATGACCCCGGCCGGCGGGTGTTCGAAGTAGCCGAGGGTGTCGTCGGGTACATGAACCACCGGCCAGCGACGCCGGATTTCCCGACCATTGACGATTTCGATACCGAAACGGTCCTCGTGGCGGGCAGCCTGCCACTCGAGTTCGGCGAGGCCACACCCGGGCTGTGCGCCGTAGAGAACGCCGGTGTGGCGCGCAATCGGAGCCCCGGAGGCCTTTTCGAGCTGATGCATGGTGTCGAGTGAGCGAAGTGCCAGTTCGGTCTCTGCCGGATCAGGATGCCACCGCCACATCAACCGGGTCTGGTCATAATGTGCACCGAAGACACCGGTGTGGGTAGCAGGATCGTGCGGCTCCGGCGATGCGATCACGGTGACTTGCGCGCCGCGGCGGGCGGCGTGAAACGCAGCAGGAGCACCCATGATGCCGCCGCCGACGACGATCAGGTCGGTCATTGGCGGATGCCCGGCATGGCCGCACGGCGCGGGAGTTTCTGGCTCCGGGCGATCAAAGCTCGAGCAACGCCTGTTCGACGATCTCGGGCGGCGCAGGGTGTATGTAGTACTGCTGGGTGGCCATTTCGTCGACGGTTTGCCCGAATCGCATGCCCTGGATCAGCTGCTGGATGAGCGTCGCAGCCATCGGTCCCATGATGTGGGCTCCGAGCAGCAGACGCGTTTCGGCGTGGGCGATCAACTTACAGATTGAGTCCTGATCCTCCATCGCCCATCCATATGCCGCGGCGCCATAGGGTCTGGTGACCTTGGTGTACGGAAGGTTTGCAGCAACGACGTCGCGTTCGGTCATGCCTACCGCCGCGACCTGGGGATTGGCGAATACAGCGTGGGGCACTGCGCCCAGGGTCATGGTGCGCAGGTCCTCCGGGTGGATGATGTTGTGCGCCACCATGCGGGTCGAGGCGTTGGCCAGATGCTTCAACTGTTCTCTGTACGCGATATCCCCGAGCGCCCAAATGCCCTCGACATTGGTCCGGCCATGATCATCGACCACGACATACCCTTCGTCGTCCACGGCAACGCCGGTCGCGGCGACACCGAGCCTGTCCGAGTTCGGCAAGCGCCCGGTCGCGACGAGGAGCATGTCGGCCTCGGTCTCGAATCCGCCCTCGCTGTCCGACCCCTTGACGCGGATCAGCGTTGATTCGTCTTCGGAGAACCCCTCAATGGTGCAGCCAAGATGAACCTTGTAGCGGCGCCGGTACTGCTCCGTGAACCATGCCGATATGTCGTCATCCTCATCCCGAAGCATGCGGGGCCCGCGGACCACGAACTCGACCTCGACCCCGAAGGCGCCAAACACTTCGCCCAGCTCGGCCGCGATGAAGCCGCCCCCGAGCACCAGTAGCCGCTCGGGGAGTTGGTCGATACGCATGATGTCGTCGCTGGTGTAGAAGGTGACCTCATTCAGGCCGCTGATCTTTGGGACGGAGGGTCGGGCCCCCGCGGCCAGGACAATGGTGTCGGACGTGATCATCGACTCGCCAACCTGAAGCTGCTTGTGGCCCACAAACCGGCCACGGCTCGGGTAAACCGCGATGTGTTCGAGCCGCTGCCGGTAGGCACGGCCACCCTCAGCAATGGGATCAATCCGCTCGAAGATGCGGTCTCGAATGGCGGGCCAGTCGACACCGTCCATCCGGCTGTGAACGCCGTAGATCGGGCCGCGGGCAGCGAGATCGGCGATCTCCGCGGCGTAGACGTACATCTTCGAGGGGATGCACCCCCGGTTCAGGCACGTACCGCCAAACGGTCCCTCTTCGACAATCGCCACCTTCCAGTCGTCGAAGTCGGGGGAGAGCAGCATGTTGCCGGACCCGGCGCCGATGATGATCAGGTCGAAGCGCTCCACGGGTCATGACACTACGGGACACGCCGCCAAAGGCAACTCACCCATCCGCCCGGCGGACGGGGACCCGGCCATGGTGCCCGATGGCCATCTGACGGCTTGCCGGGAGCGGACGCATGGGACGGTAGGTTGACCTCGAGCCCGTAGCGAGGAGACGGACGTGCGGGTGTTTGCGGCGGGGGTCGGCGTGGTCATAGTCGTTGGCGTCCTGGCCGACATGGTGAACACCCTGGTCACGACCTCGACCAGCAACAACAAATGGTGGCTGACCCAACGGCTCTACCGGATTGCGTGGCGAGCCACGACGGGCTCGCGCGCGTGATGCGCAGCGACCGAGCGAGGGAGCGGTTGCTCGCCACTTTCGCTCCGGTATCGGTGTTGATGCTCCTCGCAGTGTGAGTGACCCAGCAGATACTGGGATTCGGCCTTGTCTGGTGGGCGGTTGGCGGTGTCGAGGGGGCCAGCGACCTCTGGGATGCGGTCTATTTCTCCGGCGTCGATGCTGGTGCTGTTCCGCTCCATCCCGGCCACCACTGGGTTACGGCACTCGGACTGGTGACCGACGCTGCCCTGCAGTGCATGCTGATAGAAGGCGCCAGGGGACGCTCGTCGAACTGGATGCTGCGCTGGGCGATCCGCCTGTTCGATCAACGGACCGCCCACGTCGATCTGTCCGGGTACCGGACCGGTGCCCCTCAGCTGGAGGACGCCAGCGAAGACGAGCGGTCACGTTTGTTTCGGGATCTCTACCAGCAGCTGGAAGACCACGGCTTCGATCTGGTGCCCTACGAGCGAGCACTCGAGGTCGTAGCTCCTCTCCGGCGCCGATCCGCAGCTGCGCTCGAATTCCAGATCGACGAGCTGCTGGCCCCGCGTGGTTTCTGGGGCCATGCGGTTGGCCACCAGGCCGACTGGTACGCCCCGCAACTACCCTGAGGCGAGGTCGTTTGAGCAGTCGACGTCGTCAGCGGTGGGGCGGGTCCAGATCGGACGGCACGATCAAGCGGGCGGCTCGGTCCGCGAACAGGTAGTCGCCCGACCAGGACAGCAGGGCCGAGACCCGGTTCCGGAAGCCAACCAGCTTCAGCAGATGCAGCCCTAGCCACATGACCCACGCAACGAATCCCTTGAACCGCCACCGGTTGAACAGGTGCACGACTGCTGCGTTCCGCCCGATTACAGCCATGTTGCCCAAATCCCGGTAGCGGTATGGCTCCAGGCGGTCGCCGGCGAGGTGGCGGAGGATGTTCCTGGCCGCCAGGGCACCCTGCTGTTGCGCATTCTGGGCCACCATCGGAGCCGAATCCGCCTCGGGATGCGAACTGTCGCCGACGATGAACACGCGCTCAAGGCCGGCGGGCCGGAGATCGGGCCCGGTAGCCACCGTCCCGTTGCGGCGTTGATCCAGTCCCCAGGCTCCGAGATCCGGCGGGCCACCCACCCCGGCCGTCCAGACGACCGTGTCGGCTTCGAGGCTCGTGCCATCCGCAAGAATCACACCGCTCTGTTTGACCTCTGCCACTTGGGCGCCGAGCAATACCTCCACACCCTTCTTTTGAAGCCGCTCTTCCGCGTACGCGCGCAGTGATTCGGGGTACACGCCAAGCACGTGTGGCGCCCCTTCGAGCAACACCACCCGGACGTCATCGAGGCTCCCCATGTCCTTGTTGAGCGGGCCCCGGATCAACTCGATGAGGGCCCCGGCGTATTCGACCCCGGTCGGGCCGCCACCGACGACCATGAACGTGCGAGCGGCGCGACGGGCGGCGCCGGTCAGACGGATCGACCGCTCGAGGGTGCGCAGGGTGTGATTCCGCAGCGCCATGGCATGATCGAGGATCCGCAACGGCCAGGAGTGTTCGTCAGCGCCTGGCACGCCGAAGTACTGCGTGGCCGAACCCGGCGCCAGCACCAGGTAGTCGTATGAAACGGCTTTGCCGTCGACGTCGAGCGTCTGCGCGACGAAGTCGATGGACTTCACCGAGCCCAGCAGGAATTCCACATTGGGCATCCGGCGGATGATGGCTCGGATGGGGTAGGCAATGTCACCGGGTGCGAGCTCGGCTGCAGCCACCTGGTAGAGGAGGGGAAAGAACGAGTGGTAGTTGTTGCGGTCGATCAGGGTCACGTCGACCGGCTTGCCGGCCAGGCCTTTGGTCGCCCACAGGCCGCCGAAGCCTGCGCCGACAATCACGACATGCGGTCGGGTCCTCACTCAGTCACCTCGTGCTGATGAGCTTCACGCTAGATGCGGTGTGCGGATTCCCCGGAATCCGAGCGCGACCGATCCATGGTCATGCGTGCGGGAGGAGGCTAGGGTCCAGCCCGGTAGGCCCGCCGCACCTCACACGATCTGGATGGTCACGCTGTGGTATCCGGTCGCTCCATCCGGACGTGGGGGCGCTATCTCGGCTGTTTGAGTCTCCCCGCCCGCATCAGTTGCCCGCACGCGGACCGTATGGTCCCCTGGTTGCGCGTTCGTGGCGTCCCAAACGAATGTCCACTGGCGCCACGAGTTGATCGACAAGTCGAGCCCGAGTTCGGCTTCCTGCCACTCGCCGTCATCGATCTGCACCTCGACGCGCTCGATCCCGGTGTTCTGAGCCCACGCCACGCCACCGATCGGTACAGCGCCCGGCTGGAAGTTGGCGCGTGGGCGGGGCGTGTCGATCCTCGACTGGGTTTTGATCGGTGCCTCCTTCGCCCAGCCGCGAGGTATCCAGTACGCATCGAATGCGTCCCACGCTGTCAGCTCGATCTCGCTGAGCCATTTCGTGGCCGACACATATCCGTAGAGCCCCGAAACGACCAGCCGAGCCGGGAACCCATGCTCGAAAGGCAGCGGCTCGCCGTTCATGCCCACGGCCAGGAGGGCGGTACGTCCGTCGGTGGCAACCTCAGTCGGGAAGCCAACGGTGAAGCCATCAACCGAGCGGCCGACGATCTGAGTGCCCGGCGGCTGAACCCCTGCCCGGTCGAGCAGATCGGGGAGGGACACCCCCAGCCAGCGCGCTGTCCCTATCAGATCACCACCCACCGAGTTCGAAACACAAGCGATCGTCACATCATGTTCTTCCAAGTCCATGGCGAGGATCTGGTCGTAGGTCAGCGAATACGGACGATCCACGAGGCCGGTGAACTGGACCGTCCAATCCTCCAGATTGATCATCGGGACCGAGATGGCGGTATCGATCCGGTAAAAGATGTCGTTCGGTGTGATCAGCGAAGATACGCCCGCGACGGGGACGTTGGCGTCCGGTGACAGCGGAGCGAGGGGCAAGGCGGGAACCGGGAGAACCACGTCGCTGCGGCTGGAGGCGATGATGCGCGCCCGCTCGGCCAGCCAACGTCCCGCGGCGGCCGAAACACCGGCGATCACAAGCACCGAGCCGGCGCCCAGCAAGAAACGTCGCCGGTCGGCGCCATCGGTGGTTCCCGGATATGTCATCGAGCCCGCTCGCCCCCGCGCCAGGCCGACCAAGCGGGTGAAGACCAGGACACCCACGATGCCGGCGACGAGCGCGGTACCGGTTGCCAGCATGAATGACACGCCGGCCGATCGGACAAGCCCGAGCCAGGCCAGTCCGGCGAAGGCCCAGATCACTATCACGCCCGTCGTCGTGGATCGAACGGCACGGCGCCCGATGACCACCCCGGCGATGAGCGCGACAACCAGGATCGACAGCACCAGGACCAGCTTGTCCGCCGTCCCGAAGGTGCGGATGGCCCATTTCTGTACCGCCTCGGGAGAAGCTTCCACTACCAGGTCGGCCACGCCAACTACTGGCGACGGAACGGAGAAGATCAAGCCGGCAATCAATTCGCCCGCCGCGAAGGCGGCGGCAGCGGCCAGCACACCTGCCAGCACAAATCGCCACACCACCGGCGGTGAGGTCGATTCAGGGGACTGCCGTTCGAGAGTGTCCATGGGCTACAGACTACGACCGGCTCCGCAGACCGTTCACAGAACCCGTCGCTGTTTCGTCTTTGTTCACCTCCGCGTTCGTGCCATGTCATGACTTCCGGTCACCGTGGTAACGAGCGCACCGCAAGCGGCGGTGCCCGTCAGGGAAGGGAGCGCGAAGTTGCGCAGATTGATCGTATTGGCTGTCGCCGCGGCAGTGATGGCAGCAATGACATTGCCGGCTGTGGCCGCAGATCGTGGCCACGAGCCCAGGGAACAGACCTACACCGTGACGGTGACCAACGTGAACGCCAACCAGTGGTTCACGCCGCCGGTCATTGCCACCCACGGCAAAAAGAACGTGGTCTTCAAGACCGGAAAGCCTGCGTCCTTCGAACTCAAGGAGATCGCCGAGAACGGAAATCTCGCCCCGATGGAGGCGGCCCTGTCGAACAACCGCCGCGTGCATGACGTGGTGGTCGCGGTGAGCTCACCAATGCCACCGCTAGGCCCGGGGAGCTCAATCACCGTTGACATCGACGGCAGCTCGAAGACCAAACGGCTATCGATCGCCTCGATGCTGATCTGCACCAACGATGGGTTTACCGGATTCAACGCGGTCAAGCTGCCCCGCCGGGTCGGGCAGACGGTCACCTATTACGCCGGAGCCTACGACGCCGGAACGGAGATCAACAACCAGGACCTCGCCGATATCGTGCCGCCATGCCAGGGTCTGAATGGCGTGGTGGACGACATGAAAGCGCCTGGGACCGGTGAATCTGATCCGGCCTTGGCTGAAGGTGGCGTGATAACGATGCACCCAGGTATCGTGAAAGACGTCGGCGACTTGACCCCTGCCGCTCACGGATGGGACGTCGATGCACCGGTCATGAAGGTGACGATCACCCGCAACGGTTGAGCCACTCGCGAGTACATCCTCGCATCGGAGCCCCGGGTGACTCGGTCACCCGGGGCTCCTGGCACAATGTGAGAGATTCGGCCCAAGGAGTTCGAAATGACCGACCAGCGCAGTGACCTCCCGGCTAGCGAAGCCGAGTGGCGAGAGCGCCTCAATCCTCAGCAATACGACGTCCTCCGTAATTCGGGCACCGAACGTCCGTTCAGTGGGATCTATTGGGACGAGAAGAGCCCAGGTCTCTACCGCTGTGCCGGCTGCGGGACGCCGCTCTTCCGCTCCGACACCAAGTTCGAGTCGGGCACCGGGTGGCCGAGCTTCTGGGAGCCGATTGACCCTGACAACGTGATAGAGGAGACCGACCACAGTCACGGGATGGTTCGCACCGAGGTGAAGTGTGCAGTGTGTCAGGGCCACCTGGGCCACGTTTTTCCGGACGGGCCCCAGCCCACGGGCCTTCGCTACTGCATGAATTCAGCCGCGCTCGACCTGCAAGCCGACGAGTGACGTGCCCGGGCCCGGCGACATGCTGGGTGCCCGGCGAGCATGGATAGAGCGAGAAACGACCGGCTCCGTCCGACTCCATTCCCATGACTCCGCAAAGTCATATTGGACGGCTCGGTCGTTTCTCAGTGAGAGAGTACCCGATCGGGTGCAGCAACTACGCGAAACAGCGGCGCCCGTCATCACGACCTGTCGGCGTCAGCTCGATATGGCTGCCGCCACCTCCTCGGGTGTGGGGTTGACCAGCGCAAGATCACCAACCATCACCGTGGGAACGGTCTCGTTGCCGAAGGCCACCGAACGCACAAAGGCCGCGGCAGCGGCGTCATCCCAGATGTTTCGTTCCTCGTACTCGATTCCCATGCGGTCAAGCGAGCGGGTCAGCGACCCACAGAAGGGACAGCCCGGCCGCCAGTACACGGTCACATTGGCCGACATCAATTCACTCCTTGGCAGCCGCCGTCGCCCGCTGAACACCACAACCCGCCCGGGCGCAGCATTATTCAGCCAACGGTAGGGTTCCGCCATGCGCTACCTCACAGCACAGGATGTGCGCGCCTCCCTGCCTATGCCAACTGCGATTGCGGCGATGCGAGATGCGTTCAGCGACGACGTCGAGTTCCCGCCGCGGGCGCTGCTGGGCCGATCGCTGTTCATGCCGGGACGGGTGGGCTCCGTCTCAGGCATCAAGGTCGTGTCGACTGTGCCCGGCCAGCCGGTTGGAACAGTGATCATATTCGACTCCGAGGGCAAACCACTCGGCATGGTCGATGGCCCCACCCTCACAGCCGTCCGGACAGGAGCTGGAGCAGGCCTGGCCACCGATCTCCTGGCGCCCCTGGAAGCGTCGACCATGGCAATGCTCGGCGCGGGCGCCATGGCGTACGACCAGGTCGAGGCGGTGCGAGCGGTCCGACAGGTGAGCGACATTCGCGTCTGGAGCCGCACGCCCGAGCGGGCAGAGGCGTTGGCCGGACGAATCCAAGGAGCGCAGCCCGTCGAGGACGTTGCTGAGGCCGTCACGGACGCGAGCATCATCAGTACGGCCACACCCTCCCGCAGCCCCCTGTTCGATCCGGCCGACGTTGCGAAGGATGTTCATATCAACGCAGTGGGAGCATTCACACCCGAGATGGTCGAGATCCCGGCGGCCGTCGTCCGTCGGTGTTTCCGGGTGGTGGACGATGTCTCTGCCGCCGCAGAGGAGGCAGGTGATCTGATTCAGGCTGGAGTCCAGCCGGACGCCACGATGGCCGACCTGCTGGCCGGCCGCGTGAATGCACCGGCCGGACCGACCCTGTTCAAGTCGGTCGGGGTAGCGTCCCAGGACGTAGCGGCCGGGCTGGCTGCGCTGCAGTCGGCTGGGGCCCGGGGGCTCGGTACGCTCGTGGAGTGATCAGTCTCACCGGCCCTCGCGGACCGAGACGAGCAACCCGGAGACGATGATCACCTGCGCCACGAGCGCGGTACAACCGGCAAGCACCAACCCGAACGAGGTGGGAATCCTGAACAGCACGGGCACGATCGCTCCCGCCACCCAGGCCAGCTGGAACAAAGTCTCAGATCTCGTGAAAGCTGCTCCCCGCTGGGAAGGAGCAAGACTCTGTTGCAGCAGACCGTCATAGCCGAACTTGGCAGTTCCCCAGGCCAGCCCGGCCGAACCGGCCAGCACGGCAGCTGCCACCACCCCGAAGATCTGAGCCGTGATGAATGCGGCCGCAGCCTCCACCGCGAGGGCGGCAACGACCATCGGCTCCTCGGCGAGTTTGCGCTCGAGTAGCGGCGACACCGAGGAGGCGACCGCAAAGCCCAGCCCGGCTGCACCCAGCAACGCGCCAAAGCCCAGAATTCCCTGATCCGCGTCACGGAGCGCAAAGGCCATCAGCAAGAGCAGGTAGCCGTTCAGCAGGCGAACAACCGCGGTGGCTATACGCGAGAAACGCAGCGCCCGAGGGCCCGGTGCTGCCCGGCTTCTCCGCCATTCGACTGTCTCCTGGGCCGGCAACGCGGCTTCAAAGTCGATCCGGAGTGCATTGGCCCAGATCGCGGATGCAACGAAGAACGCGGCGGCGATTGCGAGTGTCACGGGCAAACCGACCCACCGGTTCGCGCCCAGACCGATCGGTGCTACGAGAGCGCCGGCAATGATGCCGATTCTGGCCAGGCGAGCGTTGGCGGCGACGAGCGCCACCGGCTGGGGCAGCGACATGGGAAGCAGCGCGCTACGGCTGATTCCGTAGATCCGGGACAGAGCCAAGAGGGCGAAGGCGAGAACGAATAGTGCCAGGCCGGTATTCATCCGCATCATCCCAATGGCGATGGCCGCCCGGAGCAGCGACGCGCCCGCCAGCCCGGCGCGATAGGAACCCGGGAAATGGTTGAACACCGAGCTGAGCACGGGCGCCACAACGGCAAATGGCGCGACGGTGATCAGAAGGTATGCGATCACGTTCCCGCGTGCCGCCGTCGACGGGACCGAGAAGAAGAGCGTATCGGCCAGCGCCAGCGCGATCAGCGTGTCGCCCGCGACGTTGGCCGAATACGACAGCGCCAAGCGTCGGAACGCCCAGCCGTGCAACGAGAAGGCAGCCTCGATCCGCTCATACGCGCGCCGCGAGGCTCTTCGGGCGAAGCCGTGATTCGATGCAGCGTGGTCGCTCATCCGGTCCGATCGCGATGTTCGGCGCGAACGTACCTCATCCGGTGTGGCAGAGTCGGGAATGTTTGGGGGGAAAAGCCTGGTGTGTGACCGCGAGCAGGGTTCTTGTCAACCTTGGTCGTCGGCCGCAGCATGTTCGGCTTCGTGTTCGGCGATCTTGCGCCGCACGTCGTCCATATCGAGTGCCTTGACCTGGGAGATCAGGTCCTCCAACGCGGCCTGAGGCAGCGCACCCGGTTGGGCGAAGATGAGGATTTGATCGCGGAACACCATCAGCGTGGGAATCGAGCGTATCCCAAATGCTTGCGCCAACTCCTGCTCAGCCTCGGTGTCGACCTTGCCGAAGGTCACATCTTCGTGCTCCTCCGATGCGGCCTCGAACGTCGGAGCGAAGGTGCGACACGGCCCGCACCACTCTGCCCAAAAATCGACGAACACCGTCTCGTTGTCGGCGATGGCGGCTTCGAACGAATCCTTGGTGAGTGCAATGGTGGCCATGTCGGTCCTCTCGAAGTTCCTGGCGACATTTGCAACGGTAGCGGCCGGCAGAGTATTCCCGGCCGCTGAGCATTACTCCGGCCCGATTCGAGAATGACTAGTCAACCCAAGAATAACTAGTCACCCAAATAACTAGTCACCCAAATAACTAGTCACTTCGTGTGCGAAAGATCTAGTCACTGTGTAGGGTGCCCCCGACCACAACACGGGGGATGCATGATACGGACGGGTCGCGCGGTCGCGCGCGAGCGAATTACCCGGAGATTCGAGCGCAACGCGCTCGCTGCTGCGGCGGCTGGACTGAGTCGCGTCCGGGTCGAAGACGAGCAACACGACGGCGGTCACGTCGTCATCGACGGACGCAAGGTCCTCAACATGGGCTCATGCGCGTATCTGGGGCTCAACGTGGACCAACGCCTCAAGCAGGGGGCGATCGAAGCCGTCGAACGATTTGGGCCGGTATTCTCATCGTCCACCGCCTACACCTCGGTACCGCTCTACACCCGCCTCGAGCAACAGCTCGGGGAGATAATGGGATGCCGGACGCTGGTACCGACGACGACGACGCTGGGCCACTTCGCGTTTCTGCAGGTCGCTCCTGAATCCGGCGACGTGGTCATAGTCGACGCACAGGCCCATGCATCGCTTCACCTGGCGGCCCATCTACCGCAGGCCCAGGGAATCGAGATCTGGGCAGTCGCACACAACGACCCATCCGAGCTCGAGGAAGCAATTCTCCGGGCCGAGGCAGATGGCGCGGGGCGGATCTGGTACGTCGCCGACGGTGTCTATTCCATGTATGGCGACACTTTCTTCAGCGGCGAACTGCTGTCATTGCTCGACGCGCACCCCTCACTGCACGCGTACATCGACGATGCGCACGGGTTCAGCTGGTTTGGCTACCACGGCTGCGGCTTGGTGCGGGACGGCGTTGGCTTGCACCCACGGGTGATCATTGCCGCGTCGCTTTCGAAGTCGTTCGGGTCCGGCGGTGCGGCTCTCGCCATCCCGGACGAGGACCTCGCGGACCGGATCCAGGTTGCCAGCGGCACTATGACCTTCTCGGGACCGCTGCACCCGGCTGAGCTAGGCGCAGCAACGGTCTCCGCTGAAATCCATCTCTCCGATGAAGGTGCCGACCGCCAGGCCGAGCTCATGCGCCAGATCCGCCTGATGCGCCAGCTCCTGGCCGGCGCCCGGGTGCCGGTGGCCGATGCTTCGCTCACCCCGATCTGGTACCTGCCGGTCGGGCCGGCTCAGGCCGCCATTGATCTGGGCCGAAAACTGCTCGACGCCGAGATCTACACCAATGTTGCATTGTTTCCCGCTGTGCCCCATGGAATGGCGGGTCTACGGTTCACTCAGACGCTGTACCACTCGGATGCCGACCTGATGCGCGTTGCAGATACGCTGGGCGAGCTGCTCCCCGAGGTGCTGTCGGACCGCAACGTGGTGGACCTCCGCTGAAACAAGCGCCCGATCGGAGGCTCGAGACTGGGCGAGAATCCGTTCAACAGCGGCATCAGCTCTGCCGATGAGTATGTGTGGGGATGCAGCCGCCAGAAGCCGCGTCACAGTTTCGCGCTGCGTACAGACGCCATCCTTTCGCGAGCGGGCTCGCGCTCCTACTCGCGGTCGCCGCTGCCGCAGCCACCGCAGCACCCGAACTAGCCCCGGTCCTGGCGCAACCACTCGTCCCGCTAGCGAGCGTGGTTGCCGGACTCACCGGCCTGCGGGACGTACAGCGGGTCCGCGAGCGCCGCCAGCGGCTGCCCTGGATTCTGATTTCGATCGGCTATCTGGCGGCATCAGTGGGTGTCGCGGCTTTTGTCGTGGCGTCGGCGTTCTCCGAAGTCGGGGCCTTCGGCATGATGGACCTGCCCATCATCGCGGGATACGGTCTTCTGATGGCTGGGCTGCTCAGCCAACCCCAGCTGAAGGAATCCCGGTCGCACCAGGTGCGGGTCTTGATCGACGGCGCGATCGGAGCTGTCTCAGTCGCAACCGTCTTGTGGATCTGGTTCATCGGCGATCTATTGGCGACGCTGGCAACTGCTCCAACGTGGCATCGTATCGTAGGAGCGGCATACCCGACTCTCGACGTCCTCGGCATCGTCGTTGTCATGATCATCTTCCTCCGGCGGAGCCCGCAGCGCTTCGATGTACGTTTGCTTCTGGTCGCAATGGGCTTCATGTGCCAGGTCGCCGCTGACCTAACGTTCCTGCTCAGCGGCGCCGGGAAATCTTTCGATGAAGCGATGCCCAATTACGCACTCTTCTTGCTGGCGTTCGTGTTCTTCCTCGGTGCAGCCGTCATCGCCGGCGACGTGCCGCCGCCCCGTGAATACGCAGAGCGTGTTCGCACTCCATGGTGGCCAATGATCGTTCCGTATGGCTGGTCGGCGGTCATGGTCGCCGTCCTGGCGCTTCAGGTACGAGCCGGCGCGCTGAGCACCGATTTGGAGCTTTTGCTGATCGCAACCTTGTTTGTCGGCGGGCTGGTGGTGATGCGGCAGTTCGTTGCAATCCACGAAAACCGCCAGATCGTCGAACGGGAGCGTCGGGCGCTCATCTCGACGATTTCGCACGAGCTGCGGACGCCCCTGACCGCCATGGTGGGCTTCCTAGATCTGATTTGCCGTGGTGACGAGATTGAACTGCCGGCCGAGGAACAGGAGGATTTGATCCAAGTGGTCGATCAACAGGCGCGCTACCTGTCGCGGATAGTGTCCGACCTGGTGCTGCTCGCCCGCGGGACCTCGGACTCAATGGAGCTGGAGCGGAGCGACGTTCGCATTGACCAAGTCGTGCAGCAGGCCGTGACGGCCATGGACACGGGCCTCAACGACGTTCAGGTGTTGGTGCCGACGGGGCTCACCGCCAATCTCGACGGAGACCGGCTCCAGCAGGCGTTGGTCAACTTGCTGTCCAACGCGATCCGCTACGGCGGTGACGAGCGGCTGATCGAGGCACGGGTGGATGGCGCGGATTTGACCATCGCAGTCCACGACAACGGCCCGGGCGTACCGAAACGCTACGAGCTCTCGATCTGGGAACGATTTGAGCGCGGTGCCAACCGTCTCAACAGCTCGGTCCCCGGCTCGGGTATCGGCCTGGCAATCGTGACTGCAATCGCCAGCGCGCACGGCGGATCGACGCAGTATCGGCGGTCCGAGATCCTGGAAGGCGCATGCTTCAGCGTGCACTTCCCCAATGTCGTGCGGGCTCAGCAAACAGGCCACTCCGAGAATCCGAAGCCCCAAGCGCCGCCGGCGCCAGCCCGGGCGGGGTCAGGATTCGAACAGGTCGGAGAGCCGTCCGAGGACCCCACCCTCATCCGTTGACCCTGCCGGGCGAAGGTCCGATGCAATTCGGTCAGCCATTCGGTTGAAGGCAAATGACTGGAGCTACATACGGCCCGCACCAGCGATCGTGGCCGGGGAATATGCCTTCGCCGGCGAACATCATCGACTTGAGGTTGCCGACCCGCTGGATGTCGTAGCCGACGGTTGGTTCGAGGGCGACCAGGCAACCGCCCGCAGCGTTTCGCCGGTGAGTCGCTTCTCGGCAATGGTCGACGACCTGGAGGTCGTCACCGAAGATCTCGTAGTCCACTTCGTGGCTGCGCGCCCCGGACTGCTCTCACCGTGACGAACGTGATATCTCGACGGAAGCTAGCGGAGCGACGTCGCGGCGGGCTCGGCGATTCCAGGAAAGGGCTGCCTCCTCAATCCAGCCACGTGGTCCGGCCACCCACCGGGGGGCTTCACGCCGAGTGCGTCGCAGTCAGGAACCCGGACGGATCAATCTTCGACCGGGGCGATTGCCCAGAGCACGTCCTTGATAGAGGCGATGCCGAGCAAGGTGCCTCGCTCCATGATGGGAAGGTGGCGGTAGCCGGTGGCGAGCATCCAGCGTGCCGCGTCCTCACACGACAATTCCGGATCAGCCGTATCGGGGTCAGGGGTCATCCAAGCCGTGACGTAGTCTTCGTCAAATGAGGCGCCTCCGGCTACGGCGCGCAACACATCCCGCTCTGTGAAGATCCCAACAAGCTTGCCTTCACTGATGACGGCTAGCGAACCCATTTCGTTGTTGACCATTTCTTCGGCGGCCGACCGCAAGGTTGTCTCGGGTCCACATGCCAGCGCGCCACCGCCGACGACCGCACGCACCTGCATCATTTTGCCCCTTCCTCACCGACGAAGCCGGGCGGCACGACCACCACCGGCGCCTTTGCGCCGGCAACCACGGACATGGTGACCGAACCCGCCGTGAGGCGACGCAGACCCGTTCGTCCATGACTGCTCAGCACCACCAGGCTATCCGCCCCAGCGAAGTCGAGTATGCGATCCGCCGGGTCATCTCCGTGCAGCACCTCGAACTCACCGTGATAGGGGTCCGCGATGCGGTGCACGTAACCGCTCTCGATTCCAACCCCGGCAGCCACTGCCTGACGCTGCTGGGCCCGACTGACGACGCTGACAACCCATAGCGGCACGTCTAGCGCGGTGGCGTACGCGGCGGCCACCGGCGCAGTCGTTTCTGAGAAACCCGACCCGTCGACCGGGGCCACGACCCGGGTGACATTGGACAGGTCGGGCACGGCCGCGGGGCCGATCATCAACAGAGGGTACCGGGCGGCGCGCAGTGCATGCTCCGCGTACGATCCCCAGTGGCCGTCGTGTCGCGTCATCTTGGCTGAGGTCGCCATGCAGACCACGCCGCGTCGCCCGGCCGCTTCGATGACTTTTCCCGGATCCTCAGACGTCACCACCTTGCATCGGGTTGGACGCGGGAATTCCAGCTGGGCCATCAGCCGCTCGAGTTCGGCTCGGCGGACGACGGCCTTTCGCTCATCGGCGACCACGCTGAGGAGCTCCACATCGGATCCGAACGACTCGGCCAGTTTCGAGGCACACGCAATTGGGCCGTACGCTTCTGCTCCACCGCGGGTGGGCACAATGATCAGAGGAGGGGATGGAGTGGTCATCGCGCTCTCACAACTAGCGTGGGAACGTGTGCTGATTGCACGATCTTCTGGGCGACGCTGCCCAACAGCCAGCGACCGACCCCTGATCGACCGTGGCTGGCCAGCGTGATAAGGGTGACGTCTTCGGCATTTGCCGCGTCGAGAATGCCCTGCGCGGCGTTGGGATCGAACACCAGCCGGGAATCAGATTTGATCCCCGCTTCGCCCAGACGAAGCCGCAGATCCTCGAGGTAAGACTCAGCCGCCTCAACGACTGAAATACCCTCGGCATTGGCAAAGTCGGAGAGGGCGTGGTCGACGTGACCATCCATGACCATGACCAGCAGAACCTCATCGGCACCGCTCGTCAGGTGCGGGGAGATCTCGTCGAGCGCAGTTTCGGCCAGCACCGACCCATCAACCGGCACCAGGGTTCGCCTGAACAAGGCCGACATGGTGACCTCCGTGTTGGTGTCTTGCACCGCCAGATTGGTCCACGGCAGCAGACGGGTGTTAGGGCCGGAAGGTCACACCCTGCGGGCCAGATGCCGGAGAGCTGGTCCGTTCAGGTGAGGCGCTCAACGACCATGGCCATACCCTGCCCGCCGCCGACACACATGGTCTCCAGCCCGATCGACTGATCGCGCCGGCGCAGACCGTTGAGGAGCGTGCACATGATGCGCGCCCCTGTCATGCCGTAGGGATGTCCGAGGGCAATCGCCCCACCGTGAGGGTTCAGCTGCGACCCGATGTCGATACCTGTCTCATCGCACACGGCCAGCACCTGTGAAGCAAACGCCTCATTCAGCTCGACGATGTCGATGTCTCCGATCTTCATGCTGGCCCGGTCGAGAGCTTTGCGGACGGCCTCGATCGGTCCCACTCCCATGATTTCGGGAGCGAGTCCCGACACTGCGGCAGACACGATGCGGGCGAGGGGCCGGATGCCCAACTCGGCGGCACGCTCGGCACTCATGACCACTACGGCGGCGGCCCCGTCGTTGAGCGGACACGAGTTGCCCGCCGTGACCTTCCCGCCCTCCTTGAACGCCGGGGGCAGCTCCGCCAGCTTCTCCAGCGTGGTTCCCGGCCGGGGACTGTCATCGGAGCTGACCAGCATGCCGCCCGACACGGGGTAGGGAGAGATCTCATCCGCGAAGAAACCGTCGCCCTGTGCGTCGGCGGCCCGATCCTGGGAAAGCTTGGCGTATTCATCCATGCGCCGGCGCGAAATACCGAACTGGTCGGCGACGTTCTCGGCGGTCATACCCATGGCCATATAGACCTCGTTGATGAAGTCGTCGCGGCTGCGATCAACAAACCGGGGGTTGAGGTGTGATTTGTCGAACCCGACACCCTGGGTCCGAGTGATGCTCTCCACTCCTGCCGCAACGTACGCGTCCCCTTCGCCGGCGGCAATGGCGTGGTAGGCCATGCGGATGGTCTGGAGGGACGAGGCACAGTACCGATTGACGGTGGTGCCGGGGATCGTATCGGGAAGTCCTGCTAGCAGTGCGGCAGGGCGAGCCATGTTGAAGCTGGCTTCGCCATGGGTGAGTCCACAGCCCAACATGACATCTTCGACTTCGGTGAGTGGCAGCTCCGGCACACTTTCCACGGCTTCGCGAATGGCGAACCCCGCCATATCGTCGGGCCGCTCCTCGATCAATGAACCCTTGTAGGCGCGTCCAATCGGCGTACGGGCAGCAGCCACGATCACGGCTTCAGGCATCGTCGTTCCTCATCATTCGGGTAGAGCGATGGTACGCGATCTGCCCGGACCGGTGACCGAGCCATTGGTCGCCGGGTCCGCCACCGCAGTCGTTGAGCGGTCCGACGGCGAGCCGGGTACCGCACTGGGTGGAGGGCGATCAGTCGTCTTCGGCGAGCAGCCGTTTGCGACCAAAGGTCCACGGGCGATTGATCCCAGCCAGTAGGAGCTGGTAGATGGATATGCCCCCGGTCTCGAAGGCCACGACGGAGCCGGCCATGTAGAGCCGCCAGATCCGGTAAGTCTGCTCGGAACTCAGGCCCGCGGCCAGGTCTGCGTTTTCTTCGAGGTTCGCCACCCAATGCCGCAACGTGCGTCCATAGCTCATTCGCAAAGACTCGGCATCCCTGACCTCGAATCCGGCCTTCTCGGCGACCTCGATCACCTTCTCCACGGGTACCAGTTCGCCATCTGGAAACACATAGGTGTTGACAAAACTCGGCCGGCGCCGGCTATGCGAACGATCCCTCGTCGTGATGCCGTGATTGAGAAACGCGCCGCTGGGCGCAAGCAACTCGCGCATGTGTCCGAAATAGCTTCCGAGCTGGCGCCCACCGACGTGCTCAAACATTCCCACCGACGCAACGGCGTCGAACGTCCCGGTCACGTCGCGGTAGTCGCTCTCGAGGATCGTGACCCGACCCTCGACCCCAGCCTCCTTGATTCGCCGCCGGGCCAGCTCGGCTTGCTCGCGGGAGATCGTCACCCCGAGTGCCTCCACCCCGTAATTGATGGCGGCGTGAATGATGAGCGATCCCCATCCACACCCGATGTCGAGGAATTGCATCCCGCTCTGGAGCTGGAGTTTGCGACAGATCACGTCCAGTTTGCGTCGCTGAGCTGCTTCCAGTGTCTCGTTGGGATCCAGGAAATATGCACACGAGTAGACCATTAGCGGGTCGAGAAACGTCTGGAAGAACTCGTTTCCGGTGTCGTAGTGGGCGCTGACCGCAGCCTTGTCCCGAGCACGCGAATGCAAGCGACCTCGAAACATCGGACGCCGGTCCGGTCGCCGGCTTTCATCGGGTAGTTGACGCAACAAGCGCACGACTCCCAGCGCTTTGCGCTTTTGATGGACCAGTGGCTCGAGCCGGCGTCCGAAGTCGAGCACCAAGAGCATCTCGCCTTCGAAGTCGACATCGTCGAAGACATATGCTTCGCCGGCGGTCAGGTCACCGGGCGGCCAGAGCATCGAACGCAACGCTCCCGGATGCTGGAGCACGATTGTCGCACCGGCCGCCGGGTCGCCCCAGGTCGTGCCGTCCCACGCTCGCATGGCAGGCGCCGGCTCGCCTGCGACAGCCACGAGCCACTCGTAGATCGACTTCGAAACCTCCAGCGGAGTCATCTTGCCTCCCCTTTGCGCGTGTGCCGTCCGGGGACGCCCCCATCGACCGGACGACGTTCGGTTGTTGTTCAACGGCTACATCGAGTGCGGCATTCCTGCCGCCGATCGGTATTACGCGGCCCACCGCCTGCCCGCACATTGCCCGCACGTGAGACCCAATCGAGGGTCTCCGGTTCCTTCGTCCCCCGTCGCCCGCATCCATGAATCGTAAACGACGGCGATTCCAGGTGACGGTGACTGAATTGCATTCATTTCAATGCGCCTTCCTTCTTCCCGTCGCCGGTAGGTTGATGAACAGTGACGGTTGAGATTGACCACTGTGCGTGGTGTGGCGAGCGCTTCGCGCCGAATCCCGGACCGGGGAGGCCTCGTCGCTACTGCAAGCGCAGCCACCGGCAGCGCCACTACGAGGCGCGCCAGGAGGCAGAGCGCCATCGCCTTGCCTCGGATGACGTGTTGATCCGGCGCCAGGACCTCCAGACCGTTCGCGACCGGCTATTCGTCCTGGAAGCAGCCCTGGCGGATGCTCGCACGGACCTGGCCGACGCCGGCACACTGGACGCGTATCCCGCCGTCTTCGGAGACCTTGCCGCCGCCGTTGAGGAAGTAGTGGCGTTGCGGATCGAGCCCCGCGCCGTCGGCATGGCCGAGTAGCGACGACGGCCCGGTTCCCTCCCCGTGGGTCCACCGAACTGGGGGGAACCACCGGTACGATCCAGGGCATGGCTGCCTCACCCAAGGTCGCGAAGGACAAGGCACGTAGGGCGCAATCGCAGGCTCGGCGGGCTGGCGCCGAGTATCGTCGCGCCAAGTCGAAAGCCAAGCGCCACCGTCGGTTTGGTGAGCGCAAATCGCGGGACCGGCGCCCGGCTGTGTGGCTGCCCCGTTTGGTGGGTGTGGTGGGCTACGTCATGGTCGGCGTGTTCCCGTATCTCGCATCCGCGCTGCTCGTCCCGCCTGGTGCGTACCTGGTGCTTCTCCTCCTATGGCTTCTCGGTCTGTTCTGGACCCTCCGCCTGGCCAGGTATTCGCCTTCCTGGACGCCGGTGGCGCCGCTCGTCGCGCTGACGGTCTGGATAGTTCTCGTGCAGACCGGCAGTGCCATATTCGGCTGGACGGCCTGATCGCCGGGCCGCCAAGCCACCGGCGTAGCCTCTGATTCACTACCCGAGGAGGACGGATGCAGCTACAAGGACGGGTGGCGCTGGTGACCGGCGGCGGTTCGGGAATTGGGGCCGCCAGCGCCAAGAGGTTCGCAGCCGAGGGCGCGGCTGTGGCGGTGGTCGATGTGAACGCAGATGGTGCGAACGCCGTGGTCGAGGAAATCACGGCCGGCGGGGGCTCCGCAACGGCGTCGATTACAGACGTGAGTGATCAGGAGGCCGTCAATCGAGCGGTGGCGGACACGCTGGCCGCGTACGGCCGGCTCGACATTGCCATGAACAATGCCATCCAAATGGCACCGGGCCTCTTGCTCGACCTCACACTCGAGGACTGGCGCAAGCTCCTCCGCATCGGGCTGGATGGTACGTTCATCGTGAGCGCCGCGGCGGCCCGTGCCATGCGCGACTTGGGTAACGGCGGCTCCATCATCAACCTCTCGTCCACCGCGGGGGTCGCGCCGTACACGGGCGCCGGAGCGTATTCGGCGTGCAAGGCCGGAATCGTGATGTTCTCGAAGCAGGCTGCGCTGGAATGGGCGCCGTACCGGATCCGGGTGAACGCCATCTGTCCGGGTCATGTGGAGACACCCCTCACGGCCTACCTGCAGGACCCGGAGATCCGAGCGGGGCGTGAGGCAGTCACGCCGCTCCAACGGGTGGGCCAGCCCGAGGACATCGCGGCGGCTGCCCTCTATCTGGCGTCAGACGCTGCCGACTGGGTCACGGCAACGGCGATGGTGGTGGACGGTGGCATGCTCGAAACCATGTTTGAGCACATGCCCGGCCGCAAATGGAAGACGGACTGAGCGGGGACCGACGTCCGCACACCTTGGTGTCCCCGGCGTAAGCTGGCAGCAAAGGGGGAGGGGCGGGTCCGTGGCTCTCTCTGACGGTGTGCTGGTGGAACGCATGCGCGCCGGCGACACCGATGCGGCCGATGCTCTGCTCCGGCGCTACGCCGATCAGGCCCAACGGGTCGCCTTGAGCGTCACTCGTTCGCGCCCGATCGCCGAGGAAGCCTGCCAGGAGGCCTTTCTCCAGTTCTATTTCCAACGCCATCGGATCCGGACGCACGAAGGGGCGGCCCGCCAGTTCCTTATGCTGCTGGTGCATAGGCGCGCAGTCGACGCGGTCCGGCACGAAGCACGACAGCTCTCCTCTGGGTGGGCCAATCCGGACTGCCCTGACATCGCCGACGTGGTGATTGCGATCGATGCTGCTCGGGATGTGCGAGCCGCTGCAGAGAAGCTGGAGGAGCCATTCCGAACGGCGATCGGCCTGGCCTATTTCGACGGCTATTCCTACCGCCAGGTGGCGCGCCTCATGGGGGTGCCGGAAGGCACCGCCAAGTCGTGGATGCGAGCGGCAATCGGTCGGTTGCGACAGGTGGTGGCCGTCTGACCGGTTTATCAGTTGTTCACAAATCCGACAGTTGTCTTTCTACGAATAACAACTGGCACCCAGGCGGGTGATCCGACGTCAAGAGGAAGGTGGATGATGGCGTTGATACGACGGCATGCATTGCTATGGCTGGCGGTACTCGTCGCCTTGGGATTGGTGGTGGCGATGACGGCGGGGCCCGTCGGCTTGGGCGCCGACCACCTCGACGCACCGGGCCTGACGTCCCCGGACGGGAACGGCCAAGCCGATATCAACGACCTGTACGTGTTCGAGGGCGCAGATACGAGCAACACGGTGCTGGCAGTGACGACTAATCCAGGCGCTGGAGCGCTCTCACCGGACACGTTCGGCGACAAGCTCCTATACCAGTTCAAGATTGACACCTCCGGCGACGCCGTGGCTGATCTCTCGTACAACGTGACCTTCGGGAAAGAGAGGGACGGCACGCAGAAGTACAAGATCAAGCTGGCGCAGGGCAATGCGGCAACCAAGCTGAACAATAATGGTCAGACGATCGCCCAGGGGCGAACCGGTTCATCGACGGATATCAAAACCGGCGGCGAGGCCTTTACGGGTTTGCGATCGGATCCGTTCTTCTTCGATCTCAGCGGATTCCTCGGGACCGTCGAGGGAGCGATGAACGGCCGCATGCTGAACGACGGCATGGAAAGTGATCCGTTTGCTGCTTTCAACACCCTGGCCATCGTGCTCGAGGTGCCTGACACAGTATTCGATGGGCCCATCGGAGTGTGGGCAGTCACGAGCATGAACGGTAAGCAGATCGACCGGATGGGCCGGCCGGCCATCAACACTGTGGTCAATAGTTCCGGCCCTGTCGTGGGCGCTCCATCTGCGGCGAAGAACGTATACAACGTTTCCGACCCGGCAGATGACGTTGCGAATTTCACCACGGCGGTGATCGGAGCCCTGCAGGCATATTCGTCCCTCGACGCAGAGGGTCCGTATGCCACGTCCGAGGCCGCAGCGTTGGCGAATGTGCTGTTACCGGACGTGCTGACATTCGACAAGGCATCTGTCCTTCCGGCGCCACTCAATGGCCGGGCGTTGCCCGACGACGTCATCGACACGGAGCTCAATATCGTCACGGGCGGGGATCCGCTGGGCCTCTTCCCGGGCCGTGACGCCGTGGGCGGTATTTCGACGGACGGCATCGGACCGCACACGGACTATCTGGCCGACTTCCCGTATCTCGGCGACCCCAACTGACCACGAACGCCGATCGGTTCTGGGGGTGGGCAATCCCGCTCCCAGAACCGCCGCGTCGTAGCCGGCGCCGGCCGATGGAGCACGAACGGGGCTGGCCTTTGGACCCGCGTGCATTTCTTCCGCCGAGTCACGGCTGGACGCTGGTGCATGCCGCCGGAATCAACGACCGGGGGCAATCATCGGCTGGGGCTACGTCTCCGGCAGCCAGGCCTACATCATGATCCCCAACTAAGGCTTTGCCCGGCCGCGCCCCGGATCTGGCGGTCGTGGATGCGCAAGCACGCGATGCCGGGATCGAGCGCACACAGCGGCCGAGCGTCCTGCCCATTGCGACCGGGCCGCCGGCCGCATCACACCGCCCGGCTCAGCGTGACGTCCTCATCATCAAAGCCGAGCAACGCGTATAGCCGACGGGCGGCGTGATTGGCGGCGCCCGTCGCAACGACCACCCGCGTATATCCGTGCATCCGGGCCCAATCCAAAGCGGACCGAACCAGGGCTTTGCCGATTCCACGCCCTTCGGCGTCGGGCGCGACCACCAACTCCCCGATGTAGGCGTCGGTATCCCCAGCCCAGTGCCGGTGCTGGCTGACCGTAACGAACCCAACGACTTGGCGATCGAGCTCGGCCACCAATACAGCTTGTTCCGCCTCGGCAGCTCGATCGAGGGAGGAACGCACCCATCCCTCAACCGCCTCCGCGACGGCCCCCGGCTCCCGCCAGGAAGCCACTCCCGCCTGCAGCCGGGGGGCCAGCGCCAGGATGGTGGGTCGGTCTGATGGTTGTGCCGGTCTGATGTGAAGCGTCATGTCGGTCACTATGCCGCACGGACCCCTCCATAAAAAAACCACAAATCCGGACAATCGCCTTGGAACGCTTTGCGACGCAGAGCCTTGGAAAGGGAGCTAGTTGCCCGGTCCGTAAAGCCCGAACTTCCAGTCCGGGTTTCCGGGCACCATCGTGTTGAGGACCTGCGACTGCTGACCCATCGCTCGGGACGTTGCGCACACCGTCCGCGCCAGATCGAGCTGCTGCGGCTCCCAAGCATCGAGCGCCCCGTCCACGTCGCCCTCGGCATCCCGCAAACAATCCCGCAACACCCAGCCGTCTGCGCAAGCTTTGGCCGTCCCGGCGGCAACGTGGGGCCTCACGAACGATGCTGCGTCGCCGATGATGCAGACCCGTCCGAACCGCATGCGCTCGACCTCCATGTCGAAGATGACCTGGATGAATGGGTCGGGGGATTTGAGAACAACTTCTTCAATCGTCGGTGCCAGCTGCTCCCGGGCCGACCGGTGCAGTTCGTCGACGAACTGGTCTTGTACCTCGCCCGGTGGGATGGAGTTGGAACGGAGCGAGCCGCTCTTGTCGGTCATCAAAGCGTCGAACTCAGCGCCCTCCACGTAGTTGCGGTACCAGACGAAGTTGACCAGCCGTTCGCCGGGAACCAGCGACCCCTCCACGCTCGGGATCGGGTACACGAGGATGTGGCTGTGGTCGAGAATCTGGTAGATGATCGATTCGATCAGCTCGCTGAAGGCACCATCGGACAGCGCTGCCTCGCGGGCCGTGCCCCGCCAGCCGACGTAGCCCGCGTAGGAAGGCTGTGTATGCGGTTCCAGAATCTCGCGCCCGCGAGACGCCACCCCGTCCGCGCACACGAGGAGGTCGCAGTCGGTCGTGGTTCCGTTGGAGAAGTGGACGCGGACGCCATGGGCGACCTCCTCGAAGTCGACCATCTCGTGCCCGAGGTGATAGCGCTCCAGCTCGAAATCTCGAAGCAGTCCCCGATACACCGAGTTCCATGAGCCAAACCGGTAGTCCGTGAGTTCTTCAGCCACGACTGCGCCGGATTCGTCGACCCAGCGCCACCACGGCAGGCTGAGCGCCACCGTGGACGACAAGCCGCCGTACTTCTCGACGAAGTAACGCTCGGTCATCTTCAGCACCACGATGCCCGCGCCCCGGGCTTGGAGTTCGCTGGGTGTGCGTTCATAGACGTCTACGTCGCAACCGAGCTGACGGAGCAACAGACCGGCCGTCAGGCCGCCGATCGACCCCCCGACAATTGCGACCCGGGGCCAGTCAGGCACCATCCGACAGCTTCCCGAACTTCAGGCGGGGACCCCGAAGGTGGCGATGCGATCAACCGAGCATTCGAACAGCACTCGCCGCTCGCCCTTCTCCGGGTCACGCAGGGCATAGGTACCACCGCGATCGTCCATGTACTTGTCCCAGATCCGATTGACCTGTTCGGTCACCCAAGCGCCCTCTCTGGGGTCGTCTTCGGAGATCTCACGGTCCACGGTGACTTTCATGCTCATCCAGTGATACGGGTTCTCCGGGTTGACGAGGATGATGGAGACTTCCGGGTTATTGCGGATCCACTCGGTCTTCTTGCGGTGCTCCGCAACATTGACCAGTACTTTGTCGCCTTCGTAGTCGAACCACATCGGCGTCAAGTTGGGACGGCCGTCGCCGCCCATGACCGCCATGACACATGTGATCGGCTCGTCCATCAACCGCTTGTATATGGGATCGAGATCGTCGAGACCGTCGATGGTCGTTCGGTCTCCGACCGAGAATTGGTCTTCGACAAGCCCGTCTCGGAGATCGACGAACTTCGATAAGGAAATGGTCACGTGTCTCCCTCCTATTCCGACACCGGGAGGAACATAATCGAAACGATCCGGATCAGCCCCGGCTGATCCGGATCAGATCGCGATAACCGGCCGGATCGATCTGGGCGTCGATCAGATGCGGCCGGGTCTGCTCCATTGCGGCCAAGACTTCAAGAGCGCTGGTTGCCCGGGTAGCAGGAAGACCGAGACCCGCGCTCACCGCCGCGAAGTCGGTGGGCCGGTAGCTGACTGCGTCGGGACCGCCCTGGTCGGGAGTTTGCTTGACCTCGATCAGCGACAAGGCCGAATCGTTGAATACCACCACCGCCACATCGAGTTCGAGCCGGACGATCGTCTCCAATTCCGCCAGGGTCATGCCGAGACCGCCGTCGCCGACCAGTGCCAAGACCGGACGTCCGGGCCGGGCAAGGGCCGCGCCGATTGCGGCCGGAACCGCGAAACCCATCGTGGCCAACCCGTTCGATATCAATAGGTCTCCGTGTGCGTCAACCGGCCAAAAGGGCATGACGGCCAGGAAATGGGCGCCGGCATCGACGGTCGTGACGGCGTCGAGGGGCGCAGTGTCGAGCAGAGTCTCGACTAGTTGGAGCGGTCCGAACCCGGTCCGCTCGGGGGCCAGCGCTCGTTGGGTTTCGATCTTGTGCATGACGACGTCATCGAGATCCCAACCCGCGGCCACAGCCGGGATCCCTTCGAGGAGCCGGCCGAGGTCGCCGACCACCTCAATCGAGTCCGGAAAGAACGCGACGGGATCCGGCCACGGCATCAAAGACACCACCGGCATCGGATATGTCCATGGGAACGGCATCGGCTCTACCGCGTCGACCCCAATGGCAAGCACCAAGTCGGACTCATCGAGCAGGGGCTTCTCCAGCGCCCCACTGGTGAACCGCCCGGCCATGGTCGGCCACGCGTCGGGAATCAAACCGGCCGCCTGATAGGTAGTCAGCACCGGACAACCAGCGTCGGCGACAAAGGCCCGGACCTCGGGCTGCCAGGGGGCGGCCTCGGCTCCAATGATGATCACCGGCCGCCTCGCCGCCGTGATCAAGCCGAGCGCTGCGTCGGGCCACGCGCCGGGTGGTGAGGGGCCGATCAATGCGGGACCGGGATTTCCATCGCACGTCGGATCGAAGTCGAGGTGCACGGCGCCTTGGGGTGCTGACGTGGCCAACCCGGCCGCCGCAGTTGCGGTGGTCGCCGGATCTGCCGCCCCCAGGACCCCGCTCCATTTGGTGACCGGGCGGGTCATGGCCACCTGATCGATGTTTTGATGACCTACCGCACCATGGACTTCCGAGGTCACGGTGTCGCTGACCGCAACCAGCGGAAACCGATCCAATGTTGCTTGCGCCAGCCCGTTGACTGCGGATGCAATTCCCGGCCCTCGGGTGCAGATCATCAAACCCGGGGTGCCGGTTAGGTACCCATATGTGGCAGCCATTATCGCTGCGGCGGTCTCACCATGTGCCAGTGTGAACGGGATACCCATCGCCGCCCCGGCCCCAATCTTCTCGAGGTTGGGCCCGCCGCCGGGCACACCGAACATCCGATCCGTTCCCTGATCTCGCAGCGCGCCGATGAGCGCGTCCGCTAGGTGGCGAGAGGTAGGCATCGGCTGGGAGGATATCGCCAGTGGTGCACTGGGGCCTGTCCGCCGCGTCGCTGCACACTCCGATCCCTCCGACCGTGCTCATCGGGCCACCCGTCGGTCCCCAGACGGGGATGACACCGTTAACCGATCACTTCCACCAGGAAGTCTCGGATTCTTGTCTCATAGGCATCGGGGTCGACATTCCAGCTTTCGACGTGGCCGGCAGTGGTTTCAACCAGGCCGACCCGGGCCGGATTGGCGGCGGCCAAGTCTCGTGCCACCGAAGGAGGAACGGTTTCGTCGGCCGAACCCTGGAAGACCAGCATCGGGATGTCGGTGTCGCCGGCCCGACTGACGTAGTTGATCTGATCCCACGCAACGTCCCATCGCCAGTCGGCGATCGTCATGGCGACCACCGTCAGGCTGTTGGGAATGGGAATGGGCGTGCCGGGGATTGTTCGGCGAGCTGCCTCGGTCTTGACCGCCCGGCCAAAGTCGACATTGGGCGAATCGAAGACGAGCCCCACGATGGGATCGACATCTGCGGCTTGCTCCATCGTGGCCATCACTGCCGCGGCACCGGTGCTGTATCCGACCAGGAGGATCCGGCGGGCACCTTTGGCCGTCGCGTAGTCGATGGCACCCTGCACGTCCTGCCATTCGGACCGGCCGAACCGGTAGTGACCGGTGGGGTCTGCGGGCGCTCCGGCATCGTTGCGATAGTCGATGACCAACGACGTCACGCCGGCGGCCGCGAACGCCGGCAGGGCCCGCAGCGTCTCGCGGCGATCCGCTCGCCAGCCGTGGACATGAATGGCCCACGTATCAACGGCTTGTTCGCTCACCGGAGTGACCAGCCATGCCGGCATGTCGCCCAATGGACTCTGATACGTCACGTCCGACGAGGGAAGGCCCAGATGATCGGGATGCCCGTAGGCGTACGACTCGAGATCGACTTCCACCCGGTCCGGATCGTCGAGCCCGGTGCTGATGGGAGGACTTCCGTCAATCGGAATCAGCTCACGGACGACCGAACCGTCGGCTCGGACCTCCACCACATCGCCCACCTGCACGTAACCGCCCTCCCACCAGAGTCCGTAGCGGCCCGGTTTGCTGATCGCCTCGTCGGCGCCGGCCAGGGTGATCGTGGACTCGTCCAAGCCGAGCACCACGACGTCGAAGTCACGGCTCGGAGACTCCGGTTGCAGGCCGTCCGATCGCAGGAGCCCCGAGAAGTACCAACCACCGGCGCCATAGAAGACCAGGACGACCACACCTATTCCTATGGCTGCATACTTGGCCCGTCGCTTCCAGCGACTAGTCGCTAGCGGCTGTTCCATCATCGTCGCCGTCATGGTTCATCGCCTCCATTTCGTCCCGCCATCGTGGTCCCCGCCGGACCAGCCGCCTATCGGGGATGACCCCCATACGGCGGCGACGGTGCGACAAACCCCGTTTCGAAGGCCAGCGCGGCGAGCTCGTGACGGCTGGCCACTCCGAGCTTCTGAAATATGTGGCTGATGTGGCTTTCGAGAGTCTTGACAGATATCTCCAGGTCACGGGCTACCTCCCGATACGTGTATCCCCGAGCAACCAGAGCCACGACCTGTCGCTCCTTGGGAGTTAGACGCTCGATCCCGTCCACCGACTCGAGATCCTCGTCGATGTCCAGCAGATGCGCGGCAACCTGGCGGGAAATGGGCCGTCCGCCGGCAAGCGCGTCGTCCACCAGATCGGGCAGCTCCGGACCGACCGCTTGCTTGGTCAGGTACCCCTCAACGCCCGCCTGGGTGAGGCGAAGAACGTCCGATTTCGCAGTCGAAACGGTCAGTGCCAGGAACTTGATGTGCGGGTGATGGCGCTTGACCTCCGACACCACGGCGGCGCCATTGCCTTCCCGGATGTGAATATCGAGTAACACGATGTCGGGCTGTCGCTCCTGGATCATTGCGATCGCGTCCGTGACGTTGTCGGCCTCGCCCACGACCTCGAAGCGGTCGTTCAGGTAATGGCGCGCCCCTGCTCGAGTCAAGGGCTCGTCCTCGACGAGGAACACGGTTGGACGGTCAGTGTTCATGGCACACAGATATGCACCTCGACGCCACACCGTGGCCGCGTGCTGACGTCAACACGGCCAGTGCCTGGGGCAAGACGAGCGTTCAGTGAGTCCTCGAGCGGACCCAGAGAGGCAGGTTCACCGAGACCCGGCCCTCGGTCCCTCACCCACACCTCCGAATGGTCGCTGTCCAATTCTGCGTAGAGATCAACCGAGTCCACGCCTGCATGCTTCGCCGCGTTGGTGAGCGCCTCGTGTGCCACCGCAACCACGGGTTCTGTGATGGCCTGTAACTCGGCGTCTCCCCGGATTACGGCATCGATCTCAACGTGGTACACGTCCTCGACGTCGGCGCATGCGGCCAGTAGTGCCGCCCGGCAGCTGTGGTCGAACGGCGACCGGTATTCGTCGATCGTCTGGCGCAACTCGCGCTCCTGGCGACGCGACAAATAGCGCACCTCGTCGGGATCGCCCGCCTCCCGCCGCAAAGCGACAAGGGTCTGGAGAACGGAATCATGCAGCCGGTCGGCCAGCTGCGCTCGCTCCTCGAAGCGGACCCGCGCCCGCTGTTCGTCGGCGAGTTCGGCCTCGGTCGCGAGCCTTCGCGACTCCCGCACGCGTAGTGCGCCGTACGCCCACCCGAACAGGACCGCAACAACGATGAAGTTGATGCTGCCCAGCGCTGGAAGGAGGGCCCGGCCGTCAATGACATGAACGGCCACCTGCTCGATCGCCAACAACCCACCGAGGATGAGAGCACCCACAACACCCCACCCGTAGGCGATGACAGAGATGCTGGAGGTCAGATAGCCCCCGTGGAACAGGTCCCTCGCACCAGCCGCAGTGGAGGCGACGCCAATGAGAAGCACCACCACCAGCTCGGTGGCTCCGAACAGGGGGCTTCGCATCCGCGAGTCGCTGCGCGCGGCCCAGATGGTGACCGCCGTCCAACCGAGCGCCAGCAACTCGGCGCCAATGACCACCGGACGGGAAGCCGCGTTGTCGGTGGCGAGGGTGGCGACGACGAGCATCGTCATCCAGATGACGCCAAGGAGCCGGAAGAGAACGGCAACGCTTCTCAGCGTGACATCAACCGGCGACAGCGCATCGCTCCAAGGCTGGCCCAACTCGCCTTCAGCGTATTCCTGTCAACGACCATTGCGGCATGGATTCCCATGGTGCATCCCCGGCAACGGTCATCATGCGCCGCCCACTCGCGCCAGGGTACGCTGGGTCAATGGCCGATATGAAGCCCTGGCCTTGGCTCCAGGCTCAGTTCTATTCCTTCTTTGCCCGCAACCCGAAGTCAAACTTGCTGGCAGTCGAGCTGTGCGAGTTGACGGCTACGGACGTGCTCATCGACGTCGGGTGCGGTCCTGGGGCGGCTGTGCGGGCTGCCGCCGGCACAGTCATGCGCGCGATCGGAGTTGACAACAGTGCGCCCATGGTGGAGATCGCCCGCAAGCGCTCCTCCCATGTTGCGAACGCCGAGTTCATGCTGGCCGGAGCGGAGGAGTTACCTCTCACCGACAGCGAAGTCACGAGGGTGATCACCGTCCATGCATTCCACCATTGGTCGGACCAGGCCCAGGGCCTTCAAGAAGCGCTTCGAGTGTTGCAGCCGGGCGGGCGGCTGCTGATCATGGAGCGCAAGACCCGGGGTAAACACGGCATAACTCCCAGCGCCGCAGAGGATCTCTGTCGCGACCTCGAATCACGCGGTTTCTCTCGCGCAGCAGCCTCGATCCACCGCAAGGAAGTGGTCGTCATCGCGACAAAATGAGGCGCCGTTGGGCTGCCCACGACGCCCTCTTCGGCTCCAGGTCGCGACCTGCCGGAACCTCTACCTTTCCATTAGGCCGGGCCCATTAGGCCTCGTGCCGGTTCCGTTGTCGTACGTCAGCGTCTCACGTGAGCGCCCGTGCGAGCGCAGACACTGCACTGCTGTAACGCTGAATCGCGGTCCGGCGGTTCTTGGCGATGGAGACCATGCCGATCTTGCCATGGTCGGTCACCGCCCCCAACAAGTGAAACACCATGCCTTCCTGGGCGGGAGCGCGATAGAGCAGGTTGTTGACGATGGCTACATCGATCAACTCGGCCGGCGTGAGGCCGGCATAGTCTGAACTCATCAGATTGTCGGTGGCGTAATAGGTGCGTGCGTCACCCGTGGGAGTGCGGAACACGCCCGTTTCGGGATCGTAGGTGCCGTCGGTGAGGAACTCGAGCATCAGGTAGGGGAAAGTGGTTCCGCCTTTGCGCAAGTTGATCTCGATTGCGTGATGCAACCACCGCCCCTGCTCGCGCGCCGATACGAAATCGACCCCGAAGCGGCCGATGACACCTCGGTCGCGCAGTATTGCACCCACCCTGTATCCCGCGTCGTGAAGGTCCAGCCGGTAGGCCGGTCGGGCCGGAAACGTACAGCCCTCAAACACCTGGCCGTGGGCGCCGCTGAGCAACTGGTCGTGCGTGGACACCAGGTTCACGTTCCCCAGTGGGTCGATGCGCATTTGGACCGAGGGGGAGCGGGTCTTGCTGCTCTCGATCATGGCTTCCGCGATCCCTCCCATCGTTTCCATCTGCCCGAGAAACTGCTCCGGGGTTTCGCTCGGGGCAACGCAGCGCATCGTGACCCAGATACGGTTGCGCGCCTCGGCAAGCGCGTTGGCGGCAACAGACAATCCGGCCACCGGCACGATGGCGTTGCCTTCCCCTGAGAAGCCGTCGTTGAGCTTCACCACCACGTTCTCCAGCGACGGATTTCGTTGATGGATGGCGATCAGTGCGTTGGCGAGGTCGTCGACGTCCCGCAAATCCTCGAAGCCGTCCGGGACGGTGAGGCCGGCTTCCCGCAGCACGGCCCGGCTCATGGTCTTGTTACCCAGATCCGACAGTGCAGGGTTGACTGCATACATGGGCATGCCGAGCTGTACAGCCAAGGTCCGCTCGAGCGCAGTTGAGTTGAAACACGTCAGATGGGCGGCAGCGGGATGCCGGATGGAACGCCGCAGGCTGTCCAGAATCTCTTGGCGGGCCAGAATCTTCTCGCTCAGCGGGGTCAGACTGGGGTCGTCGCAATGGATCAGGTCCAGCCGGTCCCGGGCGTGAGCAGCGGGGATCCCGGGTAGCAAGTGGAGGTAATAGTCGATCACCGTCGGGTCCATCGGCAGGCTGGTCACATACACCAGCTGGGTGCGGGGCATCCGCAACAGCATCAGCAGGCACAGCAGCCGCTCTTCGTAGTGGAGGACGCCATCGATCTTGGCCAGTTCTCTGATATCGAGGCTCATCGACGGAACCACCACCACTGTCCGCGGCTGCTGCGGATCGAGAAAGATGCGCCGGTACATCTCGGGAAACGCCTGCTGGAGCCGGTCGAACGCCTGCAGTTCCTCGGGACTGCCCGGCGGCGGTGTCAAGGCTGATCGAACGTGAGGCGCTGTGTCGATGCCCTTCTCCTCTCCGGTCATCCTGCGCGCCACGCAACGTGAAACCTAGGGCCCTTGGTCCACGATCGGAGGTCCGATCTCGGTATCGCTCGCATGGTTTCAGTACCCGGCGGCTGGCGTCGTTGAGAGCGAAATCCCACAAACTTGGGGGTATCGGCCCCGCCCGCCGCAACATATATTGCGCGCATGGCGCACGAAAGAGATGTTCGGCGCAGCGTCTACGCGTTGACCCATCGGGATCTCGATCCAGAGGATCTCTTCCGATCGACCGTAGAAGTGTTGCGCCGGGCCATGCCGGCCGACGGCTGGTGTGGCATAACATTTGATCCGGTCACCCTGCTACCCACCGGCGGCGTCCACGACGAGGGCATCGCCACCGACGACTTGCCGCGTCTCATGGAACTGGAGTACGCGATCCCAGATGTCCACCAGTTCATCGACCTCGCCCGGACCCGCGCCGGGATCGGCGTCATGTCGGCGGCCGACCGGGATCAGAGCGCCCGCTTCGTAGAAGTGCTCGAGCCGAACGGGTTCGAGGATGAGGTCCGTTCGGTCCTGCGGGCCGACGGGCTGGCGTGGGGCGGTCTGGTGCTCTTCCGCCGCGAGGGCTCGTTCGACACGAAGGACGTGGCTTTGTTGCGCGATGTGTCGGTGTATGTGGCTGCGGCCTTGCGACGCTGGCTCGTCCGGGTGCCGGCCGACTCCGAAACAACACCGGACGGTCCGGGTGTGGTGATCTTCACTCAGGGCCGGCTGGACGCCATGACGCCTGCGGCACACGATTGGTTGAAGGAGATTCCCGATGTCGGACGTGGCCCCGACGGCCTGCCGCCGGCGCTGGTGTCGCTGGCCCACCACACTCGGGCCGCTGCTCTCGGAGGCGAGCTGCCGCCGGCCCGAGCCCGGGCGCGAACCCTCTCGGGGCGCTGGCTGCTGATGCACGGGGCGACGCTCGACGAAGACAGCGAGCGGGTGGCGGTGACAATCGAGCCGGCCGACCCGCTGGAGCTGGCCCCGCTACTCATGGAAGCCTACGACCTGACCCGCCGGGAGCGAGATGTCGTGGAGCTATTGCTGCGGGGATCGTCGACGCGTGAGATCGCCGACGCGCTGTTTGTGTCGAGCTACACGGTGCAGGACCACCTCAAGTCGATCTTCGACAAGATCGGCGTCCGCTCGCGGCGAGAGGTGATCACCGCCATGCTCTACCGCCACTACCTACCGGCGGTGGATGCGGGCCAGCAGCCGTCGCTGAAGGGTGGGTTCGCGGCGTAACCTGTTTTCACGCCTGGCGTAGCTCGTCAAGCGTTGGGCACGGGTCGATCTCGAATCGGGCGCACTCGGCATCGGTGAACCCGCGAGTCAGCCGAGAGCGAGCAATTTCCAGCAACTCATCGGGATCGAGGGTGTACGTGAATCGATCGCCCGTTTCGAGCGTGACGAGCAGGTGTTGGTCATCGTTCGCGAATTCCAGCCCGAATACCTGGTCGTCGGCCCGGATCGCGTGGACCAGCGAGCCATCCTCGGCCGACCAGACACGGACCCACTCGTCGATGGATCCGCTGGCTATCAACGAGGCGTCCTGACTGACTGCGATCGCGTTGATGATGCCGGCATGGGCGCCGCTGATGTGGTGGACCGTGTCAAGCGTCTCGGGGTCGAGCACATCGAGATACGAGGCACCCTGGGGGTCGGGAGTTCCGACGATGAACGCTCCGTCCGGCGAAACAATCAAACGGGCACCCGGTGCGAGACCGCGGTCCCAGGCACGCCGGTTTGTCACTTCCATCGTCTCGCCATCCACAACCGCAAGCTCGTTGGCGAAGCCAACCACGACCTGTCGGTCATCAATAAATGCCGCCGACAGGCGCGCACCATGGGCCCCGTCTGCGGGCACAATCAACTCGCGGCCGTCGGTGTTGCGGACCGTGAAGTGGAATTCTTCCTTCTGGCCCGACACCTGAATCGCGCCGTCAGCCGAACGCACGGTAACCGGCACCCGGCGAGTGAAAGGCGAAGCAAGAAAGTTGCTTGCCAGGTCTCTGCCCAGCTCGATCCCTGCGCTCGGAGACACGTCTATCAGGGCGGCAGTCGGTCCAGTTCCGAATATCAACATACGAGTTCCGTCAGCTGTCAACGCGGTGAAGCCGATCGTGCTGCCGGCGACCACCTCGGTGTCGAGCCGGCCCGACGGGATCTCCCAGATCCGGACAACGCCATCCTCACCAGTGGTCCACAAACGCCCGTCAGGGAAGAAGCCCCCAACGAGGCGCAGATCGTGGAACATGCTGTCGGCGATCACAACCTCATCCGTCTCCACCTCCGAGGCGCTGAATGTGTGTTGGTTCGCCGAGACGAGTAGGGATCCGTCCTGATTCAGCGTTGGATGATCTCTAGCGAGAACCTCCCGGACCAGGCGTCCGTCGTTTGTGTGGTAAAGCGACGCGGCCTTCAGTGGCCTGGTATCTCGAGTTGTGACCGCGGCAAGCTGTCCGTCTGCGCTGATCGAGGCCAATACCTCCCGGCGCCCTGCCACGAGAAAGGTTTGTGCCGGACCCAGCGCTCGATGCTCGCGGGTCGTTACGTCGAAAACCCGCACAATGGGCGTCCCGAGGCAATCCTCACCGGAAACCTCCATGAAGAGGAACCGGCTTTGGGCAACACCGGCGGAGGTGGCGGAGAGCGTGAAGGAGCACTCCGGTGCCGGAAGATGGAACAACTCGTTTCCGTTCGATGAATCAAGCAGATAGATGCCGGCAGGTTTGGTCCCGCCGTGGGTGACATTCACAGCGATCTCGCGCCCGTCGGACACGAAGTAGCCGCTGATGTCTGCTCCGGAGTGTTCCAAGCTCCACCGTCGGGACCCGTCCGGGATGTTGACGACCTCGAGGTGCCCACCCGGGAATGAGTAGGCGAGCATGGCATCGCCCGCCGGAGAGATATCCCCATTGAGCTGTCCGTAGGGCCGATCTTCTGGCCATTCGTAGCGGAACACCGTCCAATGTGTGCTGATCGCCTGATGGAGGGCCGTCATTCCTTCAACCGTCGGCTCGCCGACACTGGCGGATTGGATAGCGAGCAGCAGGCTCAGCTCGGGGTCGGCGCTCAGCACTTCGTCGGAGATGGCGGCCGCGGCGAGTTGGCGGGAATGAGCCAGGTCGGCGCTGTTGCTGGCTTGTTGGCGACCGATGAAGGCGAGCACGGCGAGTACCGAGGCTACGGCGGCGGCTACAGCGAAACCGGTGTTGAGGCGCCGTCTGGTTCGTCGGCGGCGGGCGGCTGCGGATGTGGCGGCTATCGACGATGCGTCGACGTATTCGCCTACGAGCGGCCGGACGGCCAGCTCAGTTTGGTCGGTCAAGTCGGCTGCTTCCGAAAGTCGGCGGCCTTGTAGGAGGTAGGCGGGGTCGCGGTCGCCTTCGACCCATTCGGACGCGGCGCGTTCGAGGGTGGTGTTGAGCCGGAGGTCGTCGCGGACCTGGTCGATCCAGGAGCGCAGTTGGGGCCAATCACGCAGCAGGGCTTCGTGGGCGATCTCGACGGTGGGTTCGCGTGTCACGGTGTCTCGGTCGAAGGCGAGGAGCCGGTGGCGACCGAAGGTGTCGAGCACCGCTTGGACTGGGCCACCGCCGAGGTCGGCGAGTTGGGTTTGGCGGACCCGACGGCGGCTATCGCCCGCTCCCTCTCCGAGGGTGACCAGGCGGAGGAAGACCTGGCGGGCAGTGTCGCGTTGGGGACCGTCGAGTGAGGCGAGAACGGAGTCGGCGCGGGTTCCGAGCGCGGCTCCGACCCCGCCGAGGTCCGTATAGGAATCGGAGTGGATCACTGTGCCTTGGCGGGCGTCATACAGTTCGGTGAGCGTGTATTGGAGAAGGGGGAGGCCGCCGGGTTCGTCGGCCACGTCGGTGATGATGCGGGCGACGAGCGCTGGTTCGAACCTGACGCCGGCTTGTTCGGCGGGTCCCTGAATGGCGCGTTCGAGTTCTTCGGGAGTCATGGGACTGATCAGCTCGGTGCCGTCCCGCATCAGCCGCCCCAGGGCGGGATGGTTGAGAGGCCGGTCGGAGTAGTCGGCCCGGACTGTGATCACCACCCGCAACGGGCACGGCTCGCTGCGGATCGCTTCCGTTAACAGCGCGATGAACCGGTCGGCCCGTTCGGCCGAGGTGTGGAAGAGTTCTTCGAACTGGTCGACCACCAACACCAACCGGCTGCTGTCATCCGGTAGCACCTCGGTGACTGCGTCGGCCAGGTCGGTCTGGCCTTGGAGCAGCCGGTCGACGAGGCCGACCGGCCGGTCAGCCGCCACCGACTCGAGGGCGTCGGCGAGTGCTTCGAAAGGAAACGTGCCCGGGGTCATCTCGGCGGCGAACCACCGCTCCGAGCCTGGTATCGCGCCGTCGTGCAACGCTGGGAGCAGGCCTGCTTTCACTGCGCTGGATTTCCCGCTCCCGCTCGGGCCCACCACGGCCACGAACCGGCCCCGCTGACCTGTCTGCCCGAGGCGGGCGACCAGTCGCTCGACGAGCCGTTCCCGGCCGAAGAACAGATGGGCGTCATTCTGTTCGAACGCTCGCAGCCCCTTGAACGGATTGGGCGCTGCCAAGTCGCTCGGGCTCACGCGTGCATCAGCTGAACGGGCAAGGGCGTCGAGCATTGCTCCGGCATCCTCAAAACGTCGATCAGGATCGGTGGCGGTGGCCTGCTCGATCAGGCGACTGAGCGGACCGGAAAACGACCCGGACTGTTCCATCGTCCGGCCGAGCCCGAATACGTCACCCGCCGGTGACGGTGCAGCATCCGAATTCCGCAGCTCAGGAGCGACATAGTCAACGTGAGCTCGGCTCGGATCAGGAGGCAGCCCGATACCGAAATCCGTCAGATAGCTGTTGCCGGCGTCGTCCAGCAGAATGTTGGATGGTCGAACGTCGGCGTGCACGATCCCACGCTCGTGCGCCGCCGCCAGCGCACCGCCGATCTGACTGATGAGTTGAATGACTTGTGACTCGTCAAGCCCATCGTTGTTGACAACGCCGTCCAGGCTCCCACCCGCCATATACCGGACCACCAGGTAGGCCGCGTCGGGCTCCCGCCAATAGTCGTACAACGGCACAACATGCGGATGCTCCAAACCAGCGATCAGGCGGGCTTCCGCCTCGAAGTTGCGGATGAACTCCGGATCGTTGGCCAGCTCCGGCCGGATCACTTTGATGGCCACCTCGCGGCCTACTGCCGGCTGGAACGCCCGATACACCGCTCCGTGGCGACCAGTGCCCAGCTTCTCCCGCAGCTCATAACCCCGCACCGCCAGCCCCGGCTCCAAACCGCCACCCACCAACACTGCAGGCGACTCAAGGGTCGGGTCGCCGGCCAAGATCCTCTCCTCCAGCTGCTGGAGCTCACTGCTGGGATCGACCCCCAGCTCGTCTGCCAACCGCACCCGCAGATGACCGAACGCGCGCAACGCATCCGACTGACGGCCCGCCCGCCACAACGCCAGCATCAACTGGCCGGTGAAATGCTCCCGCAGCGGATGCTGGGTCACCACCGTCTCCAACTCACCAACCAGCTCCCGCGACAACCCACGAGCCAAATCGGCATCAATCCGCGCCTCCACCGCCTCCAACCGCAGCTCGGTCAGTCGCCCCATCTCGGGCTGGGCCCACTCCTCATATACAAAGTCCTCCAGCGCCAGACCTCGCCACAAGCCCAACGCCTCCCCAAGCGCCACCGACGCCGCCGCCGGATCCGACCCCAACAGGGCTCGACCCTCCGAGACTCCCGCCTCGAAGCGATCCACATCCAGCCAACCCGGCTCCACCTGCAACAGATAGCCCGGCGAACGGGTCAACAGCACAGATTCGTCGTCCTCGCCGTCGTCGCTCAACGCCTTCCGCAGGTTCGAAACATGCACCCACAACACGTTCTGCCTGTCCTTGGCGGCTTCATCGCCCCACAACGCGTCAATGATTCGATCCGTCGCAACGATCTGATTCGCATTCAGCAACAACAACGCCAACAACGACCTCTGCTTGAAACTCGAAACCTCAACCCGCCCCGCCGGACCCGACACCTCCAACGGACCCAACAACCCGAACCGCACCCCTCCACGCTGGACAGTCCGCGTGCCGACCGCCCCCATCGCATCGGTCCACTCAGACATGACGTCCTCCAAACTTCCCGGCCGCCGGCGTCATGCCGACCGCAAATCGTCCAACGTCGGGCAGGGATCGAGGCGATACGTCTCGCATTCCTGCTCGGTGAACCCGCGGCTGACACGTGTCCGCGCCTTCGCGATCAGCTCGTCGGTGTCGAGGGTCAAGACCTCGACCGGGCCGAAACGGTCGGTGACCAGCAGGTGCTGGTCATCGAGGAACTCGACGTTGGTCAGGTCGCTGCCGGGCAGCGGATATGTCTCAAGGATTTCGCCACTGGCGAGATCGACTACGTGCATCAGCCCGTCAGCGTTCACCAGCGCCGCCCGCGTGCCGTCCTCGGTGAGTGCGAGGTCGCGTGTCTGACCCGACCCCGTGAGAATGTCACGTTCTTCCCACGTTTCGGCGTCATAGATCCGGATCTGACCGTGGTGGGCCTGGGCGGTGACGAGTTCGCGCCCTTCCGGGGTGAACCGCATGACCCATGACGGCGCTCCGGGATGACCAACTTGTTGGACGAGCGACCAGTCTCGGGTGCTGTATGCCCACATTCCCGTCTTGCTCGACATGACTAGAAGTTCGCCGTCAGGGCTGAACTGGACAGCAGACGCTGGCCAAAAGCCGAGCGGCTCGGAAATGAATACTGATGCACCGGTTGCTGCGTTCCAGACGAACAGCCGATTGGTGGTCCCGCCAGACATTGCGAGCAGCTCTCCGTCGGGCGACCACGCCAGATCTGTCGCACCCGCCGGCAGCGTTCCTTCGGCGCATGGCGGCCCCGGCACGAATGGCACCCAGCGCGTCGGCGTGAAGTCGCAATGGCCCTCCATCGTCAGCCCGGCGACTCCGGAGTCCGCATCGAAGAGTCGCACCGCGCCCAACCCGGAGTCGGTGGCCGTCTGAACAGCGATGACTTGGCCGTCGGGTGAGAAGCGGGCGACCTTGCCGGCGACCTCTGGAATGCGGATGAGTTCTACGCCGGTTGCCGTATCAAACACGATCGCCTCTGCCGGGCTGAAGCGATCCATCACCGACACGATGTTGCTGAAGGGGTTCGAGGTCTCATTCGGATACGTCAGCAGCACCGCTCTGTCGCCGGCGACGTCCAAGCCGGCGTCGGCGTTATAGCCGCGTGAGATCGGGAAGCTCATTTGCCCGCGCGGCGCGTCAAGATCCCAAAGACGCGCAGTGCCGTCGGTGGATCCCGAAATGACATGTGATCCAGATCGATCAGTCGAGAGTGAAAACGCCCAGCCATCGTGGCCTCGCAGAGTCGTGATCAGCCGTCCCGAGGCGGTCTCGTGCACCCGGATGTCGCCGTTGTCGCAGTGGACGAACACTCGGCTCTCATCGGAGTTGAAGGTGAGATCCATGCACGGGTGATTGATGCTGGTCAGTACGAAGTCGGCTGGCATATACGCCCACAGCTCCTCGCCGGTTTCGGCATCGAACAACGCCGACTGTCCGATAAGGAAGCTGCCAGCCGGACTCAAGAATGGTGATGTCAGCCGGTCCGCAAAGTCGACGTCTCGCGTCACGCCGGTGATGAGGTTTTCGAGGTGGAGCACGCCGTTTTCCGCGACGAACGCCCAGCCACTGGTCGTGATTCCGAAGTCTCTCCCGACCGCGGGCGTGAGAGGGCGAGGCTCGGACACGGCAGCCCCTGAGTAAGGGTCGACTCGCCAGAATGCGGGCATCTCATTTTCGCACGGCCCGATGGCCAGCCAAGGAATCTCCATCGAGGGCTTGGTTCCCCGATCATGGAAGTGGGTCTGCACAGGCGTCGGGGCGGGCGCACAATCTCCGTTCGGTAGGGCCGTCAAGTGTCGGAGATGCTCGCCCGAAGTTGGATCGTAGAAGTGGACACCCCAGATGCTCGGATCGGCAGGCTCCGGCGGCAAGTCACGCCCCGGCTCTGCGCCCCATTCGGTAACGACAGACAACTCACTGCCGTCAGCGGTGAACAGCGGAACCAAGAACCATCCGTGGGGTACGACTAAGTCCCATAGAAACACGGGGTCCGGTCCGCTCACGTCCCATACCTCGATCTCGGAGTCGAACGCTCCGACGGCAACCAGCGAAGCATCGGGGCTCATGCTGGCGGTCAGGGTCCAGTCCCGGGGGCGGTCCCAGTTGAAGGTGTGGATCGTCCGGTGCTCCGCCATTGCCGCCCGGAGCGCGCTGCGGCTTTCGAACTCGAGCTCTCCGGTCGAGGCTGCCTGCACCGCCAGCAGGAGACTCAACTCAGGGTCTTCGTCGAGGACGCCGGTGGCGGCCGCGGCCAGCTCGCGGGAACGGGCGAGTTCAGCGTTGTCGCGCGCCCGTTGCTGGCCGATGAAGGCCAGCGCAGCGAGAACCGAGGCCACGACGGCGGCGATCGCGAACCCGCTCGTGATCCGCCGTCTGACCCGGCGGCGGCGTTCGGTGGCGGTCGTCACGACGGTCGTGGATTCGTCGATGAATTCCTGGACGACCGGGCGGACCGCGATTTCGGTGTGGTCTGCGAACTCGGAGGCTTGCGCCAAGCGCCGCCCCTGGAGCAGATACGCGGGATCACGGTTTGCCTCAACCCACTCGGTCACGCTGCGGTCGAGTCCGGCAGCGATCCGCAGGTCGTCGCGGGTTTCGTCGATCCATCGCCGCAACGCCGGCCAGTCCCGCAGCAGCGCCTCGTGGGCGATTTCCACAGTCGGTTCGCGGGTGACTGGATCCCGATCAAAGGTCAGCAGCCGGTGCCGGCCGAAGGTGTCGAGCACCGCCCGGACTGCGGCACCCGTGCCGAGGTCGGTCAGATCTGTTTGTCGTACCCGGCGGCGGCTGTCGCCGGCGCCTTCGCCGAGGGTCACCAAGCGAAGGAAGATCTGACGAGCGGTGCGTCGGGCAGCCTCATCCAGTGAGCGCAGCACACTGTCGGCCCGGTTGGCCAGCGCGGCGGTGACGCCACCCAACCCCGAGTAGGCGGCGGTGTGGATGACCGAACCACGGCGGGCCTCGAAGAGCTCGGTCAACGTGTACTGGAGGAGGGGAAGCCCGCCGGGTTCGCCGGCCACGTCGGCAATGATCTGCGCCACCAGTGCGGCCTCGAACGTCACCCCGGCCTGTTGCGCCGGGCCCTGGATGGCACGTTCCAGTTCCTCGGTGGTCATGGGGCTGATCAGCTCGGTGCTGTCCCGCATCAGCCGTCCCATCTCCGGATGATTGAGGGGCCGGTCCGAGTAGTCCGCTCTCACGGTGACCACCACCCGGATGGGAC
>JBFGLM010000023.1:0-77363 GCA_041576165.1 Acidimicrobiia bacterium
AAAGTGCAGCGGAACGTCGGGTCCCAACTCCTCTGCGACCCATGTGACCAGCCGGCCGATCTCGCTATCCGAGTCGTTGAGCTCTGGGATCAGCAGCGTGGTGATCTCCAGCCACACATCGGTCTCGTGGCGGAGATAGCGCAGCGTGTCGAGCACCGGCTCGAGATGCCCGGCGCACACTCTCCGGTAGAACTCCTCGGTGAGGGCCTTGAGGTCGACGTTGGCGGCATCCATGGTGGCGTAGAACTCGGCGCGCGGCTCGGCGTGGACGTACCCGGCGGTCACGGCTACCGCTCTGATTCCTCGAGCCCGACACGCGGCGGCCACGTCGATGGCGTACTCGTGGAAGATGACCGGGTCGTTGTAGGTGAACGCCACACTCCGGCACCCGAGCTGCTCAGCCTTGGCCGCGATGACGTCAGGTGTCGCCTCGTAGGCGAGGGTGTCCCAGTCCTTTGACTTCGAGATATCCCAGTTCTGGCAGAACCGGCAGGCGAGGTTGCAGCCGGCAGTGCCGAACGAGAGCACGGCAGTTCCCGGAAGAAAATGGTTCAGTGGTTTCTTCTCGATGGGATCAACGCAGAACCCGCTCGATCGTCCGTAGGTGGTGAGCACGATCTGGTCGTCGTGGCGCGCACGCACGTAGCAGAGGCCTCGCTGCCCTTCACGCAGCTTGCACCCGCGAGGACAGAGATCGCACTGGACTCGGCCGTCCCCGAGGGCGTGCCAGTACTTCGTCGGAGAGTCGGGCGAAGCGAGCAGTGATGGTGCACCCATGCTGCCAGGCTACGTCGGTGAGTTAACCAGGCGGAGGGTCGTCCGTCCCGGTCTTTCCTCGAGTCCTCGACAGTCGCTGGCGCTGCCTGAGATCCGGCAGCGCCAGGCGTTGTCGGCTCACGTTCCCGGGAGTATCCATGCGTCGCCGCTGGGAAAAGCCACCGCAGAGACGATCCAGCAGCGAGTATCAACCTGGACTGCGGTAGCGAGGAGGTGAATCATGGCAGGACGCAGCCGCTCTTTCCCGCGGGTGATTGCCGCTATCGGCGGATTCACAATCTCCGGTTTCGGTCTGTGGGCATTGGCTGCGCCGTCGAGTTTCTTCGACCGCGTGGCTCTCTTCGAGCCCTATAACGAGCACTTCGTTCGGGACATTGGAGCCTTCCAGATCGGTCTCGGAGCCACCCTCATCTTGGCGGCATTCCTGACATCTGACGCGCTCGCCGCTGGGCTGATCGGTGTCGGGTTGGGCGCAATGATGCACATCGTGTCACACCTCGTGAGCATCGACGCTGGCGGAAATCCGGCCATCGATATCCCGGTGTTCTCCATCCTCGGTGCGCTCTTACTGGCGGCCGGGATCATGCGATGGAGCCAAGTCGAGGGCGGCAGACGACGATACCGAACACCAACCGGCTGACCCGGGTACGCCGCCCGCACCGCATTGCGCGCAAATCCACGGCTCCGCGGCTGCTGCGACGCACCTCCGCGATCTCCGTCTATGACGCTCGAGTCAATTGCCAGCGAGTTACCGGGGAAAGGCAGCCCGGAGGAACTGCGCGCAACAACCAAGCGGCATGCCCAGGGCCAGGCCGCAAATGCCACCAATCAACCAACTCTCGCTGAGCACCACCGGTGTCTATGATCGCAATCCGTGTCAGGCCACGTGGGGATTGGAATGGACGATGCCTACGTGGTTCAGCACAGCCCGCTCCGCTCGGCTCAGAGCGGCCCAGTCGAGGGGCGGTGTGGTCGGCTGTCGAGTCCAGCGGCGCCACAACAACTCGCCTGTGAGCCGGACTACGGTCGCCTCGGGAGCTGTTTCGTCCACGAGCCACCAGCGATGCCGTTGGCGAGCAAAGCGCCACGTCATGCCCTCCGACTCGACGTGTACTCGCCGGACACCAGGGTCGATCGCACTCAGCGTGTACGGAAGACCGCGCGCAAAGACGTCGAGGATCGTGGAGATATCTGGGTGCCCGGTGCCGTGATCTCCGACTGCCTCACGCAGTTGCCGTTCGTGAACCCAGTACTCGGTCACGTCCCGAGCAGCATCCAACCACACAGGTGCCGGTTCGATCCCGGCCCAGGAGACTCCGAGGCTGGGATCATCCAGACCCTTCGTCTGCCAGAGTCGGTCGTGGGACGTACCGGCCCGGTCGATCAGCTCGATCATGAGGCGCGGGCTGAGCTGTCGACACCCGACGACCCACTCGTCGTTGGTCCGATCGATCTGCTCTGCCAGGGATTCGCCTGAACGAGGCGTAGTGCGATTGATTCGGTCGCGCAGTCCGCTGACCCGACCGAGCAGATCGCCGAGAACGTGCGCGAGAAGGTCGGCCACATTCCATCCGTCGCACGCCGTTGGCCGCCGCCACTCCTCGTCTTCCAGGCCCCGGAGGAATTCCAGCAGATCGCGGCGTTGGACGGCAAACACCGGCCGCACGTCGATCGGGGTACCGAGCTGTTGGGCCGCTACTTGCATCTCCTGGGAGTCTGCCATGAGATTGAGACCACACGTCCGGCGCTACGCGTGGCCCGCCCAATGAGCCTGATTGCATCAGACACGGGACCCACCGGTGTGTTCTCAGGATGTTGGCCCGCGCCGGCACGACGCCGGGGCTGGCGTCATGCCACTCTCCCTCTTCCGTCGAGTGCCGGCCGGGTTGTTGAGACAGAGAATCTGACGACGCAGAGACGGCGAGGTCTGACGGCCGACTCAGTTCGGCCCCCACGGGGAGTGTTCCCCGTATATCGTTCCCGAGGAGAGGAGGTGGAGTATGCAGAAGGCACTTCTGCTGGCGAAATACTCCGCCAGCGGAGCGTCCGGCGCCATCAAGGAAGGCTTGACCGGACGCCGCAAGGTGCTCGAAAGCGTCGTGGAGGCCATGGGTGGACGTATCACCCAGTTTTGGGGCGTGGCGTCGGGCGAGTGGCACATCGCCTACGTGATGGAGCGTGAGCACATCCCCGAGGGTGATGCTGACAACATCGCGAGCATGTTGGCCGTCACGGCGGCCGGCGTCGTCGATGAGCTTCGAGTCTTACCCCTGGTCGACACCGAAGACGTCGACAACCGGCTCGGTGAGGTGATGAAGGGCTATCGGCCGCCCGGCGAGTGACGCTGACGCTCAACCACAGCATCTAATCAGGGCACCAAGGGTCGGCGGGCCGTTCCCGGCAACTGGCTGCCCGCCGTGCCTCGGACGCAGAGGGACGTACATCGGCGGCGGATGCGCTTCGAGCGCCGTACGACTGCCCCCCGCAAGCCACTCGGGTGGCGGTTGCGTTTCAGCTATCAGCGGCAGATGTCCCGGGGAAGCCGGCTTCCTGGGCCCCGAGGCCATCGGCTGGGTTCTGGATGTGAGGTCGTGATCCACCCGGTTGGCTTGATCAACCCGGAGGCCGCGTTCCTACGCGCACCAAGTGGCCAAGTAGCCCAAAAGACCGCATAGAGTGGTTAATTGCGACTCTAGGGAGGCGATCGTGGGTCAGGGACTGCGACGTTGGTTGAGCGCGGGGCTGGTTGCCGCGCTGATGGTTGGGGCGGCGTTGCCGGCGTCGGCTGGTAGTGCGCGTGCGATGTGGGTGTGGGACGCGCCCGATGCCGGCCTGATCGATTTCTCGATCGCCAACGGCGTGACTGACCTGTATCTGCATCTCTCACCGGGCTTCTCGTCGGACGCCTCTGTCGCATCGTTTCTGACAGATGCGCACACCGCCGGACTCGAGGTCCATGCGATGGCCGGCGATCCCGCCTGGGCCAGCGACAGTGGCGCATGGACGACGTGGGTGGATGAAGTCGTGGCGCACGGCGGATTCGACGGCATGGTTTTTGATGTTGAGCCGTACCTTCACCCCGATTGGGCTACCAAGAAGCAGAACCGGCTGATCCGCTCCTTTCTCAGCGGGTTGGACGAAGCTGCCCGGCGGGCCGACGGCCTGCCGGTCTTGGCCGCGGTGCCTTTTTGGTTCGACGGGATCACGGTCAAGCGCGATCCTCTGGTGCAGCACGTACTGGCTGCAACGGACGGCATTGTCGTGATGGCGTACCGGGATCATGCGCTGGGCGTCGATGGGATCCTCGACGTGGCCGCAACCGAAGCGTGGCTGGCTGCCTCGATGGGCCGGCTGTTCGTGGTGGGCGTCGAGACGGCGCCAGCCGGACTCGACAAAGTCACATTCGCCGAAGAGGGCCGCCAGTTCATGGAATCCGAGCTCGGTATGGTTGAGGCGGAGCTCGCCTCAAATTCTGGTTTCGGTGGCTTTGCCATCCACCACTATGACTCCTACGCCGGGATGGCACCCTAGAGGGACGGCCGCAGCGACCGGGGCTGGCTGATCGGCCTAGCCGATCGTGGCTTCGATGATCGAGTTGCCGGAGGCCACGCGCAGGTCGGTGCAGCGGACGTTCGAGAAACCGGCGCGGATGAGTGCCAGCTGAATCGCCCCTGGACTGTGCCTGCCCGTCGACTTCACGAACTACGGTCCGGGTCCGAGTCGGGAGATCGAGCCCGTCACGTTGTGAGCCCGTTCGGCGGGCTCGGAAGCAGGCTCACCTGCACGTGGCCGTCATCCGGGGCGATTTCAATGTCGGTGGACAGGAAACGCCGTACGACGTCGGCGTTGGTGGAGAAATGTCGGGTCGGGACGCTGGTTCGGAACGTGCCGCCGACCAGGGCGAGCGGAAGCAGCAGTTGGTCCGCGAGGTGAGGGCCGACGGGAGCGTCATGGTCGAGGTAGGCCTGAGCCTCGGCTACGGCTCGGGCCGCTACATTCTCCGCCCGAAGACCGCGCCGGCCGACGGATGAGACGATCGTGGTGATTCCTCTATAGTCGAGGGTGAGTATCAACGCGTTGCCCGGCCCGTCGGCGTCGACCTCACGCGTTGCGAGCCCGGTGCAGTCCAACTCCTGCTGCACGACGCGCAGTTCACGCTCTGCAATATGGCGAGGCAATTGGGAGATGAGCGCGGTTGCGGTGCAACCAAGCATTTCCCCTCGCTCCATCAGCTCGACCGGGCGCAGCACAGCCGGCGGGCGCACCGTCACCGAGAGCCTGCCTCCGCCGGCGGGGTAGAAGCCGTGACGATGCAGTCTGGTCCTCAGTTCGGCACCGGTCTGGGAGATCGCCGGGAGGAACGTGTGGGCAAAGAATTCGAACGGCGGCGCGCCGTCGTTGTGGGTCCCGCCGATGACCTCGATGTCCGATGGTCCCTCCGCGATCAGGAGGCCGGGCAACACCGTCTGAGCAACCAGCACAGCGCTGCCGGCGGTACCAATGTCGAACCGGTGCCGGCCTGGCCGGACGGGACCCGGATGGAACTCCAAGTCAGCGGAGCCGATCTCGCCGCCGATGACATCGGCCGAAGCGACCGCTGCAGCTGCTTTCACTGCGGCTAGATGCTGGGGCCGCAGCCCGGGCCGCCGTCGACCAGCTCGGATCGCTTCGATACGAAACGGGATTCCCGTGATCATGGCGGCGCTGAGTGCGGTTCGCAGGATCTGGCCGCCACCCTCGCCCTGGCTACCGTCGATCACCAGCATCAGCCGACGCACCAACGCCAGCGGAACACTCCTTGGCTGTGGAGCCGATCCGGGTGTGGTCCGTACATGCTGACGGTCGCCGACGGGTGCTCAACCAATTCGGCAACTTCCCGATCGCATGTCACGTCCAACCTCCAGCCAGAACCCGCCGTACGCACGGTAGAGGGTCGCCGACGTCATCAGCGGCCGGGTGTGTGTCGACCCCGGTCGGCACCGGTCGGACCGCCGGCATTCCCACACGCACCAGCTCTCTAACGCCGGGTCCGCTATCTCCGGCCCGGCCAGTCGGCAATACTTGGAGGAGACGCGGGTCCGGTCGACAGTTGCGTCGGAGAGGAGAGTCCGAACATGCTGAGCTACGCCTCCGGTGTCTCGACTGAACCGCTGCTGGGCGAGACGATCGGTGACAACCTCGACCGCGCAGTGTCGGAGTACGCCGACGGTCTGGCGGTTGTGTCTCGTCACCAAGGCATCAGGTGGACGTATGCGGAACTCGGCGAGCGGGTACACCAGTGCGCATTGGCCCTCCTGGAGAGCGGAGTAGATACCGGAGACCGTGTCGGGATTTGGTCTCCAAATTGCGCCGAGTGGACCGTGGTCCAGTACGCGACAGCCAAGATCGGGGCCATCCTGGTCAATGTGAATCCGGCGTACCGGAGCCATGAGCTGGCGTATGCGCTCGGCCAATCGGGAGTGTCGGTCCTGGTCACGGCCGAGAGCTTCAAGGGAACATCGTATCTCGAAACGATCGAGTCGGTCCGGCTGCAGCTCCCGGATCTCCGGCTGGTCGTGGCGCTGGGTCCGACGGAGCATGACGTTTCCTGGGCTACATTCCTGGACAGGGCCGGCGAACGCTCGCCGGATCGGCTTCACGAGGTCCAAGCGTCGCTGCAGTTCGATGATCCGATCAACATTCAGTACACATCTGGCACTACGGGCGAACCGAAAGGTGCAACGCTCACGCACCACAACATTTTGAACAATGGATACTTCGTGACCGGGATCCAACGACTCGGTCCGGGGTCGAAGTTGTGTGTACCCGTGCCGCTGTACCACTGCTTTGGGATGGTCATGGGGAACCTGGGCATGTTGGCGCGGGGCGGGACGGTTGTGTACCCCGCCGGAGCGTTCGACCCAGCCGCAACGCTGGCCGCCATCGCCGACGAGGGCTGTGAGGGCGTCTATGGGGTCCCAACGATGTTCATCGCGATGCTCGACGATCCAGCGGCCGGATCGCTCGATCTGTCGACCCTGAGAACCGGGATCATGGCGGGTTCACCATGTCCGGTGGAGGTCATGAAACGCGTCATAGACGAGATGTCGATGGAAGAGGTCACCATCGCCTACGGCATGACTGAGACTTCGCCGGTGTCGTTTCAGAGCCGCACGGATGACTCGATTGACCGCCGGGTCTCCACGGTTGGCACCATCATGCCGCACATCGAATCCAAGATCATCAATCCCGAGACTGGACGGATCGTGCCCGTCGGAACTTCGGGTGAGCTCTGCACGCGTGGCTATTCGGTGATGAGGGGATACTGGAACAACCCGGAAGCTACGGCCGAGGCGATTGACGCGGCGGGGTGGATGCATACGGGCGATCTCGCCGTCATGGACCGGGATGGGTACGTGAACATCGTCGGTCGGATCAAGGACATGGTGATCAGGGGTGGCGAGAACATCTACCCTCGCGAGGTAGAAGAGTTCTTGTACGGACATCCGGCAATCGCCGATGTACAGGTCATCGGGGTCCCAGACGTGAAGTACGGCGAAGAGCTGTGTGCCTGGATCCGCCTGCGGGAAGGTCACGATCTCACGCTGGAGGATCTACGTTCTTTCTGTGAGGGTCGGATCGCTCATTACAAGATCCCCCGGTATCTCCGGATCACCGACGAGTTCCCGCTCACGGTGACGGGCAAAGTCCAGAAGTATCGAATGCGGACTATCTCGATCACGGAGCTTGATCTGGGCGAAGCGGCCACAACGGTGACGGCCTGAGTCTTTGCCCGCCCGGAACCGTCGAACTCGGAGAAGTCGGAGAGAACTCATGCTGGTCCAGGAGCTCGCCGGACCAACGCCGGTCGAGCAGCAACCGCTCCGAATGATCGAGAGGCCCAGCCGGCAACCGGGGCCTCTTGAGATCGCCGTGGACGTTGCAGCCTGTGGCGTTTGCCGGACGGACCTTCAGCTGGTGGAGGGTGACATATCCGCCCGGCGGCTCCCGATCGTCCCGGGGCATCAGGTGGTCGGACGCGTCAGCGCTGCGGGCGAGAAAATGACTCGGTGGAAGCCGGGCGACCGGGTCGGGATCGCATGGCTCGGCACGTCGTGCGGCACATGCCGCCATTGTCTATCGGGCTACGAGAATCTGTGCAAGTCCGCCCAATTCACAGGCTGGGACCTGGACGGCGGCTATGCCCAATCGATGATCGCGAACGCAGACTACGCGTTCGCCATCCCGCCCGGCTTCTCCGACACAGAGGCGGCGCCATTGCTCTGCGGCGGTGTCATCGGATGTCGGGCACTGCGCCTGACCGGCGTCGAGCCCGGCGGTCGGTTGGGGTTGTACGGTTTCGGGGCGTCGGCCCTGCTGACACTCCAAGTTGCTCGCCACTGGGGATGTGCCGTGTATGTCGCCACGAGATCCCGAGACGAACAGAGACGCGCATTGGAGATGGGCGCGGTCTGGGCCGGTTCCTACGACGATGAGCCCCCTCACCTCCTCGAGGCCGTCATCACCTTCGCACCCGCTGGGAGCGTCGTCGTGGCGGCGTTGAAAGCGTTGCAGCCGGGTGGAACCGTAGTGATCAACGCGATCCATCTCGATTCCATCCCGGCCTTTCCGTATGACCTTCTCTGGCTCGAGCGGGGATTGCGTAGCGTCGCGAATCTCACGCGACACGACGCGGAGGATTTCCTGGAGCTCGCCGCAGAGATTCCGATCAAGACCGTTTCCGAGAACTACCCGCTGGCCGATGCCAACGTGGCGCTTGCTCGGCTGAAGCGCGGTGAAGTCCATGGCGCAGCCGTGTTGACCACCTGAGCGTGTCGACGGACGACGCCGCGGCACGGTGCCCCGCGTACCCGGGCCTCCGGTATTGTCCGGCCGGCATGGACTCGTTGCCGGTTCAGGAGTCTCCGCCGCGCCTCGCCGATCTCGCCGCCGCAGATCCGGAGAGCCGCGCACGGGTGCTGGAGCTCTCCGCGACCCCATTGGTGGATGGTCAGATGACAACCTTCGTCCATGTCGGCGAGGCGGAGGCCGTGCACGTCCGTCACTACATGGCCCGATTTCCTGCGGTGCCGCCCATGCAGCGTATCGCCCCTGGGCTGCACGCAGTGACGGTTGCTTTGCCAGAGCGGTCGAGGATCGAGTACAAGCTCGCGGCGACGCTGGCCACCAACACGACGGAGGACGTCGACCCGTTCAACCCAGAACAGGCCACCGATCCGTTCGGTGCCAACTCGGTGACATCCGGCCCGGGCTATGTGACTCCGTGGTGGGCGGCTCCAGCTCCGGCTCGCGACGGCGCGCTGCGACGGGGGTTCGTACAGGCGCGCGCCTTCGCGCAGCGACGGTCGGTCCGTTGGTATCAGCCGCCAGAAACCGGCGGTCGCCTTCCTCTTCTCGTCGTTCACGATGGAGGCGACTTCGTCCAGCATGGAGGGATCGTCGGTGCGCTCGACCACCTCATCGGTGCCGAGGTCATTCCCCCTATCGTCGCAGCGCTCATCGATCCGGGCGAACGGCTCGTTGAATACGCCGATGATCCCCGGCACGCCGGTTTCATCAGAGATGTGGTCGGCGCCGCAATTCGCCGCCACTGCGTTGATCCCGATCCCAACGCCCATGTGTACCTCGGAGCGAGTCTCGGTGGAGTGGCAGCGTTGTCGGCCGCTCAGCGAAAGGGCCCGGTCGGCGGACTTGTCCTGCTGTCCGGCTCGTTCGTCACGACACTCGGAGGTCCGATGAATCGCGGTGAGCATTTCCGCCCGGTCGTCGATTTCATGCGACGGTTCACAGCGAGACCAGGCCGGCCGGCGACCCGCATCTACCAATCGTGCGGGTCCTACGAAGGCCTCGCCCCTGAACATCGAGCCTTCGAGCCGGTGTTGCGACAGACGGGCGCCGCGTTGGTCAGCGAAGAAGTACGCGACGGTCACCACTGGCACAACTGGAGAGATCGGCTCGCCAGCGCCCTGATCCATACGCTGCCCAGCAAGAGCCCGGTCTCGCCCGGTACCGTACGGACATGACCGAAAGCATTCGGCGGATCGGGTTGTCATTAGGTGCCGACCTGTGCTGGCCCGTGTATTACGAAGACATAGTTGCCGCGCTTGATCCTGTCATCGAACTGGAGAGGGAGCGGATCCGGTTCGACGTCGAGCGAATCACGATCGAGCCCTTCGACCTGATGCAGACCGTCCAGTACGACGTGGTACTCGATCGACTCACGCCGTGGTACCCGACGAGTCGGGAGTGGATCAAGAAGGCCGTTGTGATGAATGACCTCTACGTCCTCAACAACCCCTTCACGTTGCAGTCCATGCAGAAGCACACCTCGTATGCCGCAATGATGCGGCTGGGTTTGCCAGTGCCGCGCACCTGGATGTTGCCGCCCAAAGCGTACGAAGACGCGCCCGACCTCCAAATCACCCTCGAGAGCTATGCCCGGATGTTCGAGCTGCGAGACGTCGGCGAGCGTGTCGGCTATCCCGCGTTCCTCAAGCCCTACGACGGCGGGGCCTGGGTGGGGGTATCACGGGTCGAGTCCTACGAGGAGCTGCGTGAGGCGTACGAGGCGTCGGGGACGAGGATCATGCATCTCCAAGAAGCGATCGAACCGTTCGACCTGTTCGTGCGCGCCCTGGGGGTGGGTCCGCAGGTCAACGTCATGCGGTACGACCCGGCGGCGCCCCTGCACGAACGGTACAAGGTCGATTTTCATTTCCTCGATGCCAGCGAATGGCAGCAGATGCAGGACATGGCGTTGGTGATCAACAGCTTCTTCGGATGGGACTTCAACTCATGCGAAGCGCTCCGGCGCGATGACATCTTCCACCCGATCGACTTCGCCAATGCCAACCCCGACTCTCAAGTCACATCCCTGCATTTCCACATCCCGTGGCTGGTGAAGGCCTTGATCCGCTGGTCGCTGTTCTGCGCCGCGACACGGCGTCCGATGCAGCACGGTCTCGACTGGGAGCCGTACTTCGAGATCGCCGACGGTAACGGTCAACCGTCGGAGAAGCTGCGCGAAATGGCCGCCGTTGCCAGGTCATGGTTTGATGCGGACGAGTTCACGTCGTTTTGCGACACCTATCTCGGCGGGCTCGACGAAGTGGCACTCGACTATTTCGGCGAGGACCGGGCGAAGGTCGCCGTCAAGCGCAAGGTGGGTGCCTTGTTTCCCTCGGCCGAGATCGACCATTTCACCGAACACTTCTGGGGCCTGCTGCAGTTTTGGCGTGCCGCCGAGCGCGACCGGCTGGGTCTGCACGCGTGAGCCGGACCGAGGCCTGGTACTCGGAGCGTGTGGGGGAGTGGATCAACCTCGTTCGTTGGGGCGAGTTGGGCGCGCCCGTCTTGGTTTTTCCCACCGCGGGCGGAGACGCGTGGGAGATCGAGCGGTTCGGTCTCGTCGACGCGCTGGGTCCGCTCATGGCGGCGGGGCGGATCAAGGTGTACTCAGTCGACAGTCTGTCGGGACGATCGTGGCTGCGCAGGGATGACCCCGCGCACAGCATGTGGCTGCAGAACAGATTCGATGAATGCCTGCGCGCCGAGGTCGTGCCCGCCATCCGGGCCGACTGCAATAGCGACCAGATCGAGGTGGTTGCGGCCGGGGCTTCAATCGGCGCGTTCTGGTCGCTCGAGGTGCTCTGCCGCCACCCCGACGTGTTCCGAGTGGCTATCTGTATGAGCGGGACCTTCGACCTGGGACCGTGGCGGGACGGCCAGTGGTCGGACGACTTCTACTACTCATCGCCGCTCGACTTCCTGTCCGGCCTCGAGGGACCCGTGCTGGAACGACTGAGGTCGCGATTCGTCGTGCTCGCGTGTGGCCAGGGCGCATGGGAGAACCCAGACGAGTCGTGGCGAGCTGCGGAGGTCCTGGGAAGGAAAGGTATACCCAACCGTGTCGACCTCTGGTCTGATCAGCATGCCCACGACTGGCCGACCTGGCGTGAGATGCTGCCCCTCTACCTCCACGACCTCGCTTGACCCGGAGCGAACTGCGACGCCTGGTCGGACGTGGGTCGGGCGGGGGTGGAGCCGGCCCAGTACCGTCGGAGGCTGGGCAGCGTTGATTCCGTGCCCGGGAGTACTGCGTGCGAAGGAGGTCTGCGTGTACCAGTCTATGTCGCTGCCGGCCGAACCGACGGCCACCGCCCCCGACGGCAGCCGCGTCCGGGTTCTACTTGGCTCACCTCACGGCGGACTTGCCGATTTCGAGTTCCCGTCCGGCGAGACCGCGCCAGCCGTGCGACACAAGACAGTGGATGAGGTCTGGTACATCTTGTCCGGACGCGGCGAGATGTGGCTGAGCGACGAGGGCCGGGACGATGTTGTGGAGTTACGGGCCGGAACCTGTATCTCGATCCCGGTCGGGACGACGTTCCAGGTTCGCACCCACCGTCCAGTCAGCCTCTGTGCCGTGGGGGCTACGATGCCGCCGTGGCCGGGGCCACACGAAGCGCTGGTGGTGGCCGGACGCTGGCAGCCGACGCTGGCGCCTGGTGAGCACTCGGCGTCGTAGAAACGGTGCCCGGCCAGGACTCTGCCTCGAGCCGAACGAGTTGGCGCCGGAAATGTTCGGATAGGGAGGGTCCGCTTTCAGCGATCGCGGGGAGTTGGCTTGCCCGGAATCTTCCCGTACGTCTCATTCATCCGGTACGCCACGACGAGACCGGAAGCCAGCGTGAGGGCAGCGACGAGCCAGATCGCGCTTCTCGCCCCGCTGAGATCGGCGACAATCCCCGTCAAGACGGCTCCCACCGCAAATCCGGCATCGCGCCAGAGGCGGTAGACGCCGACCGCCGACGCTCGCCAGGTTGGGTGCGCGATGTCGGCGACAGCGGCCAGCAGCGTGGGATAGACCATCGCAGTCCCGATGCCGAGGATTACGGCCGCGGTCAGCCACGGCGCGAATGTGTCGGCGCTCGCGATGAAGGCGATGGCAGCGGCCTGGAGCCACATGCCGGTGGCGATCATCCACTTGCGACCCACTCGATCAGAGATCACACCGGTGGCAAGCTGGCCGACCCCCCACACGGCGGGATAGGCGGCGGCGAGGATCCCGATTCTGGACACTGACAGCCCGGCGTCGGCGAAAACGAGCGGGAGCAGGCCCCAGGCCATGCCATCGTTGAGGTTGTTGACGAGACCGGCCTGGCTGGCGGCCGAGAGCGACGGGTTGCGCACGCTTGTCTCGACGAAGACCCGGTGGGTGCTGAGGGCCGGGGCGGGAGGGCCGCCAGCGTGGTTGGCCGCCTCGTGGGCAACGTGATGCTGTGTCTCGCGCACTGCGAGCGTAGAGAGGCCGAGTCCGAGCCCGGCGAATGCGAGTCCCAAATAGAAAGGCTCGGGTCGGAGTCCGTAGCGGGCGGCGATGTAGCCGGTGGCGAGGGCGGTGACCGACACGGCCATATATCCGGCCGCCTCATTTAGGCCCATGGCCAGCCCGCGACGCTCCGGTCCGGCCAGGTCGATCTTCATGATCACGGTGGTGGACCAGGCAAGGCCCTGATTGATGCCCAACAGAACGTTGGCGATCACGACCCACCCCCAAACCGGGGCCCACATCAACAGCAGTGGGACGGGGAGTCCGATCAGCCAACCGGCGACCAGGACAGGCTTGCGGCCGAGCCGGTCAGACAGCGCGCCGGCGAAGAAGTTGGTGGCGGCTTTCACCAGTCCGAAAGCGGCGATAAAGGTGAGCGCAGCCGTGAATCCGGTCAGCCCGAACTCGTCCTCGGCCAACAGGGGGAGCACCGTTCGCTCCTGGCCCAGCATCCCGCCGACCAAGGCGTTCACGCCCACCAGAAGTGAGAATTGACCCAGGTTCGCGCCAATCCCCAACCGGATAGGTTGTGTCATGAAGTCACGGAGGCAGCGCGGGCCGCGCTGACGTCGACGTGACCCGCCGCCGTGACCCCGATGCCGGCAGCGCCCTGCCGGTGGAGAAGGCTGGCGGCGGTCATCGCCCGCTGCCCGTGCCCGCAATGCACCACGGAGCCATCCGGTACGTCTGGGAAGCGGGTACCAAGATCACCGAGTTCGCAGTGGATGGCGCCATCGACGTGTCCGCGGCTCCACTCGGAATGCTGACGGACGTCCACGATCGTCGCACCCAGTGCGATCGCATCGGCGGGCATCAGTTCGATCGTGGCGAGCTGGCCGCCTGTCGCCAGCCAGTCATCCAGGTCGAGCCTTCCGGCGATGGCTCGGTGACCAATATTGAGCGCCTGCCGTACCAGGTCGCGTTCGTCCTGGTCGGAATCGAGGACGAACACGATCGGAGTGTCGGGCTCGAAGAGCCAACCCAGCCAGGTCCCAAATTGGCCGCGGAGCTCGATCGAGACCGAGTCGGGAACGTGCCCGGCTGCGAACTGCTCGATCGGGCGTACGTCGATGATCACCCGTCCGCCGAGATCCTCGGCCGGGATGGAATCGAGCTCGGGTAGATCCGGGCCGAACACGTCTGGTCCCGACTGGTTCACCTTGCGGAGACGGCGGAAGTAGGTGGGATAGCTCCCCAAGCCGGCGAGCAGACGCTGCGCGAACTCTTCCGGATCGCTGTCCAGGGCGGCGGGGTGGTTCAGCTGCTCTGAGGCGATGGTCGAAACCGCAGTGCTCGTGACCGATGTCGAGGAACAGAACGAGCCGCCGCCGTGGGTGGGCCGCACTTCCACGTCGCCCGGCAGCATTTCGAGCAGGCGCCGAACGGATCGGCAGGCATCGCGGGCAAGTGGCCGGGTCAGCTCCGGTGAGATCAGATCCGGGCGAGCGACCCCACCGGCCATCAGTGTCCCACCAGAGAAGACGACCTGGGGAGTGGAAGCCTCCGACACCACGTATGCGACATGTTCGGGGGTGTGCCCCGGGGTTCCCACCACCCGGAGCAGGTAGTCGCCCACCGCCACCTCATCTCCATCCCCGACCGGAACGTACGGATACGCCAGCCGGCTCTCACGTGGTGCAATCAAGGTGGCGCCCATCGCCATCAGTTCCCGGGCGCCCGAAACGAAGTCGGCGTGCAGATGGGTTTCCGCCACGTGCCGGATTTCGAGTCCCAGTCGCTCGGCGGCGTCGACGTAGGGGCGAGGGTCGCGCTCGGGATCCACCACCAGCCCCGACCCGTCTCCCAGATCGACCAAATACGACGTGTTTCCCAAACCCGGATTCGGGAGGGCGACCAGCCGCATCGCACACCTCTCACAATCAAATGTTTGTTTGAATATAACGGAGTGATGTGCCTAAGGTCAAATGAATGCTTGAATATGATCATGGCAACGATCGGTACCCGCCCCGCCAAGGACGCGCTGTTCAATGCGTTTGGGCGCGTCGCCGCCTCGCTGGCCAGCGGTCGGCGGTTGGAGATCATCGACGTCCTGAGCCAGGCACCGCGAAGCGTCGAAGCGATCGCCGAATCGATCGGCCAATCGGTGGCGAACACCTCCCATCACCTGCGGCGACTGGCCGAGGACGGTCTGGTGGATACCCAGAAGGCCGGCCGTCACGTGGTCTACCGGCTCTCGTCCGATTTGGTGTACGACCTGTGGCGAGCGCTGCAGGCGGTCACTGCTGCCCACCACTATCCGCTGTCCCCCGCAGCTGCGGCTTATGTGGGTGATCGTGACGAGATCGAGCGGATTGACTGGCATGCGTTGCAGGAGCGACTTGACCAGGGCGAACATATCGTCATCATCGATGTCCGCCCGGAGGTCGAGTATGCCGCCGGTCACCTAGAGGGCGCCATCTCGGTGCCTCCCGATCGACTCCACACTCTGTTGTTTGATATTCCGTCGAACGCCGATGTCGTGGCCTACTGCCGCGGCACCTACTGCGCCTACGCCGACCAGGCCGTCCGCGAACTCCGAGCACGCGGTCGAACCGCCTACCGACTCGAGGGAGGATTTCGCGACTTCATTCGGGGCGCGGAAGGCCGCGACGTTGTGGGCCCCTAGCGGCTCGCCACGGTCGAGTTGATCCGCGCCCGGCACGCTGATCTGGCGCTTCCATGCGCCCGGCCGCGAGGCCAGGACGCCGGCCATGCGGGAATACCGCGCGGCTCGGGAGCGGCCGGCCGAACCGCCGGCGGGCTGGTAGGGCGCTCGATGTCTGTGTGAATCGCACTGGCAGCCGCCAGTCGTCACAATGGTAAGGGTGAGCGATCAACCCATCGGCGAACATGCGATGCTCAGCGACTGCCACTCGGCCGCCCTGGTGGATCGGATGGGTTCGATCGAGTGGTGGTGCGCACCGCGCTTCGACAGTCCATCAGTGTTCGGGAGGATCCTCGACCCGGATGCCGGGCATTTCTCGATCACGGCTCGCGACGCCCGAAGAGTGCAGCGTCGGTACCTGGCGGGGTCCCTCGTCTTGGAGACCACGATCACAACTGACTCCGGTCGGCTCGTCCTGACGGATGCTCTGGCAATGGGCGAGGGCGTCCGTCATCACGATCTCGGACTCGATTCCCCCCACGTCCTGATGCGTCTCGTCGAGTGCGTCGAGGGCGACGTCGAGATCGACGTCGAGTTCGTGCCGCGTTTCGAGTACGGATTGACCCGGCCGCTCGTGAGTCCCGTGGAAGGCGGTGTGGCCGCCAAGGGAGGGCCGGTCACCCTGTTGCTCGCCACCTCGCTTCCGCTGGAGGTCGTGGGGCCTTCGGCCACGCGGTCGACCGGGCTGGAGACGGGTGATCGCATCGGGTTTGCGGTGCAGATGGCGTCGAGCTGGGACCCGCTGCCTGCGGCGTGGACGGAGAATCACGTGCGGCACCGCCTCGCCGACACTCAGGAGGCGTGGCAGACCTGGGGTGAATCACATCACAACTACGAGGGTCCGTACGAGGACTTGGTCGCCCACTCAGGCCGGGTCCTCCAGGGCCTGACGTACCGGCCGACCGGCGCCATGGTTGCGGCGCCGACCACCTCGCTGCCGGAGGATATTGGCGGCGAGCGCAATTGGGACTACCGCTATTGCTGGGTCCGTGACGCGGGGTTCACACTCCGGGCGCTCTGGGTCGCAGCCTGCCCCGACGAGGCGGGAACGTATCTGGACTACCTCACGGCGGCATCGAGTTCGGTCTACGAGCGGGACCACCTGCAGATCATGTTCGGGATTCGGGGTGGGCGTGACCTGTCTGAACGCACCCTGCCGTGGCTGCGGGGGTGGCGCAACAGCGCACCCGTGCGGGTCGGCAACGACGCGTGGCGCCAGACGCAACACGATGTGTACGGAGAGATCCTCTCTGCAATGCACCGGCTCCGCGAACAGGTGGGTGACCTCGATCAAACCGAGCAGCGTCTGTTGCGGCTTCTCGCCGATCGTGCTGCGGTCGTGTGGCGCGAGCCCGACGCCGGCATCTGGGAGATTCGCGGGCCGGCCCAACACCACGTTCATTCCAAGCTCATGTGCTGGGTTGCGCTGGATCGGGCGATCGATCTCGCTCCACAGCTCGACGCTCATGAGCACGTGGAGGCGTGGCGCAGCGCGGCTGCCGACATCAGAGATGCCATCCTCGAGCACGGCTGGTCGGATGAGATCGGTTCGTTCACCCAGGCCTTTGGGGTCCCGGCACTCGACGCGTCGAGCCTCGTCATACCGATCGTGGGATTCCTTCCGTTCGACGATGAGCGAGTTTTGGCGACTGTCGAGACGATCCAGCGCGAGCTGGTCGACTCCCTGGGCCTCGTCCACCGGTATCGCGCGGACGACGGCCTCGCCGGCGACGAAGGCTCATTCCTCCTGTGCACCTTCTGGCTGGTCGAAGCACTCGCCGGCGCAGGGAGGGTGGACGAGGCGCACTCTGTCTTCCAGACTGCGATTGCCTACCAAAACGACGTCGGGCTGCTCGCCGAGGAGGTAGCTACCACCGGTGAGCTGGTGGGCAACTATCCGCAGGCGTTCAGCCACGTCGGCCTCGTGAACGGGGCATGGGCCATCGCGCAGGCGGAAACTCGCGGCTGACCAACCAGGCGCGAGGAGGGTCGGCCAGGCTCACGGGAGGAGCAGAACGGGGCGTGATCTGATCTGATCCCATCAGCAACAACGACCCATCCACCGCTTCCAATTGGTGCGCGGCTGGTCCGCAGTTCCGGGATCCCCGGTCCGGCGCTACCCCTCGGGTTCGCTCCCGGGACATGGTCCGAGCTCGGTACATGTGCAGGTCAGCGGATCGGCGGGGATCCCAGGGCGGCCGCCGGAACCTATTCCTGCGCTTCGTCCCTTCCCGAGCCCATCGCCGGGTGCGAACTCTTGAACTCGCGCCACGATGACACCTGGGTGAGCTCGCCGGCGCGACGTTTCCGGAAGTACTCCCGCATCTCGGGAATGGTGGCGACGAGAAACAGCACGTTGACGAGCACCGCGTACATCGCCTCCGGCCCTGTTCCCAACCAGAAGAACCACGGGATCAGGAGAAACTGGCCGAGGGTGTACGCCGCGAACATGTCGCGCATGACGCCGAGCCCGATCGCCATCCCGAGCACCGCCGTAGCGGGACCGGCCAGAGGGTCGACCGCAAACAGACCCCCGTAGAGCGGTGACTGACCGCGCCCGCCCTGGAATCGGTGATAGACGGGCCAGTTGTGTCCGACGATCACCATGACCGCCACGACCAGGTGATACGCATCGTTCGGCCATACGAGCCTCACTACGAGCACCGGGATGAAGGCCTTGAGCATGTCACCCAGACCGACCACCAGACCCCACTTGGGCCCGGTCCTGGCACCGACCGCAGTCGCGCTGACCCCGCCATAGTGAATCGTGCTCCCACCGATCAGTTCCAGCGTCGTGGAGCTGATGTCCTCTTCGGGGATCACCCGGCCGGCCACGATGCGCGCTAAGGACACTGCGCCTATGAGATATGCGCCGACACCCAACACGACGGCCAGTCCCAGATGCACGAGCCCTCCTCACTCCCACTGTATCCCGGATATCAGCCCAATACGTTGCCGGCTGTGGTTACGTACACGCCGGAGTGAGAGCGGGACAGCCAGTGGTACCACAGACAACCAGGTTGACGGCTCGCGCCGTGACCGTGGTAGCCACAGCGGGCGCCATCGTGGTAGTGATGAGCGAAGTCGCGTCAGCTCACGAGAGTCAGGTCATCAGGCTCGGTTCGTTCTTTGGCGGACTGCTGCATCCCGTCCTTGGTCTCGATCACTTCCTCGCCATGGTCAGCGTCGGCATCGTCAGCTCCATGGTGGGCGGACGGGCGATCTGGACCGTGCCCGGTCTGTTTGTGATCATGATGGGGGTGGGCGGCCTGGCCGGTGCATCCAATCTGGGCCTGACTCCGGCTGCCATCGAGACTGGCATCGCGCTGTCCGTGATCCTGCTCGGCCTAGCCATAGCGCTGGACCGATCTTTGCCGGCCCGGGCGGTGATGATTGCGGTCGTGTTCTTCGGTTTCTTCCATGGCTACGCACACGGCGCCGAGATTCCCGAGATCGCCGGTCCGGTGGTCTACGCGGCCGGCTTCATGCTCGGCACTGCCTTGATCCACGTTACGGGAGTTGTCATCGGGGAGGTGGCAAGGCGCTACTCGTCGGGGCGTCTGGTGCTTCGCAGCGTCGGCGGCGCCTTCGTCATTCTCGGAATCTTGTTTCTGATTGGAGTGATGTGAGATGACCACTGACGTCGTACCGGCGACCCACCGGCGGTTCGCCTCGCCGCTTTCGAAGTCGCAACGTCGAACCATTCTGTTGTGGGAAGTAGGCGCCTTTGTGTTCATCATGCTCGTCGGGTCGTTCTTTCACTTCATCTACGAACTATCTGGATTCCACCCCTTGGCGGCGGTGTTCGGATCGGTCAACGAGAGCTCGTGGGAGCACCTCAAACTCTTCTTCTATCCGGGGCTTCTTTTCTTCCTCGTGCAGCACGCATTCGTGAAGGAATTTGCCAACAACTACTGGTGGGGAAAGGCCATGGCGTTGCTGGTGACTCCAGTCGGCGTTCTGGTGTCGTTCTACTTCTACTTGGGCATCGTGCTTCCGATCTGGGGCGAGGGGACCCTGGCACTCGACATCGCCACCGGCGCCTTTGGCGTGCTTTTGGGCAACATCGTGTCCTACCGCATCCTGACCGCGCCGCCCTACCGCCCGAACCGTGCGGTTGTAGGTTTGGGCATCATGCTGGCGATCACGGTGGCTTTCTTGACCCTGACCTATTACCCGCCCAAGTTCTTCATCTTCGAGGATTTCATCGGCTACGAGTACCAAGGCGAGTACGGCATCCTCGAGGACTATTCGGACCATCTCGTTTTCACGGAGAACTGATGGAGCAAGCCTGGACGCAGTTCGAGGCTCAGCCGTCGGAGTCGATCCGCACCGTACCCTCGTAGCCGTCCACCACGACTGTGGCACCGTCCGGAATCTGCAACGCCCCGCGCACGGACACCACACAGGGGATTCCGTATTCGCGAGCCACGATCGAACTGTGCGACAGCATGCCGCCGGCCTCCGCCACCACTGCGCCGGCCCGGGCGAAAAGCGGTGTCCAGCCAACATCACTGAAAGGAATGGCGACGACGTCGCCCGCCGCGACGCGATCGAAGTCGTCGATGGCATTCACGAGTCGCACGGTGCCTCGGTAACGGCCGCGGGCGGTGGGCACTCCGGTGAGGGTCCCGGTCGAGTCGAGCTGACGTCGAACAGGTATGAAATCATCACCGATGATGGTCTCCGGCATATCCAGCAGTTCGGCCGTCTCGATCTCCGCCTTCCGACTTTGGACCCGACCACGCTGATCGATCTCGGGGTTTGCAAACGCCACCCGCAGTTCGGGGTCGGTGAGGTACATGACGTCGTCGGCATCGTCCAGGCGGTCGGCCGCCACCAGCCGGCACCCCAGCTCCAAGAAGTACGGCCGGAACAAACCGTATCCGTGCGTGTACAGAGAGCTGACATGTTCCCGCAGCCCGATCAGGCGGCGGGTGCGGCGGTGCAAACGTCGGGCCGGGAGCCTCCATATCGGCGGAACAGCTCGCTCGGCTTCGTCCCATGGCATTTGCTGTGAAGGGTTCTCGTGATGAATGGTGTCGACGATCATTCGAGCTATTGCGTCCGGCGTTTCACGCCAGGTCGGAACGGACATGTCGTTGCCGCTCATACTGAAGTGTCCGAACCGCTCCAGGAACTCATCGACCTGCGCGCGGAGGAACGCCGGCGCCGCGGCGTAACCCCGAGCCTGCACGAGGTCGCGTTCGTGTTCCGCCAGTGAAGCGGCCGCGACGCCCAGCTCGGCAATAGCGGCTTGGGGGTTGACCTCTGTCATCTCGTTCATCGAAATGATCTCGATCTGTTCAGGGTCGAGACCAGCCTTTAGAAGCGTCCGCCGCAGCAGCCCGTTGGACATGTTCGCGAGCAAGGGGATCACGATGTTCAGCGAGGCCGCCCGCGTGGTGATCCGCTTGAGCTCATCGATGTCATCGAACAGCTGCTCGGTCGTCGCCGAACCAAATTGCTTGTCAGAGAAGGATTCGTAGTCGGACCGCAGCCTGGCGAGTTCAGCGTCAGCTCGCCGCGCCAGACGCATCTTCCTCACCGCCAGCGCGGCCAGCCGCGGCGTCTTCTTCATCGTCGCCGTGGTTGGCTTGAACGAGGGCTGATCATCGCCTTCCGGCAACCCGAGCAACAGCTCGAGCGACTCGCGGGGCATGCCGAATGCGGCAAAGATGTCACCGAAGGCACCCATGTTGAAATAGGCGCGATATCCGAACGATCGTGCCAAGTCCTCTGGCTGCAGGTCGTTGGGGCCTATCGCCTCGGTGATGAGATCGATCCAAGCTCGGTTTACCACCGGGACATTGATCGACCAGACCAGGGGCTTGATGATTCCCGGCATGACCTCGCGGGCGATGCGGTTGCTGAAGATGGTGATGTCATCGATGCCGGTGATCGGCCGGAGCTGGACGAACCACACCTGCCGTCCGTCCCATACCCATTCCACATCCACGGACTGTCCGTAGGCGCCGGCAATCTGGCGCGTTTGATGCACAACCTCGCCGGCGATCGAGGATGGCAGGGACGGTGATGGCGGCTGTTCTGTGAAGCTGCCCCAGCGGTGCACCCACCGCTCGGGCGTGACGCCCTGTCCTACCAGCTGATCACCGCGTCCCGGCACCGCTTCGATCACGACCTCGTCCAGGCCGGTGATTGGGTTGCGAGAAAAGGCGACGCCCGAGGTGACGGCAGGAACCATCTCCTGGACGACCACACCCATTTCGATTGTCGCCGGCTCATAGCCGGCATGTTCGAGATAGGTTGCCACCTCAGGGCGATGAGCAGAGGTTTGCACGGCCTGGATGGCCGTCGCGACGTCCTCGCGCCCGTCGACGTCGAGTTTGGTCGTGAACTGGCCGGCGAACGAGAAGTCGAGGCCATCTTCGACGGCCGCGGACGAACGCACGGCGTAGCGCTGGCGTGGTGCAAGGGCGTCGAGTTGGCTCGCTGTGATGTGTACACCTGGTGAGATCACCCAGGTTCGAGGAACCGCCGCTCCCTGATCCATCAGCCAGCGCAGATTCGCTGCCTTGTTCCCAAACCGATCGACGTCGGCCGCAGCTTCCAAGGCAAACAGACTGCCGATATCCACACCCTCCCTGTGCTCAGTGTACGGAACCGCCCGCCCTGTGGACGTGCGTGACGCCTGGGTCACGGCAGCTCCCGGGCGATTGCCGGCTCCTCAGAGGGCAGACAGGCATCGCCGCAAGCCTCCCGGGCGCCTCGCGGTGACGCCGCTATTCGCGACTGATGTTGTATGCCACGATCCACGCCACAACGGCGAAGCCCGCGACCAGGAGAAGCTGCAGTCCGGACGCGCCGTAGTCGAGGCACGTGGGGTTGCCCGCCTCCCGGCACTGACGCACCAACCGTTCAGATCCAGCCGATGTTGCAGCACAGAGGAGGGCCACCAGCCCTCCGGCTATCAGGAAACGGCGGGCCGTCCGGGCCCTTTCCCTACGGAGCGCCACTATCAGGAGCGGAAGACTCGTGATCAGCACGAGTCCGCTGAACATCAGGAATGCCACGGCGAACGTCGCCACGGCCACCTCCTGGGGCGGATCACCCAATATAGGCGTCTCCGCCGTCGACCGCGCCACGCCTGGGGCGACTGTCCGTAGACCGCCGTAGTCCGTACCAACGGCCCGTCTTCGGCTCCACTGAGGGCTCCGGCCAGGCTGCTGCTGCCGGCCGGTGGTCCGATCGTCGGACTCTCATTGGGGCCGGTCGATATCCGGGCCAGGCCCGATTTGAGCAACCACGATCCGGCGAGAGTTGCACGACGCCGAGCACCGGCTACCCGGATTACTCCTGACCGGTCCGACGGCGGCTTCAGACGGCCCGGAGGATCGGGTACTCCAGGTCCCAGATCATCTCGTCGACTGCCGCCTCCATCGATTCGGGTTCGAGGCCGGGAGCCACACCCGAGGTGATCGCTTCCTGGGCAACGGCTACAGCGATGCGACGCGTAGTCGACCGCAGGTCTGTGAGTGGCGGGTAGAGGTAGCCCGAAGACAGGAGCCTCGGCTCCACCTGAGCCGCAAGTTCGGCGGCGGCTGTCGCAAACATGCCGTCTGTTACTGCTCGGGCGCCGGTAGCGATGGCTCCCAACCCGACGCCCGGGAAGATGTAAACGTTGTTGCATTGGTTGACCGCGACCTGGCGGCCCTGGAAGGTGACCGGGTCAAATGGGCTACCGATGGCCACAACGGCTCGACCGTTGGTGGATGCGATGATATCCCGGGGGGTTGCCTCACATTTGCTCGTAGGGTTGGAGAGCGCCATCACCAGTGGTCGGGAGGCATGGTGAGCCAGTTTGCGAAGTACGGCATCTGTGAATAGTCCGTGCTGTCCGGTGGTGCCGATAAGCACAGTGGGGCGCAATGCACTGACCGCTCCGACGAGGTCAGTCGCCTGATCAAGTCCCCACTGCTTCGCCTGTGCCGAAGAGCTCGCGGCGGGCCGTTTGTACGACTCGAGGTGTGACCGGTCGTCGGTGACCAAGCCGTGAGTATCGAACATGACGACGGAATCGTGTATGTCATCGGCTGAGCTGCCGGCCGCAGCCAGTTTGTGGCGGAGCAGCCGGCCGATGCCGACCCCGGCGGCTCCGGCACCGACAAGCATGAACCGATGATCGGTAAATTTGGTGTTTGTGGCCCGGCAGTACGAGGCAATTCCTGCCACGACCACAGCTGCGGTGCCCTGAATGTCGTCGTTGAATGACGGCAACGAGTCGCGATGTTTGTCCAGGAGACGAAAGGCATTGCCTTTCTTGAAGTCTTCCCATTGCAGGACTGCGTCAGGCCAGCGGCGCCGCAAGGCATCGACGAACTCGGCGACCAGTGATTGATATGGCTCGCCCCGGAGGCGGGGGTGGCGCCATCCCACATACAGGTCATCGGCGAGTAGTTCCTCGTTGTCGGTTCCGACGTCGAGACTGATCGGAAGCGTGAAGGCCGGGTGTATCCCTGCGGCCAGCGTGTAGAGAGCCAACTTCCCGATTGGGATGACCATCCCGCCGGCTCCCTGATCTCCCAAGCCCAGGATCCGCTCGTTGTCGGTGGCGACTACTAGACGCACCTTCCTACCGCGGACGTGTCCGAGGACGTCGTAGATGCGTCCGCGATGATCGGGAGTTATCCACAAACCGCGGCCACGCCGGAAAACATGACTGAACCGGACGGCAGCCAATCCGACTGTTGGTGTGTACACGACCGGCACCAGCTCTACCAGGTGCTCGAGCAATACCTGATAGAACAACGTTTCGTTGCGGTCCAGGAGCGACATCATCCCGATGTACTTCTCGAGCGGATTGTCACCCTTGGCCGTGATGTGTTCGTAGGCGCGACGCACCTGCAGGTGACGGGGGTTGACGACATTGGGCAATAACCCCTCTAGTTCGAACACGTTGCGTTCGGAGGCGGAAAAGGCCGTTCCCTTGTTCAGCAATGAGTCCTGGAGCAACGCAGATCCCCGTTTCCAAACGCCGTCCAACGCCCAGGTGCCATCCGGCATGCGTTCGAGCGCATACTCCATTGCTACTCCGTCCATATCTGCACTTTGATCAAGCTCCGATCAGGCCTCCACCGGGTAGAGGCGAAAGATGGGATTAGGAGGTTCGTCCGCACCCAGCCATCCTGCTTCACGCTGGCTGTCTTTCGACATCAAATGGCCACCTGGCCTGCCGGAGCTTCCGGGGGCGTCAGACGACGCCTTCCCATGCGAGGCTGATGGGGACATGGGAAACCGACACCGAGTGTCCGCGCCAGCTGAGTTGCATTCGAGATGACCCGGCCACGTAGCGCCCTCGATCCGGTTCTCCCTACCCGTGCCCGGGTCGTCATCGTCGGCGGAGGGGTGATCGGATGCAGCGTCGCATATCACCTCGCTCACCTTGGTTGGACCGATGTGCTGCTCGTGGAACGCGACCGGCTGACATCCGGGACAACGTGGCATGCCGCCGGGCTGGTGGTGACATTCGGCTCGCTATCGGAAACCTCCACCCAGATGCGCCGCTACACCCGCGACCTCTACAGCAGACTCGAGGTCGAGACGGGTCTGTCTACCGGTTTCAAGCCCGTGGGCTTTGTCGAACTGGCGACTGAGCCGGATCGGCTCGAGGAGTACCGCCGGGTGGCCGCCTTCAACCGTCACTGTGGGGTAGACGTATACGAGATTTCGGCAACCGAAGTGGCCGATTTGTTTCCGCTGGTACGCAGCGCCGATGTGCTCGCCGGCTTCTATGTTCCCGGCGACGGCCGGGCCAATCCTGCCGATGTCACTATGTCGCTGGCGGCCGGGGCGAGACGGTTGGGCGTTCGCATCGTGGAAGGCGTCGCAGTCACCGACTTCCTCGGAAACGGAGGCGCCGTCAGCGGCGTCCGTACGGCGTACGGGGACGTCGAGGCTGAGTACGTCGTGAACTGCGCCGGCATGTGGGCCCGACAGCTCGGCGAGCGGGCCGGCGTCACGATTCCGCTGCAAGCGGCCGAGCACTATTACCTGCTCACCGAGCAAATCCCCGGGGTGGATTCTTCGTGGCCGGTCATCGAGGACCCGGCCTCCTACGGGTACTACCGAGAGGAAGTGGGCGGACTGCTCATCGGGCTGTTCGAACCCGTCTGTGCCCCGTGGCAGGTCGACGGCATCCCCGACGACGTCAGTTTCGTCGAATTGCCCCCCGACTGGGATCGGATGGCCCCGTACCTGGAAAAGGCCATGCAGCGGGTTCCCGTGTCGCTCGAGACCGGGGTGCGTAAGTTCTTCTGTGGTCCGGAGAGTTTCACGCCCGACCTGCAGCCGGTGGTCGGCGAGGCCCCCGAGCTGCGGAACTACTTCGTTGCCGCCGGTCTCAACTCGATCGGCATCATCACCGGCGGCGGTATCGGCCGGCTGGTGGCGCGCTGGATTGTGGAAGGGCGCCCCGACATGGATGTCACCGGATTCAACATCGACCGTCTCGAGCCGTACCAGGCAGCACCCGAGTATCGCCGGGCCCGGACCGTGGAGGCGCTGGGGATGGTGTACCAGTGCCATTACCCCACCCGGTCGATGCAAACAGCTCGCGGCATGCGGCTGTCGCCCGTCCATCAGCGGCTGGTCGAGCGGAGCGCGTATTTCCGGGACGTGAGCGGCTGGGAGGCCGCCGACTGGTACGCCCCGCCCGGCGAAAAGCCCCGGGTGGAGCGTCTGTCCTGGGGGAGGGAGAACTGGTTCCCATGGTGGCAAGCCGAGCATGAGGCAGCCCGCAACGGGGTGATCTTGATGGACATGTCGTTCATGGCGAAGTTCCGAGTCGAGGGTCCCGACGCCGGACATCTACTCGAGCGGGTTTCCGCCAACCGAGTTGATGGCGAGCCGGAGCGAATCACCTATACACAGTGGCTGAACGAGGCCGGAACCATCGAGGCCGACCTGACGGTCAGCAAGCTGGCCGCCGACCGGTTCTGGGTGGTCGCCACCGACACGGCCCGCCGCCACGTGGAAGCCTGGTTGCGCCGCCACCGGGAAGACATGCATGTGGTAGTCACCGACGCCACTTCCGGCTACGCCCAGCTCAATGTGCAAGGGCCTCGATCACGCGAAGTGGTGCAAGCGGTGACCAACGCCGACCTCTCCGATGCCGTCTTCCCGTTCCGGACCGCGCGAGAAGTCGAAGTCGGCTCCGCCCAGGTGCTCTGCACCCGGATCACCTATGTAGGCGAGTTGGGATACGAGCTGTACGTTCCGGTGGAGCACTCGATAGACGTGTACGACCGCCTGGTGACGGCGGGGGAGAGCGTGGGTTTGCGCCACGCCGGCCTCAAGGCGCTGGCCAGCCTCCGGATGGAAAAGGGCTACCGCGACTACGGGCACGACATTGACAACACCGACAACCTGCACGAGGTGGGCCTCGACCGATTCGCTGATATCGACAAGCCCGGGGGCTTCATTGGTGGTGATGCGGTCGCTGCCCCAGCCCCGGGTCCACCCCACCGCCGCCTCGTGCAAGTCTTGCTCTCCGATCCCAACCCGCTGATGTTCCACGCTGAGGTCGTTCACCGCGATGGGGCGGCCGTGGGATATATCCGCGCAGCGTCCTATGGATTCACTCTGGGCGGGGCGGTGGGCCTGGCAATGGTCGAGGCCACTGAGCCGATCACTCAGGACTGGCTCGACGCCGGCCAATGGGAGGTGGATGTCGCCGGTGAGCGCTTCCCGGCGGTGGCATGCCTCCGACCCCTCTATGACCCCACCATGGACCGGGTGCGCGGCTGACACGTCACCCGAGGCTGGCACCAACCGGCTGGTCCCGGTGCCACGCCTGCGGGAGGAAGCTGGAACGGTTCGGCACGCGGGTGGCCACGAAAGAGCGCAACCTTGTCGTCGACGCTCTGAAGGCTTGCTTCGAGGAGTGAAAGCAGGGACCCGAAGCTCGGGCGGGACCGCCTCCGGGACTGTCGTCGTTACCGCTCGGCTGAAATCGGCGGTGGTGTCTCACGACACGATGAGCCGTCGCCTAGGTCGGGCTCAGGCGCCCCTGGCCGCCAGCCAGTAGCCGCCAATGCGAGCGACGAATGCGTCAGGTTTCTCGACATACAGTGCCCGCCCCAGGTTCCTCGCATGCCACTGACGCTCGAGCCGCGCGCGGCGGATCAGTGACAACAGCAACGTCCGTTCCCGCTGGTTCGCAGTTGCGATCTGGTCGTGTTGCACGATGTTCTCCAGCAGCGCCAGGTCATGCTCCAGGCCCAGGACCTCGCCTAGCTCGTCGAGCCGGGCCGCCTGGGCTTTGAGCAGCGCCGGCCACAACGGCTGGAGGGCGTCCACCTGGTAGTGGAGATACTTGACCCGTTTGCGCCACTCGTGGAACGCGTCGGGCGAGCCGGCTAGATACGCAATGCGCATCCCTCGACGTCCCCGCCGGTACACGCGAAGGAGCCCGCGAGAGACGGCTGAGAACTCATCGACCAGGCCGGCCGCACCGAGTACCGACGTGGGCGGGTTCGTTGTGCGCGCGTCCCAGGCGGCAAAACGAGCGCGGGCCGTCTTGATCGTGACCGTCACGTCCATGATCAGCGCCCGGTCCGCCAGGACAGCCCGACGGGCTTGGTCATGGGTCATGACCAGGTGGTTCCGGGTTCTCGTGAAGGCGTCCGGGGACAGCAGAGCCCGGTACTCGCCGCGAAGCTGGTCGAGTGTGCGAACCAGGACGAAGCCGTCGCGGACCGGAGCGAGCTTCCGTCCGGTGTCACGAAGTACGACGTTCTCGGAGCGGTAGGCGGCGTAGCCAACCTCGTCCCGGACCAGCCGGATCAGACCGCGCAGTCGCTTCAGCGTCTTGCGTACGGTGTGCACGGACGTGTCGGGGTCCTGCTCGACCGTCCGCAGCGCTTGCTCGATGCGCGCGAATTGGCCGAGGACGGCTGCTTGAAATGAATCGGGGAAGGGTTGCAGCAGTTCGATGTGCGCCTGCACGGCTTCGTGACCGGTACTCATCGCTGAAGCATCGACCACGTCCATCAACTGAATGTATCAGGACCGCGACGCTGTCCCGCCGGTATCTCGCGCAGTCCGCGATCGCGCCCTGCCGGGCTGAGGCGTGCCGGGCCGTCATGTGTATTTCGGCACTATTGCCGGGGCGCCCGGAGGTGGACAATCCGCGCGAGTTGCAGGAGAGTTGCTGTGATCCGCGGACATGCGGTTGCGGTTGTGATCCTGTTGATGGTTGCAGCGTGTGCTGGACCCCAGGAGGGTCCGATCGCGAGCGTCGTGACAACCACGTCGTCGACTATGGCGGCGCGCCCCGGTGCGTCATCTACTACTTCCGTTACCCGGCCGGCGTCCATATCAACGACCGCGCCGCCGCGTGCGGCACCCGTCCATCTGACGTACGGCTGGGATGGGGTGACCCGATTCCAGGCCGGCACCTCCGAACTGCTCGTGGTTGAACCGGTTTCCTGGGCGGAACAGGACGGGGCAGGCGGGATCGTGTTTCGGTCAGCGACGGACGAGCCAGGTTGGGCGTGGCTCGGCGCCGACGCCCAGCGGCCTCGCAGCCTGGACCTGGGTGACGGCGGCCGGAAGGAGATCCTCCTGGTCTTTGGGTTGGAAGGTCGTCCATCGGCGCTGGTGTCGAGGAACCCCGACGGTGCCTCCCGGTGTGACCCGAGCGATTTTGCCGAGGAGCTGACGATTCTCGATCTCGCGACGGGTGACGAACAGTCCTTCGTGTGCCGCGAAGAAGGCGGCGATGGGGGCGAGCTTCTCACTTCCTTCGGCGGGGGTCTCTTCGCGGCTGTCAGCTGGGTCGCGGTCGGCGCAGGCGGCACAGACCAGCTCCTGGCGTTCTACGACATCAATGGTGAACAGGTAGTCCTCGACCACAACCCGTTTGCAGAGTCGTGTGCACCATGTCGACTGTCCGTGAAACTGTCGCCCGACGGGACATCAATGGCTTATGCCTTGTGGCCCACCGCCTATTGGGAGCAGCCATTGCCGGCCGGCCGCGACCACAGGGCGGCATTCGAAGAGTGGTACGAAGACCAGCGGGACCTCGAGACCGAAGTGGCGGTCATCGATCTGGCGAGCGGCCTCGACTTGTTCCGGACCCGAGTTGCCGCCAATTCCCAGCTCGATGCGTTCGACGGACGATTCTTGACAGTGTCCGGCGAGGCCGGCCGGAAGATCCTCGATGTCGCCACAGGGCGCGTGACCGCAGCCCCGCCCCTCGAGACAGGTGCCGGCGGGTTTTGGACCGTGGTGCTGGCCTCACTCGACAACTCCGCGATGGGATATGACGCCGCTCAGGACGCCGCGAGCGGCTATGCAGACCGGCTCAACGTGATGACGGGTGTTCTGTGGTCAGATGGTCTACTGACCTTGAATCCTGGCTACTGGGCGGTGTTCACCGGTCACTTCTCGGATCGGAAAGCTGCCGCGGGCTTCTGCAACGCTCTGGCTACGGATTGTTATGTGCGGTATGTGGCCGCAGTCGCTACCGGCAATGCGGACCTGGCCCGGAGCATGCTCATGCTCGAGCCGGAGGGTTTGGGACTCGTTCGCTTCGGACAAGCTGAAGACGAAGTCCTCGCGGTGATGGAGCGATTGATGGGGTCGCCGCCGAGCGATCCTGGTGAGCAGGCCGATTGGGTCGAGTACATGGGCTGGGAGACCTTCGGCCTGTTCCTTGGTTTCAGCCGGCCAATGTGGACGGAATTCGATGGTGTTGCTCGATTCGTTGGCTGGCAATACGACGGTGGAAGCGCCGATTCTGACCTTCGTACGGCCGCCGGCGTCGGGGTGGGCGCCACAGCGGAAGAGTTGAAAACGGTCTATGGCCCTGAGCTGGAATTGGCCCAGGAGCCGGACGAATGTCGCGGCTGGGCGGTGCAACTGATCGATGATGACGTCGGCATCGTGGTGTTGCTCGACGGTGCACAGGTCGTGCGGGCCATCGAGGCCGGCATCGGCGTCGGTTGCTAGTCAGATGTCAGGATCGCTCAGGCGCCCACCAGCTCGGCCGGTTTCCCGAGATTGTCGGCCTTGATTGCGTTCCGCTCGCCCATCGGTTCCGGCGGACCGGTAGTCGTATCCACCCCGGTCTGAGCTTCGAGCTCGGCGTCGAGTTCAGCGCCCAGCAAAACGATCAACGCCGACACGAACATCCAGAGGAGGAGCACGATCACTCCGCCCAGTGCGCCGTACGTCTCGTTGTAGCTCCCGAAATTGGAAACGTAGAAGTTGAGTAGCACCGAGGCGGCGAGCCAGACGATGGTCGCGGCGGCCGCGCCCCACGTCAGCCACCGCCACTTCGCCGGGTCGCGATTTGGTCCGAAGCGATAGAACGTTGCCAGGGCAACCATGAGGGCGATGCCCAGCACGGGCCAGCGCAGCCATGATGCGGCTGTGATGAGTCCAGATGAGACGCCCAAGGCTCCCAGCAACACGGGCAGAGCTGTGATGACGAAGATGGCGGCGACCACGAAGAGGATCAATCCCACAGTGAGCGCAAGGCTGATCATGCGCAGCTGCACGAAGCCTCGCGTCTCTGTCTCGTCGTAGGCCAAGTTGATGGCCTTGATCAACGCGGCGACACCCGACGACACGCTCCAGAACGTGGCAGCCAGTGAAACAGCGAAGCTGAGTCCGAGCGCGGCGTTGGAGGATTCTACGATCGCGGCGAGCTGGGAGTTGATCAGGTCAGCTGCGGAGCCGGGGAGAATCGCGGTCAGATCGGCGACTTGGGCTTGTGCGGTTGCGGCGTCGGCTACCAAGCCGTATAGGGACACAACGGCGATCAGCGCGGGAAAGAGAGCCAGCACGCCGTAATAGGTCATGGCGGCAGCCACCATCGTCAAGTTGTCGTCCTTCATTTCGGCTGCGACTCGTGCCAAAACGTCCTTCCAGCCCCGGGGAGGGATGGCAGCGGGTCGAGACGCGGAGCGCCCTCGATGGCCGTCGGAAAGCCTGACCGGCCGATGCCCCCCCGTGCCGCCATCTGTGCTGTGGTTCTGGTCCCGGGCCATGACTGCCCGGGTGGCAGCGACCAGCACCGCGAGCTTGGTCGTGAGGTCGATGATTCGTCGCATGCCGGATCTGTACCCGACACGGGTGGACTTCACACATGTCGCAGGTCGATTGAAATCCTTCGAGTCAGGATTCGCCGTGCGTGACTGCGGACTCGGCGCGAGCACCCATCCAGTCGAAACCCGTCGCGAGCCTGAACCCTGGCCGGTCTAGGCACGCCGCGCTGATGGCCCTCAGGCCGCGGTTGTCACTGCCCGCCAGGTGGCGTCGACGAGTGCATCGAGCTCTTCGTCCGACAGCTCAATGCCGGCCGAAACCAATCTCACAGCAGTGCCGAGCGACAGTAGATAGATGGCCTCGAGCGGCAAGTCCACCAGCATTGCTGCCACATCCGGCCGGTTCGCCTCTTCGAGCAGCCGATCACCCTGCTCGAGCAGGAGCTCGCGGGCTCTGTCCGCAAAGGGCGAGTCCTCCAGCTGGGTGAGAAACCTCGCTCGGGCCGGTTCCCGGCGCAGGTAGTCGTGGGTGGCCTTCCAGATCTGGCGGTAGCGGTCGGCGGGCTCGCTCGCCGGTTCGAGCTGCGCAACTACGTAGTCACCCAGGTCCTGCTTGATCTCCAGATACGTCGCGTAGACCAGCTGTTCCTTCGACTCGTAGTACACATATGCCGTGCCCGTGGCTACTCCGGCCGCCTGAGCGACCGCACTCATCGACGCCCCATGAAATCCCCGTTCCGCCACAAGGTCGCGCAGCGCCCGACGTATGGCCGCCGGGCGATCGACCGCCGTCGACGTCATGACTGCGACATGGCCGCGTCGAAGTCGAGTGCAACGCCCGTCATGCTCTCAGACACCGTCCAGAGATTGTCTATCGCTGTGTCGAGCCCGATCCGACGCAAGATCGGACGCCGTACCGGCGCACCGGTGTTGATGAAACGCGGCGCGTACATCTCCCCACCTGTGGCCGCAGGGTCCGTCGCCGCTCGCAGCTGAGGCAGGGCCCCCTCCGCCGGGGACATTCCGGTCCGGCTGGCCATGGCCAGCGAAATACGGCCGATCAGCCCGCCGCCTCCTTGATCCATCATGTGGGTCTGGAGGCCGCTGTTGGTCAGGCCCGGATGCGCCACCAGGCTCTGGGCCGCCAGCCCACGTTTTTCGAATTCACGCTGCAGTCCCAGCGCAAAGTGATAGTTCGCCAGCTTCGACTGGTAGTAGCCCCTCCACGGCGTGTAGTTGCCCTCGAGGTTGGGGTTGTCCGGGTCCACCGCCCGGCCGAAGTGGTGAGCCGTGCTGGTAACCGACACAACCCGGGCCGCGTCGGCCGCCAGCAGGGAGGGAAGCAAACCAGCGGTGAGCATCCAGTGGCCGAGATGGTTGACGCCGAACTGCAGCTCGAACCCATCTTCGGTACGGCGCTCGGGCATCGCCATCAGCCCCGCATTGTTCATCAGGATGTCGATCGCCGGATGCCGCTCGGCGATGGCGTCGGCCGCGGTGCGCACCGACTCCAACGACGCCAGGTCGAGCTCGACGATCTCGAGAGACGGGTCGGGGTGGGTGCTTGCGATCCTAGCCTGAGCGATCCTGGCCTTGTTCTGGTTCCGGGCCGCCATCACAACGTGGGCGCCGGCGCCCGCCATCGCCTTGGCAGACTCGAGTCCGAGGCCCCCGTTGGCTCCGGTAACCACTGCGACCTTGCCGCTGAGGTCGGGGATATCGGATACGTTCCAAGCCATCTGAGCTCTCCCGGAGTGAATGTTCGTTCATATTGAATGAACATTCACTCCGGTGTCAAACCGGCTGGTCGCGTGATGCTTCTGGAGGCGACGATTTCAGCGCATGGAACGACGGTCTGGTTGCTGCGGGCCGCGAGACCGCACCGTATCCTTCCTCCGAATCGGAATGCTGAATCTGGCGTCGGCCGACGAGAACGTGCGGATGGCAGCTCTTTGCGTCGCCCCGATTCAAGGCGGCAGCTCGGTTGGTCGATAACGAGCACATGCGTTCGTTGTGGCTGCTCGTACTGCTCGTGGCGGGCACCGCGTGCGGCGGCAAAGCTGTCACGACGGACCCGGCCGCACTTCCAGATCAGTCCGAAAATGCGACGGTTGCTACGGATGCGGCGACCACGATCCCTGCAGTATCGACGGCCCCCACCTCGACGGTTGCCGACCCGACGGCCGTCGAAGCCGATACCCCGGCCTATGACGTGTTCCTGGCCGCAGTGGCCGACACTCTCGACGGCACCCGATTCGAAGGGGCACCATTTGAGGATCCGGAGGTGTTCGCGGCGACCGGCCTGTTGTTCTGCGAGCGGATGGCCCAGGGCGAGGCCGGCGAGCAGGTCGTAGTCGAATTTCTGTCCGAACTAGCCGGCGGGGACGCCACGCTGGCAGATGGCGACCAGCTTGTGCTCACCGGAGCGCTCATGGGTGCCGCCACCGAAACGCTATGCCCGCGGGCGGCGGGGTGACCGTGGCGTGGTGCGGATTGGAGGCATGTGGATGAGAGGGCTGCGCACAACGTGCTTGGCGATGATGCTGAGCGTGATCCTGGCGATGGCGGCGGTGGCAACTGCAACACCTGCGGATTTGCCGGAGGACGCCGCGGCCACAGTGGCCGAAGCCCACGCTCGAGCTGCCGCGGCTGCCTCTGAATTCGCGGCTGACAAGGCGGGGGGTCGCGACGACGACAAGACAACCGGTTTGGCGCGGGCAGCAGAAGTGTCCAGCTCCTGGCGGTTCACGAGAGAGGACCAGCCGGGGAACGGAAACGGTCGCGGTCTCGGACAGGGTCGCGCCCAGGCTGTCCACGAGGCGCTGGCCAACGGCGAGTCACCATCCTCCCTCGACAGCCACGGCGAGGCGGTTTCGGCGGCCGCTCACGAAATGCGGGATGCGTTCGAGGGCATGAAGAACAAGCCTGATGGGCCTCCCGGCCGGGGCAAGGGCAAAGACAAAGATAAGGACAAAGACAAAGAACGCGGCGCCGAAGACAGCTGACTGCATGTCCACGGCTGCTCTCGCGGCCTTCTCTCGCCGCCGGACGGTCTCGCCAGGACCTGCACGGCGGGTCCCACCCTCTCCCATGTGCCCTATGCGGGGCGTGCAGACGACCGGAGAAACGCCGTGCCGGCTGCGCGGCTTGCGGGTCCCGGATCCTGTCGCAGGCACCGCATCGATCTGTCCCGGTCGGGTATTTTCAAGGCCATGACGCAGCTGCAACGCAACAAGGAAAACGCAATCGCGTTCTACCGAATGGCGTTCGAGGGCAACCCACGCCAGGCGGTCGAGCGATACGTCGGCGGCGAATACATCCAGCACAACCCTTGGGTGGGGGATGGTCAGGAAGCATTCGTCACCTATTTCGAACAGATGAACGTTGAGTATCCCGAGAAGAGCATCGATTTCGTTCGCACTGTGGCGGAGGACGACCTGGTAGCGGTCCACACCCATCAGATCTGGCCCGGTGGAGTCGAATTCGTGACGATGGACTTCTTTCGGTTCGACGACGATGGCAAGATCGTCGAGCACTGGGACGCCGTCCAGGAGATTCCCGAAGAGTCGGCCAACGACAACACGATGTACTGACCGGAGCGCCCGTCCATGGCGATCTGGAGAGGCTTGCCTCGGCATACACTCTGGGTCGTCCTCAGGATTGGGAGAGGGAGTGATGAATGATCTCAGTGTCGAGTGGGAGGACCCGAGTCGATTCTCAGACGACGAAGGCGCTGCGGCGAAGGCCTACTGGTCGCATCTCGAGACGCTGGACTTCTACACCGCCCCCACGCACTGGAGTCACGACATTGCCGAGCGGGTCTTGTCGTATGGTCCAAGGCGAGTTCTCGAGTTCGGCTGCAACGCCGGACGAAACCTCCACGCGATAAGCGAACGCGCTGGCAGTGTGGAACTCGTCGGGTTGGACATCAACGAGGATGCCGTGGCCCACGGCGCCGAACTCTTTGGTCTTGATCTCCGCGTTGCCGATGAATCGGGCCTCGAGGTATTCGAGAACGATTCATTCGATGTTTCCTTCACCATCTCGGTGCTGGATCATCTTCCCTACCCGCAAGTAGCGCTGACCGAACTGGCACGGGTCAGCAGCCTGGCAGTCATCCTGCTCGAGCCGGAGTTGGGGGTTGAAGGGCGTGTTGTCGCCAACCGCCATCCGGAGGAGGAAGAGGTCACACTGGCGACGCCCTATTCCTACTCCTGGGAGTATGAGCCGATGATTCGCGCAGTTGCCCCCGAGGCGTCGCTCACAATTCATCCGCATCCCCTGAGGGGGACGCGCTGGGGTCCCTTCTACCGGCGTTTCGAGATCGACCTTCGGTGAGTCGGGCCAGGGATGGCGGCGCGCCGGCGGCGGAAGCTGGCCGCCGTCGAGTCGCCGAGGCGGATCGACCATCGCCCGTCGTAATGTGCCAACCGAAGGAGTGACGCATGACATCCGAGATCGACCGCCTGACGGGTGAAACCATCCAGCTGCTGCAGGCCCTGATCCGCAACCAGTGCGTGAACGAAGGGACGGTCGAGTCGGGACACGAGTCGCGTAATGCTGAGCTTCTTCGCAATGAGCTCGAGAGCGACGGAGTGGACATTCGACTCTTCGAAACCCTTCCCGGGCGGGCATCACTGGTCGCCCGTTACCAAGGCACCGACCCGGACGCTCCCGCGTTGTGCCTCATGGGCCACACCGACGTCGTCCCCGTCAGCCCCGAGGGTTGGGATGTGGATCCGTTTGAAGGAGAGCTGATCACGTCCCCTGACGGCATCGCCGAGGTGTGGGGGAGGGGTGCAGTCGACATGCTCAACCTGACCTCTTCGATGGCCGTGGCCTTCCGGCATATCGTCCGTTCCGGTAAGCGTTACCCGGGCGACATCGTCTATTTCGCGGTGGCAGACGAGGAACACGGTGGTCTCAACGGCGCGAGCAAGCTGGTCGACCAGGAATGGGACACCCTTCACTGCGACTTCGTGCTCACCGAGTACGGCGGAACGCCAACAATGACCGAGGATGGGCCCGTCGTGCTCCTCACGACCGCCGAAAAAGGCGGGAGCCCGCGACGTATCATCGTGCACGGCGAGCCGGGACATGGGTCCATGCCATATATGGCCGACAGCGCGTTGATCAAGGCGGCCGAGATCGTGCGCCGTCTCGCTGCGTACAACCCAGGGCCGCGTCTCGACGAGATGTTCGCGGCCCGCGTGAAGGCGATGGGACTCCCCGAGGACCTCGAACAGCGCTTGTTGGATCCGGTTTGCCTCTACGATGCGCTAGCGGAACTGCCTCCTGAGCTGTCCCGCAACCTCCACTCGTGCTGTCACACGAGTTTCAGCCCCAACATCCTGGCCAGCGGGGAGAAGTCCAACACCATCCCCGACCGGGCGGAGCTCGTGGTGGATATCCGCCTCATCCACGGCGACTCACCGGATGATGCCGACGCGTATCTGCGTGACGCGATCGGTGACGACCTGATGGCGTCTATCGAGGTGGAGCCCCTGTTCCCGGGAATGGAGGCGCTGGCTCTCGACCCAAGCGCTTCTCCGACCGATACGGTCCTGTGGGACGCTCTGAGCGACGCTATCTCGGTCGCCTACCCGGGCGCCAAGGTGCTGCCAAGCATCGTCACCGGAGGCACCGACGCCAGATACTTCCGCCGCCGGGGAGTGCCGTCGTACGGTGCGGGGTTGCTCAGCCCCCAGGTTCCCATGGCGGAATTCCTCAGCCGATTCCACGGCCACAACGAGCGGATCGACGTCGAGTCTTTGCAGCTGACCACCCAGCTCTGGCTCGACGTGTTCGATCGTCTGTGGATCTAGTCCCGGCCGGAACGCCCGCCGCTTCCGGATCGGATGATCACCCTCCAGGAGTACGGCGGCTCTCGGCTTCGTCTCCGCATTGCACAGCGAAGTGAAGTCGCTCGGCCTCCAGCCGGCGTAGCCAATCGTCCACCCCGGAGACCGTAGCGACGGCCCGGGGCCTCTGGCCTCCCTTTTCTCCAGACGGCGCCCGTACGATGCCGGTCGTGAATCATCATGACGTCCCGACGCCAACGCGGCTCCAGAAATGGACCGCCGCCGGCGGGATGGTCTCGCTGTTTCTCCTGGTGCCAGTGGTGGTGAGCGTATTCGGGAGGTCCGCGATTCGGTGGCTCCTCGCCGGCGGCGGGCTGCTGGTCATTCTTTGGATGGCTGTCGTGATCGTCCGGCGGCATAGGGCGAAACGCTTTCCGATCATCGTGTTCGGCATCGGGGACGTCTCGGCTCCGGCGGAGCAGGTCGAAGACGCCAAGGCGCGATTGGCGGGCGGGGACTACGCCGCGTTCGTGGTTGCCGCCGTCCGGGACCAATCAGATGAGGAAGCCCAGGGTCAGATCTGGGTGCATGCCGATCGGACCGGCGACATCAAGAAGACGGACCTCGTCGTCTACTTCGCTTGGGCGGGGCAGCCCGCCGCCGAACCAATCCTCGCCCGTCTGTTCGAAGACGGCTGGGAACTGACCCGCTGGGAGCCCGATCACTGGGCGATGTTCACCTATCCGGCTGGTATCCAATCCGCCGAGGCGATTTCGGTGCTCGTCGGTGTCATGTCAGCACTGTTCGATCTGCCGGTTTCGACGCAATGGAGCTTCCGGGCATTTGCCTGACGGACGCGACGGATTGCTGATCGCCCGGTTGACCTCTGCTGGGGATCACGTCCGAGATTCGCCGCGAAATCCCCATCAAACCCGAGTGCGTGACCCTGAGCGTCGCCAGTGCTTGTCAGTCAGCCCAGAATGCGTCCAACCCGTACGGGTCGGCGGGGATCGTCCAGACCTCCTGGACCCTGTCGTCTTCAACATGGAAGATGAATACGGTGTTTCCACTGAAGCTCTTGCCGTCCCGACTCAGCTGGCCTTTGCCGAGCACAACCACGTGTTCGTCGTCGGCAAGCGTCGCGTGCAACTCATTTTCGATCTGCGCCTCAGAGCTGATGTTCCCCATCATCTCGACGATTCGGTCCGGTCCGGTGTAGTCGCCGCTCCACCTGTTGTTGCCACCGCTGTGCCAGGTGGCATCTTCGGCGAACAGACCCTTCATGGTGGCCATGTCACCTTCGGCGAAGGCTTGGAAGCCACGCATGACGATTTGCGCGTTTTGGTGCATGATTTGACCTCCTTGCGGCGCGCAATGCGACTCCGAAAGCTACACCTTTGGCGGAGACGGTGACCGTATGCCGATTGAAATATGACATCCCCGGAGTTCGAAAACAGGTCTAGCGTGCGGTGAGTGCATTACCTCCATGTCACCAGGTGCCGGGTTCCGATGACCCGCATGCAGCAATTCACGGCGCTCATTCAGCAGTGGGAACAGGACGCCCTGAGGGCGCCGGACCGGCCCGAGTCTCACTCCGTCTACCTGCACAACGCCGACCCTTCGCATGTGTTGGTCGTGACCGAGTTCCCTTCTCGTGAGGCGGCCGAGCGTTTCGAGCAAACCGGCATGATTGTGCGCCTACACGACGACGTGATTGCGTGCACGGGCGAGGATCCCATTGCCTCCGAGGGATACGACCTCTACTACCGGGCCGGGGCCGACGGACGCCGGACCGTGTTCGGCGAGGAGCGCTGAGCGGCGGTCTACGCGTGACGGCGTCCTGAGACCGTCTCAGAGTTCGCTGAGGGCAGTGGCCAACGGTTCGACGACGGCTGCTGAGTACGGCGATCGTAGGCTGAATACGGCCACATCGATGCCGACCCCGAAGAGTGCGGCCGCCTGTTCGGCGAGATCGCGCGGGTCGGCATCCGAAGGCGACAAAACGTGGCCACTCCGAATGATCTCCGACGGATCGCGACCTACCGCCGCGCAGTGCTTCAGCAAGACCTCGTTCTTCTGGACCCAGTCGTGGGGAGGTGTCCGCAGTGCATCCCACCATTGGGCGTACTTGGCGACGACCTTCAACGTACGGCGCTCACCAGTCCCGCCGATGGCGATCGGCGGGCGCGGTTGCTGCGGTCCCTTCGGTTCGCATCGAGCGTCTGCGAACTGGTAGTACTTGCCATCGAAGGTCGTTGATTCGTTGCGGAGGAGGCCGTCGATGACCGCGACGCCTTCCTCGAAACGGTCCATCCGCTGCTGCATCGTCCCGAGATCCAGGCCGTAGGCGTCGACTTCCGGTTGAAACCACCCGGCGCCGAGGCCCAGATACAGCCGTCCTCCCGAGATCATGTCGAGGGTTGCGGCCATCTTGGCCGTGACCGCCGGGTGGCGGAAGTGCATACCGTTGACCATGGATCCGAGTCGCAGCCGCGACGTGATTTGTGCCAGCGCAGTCAGCGTGACCCACGACTCCATGATCGGTCCGTGCGGGTCACCGGCGATGGGGTAGAGATGGTCGAAGAGCCAGGCCGATTCGAACAGGTCGATGTCATCCGCCGCCTTCCACACCCCAGCGATGTCGGACCAATCCGCGTGCTGGGGCGGTGTCTTGATCGCAAACCGTGCCACCGCATCCTCCTTCAAACCGTCGTTCCGGGCATTCAATCTCGCTGCTGGGCAGAGATGCGGCTCCACCGCCCTCCGAGCAGGATATCGCGACCAGCTAGTGCGGAGCCCTACGACTCGCCGGGAATGTCATCGCTGAGCTACACCACCCGACCGGCAGGTCGACGCTCCCCGAAGCTGCGGCGCGGGTACGCCTGTGGTGTCGGAGTGGGCGCCGAGCCTATGACGGCCTGGTCGGACAGATGTGAGCTGTTCAGGCAGCACGCTCTTTGATGATCTGGGCGATGGCGAGGCGCCGCATCGCTCGGAGACCGGGCCATTGGGAGAGCAGAGCCACCAGAAGCATTGCTCCACCTGCCCAGACATACGTCTGGATCTGGATCGTCAAGTCGAACGAGAACAGATCACTTCCGAACGAGGCCATTGCTTCCCGGGCTGCGAGATAACCGACACCGAGTCCGAGCGGAATCGCCGCGACCGTCACGAGCAGGTTTTCGGCCGCGACCAGCCGCCCAATCGCCCGTTGCCCTGCGCCGACGGCCAAGAGCGTGGCGGCTTCGCGCGAACGCTCTGCGATGTTGGCACTCATGGTGTTGAAGATGACTGCGAAGGCCATGGCCGAACCAAATAGGAGCATCACCGCAACGAACAGATAGAAGAGACCCATGTAATCCTGCATGGTTTCGTACATGGCCTGCGCATCGTCGAAGGCCGCCACAGTAGGCAGTTCGGTGATCGCGTGGCGCACCTCAGCGCCTACCGCGTCCTGCTCGAATCGGATGAACGCACTGGTGGCAGGGACCGGAGAGCCGAGAGCAGCGGCCAGGCCATCGCGGGACATGTAGGCGATGGTCCCGAGCGGCTCGTCCACAAACCCGGCGACTCGGACTCGAGTCGGCGTCCCGAGCGGACCGATCGAGACGTCCACCCCATCGCCGGGGCCCACTCCGAGCGTAGGTCCAAGGGCCTTCCCGACCAGCAGGCCGTCTGCCGGAAGGTCGGTCCAGGCGCCGTCAACGCCGCGAAACCGATGCATTTGCGTCCCGGCGGGCAACGCAACCAGGAGCGAGGCATACGAGCGCGTGCCGGCTGTTATTGAGATCGGGACCTCGATCACCGGCTCGGCAGAGACAACCCCGGTTGTACGTTCGAGGGCCTCCACGTCGTCGATTCCGACCGGGTCGATGAAGTGGACTGTGGCGTCCTGGCGTTCAATCTCGACGAACTGGAGCTCCATCAAATGGTTCACAGTGTCGAGCATGCCCCACGACACGAGGACCAGCATCAGCGAAAGAACGACCCCGAGCATCGTATAGATGGTCCGCCGGGGAGTCCGTTCGATCCCCCGCAGGATCATCTTCCACCGCACCGGCAGGCGCCTGACGGGAGGCACGACCCGTTCGACGATGCTGACCCGGCCGCGCCCCGGCGGGGTCTCGCCCCGCATCGCTCGGGCCGGTCGAACTCGCACTGCCAGCAGGGCTGGCGCCAGTGCAGCGAGCCCGGCTGCCGCGACGCCGAGAGTTACGCCGACGATCAGCGTATCGGGATGGAATTCGATCACCGTGACAGGAATCGAAAGCATCGAGGTGTACAGGCGGGTGATGACCTTGGCCCCCAGCATTCCGGTGGCAAGCCCGGGAACCGTCGCCAGAGCGGCGGGAACCAGACCGTAGCCGAGATAGTGGCGGAGAACCCGTCCTCGGCGCATTCCATTGGCGAGCAGTGCGCCGATGTGGGGTCGCTGCGCATATACCAGCCGGCTGATCATGACGTAGGCGGCCATGGCTGCCGACGACAGGAAGAGCAACGGAAAGAAGACTGCGATCTCTTCGAACCCTCGAATGTCTTCCATCAGAGCCGCATTCGACGGCTGCTCGGCTCGTGTGTACGCCGAGACGGCTCCCAACGACTCAGCTGATTCGACGAGTCGCGCCGTCAGGGCAGGATCATCGGTCCCATCCGCGTAGTAGACAGCCACTTCATTCGACGGACCGCCAACCGCGGTCGCAAGCGTTTGTGAGCCGAACACCACGCCGAAGTTGTCGGGCGACGTGATGAGCTCCTGGCGATCTCGGGCCGGCCATATGTATTCGGGCGACGAGACAATGCCCACAACCTCGAGATCTGTCCAAGTGTTGCCCACCAGCGCCTCGATGGTGTCGCCGATGGAGAGCTCGAAATGTTCGGCCATGTGCTCTTCGAGCAAAACGCCGTGGGCCCTCGTCGGCTCGACGTATGACCCCTCCAGGATCTCGAGGCGATTGACTGCAGGCTGGTCGCTGTCTGGAACGCCCACGATCCGACCCAGCAGTTTCAGTCGGTCGACCCGAAGCGGCAGGTCAGCCACGGTTCGGGTGGAGGCCGACTCGACGCCCGCTTGCCGCCTCACCAATTCGGCTATCTGGTTGGAATCGCCCCCAGCGATGGTCAGGTTGGCGAATCGATAATGCGTGAACGTCGTCGAATACGACGTTTCGAGGTTGCGGAACGAGTCATAGCTCGCCGCGAAGATCGCGATGCCGAGGAAGATCGTCAGGGCAACGGCCACGAACTGGGACCGGTTCAGCAGGAGATCTCTCCAGAGCTTGCGAGCCAGCGGGTTCACCAGATCAGCTCCTCGGCTTCCACCGGCTGGGCAACGGTGTGATCGTCGACGACCTGACCGGAACGCAGGCGGATCACCCGATCGGCCATCTCGCCGATGGCAGCATTGTGGGTTACGAGGAGGACCGTCCGGCTCTGGTCGCCACTCAGGCGCTGCAACAACGAGAGGATGACGCGTCCGGTCTCGAAATCGAGCTCGCCGGTCGGCTCGTCACAGAGAAGGACCGGTGGCTGTTTGACGAGGGCCCGCGCGATCGCCACCCGTTGCTGCTCGCCGCCCGAGAGTTGGGAGGGAAAGTGGTGGGCCCGCTCGAGCAACCCCACGTCGTTCAAGGCTTCCTTCGTCCGTTCCCGGTGGTCACCGTCGGTGAGCTCGGCCACCAACTCGACGTTCTCGGCCGCGGTGAGCGTGGGGATCAGATTGAAGAACTGGAACACAAACCCGACGGTCGACCGGCGGAAGTCGACCAGTTGGTCGAGGTCGAGCAGGTCGAGCCGGTGGCCGTTCACCTCGACGATGCCGGCGGTCGGCTCGTCGAGGCCGCCGAGTAGGTTCAGCATGGTCGTCTTGCCGGACCCGCTCGGCCCCAGAATCACCAACAGCTCCCCCTGGGGCACGAAGAGGTCGGTGGACCTGAGGGCCCGAACCGCGTTGGGCCCTTCGCCGTACGTCTTCTCGACTCCCTTCATGACGATGCTCACCGGACCTCCTCATCAATCGGGGTTCGCGCCCGGCCCAACAACCGCGCGAGCCTTCTCGTGGGTCCCGGAACCCACACCGACATCATCCGACTGGGCAAACACGCCGAGTAGAGCAACATGACAGCTGTGCCCGGGACGACATCCTGATGAGAGGCGGCCCGGTCGTGGTGCGTCGGACCCAGAGAGACCCAGAGAGAGAGAGACAATCGCCAGCGCGAGGCCTCCGGCTGATCTGCCGCGTCGCCGGAGGGCGTAGAAGGTCAAGCTTCCCGCAGGAGAGTCTGTAAATAGCCCGCTTCCCGGGGCGCGAAGCTGTGCTGATCATTGTCGAAGTACACGTAGACGTCGCGTCCTTTTCTGGCGGGGGAATGAAGATCGGTGATACGGATTGCATCGGACGGCTCCGTACCCTGCTGCCATCGCGCGATTCGCGCCCGCCACCTACGCAACTCGTCAGTTCCATACCTGCTGGCGTACAGCTGGGCGGGACCGTGCAAACGCAAGTAGACGAAGCCGGCCGTGACCTCCTCGACGTAGGGCCAGGCGGCCGAGTGTGAGAACGCTAGAGCGGTCCCGTGACGGCGCGCAATCGCGACCATTTCGCGACAGAGAAAGCTCTTGTGCCGCACCTCTATGACGTGGCGGATTCGATGCTTGGCCTCCGGCCCGTACGCCACCTCGCGCAGGCGTTGGTCGTGGCGTCGTGCCAACTCCACCGCAGCGGGCGTGCTACGGGGGAGCATCGCCAAGAACGCCTCGACCCGGGCAGAATCGAATCGGAGCGAGTCGGGCAGCTGCCACAAGATAGGGCCGAGTTTCTCACCGAGTTCCAGCACACCCGAAGCGAAGAAGTTCGCGAGGGCCGCGTCAACCCCCGCCAGCTTCTTGTTGTGGGTGACGAACCGGCCGCCTTTGACGGCGAAGACGAAACCTGCGGGCACCGATCCATACCAGCGACGGAAGGTGTCTGGCTTCCCCAGCCGGTAGAAAGTGCTGTTCACTTCCACCGTGTCGAAGCGCTCTCCAACGAAGGCCAGTTCGTCCCGGCGGCGGAGGGACTCGGGATAGAATGCACCCCGCCAGTGCGGGTAGTTCCAGCCTGAGATCCCAACCCTGATCCGTCCCATCATCTGATCCTTGCAGCCCCGCCTCGTCGGGTCGCCGAGCCGGCCTCGGCCCGGAACCGGCTCGAGTGTCCCCTAGTCAGCGACACCTGGATCATCCGGCCCGGACTGGCTTGCTCCGGATCTCTGCCAGCCGCTTAGCATCACGATGATGGTGGACACCAAACGGCCGCACGTCCCCGACCGAGGAGCCAGGGCATGTGCTCGCCCGCCGCAATGGGTCGTGGCCAGTGCTTGATCAGCTCCACACTTCCCTGGCCGGGAGCGACTTGGTCTCTGCGCGGCAGGAGAGTCACCAGGCGAGCGTCTTCGCTTCGCATCTGGCGCTGAGCGTGACCATCGAACGGAACCAGGTCGGCCCACCCTCGGGCGACGTCCACCTGCATCCCGCCGGCCAGGGCTTTTGGATCGCCCGGCTGCTCGCCCAGCTTGGATGCCGTTCGGTGCTGGTTGGCCCGGTAGGTGGAGAGGCAGGAGTGGTCCTTCGAGCACTGGTCCCACAGTGGGGCGTGGAACTCGCCGACGTGGAGATGCAGTCGGCGACGCCGTGCACCGTCGATGACCGCCGCTCTGGTGAGCGCCTTTCGCTCGCCCATGGACCTCGTCCGATCTTTCAGCGCCACGACGTTGACGAGCTGTACGGAGAGGTACTCCGGCTTGCACTCGAGTCCGACCTGTGTGTCGTGACGGGCCGCTTTCCCGGCGGGGCGTTTCCGCTCGGTGTGTACCACCGTCTCGGCGCCGACCTGCGGCGGCTGGGCGTTGCCGCTGTGGGAGATGTCCATGGCGGGGAGCTTGATGCCTTTCTCGAGAACGGCGAGCTCGATGTCCTGAAGGTCAGCGACGAAGAACTGGTAGCAGATGGGGCGATAGCGGACGTCTCGGAGAGGTCAGTGATCGATTGGATCAACGCCGCAGCGAAACGCAGGGTGCGATGGGTGGTGGTCTCTCGAGCCGAGAAGGGCGCAATCGTCGCGTTCGACGAGGCAATCTTTCGGGTAGTCCCGCCGGTCCTCCAGCTGGTCGATTCGAGAGGATCGGGCGATTCGATGACGGCGGCCCTGGCTGCCGCCCGCATGCACGATTTGAAGCCGGATGCGGCCATGCGGCTGGCATGTGCCGCCGGCGCGGCCAACGTCACCCGCCACGGCCTGGGTAGCGCCTCGGCGGAGCTGATCGTGCAGCTCGCCGAACATGTCGATGTGGAACACATTGGGGGTGTCAAGTGAAAGCGAACGAACTGCTTACCGACGGGGTGGTGGTAGACGAACATCGTCAGCCGCGCTCCGATCGTCCGCGTATCCTCGTGACCAACGACGATGGCATCGAGGCCCCGGGCCTGAGGGCGCTCGCTGCCGGGCTGGCCGCCGATTTCGAGGTGATCGTCGTAGCGCCCCAAGCCGACATGAGCGGCAGTGGTACTGCCCTCGGACGGTTCGATCCCCGGGCTGGGGTCGCGTTGACTGAGGTCGCAGTCGAAGGAGTCGATGCCGCCTATTCGGTCGACGGTCCCCCCGGCCTAGCCGTAGTTGCGGCCGGGTTGGGAGCTTTCGGGAGCAGGCCGGACCTCGTCGTCTCTGGAGTGAACGCGGGAATCAACACAGGTCACTCCGTCATTCACTCGGGCACCGTCGGTGCGGCGCTCACCGCCCGCACTCTCGGCAGCCATGGGCTGGCGGTCAGCGTCGACGAGTCCGACCCGTGGCATTGGGATACTGCGATCGCAATCGCCCGCTCGGCGGTCGATTGGGTGCTGAACCACACGGGACCTCGTGTTGTTCTCAATGTGAATGCTCCGGCGGTCCCGCTGCGGGACGTGCGCGGGATCAGATGGGCGGCCCTCGACGAATTCGGGCATCTGCGAGTCGCGATCGCCGACATCCCCGGTTCACGGCTGGAATTCGAAGTCAGGGGGTCAGCCAGCGGGCTGGATCCGGCCAGTGACACGGCACTTGTCTTCGACGGATTTGCCACGCTCACCCTGCTCTCCCCGGTCGAGCCGATGCCGTATCCGCCGGTCGAACCTCACGATATCTGGACCCCGCCCGGGATTGGAGTTTCCTAGGTTCGCCGGCTCCCCGCCGAACGAAGACTCAGTGGCGGAGCCCAGAGTGCAGAACCCTGGCCGCCGTCCAAATCCGTGACCTTCGGCCTCTGGTTGCAGTACAACGCGCTGAGGTTCCATGAAGACGGCAAGGAGGTGCGATGAGCACAACAACTGCCGCCGCGTCGAGGGATGTCCGGACGTGGCGCCCGGTCCAAGCCCGAGGGGTGGTCGCCTTGCTCCTTCTATCCGCAGTCTGTGTGGCCGTGGCCCCGTATCTCATGCCTGAGTCGTACTCGGTGGTCGAGAACGCCATCAGCGCATCGGGGGGCCAGGGCATCGATGCAGCGTGGGTCGCCCGGACCGGCTTCCTCCTGCTGGGGTTCGCCGTCCTGCTCTTGTCGATCGTGCGGTCCTCCCAGTGGGGATTCTGGGGCAGGCTCGTCATGCGCATCTACGGCATCTCGATGATCGCTGCCGCCGCATATGCGCACAAGCCATGGCTTGACGTCCCGTTTGACCAGTTCGAGGACCTTCTGCACTCGGTTGCGGCCACGACGGTCGGCGCGGCGTTCACGATCGGCGTGCTGCTGGTGACAGCGCGGCGCGGTCCCAATGCAGGATGGGTGCGGGCGTTCGACCTATTGGCCGTTGCCGCGGCCGTGATCATCCCCGTAACGATGTTCAACGTGACAGACGTCGAAGGGTTGGTCCAGCGAATCATGTTCGTGATCGGATACCTGTGGTTCGGGGCCGAGGCGGTGCGATCGCTGAGGAGCGGTGCATCCGTCGCGGCCGCGACCCGGGAGGCGGCATTCCCGCAGACGGACACGATATTGACGGGGAGATGAGGCGTGGCGCTGGCAGTCGTTCACGGCGCTGAGCGAACGTCGGAGCGCACAGCGAAACCGATCCTGCGACTGGAGGCGGTGGCCGTCGATGTGTTCGTCGTCGCTGGTTGGGCTGCGTTCGCGGCGGTGGCGGGCGGCGTGCTCCGATGGGCCGGTGTCCGTTTCGAGACCGCCCTCGAGTGGGATCTGTTCTCGTTCTCGACGTTGGTGCTGCCGGTGATCGTCACGTTCGTCATGCAAGAGGCCTGTCCGCGACATGCGACCTTGGGCAAACGCCGGATAGGGCTTCGCGTGGTGTTGGCGGACGGCACCCCGCTGGCTTTCGGTCGATCTGTCCTGCGCTCGGCGGCCAAGTTTCTTCCGTGGCAGCTCGCCCACACGGCCGTGTTTCACATGGTCGCGACGCCCTCGGGCGGATACCTGGTGCTGGCGGTCATCGCCCAGGCGCTGATTCTCGTGTCGCTGCTGGCAGTGATCCTCGATCCGGCGCGACGAGCGCTGCATGATTGGGCCGCCGGGACCCGGGTGGTAATCGCAACCCGACCAGAGAGCGAGCCATGACCGGCCTCATGCGTACCAGGATCGGTCGCCGAGCCGGCGATCTCGCCAGGCGAGCAGGTGGATCAGCCCTGGGTGTGAGGCTGATTCGCCGGATCGTATCCCCGCTTCAGCGCTGGTTGTACCGCGTGTCGAAGGGTCGCCTGTCCTTGACGGGCCGCGCCCCCGTAGCGTTGCTCACCACCATCGGCCGGCGCACGGGCCGGTCCCGCACCGTCCCCGTCTTCTACGTCCGAGATGGTCGCCGGTTCGCCATATGCAATGTGAGACCGCCTGGCGAGCGCACCAATCCGTGGGTTCTGAATCTGTCTGCGCTGCCCTATGCGGAGGTGGAGACGGCCGGGCAGCGAACACGGTCTTCCGCCCGCCTCGCCACCGACCGAGAGATGGACGAACTCTGGCCCCGTTTCGTCGAGATCTGGCCAGCGTTCGAGCGGTTCGCGGGGGCCGGGGGCGAGCGGACCGTGTTCATACTCGAAAAGAAGGAGGGATGATGGGGCGCACCCGATCCCGATGGGCCTGGGTGGTGATCCTCATTGCCGAGGTTGCGATCCTGGTATGGGGTCTGCTCGTGCTTGTCGAGCCTGAGCAACTGGCTCTCGGCTTTGAGGGCTACACGGGTCAGCCATGGTCGGAGCTGGTTGCCGAGCAACCGTCCACTGCCGCCTTCATGCTCAACGTCTTTCGTTTGCTCGGCGCTTACAACGTCGCTTTTGCGCTCGTGGCAGCGGCAGTCTGCGTCACGGCGTTCCGGCGGGGTGAGGCCTGGGCCTGGTGGACGCTGCTGATCGGCAACACGCTGGGATACGCCGCTCCGATGATCTACGACCAGGTAGTAGGTGAGATTGGGAGCTTCGAGATCCTCGAGTACGTATTCCTGGGGGGCGTCTACACCGCGCTGGCCGTCACTGCGCCGACCAGACGGAAAGGCCGGCGCGAGGAGACATACCACCCCGGGGGATCAGCCGAACGCCCGGATTCCCTGCTCAGCTGATCCGCCATGTCGGTGGTGCCTTGGGCCGATCAGTTGCCGTCAGACTCGATGACGATCTCGCACAACGGGACGGGAAGGGCCTTGTGCGGGCCCGACACAGTGATACGTTTGCGGTGAGGATTGCAGTCATGAAGGCCGTCGAGATCGCCCGCCAGACACTCGGTGAGTGGCTGGCGGCTCAGCCGGACAACTTCTATGAGGCGGACCCTTTGCTGCAGATCCTGGTCGAGCGATCAGGACTCAAGGATCGGATCGGGGCCCTCCGGGCGTTCGGTGCGGTGGCGGCGGGTGCACTCGACGCAGCCGTGATCGAGAACAACCGGCCCTCCAACCTGCCGGTGCTCGACTCGTACGATCAGATCGGCCGCTACGTCGCCAGGGTCGCGCACCACCCCAGCTATCACCGGGCCGGGAAGCTCATCTATGAGAGCGGACTGATGGCCGCGTACGCCAAGATACCCAATCCGCTCCCATTCGCGCTTTCTCTCTTCTATCTGTCGGTTCATGTTGGTGAAGGGGGACACAACTGTCCGGTGGCATGTACTGCTGGAGCGATTCGGGCGGTGCAGGCGTTGGGAACTGATGGCCAGCGGGCAGCCTGGCTCCCTAGGCTGCTGACCCCCGTCTATGGCGAGCATTTCGCCGCGGCCCAGTTCCTCACCGAGGTGCAGGGGGGCTCCGATGTTGGCGCCAATGCCGTCGTGGCCATGCAGGAACCCGACGGCAGCTGGTGCATCTCCGGTGAGAAGTGGTTCTGCTCGAGCGCCGATGCCGACCTGTTCGTGATCACCGCCCGCCCCGAGGGTGCGGCGGGCGGCACCAGGGGGCTTGGCCTGTTCCTGGTGCCTCGTGAATACCGCGGCGAGCCGAACGGCTTTGTCATACGCCGGCTGAAGGACAAACTCGGCACCCGTTCGATGGTCACCGCTGAGATCGATTTCGATAACGCCTACGCAGAGCAGCTCGGGCCTCTGGAGCACGGATTCCGCAACACCATGGAGCTCATCATCGATACGAGCCGTCTGTACAACGCGTTCGGCTGTGCCGCCCTGGCTCATCGCGCCTATCTGGTGGCCCGCAGCTACGCCGAGCACCGCCGGGCGTTCGGGGAAACGATCATCAACTACCCGTTGGTCAAAGAAACCCTCGCGATGATTCAGGCCGATGCGGAGGCCGCGCTGGCAGGGTCATTCTGGCTGGCGGAGATCCAGCAGACGGTCGATGCCGGCGAGGCATCCGGCGAAGAAGCTGCGTTTCTCAGAATGGGGCTCAACCTCAACAAGGTTCGGACTGCGGCTCTCTCGCATGGTGCCATCAACCGGGGGATCGAGGTTCTGGGCGGCAACGGCACCATCGAGACCTTCAGTGTCCTGCCGCGACTCCTCCGGGACAACGTCATATTCGAGAACTGGGAAGGCACCCACCACACCCTGCGCATGCAGGTTCTCAACGACGCGGTGCGGCTCAGCCTGCACGAGGGATTTTTCTCGGTGCTCGAGAAGCGGCTGGGGGCGGACCGGCTGCAAGCCGACCGGGAAGCCTTCGACCGGTGCATGCGCGAGCATGACACCCTGCTTCTGCGGCGTGTGTGCGACCGGTTGGGCTCGTGGATCCATCTCGCCGCCCTCGAGGGAATCGATGAATCGGGAATTCAGGCTCGAGCCGAGCTGACCAGATTGCGCCATCTGCTGGACGAGCCGAGGTTGGAAGGTTACGCCGACCTCATCGAGCGGTGCGCTTCGTAGCTACGGGCGAGAGTCGGCCAACCTGTTGATGTTTTGGTGAGATTTCGTGACCTAGTCCTCTGAGTGCTCCGCAACAGGGGCGGGATGCTCTGGATGATGGGTACCCGGAAGCGTAGGTGGCTCAGGGTCGTCGGCTGGCTGGTTACCGTCGTGGCTGGTGGGCTGGCTCTCTGGTTGGCGGTCGCAGCGGTCATGTACCCGTTTGAGTATGTGCGGCGCGTGGTCGTGTGGGGCGAATCGGACGTCGGCGACTATCTGGAGCATTTCCCGCAACGACGCCTGACCGCCTCGTCCCAGCCGTTCCACTTCACGAGTACCCCAGACGATGCTCGGGTGTCGTCCATCTTCGAGTCGATCCTGGGAGTGAGGGACTTCGATGCGTTCCTCGAGTCGGCCCGTACCCAGGCGTTCATCGTCATTCGAGACGACGTGATCCTCTACGAGCGCTACTTCAGCGACTGGCACCGCAAAATGATGGTGACGTCATATTCGGTGGCGAAATCGTTCACGTCCGCTCTTGTCGGCATCGCCATCAACGAGGGATACATCTCGGGTGTCGACGACCCGATCACCGACTACCTGCCCGAACTCATAGAGCGGGACGTACGGTTCCGAGATGTGACCATACGTCACCTGCTGATGATGGCCTCCGGGATGGATTTCGCGGACGATCGTCCGTTCCTGTTCAACGGTGACGGTCCGTTGACCACCTACCACCCGGACCAGCGGAAGATCGCACTCGAGAACGGAATCCTGGATCCGCCCGGTGAGTACTTCCTGTACAACAAGTATCACCCTCAACTCCTCGGCATGATCCTCGAGCGTGTTACCGGCGTATCGGTGACTCAGTACACGCAGGACAAGTTATGGGATCCACTCGGGATGGAGTTCGACGGCGCCTGGAGCCTCGACAGCGAGGCAAGCGGATTCGAAAAGATGGAAGCGGGCCTCAACGCTTGCGCCATTGACTTCGCCAAGTTCGGGCGCCTCTTCCTGGAGAACGGCAACTGGAACGGTCAGCAGGTCATCCCGGCGCGCTGGGTCGCTGAGTCAACCGGACCAGACTCGGAGACTCATCGTGCGGACTACTACTCCCATTCTTTCGGGCCGGATGTCTACGCCTCTGGAAACGGGTGGTACAAGTACATGTGGTACGGGGCGGCCCGTGGCAACGATTCCTACGATTTCTCGGCGCAGGGCGACCGGGGACAGGTCATCTTCGTATCGCCGGCCAACAACGTCATCATCGTCCGGAACGCATTCGATTACGGGCTCAAATGGTTCGAATGGCTCGACGCCTTCCAGGAGGCGGCCGGCCGGCTCTGATCACTAGCTCCTTCGGGTACGGACTCGGACCTCGTGAGTTTCGTGACTGTGACGTTGGGCACTATGGACCGCACGGTTGCTCAGACACGATGAGGGTGTTGGCCCGGCCCAGGGCCACCGGGGTTCGCCGCACATCTCGGGCCGCACGTATATATCTGGAAGAAAATGTCTGAACAGGCCTCACAACCGGCGGTATCTGTGCGGAGCCTGGTGAAACGCTACGGCGAGACGGTGGCTGTGGCGGGGATCTCCTTCGATGTGCGGGAGGGCGAGGTGTTCGGCCTTCTCGGACCAAATGGGTCGGGAAAGACCACGACCTTCGAGTGTCTCGAGGGTCTGCGCCGGCGCTCGGAAGGCTCGATCTCAGTATGTGATGTGGATCCTGAACGCGAGCCGGGCCGGCTGGGTGAACTGATCGGTGTGCAGCTTCAGGCCGGCGGGCTCCCGCGGACCATGACCCCAGTGGACGCCATGACATTCTTCTCGGCCTACCGCCGGCGGCCGCCACGGTTGGATCTGCTCGAAAGGTTCGGTCTGTCCGACTCGCTCGACACTCGCTACGAACACCTCTCTACCGGTCTGCAGCGGCGGCTGAGTCTGGCTCTCGCAGTGGCCCACGACCCGCAGGTTCTGATTCTCGATGAACCTACCGCCGGACTCGATGTGGCTTCGCGATCGGAGCTCCATTTGGCGATCCAGGAACTCAGCGCCGCCGGACGCACGGTGTTGCTGGCCACCCATGACATGGCAGAGGCCGAGCAACTGACCGATCGTGTGGCGATTCTGCTCCGGGGCCGCATCGTCGCAACCGGTAGCCCCCGTGAGCTGACAGCAGCCAGCGAAGGGCTCACCAAAGTCTCGATCCGGACGGAATCGATGACGGTCGTTGGGGTGTATCCACCCGGCGGCGCCGGCCCGGCCCGGCTGATGTCCGATGGTTATGCGGTCACCTTCTCCCAAGACCCCGGTCCGACGGTTGCTGCGCTGCTCGAACACGCGTCTCATGCCGGAGATCCGCTGATTGACCTCCGGGTGGAGCGGCCGTCGTTGGAGGAACGATTCCTGGAGTTGACGGAGGCGGCGGTGTGACAGCCTTCGGCACCCACCTCGGCTTCGAGTTCCGAGCGGGACTCCGCAACGCGACCGCTCTGTTGATGTTCTACCTGTTTCCGCTCGGCTTCTACGTGCTGATGGGGATCGTGATGGTGGAGCTCAACCCGGCATTCGCCGACGTGATGATTCCGGCGCTGGTGGTGGTGACCGTGATGGCGGGGACGGTTCTTGGATTGCCGTCTCAGCTGGTCGAGGCCAGAGACGCGGGCATATACCGGAGCTTCAAGGTAAATCGCGTGCCCGCCACTTCCATACTCCTCGTTCCGATCCTGGCTGCCGCTCTTCATACGGCGGCGGCATCAACCGTGATCGGTCTGACGGGGGAGCCTGTATTTGGCGGGAGGGCGCCGGTTGACTGGTGGGCCTTCTTCGGAGTCACGCTGCTCACGATCTTCGTGTTCGGCGGTATTGCAGCCCTCATAGCCGTTGTCTCGTCGAGCACGCAGGCGACGGTTATGTGGTCCCAGCTCGTGTTCTTGCCGTCGATGCTCATCGGAGGGCTCATGGTCGATCTGGCCGCCTTGCCCACGTCCGTACTCCCCGCGGCGAAGCTGTTGCCATCCACGTACGCAGTACAGGCGATGCTCGGGTCCGCCTGGCAGGCAGAAACCATCCTCGACGTCGACCTGTCGGTGGTGGTGTTGCTGGTCACCGGCGGACTAGCTCTGGCTCTTGCGCGCCTGCTCTTCGAGTGGGATCCCCAAAACCAAACCCGCCGCATCTCGGTCTGGTGGGCGGCAACCGTCCTATTGCCACTGGCATCTGCAGCCCTGATTGCATGAGACCCTGCCGGCTGCGTGTTGGCATTACATGAGCCCCCCACCTGCGGTCAGCGGCCACAGCGGGTGTCGTGTGGTCGTCCAGCGGTCTTTGAGCCAGCGGCGTGACGCTCGGGCGATTGAGGGACGGATGGCCGTAGTGGCCGTGTTGGGCGCAGCGCGACGGTGGATGGTGAATATCCGATGAAAGGAAACCCATGCGACGCGCTGGTTTCACGGGCCGATTGGCGCGCGGCGCTGCGCTGCGACCCTGGTGGACGATTGGTGCCTGGGTCGTGACCGTGGCAGCCGCCATCGCGCTACTCCCGGGCCTGGGTGACGTACTGACTGAAGAGGGGGAGCTGACCGTTGAGACCGAGTCAGAACGAGCCCAGAACCTATACGCAGATCACTTTGCGACCGACATGCCCGAACAGGAGTTTGTGTTGGTCGAAAGCGAGATCGTCCGAGTCGATGATCCTGAATTCGCCACCTTTCTCGACGGTCTGGTTGCTGAACTGCGCAGCCTCGAGACGGTGATATCGGCCGTTTCGGCTCGAGACGGGGTGCCGGGGCTGACGTCAACTGATCTGAGTGTTGCGCTGATCCCCGTCACCGTTTCTACCGAAGGCGAATTCGTCGATATGGCGGAACCGGTGATCGAAGCCGTTGCGAGGGCCGATGAGCATCCGGACTTCCGCGTGACGACCTTCGGCATCGGGTCGGTGCTTTCTGAATTCAACAATCTGGCAGAAGATACCCTGCGTCGAGGTGAAACGCTGGGTGTGCCGATCGCGGCATTGATCCTGATTGTGGTGTTCGGCGCGGTCGTCTCAGCCGTCGTACCTCTCGTGCTAGCAGCTGTGGCCATACTGTTGGCGCTTGGTATGACCGTCGCCGTCGGCCAGGCATTCGACCTCTCCATCTTCGTCGTCAACATGATCACGATGATCGGTCTCGCCGTCGGCATCGACTACTCGTTGCTGGTCGTGCAGCGGTTCCGGGAGGAACGGGCAAAGGGCCATGAGTTGATCGAAGCCATCGAACGATCCGGTGATTCGGCCACGAGGGCCATCTTCTTCTCGGGCATGACCGTGGTAGTCGCGTTGACGGGGTTGCTGTACATGCCGGACACGATCATGCGAAGCCTCGGAATAGGAGCAATTCTGGTCGTCCTTGCGGCTGTAGCCGCCGGGCTGACACTGCTCCCGGCCGTGCTCGGACTGCTCGGTGATCGGGTGAATCGTCTGAAGGTTCCATTTCTTGCCGGAACGTCATACCACGCGGGAGGTGGAAGGTTCTGGCACACGATCACGCGCGCGGTGACCGCCAGGCCGGTCCTGAGCATGCTGGCGGCCTCGGCCTTGCTGCTCGCCGCTGCCTCTCCATTTCTCACGCTGCGGACGGGTCAGAACTTCATCGAGTCGCTGCCCGACGACAGCAACGCGGTCCACGCTTTCGAGGTCCTCAATGCGGAATTCGAGACCGGCGCGATCATCACTCAGATCGCCATCGAAGCCGACCCCGCAGACCCGGCGGTGGGCGCAGCGATCGAACGCCTGGCCACCGCGTTGGATGCCGACCCGGCCTACGGCGAGGTCATGGCCAGTCCAAGTCCGGATGGAGCCCTCGTGGTCATCGACGCCGTCACAAAGCTCGATCCGTCGACCGTCGAGGCGCGGGAAGCGGTCGAGGTTCTCCGAACCGAGACAATTCCCGCCGCTCTCCAGGGAACCGATCTCAACGCGTTGGTGACCGGCGACGCGGCGTGGACGGTCGATTACGTCTCGGTCATCAATGGTCGGACACCATTGATCTTCGTTTTCGTGCTCGGTCTCAGCTTCGTGGTGCTGATGCTCGTGTTCCGGTCGATCGTTGTGCCGCTGAAGGCGATCATCATGAACCTGCTGTCCGTTGGCGCCGCCTACGGGGTGTTGGTCCTTGTCTTCCAGCACGGCGTGGGTGCCGACCTGTTCGGCTTCAGGCGAACCGATGTCATCGAAGCTTGGATACCGCTCTTCCTCTTCGCCGTCTTGTTCGGCTTGTCGATGGACTATCACATCTTTCTGTTGAGCCGGATCAAGGAGCGTTACGACTTGACTCGGATCAACGATGAGTCGGTGGCGTTCGGCCTCGGCTCGACCGGAGCCATCATCACTGGGGCAGCGCTCATCATGGTTGCGGTCTTCGGAGGCTTCGCAGCCGGGGACTTGGTCATGTTCCAGCAAATGGGCTTTGGCCTTGCTTTGGCGGTGATACTCGATGCGACGATCGTTCGCTCGGTCTTGGTGCCGGCCACAATGAAACTTCTCGGCGACCGCAACTGGTACTTTCCGCGATGGCTCGAGTGGCTACCCGAGATCCACATCGAAGGCCGCCCCGAGCCCGTCGAGCCTCTGGAGCTCGATTGGGAAACACCCGTCTGAAGTGGCGGGCCTCGGTGAGCGCCTGCCGGCGCAGGCCAGGCTAGGCCGTCGCCGCATCGGTGCCTCAGGTGCGTTCGGTCGCGGGGGCGATGATTGATTCGTCCCGACGCTGGCGCCGCGCCCGGACCTCGCGGCGGAGGATGACGATGCCGCACACCATGACCACCGTGCTCACTATCGCCGCGATCGTCCCGGTGCTTCCTTCGGTGGCCACGGCCCAGTTGTAGGACGCATGCCAAAGCGCCACCATCAGAACGCTTTGGGAGGTTCGGTTGTAGAGCCAGGCCAGCACCACTGCTCCGCCCAGCGAGAGGCCCACAATCCAACCGAGGATCTCGAGGGCACCCATGTCGAGGAAGTTGTCGACGAAGAAGAACACAGGAAGGTGCCAGGCGGCCCACACCAACGCCACGAACCCGGTTGCCTCCAGCGGACGCATCCGGGTCTGAAGGTGGTCTTGGGCGTAGCCGCGCCAGCCGGTTTCTTCGCCTACGCCGTTCACCAACAGCAGCAACACCCATATGCCAAGTGGTCCAGCCGAGGGTAGGCCATTCAACCGTCCGAACTCTTCGAGCGTGGGAATGGTCGACCCAGTTGCCGCCGCAACCGGCAGAGCAGCCACCAGTAGCAGCAATGGTCCGACTGCGGCGACCGCAAACCACCACCATCCCACCCGCCAGCGAGTCATCCTCCCCGCCAATTCCACGAGCCCGGCCCGGCCGGTCACCAGCCAGGTCGTGATCAGTGCCGCGAACATGGGCCCCGTCAGGCCGGGGAAGTGGCTGGTCCATGGCACGTCGATCAAGCCGTGATAGTCGAGTGCCATCGGGATCCAATACCCCCACGACAGCCCGTAGGCGAGCACCAAATAGCAAGCCAGCGGATGCGCCCTGATCCGATTCCGGATCGACCAGGCCGCAGGGGCCGTACTGCGATCGGTACTGGATGTATCCACGCTCACAGGCGCGCCTCCCGGGTCCAGCGGGCCGCCCCCATGGTCCGGTTATAGACCGGGCGTGAGAGTCTCAGCTCCATGACACCGGAGCCGGGGATTGGTCGCTAGAGCCGCATGGCCCTGGTTTCGGGTTCGGTCTCAGCCGTGGCGGGCTCATCGAATCGAGCAGCGTGGATGTTGCGTTCATGAACGGCGTGTCGCTCCCGGCGCTCCTCAGGCCGTAGGCGTGACGATCTGTTCGTTCATGACGTCCCGAAGCATGTCCATCGCGGCGGTGATCTTCTCCGAGGTGAGTCGATACAGGATCCGCTGGCCGTCCCTCCGGGTGCGGACCAGTCCCTTGTCGCGCAAGATGGCGAGGTGTTGTGACACGTTGGCCTGCGGCAACTCCAACGCATCGCAGATGTCGCTCACGGCCATCTCGCCGTTGCGGAGAGCATCGATGATCAGCAGCCGTTTGGGATCGGCGAGGCCTTTGCAGACGCTTGCGTGGAGCCTCATGAGTTCGTCGCGCGTCGCAGACATGCCGACACTATGGCACATTCCGGGGCGTGCGCAGGAAACGACGCGCGGTGCCTGGCACGAACTGTTTGACGGCGGCATGGTTTCACCCCATACTCAGCACCGGACATATTCGTGTATATGCGTACACGCATATGTGCTCGTGGGTACGCTTGTAGGCAGCCTCTCGAGGCGGCCGCCATGAGGGAGGAGTAGCGGTGTCGGACATCCAAGTGGACAGCGTTCTCGACTGCACGGGCCTGCTCTGCCCGATCCCCGTCGTCAAGACATCGAAGGCGATCAAGGAGGTCGAAGTCGGCCAGATCCTCCAAATGATCGCCACCGATCCCGGCGCACCCCCCGACATGGAGGCGTGGTGCCGTCAAACCGGCCACGAAATGGTTGATTCCAAAACCGAAGATGGACAGTTCATTTTCTGGTTCCGCCGCACCGTGTAGCGAAGGAGGCGATGTGACCGCTGCGCCAGACGAGATGATCAAGCAACTCCACGAGGCGGATGCCGCCGCCGAAGGTCTGCCGAAACAGAAGAGCTTGGCGCTGGTGGCGTCCAAGGGTGGCCTCGACGAGGTGTACCCGGTGCTCATCATGGCGTCGACCGCCGGCGCGCTCGGCTGGGACACGCGGGTGTTCTGCACCTTCTACGGCCTCGACATGGTCAACAAGAAGCGCCAGAAGAAACTCAAGGTATCGGCCACGGGCAACGCCGCCTCGCCGCCGCCGATCAACGGGGTAGAGGTCCGCGTCCCCACCATCCTGGGCATGCTGCCCGGCATGAACTCGGTCGCGACGTGGATGATGAAGAAGTGGATGAAGGACTCCAACATCCCGAACTACGACGAGTTATTCGATCTGTGCCTGGAGTCAGGGGTCAAGTTCTACGCGTGTGCCACCACCATGGGTGTCATGAACGTCAACATGGAGGATGTCATCGACGAGGCATCCTGCTTGGGCGCAACTGCCTTCCTCGACTTCGCAGCGGAGGCCGATCTGGCCTTGTTTGTCTGAGTCATTGCCTGATCCCAGCGTGAGAGGAGCAGCTCCTGGAAGGTGATCCCACGGTCGTCTACGTCCAGACCCACGGCGTCGACGAGCCATCCAAAACCGCAACGCCGTTCTATCTGGCCACTGCTGCGGCCGCGATGGACATGAACGTCTCAATCTATTTCACGATGCACGGTGCCACGCTGCTGCGAAAAGGGGCGGGGGAGATCACCGTCAAGGAAGGCGGTGCGCCGCTCGAATCGTTCATCTCCCAGGCGCAGGACATGGGTGTCCGGTTCCTGGTCTGCCAACCCTCGCTCGACCTCAACGACCTGGTCATGGAGGACCTGATCGAGGGCGTCGAGATGATCGGCGGAGCCGCCTTCGCCGATATGGCCGTTTCGGCGGATGCGGTGATCAGCTTCTGATGTCGGCCGTCGCCCCTCCTGCGCTCTTCACGGCCGATCGGGGGGCGACGATCTCGCCCAACAGCTACCAAGACGTCGCCTACGAAGAGAAGCTGCGCCTGTGGGAAGAGGTCAAGGCCGATGCTCGGTTCCCGACCTACCTGTACGGCTGCTACGAGTGCGGGATCTGTGTGGCGGCGTGCCCCTCTGCCCGCTTCTACGACTTCTCGCCCCGCAAGATCGCGCAGGCAGCCGGGCGCGAGGACGTCGAGTTGATCTTCGAGCAGATGAACGACGATGTCTGGAACTGCTCTCAGTGCTTCTCGTGCAACCGCTGTCCCCGCGAGAACTCGCCCGGTGGGCTCATCACCATCCTGCGTGAGGTCGCCGTCAACAACGGCCTGGCGTCATCCAAGGAGGCGCTGGAGGGGTATTCCCGGATCGTCTACAAGATCATGACCACCGGGACCCAGGTCTCGCCCGACATGCTCCAGGCCGACGCCTTCCCGGACTGGGGCCCGGGCGTGGTCGACGTGTCCGACAACCTCGACCTGTGGCGCCGCGCCCTGCCCCCAGAGACCCTTCACACCACCTCCATGAGCTGGGAGGTGGGCCAGGAAACACTCACCGAGCTGTACCTGATCTGGCACTACAGCGGGGTGATGGACATGATCGCCGAGATCGACGAAGGCCTGCACATGATCATCATCGACGTCATGGAGGAAACCCTCGAGGACGCCGGCTACGACATCGAACTCTGATAGGAGAAACGATGAGCTTCATTCCCATCGATGCGCTGCGGACCAAACCGCTGCCGAAACCCGAGGACGCACCCACCCGGGACGTGCATGAGATTCTCGATGAGCTCGAAGCTGCCGGCGAACTGATCATCCACCGCGTCCCGGAACCCTACGTGGAGGTCATGACCAAGTACGGGCGGACGAAGAAGATCCCCGAGCAGATGACGTGGCATCACAAGTCGTGCGGCCAGTGCGGGCACATCCCGGGCTATTCCACCGCGATCTTCTGGCTGAACCGCGCGTTCGGGTTCGACTACGACGACCCAACTGACCAGACGTCGTGCACGGCATGGAACTACTACGCGTCGGCTACGTCGAACGCGGCCGCCCAAGCCGGGGTGGCCATGCGCAACTTCGCGGCCGCATATGACACCGGGTACTTCCCAGTCATTCACTGCGGCACTTCGTATGGCCACTACAAAGAAGTACGGGAAGAGCTCATTCACCACGACGACCTGCGGGCCCAGGTCCGCGACATCATGGCCAAGCTGGGCAAGCCGCTGGTCATGCCGGAAGAGATCGTGCACTATTCGGAGTGGGTGCACGCCATGCGCGGCCGCATCGCCGAGCGCCAGGTCCTCGATTTCTCCGACATCACGGCCACCGTCCACCCGGCCTGCCATTACTACAAACTGGTGCAGGAAGACGCCATCTACGACCCCGACCTCTACGGCGGCGAACGTACCGCCACTGTCTCGGCGCTGGTCGAAGCGCTGGGAGCCACCGTCGGGGACTACTCGACGTTCTTCGACTGCTGCGGGTTCGGCTTCCGCCACATCTTGGTCGAGCGGGATTTCACGCGGTCCTTCGCCACCCAACGCAAGATCGAGGTCATGAAGGAAGAGGCCAACCCCGACGTCGTGCTCACCCACGACACGGGCTGCGTGACCACACTCGACAAGAGCCAGTTCGCCGCCCAGGCCCACGAGAAGAACGTAGGGATTCCCGTCATGTCGGACGCCCAGTTCGCTGCCCTGGCCATGGGCGCCCATCCCTACCGGGTGTGCCAGCTCCACTGGCACACCACCGACTACACCCCGCTGCTGGAGAAGATGGGCATCGACTGGCAGGCGGCCTGGGCCGAGTTCGAGGAGGACATCGGGCGGCTCCAGCGCAACGAGATCGAGTACTTGAGCTGGGAGGACGTTGGTGTCTGAACGGGTCCTCATCATCGGCGGTGGACCGGCCGGGCTCGAAGCGGCTCGCCTGGCCGCGCAGCTCGGTGCGCGGGTGACGGTCATCGAGAAGGACGGGGCCCTGGGCGGCCGGCCGATCTCGGAGAGTTACGCCGCGCTCACTCACGGGTTCCAGTCGGCGGAGGAATTGACCAACAGCCTGATCGACGCCGCCACCCGCCAGCCGGGAGTCGAGGTCCGGCTCGGCTCGCAGGTCACTGCCGTGGGTGGATCCGCCGGGTCGTTCGACGTCACGGTCAGCTCCGACGGCGGCGACGCCCAGATGGACGCCGGCGCCATCATCGTGGCCACGGGCTTCACGCACTTCGATCCCGGGCGTGAGACCCAGCAGTACGGGTACTACGAGTTCCCGGATGTGATCGGCATCCACGACGCGGAGAAGATGCTGAAGGATCATGCGTTCGTGACCCCCTCCACCGGCAAGGCGCCGGAACGGGTCGCCTTCATCCAGTGTGTCGGCTCGCGCGACCGCCAGATCGGCAACGAGTACTGCTCGAAGGTGTGCTGCGGGATCTCGTCCAAGCAAGCGATCGAAGTCCGCCAGCAGGTCCCCGAATCGCGCGTGTTCATCTTCTACATCGACATGCGGATGTACGGCTACTGGGAGAACGAGATCTACTGGCCGGCGCAGGAGCAGCATCGCGTCAACTACGTGAAAGGCATCGTCACCGAGATTCTGTCCAAAAATGGCCGCCTGCTCATACGAGGCGAAGACACCACCATGGGCCGGCCCATGGAGGTCCCGATGGACGTGGTGGTGCTGGCGGTCGGGATGGAACCGTCGCAGGGCACCCGCCAAATGGCCGAGGTTCTCGGCCTGGCGACCAACAAGTACGGGTTCATCGAGACTGTGCACGACACCCTCGATACGGTGTCGACCGCGGCTCCCGGCATCTACGTGTGCGGGGCGGCCACCGGCCCCGCCGATCTCGACGATACGATCTCCTCGGCCGGTGCCGCCGCCGGTAAAGCGGTCGCCTACCTGCGCGCAGCAGTGGGAGCGCCCGCTTGAGCGGAGCTTCCTTTTACTCCGGGCAGGTTGTCGACACTCCCACTGCCAGGGAGTTCACAACCCTCGCCCTGGAGCGGGTGAGCCGGGAGGAGCTGAGCGACATCGCCGGATTGCTCGAGCGCAAGGCCGCCGCGTTCCAGACGATTCTCGACCCTTCCCGCCTCGACCGGATGTCCGAAGCCGACGCCAGGGCGTTGCTGCGTTCCGTGTTCGCAGCTCGCCGCCGCCATCGGGTGATTCTCGACACCGTGACCCTGGACGGGTTCATCCGGCTGACCCGGGATCTGCTGACCGGCCCCGGGGAGCCGGGGGAGCGGCTGGAACGGTTCCACGCGACGATCGCCGCCATCGGACGAGACGTCCATCCCCAGGTCGGTTTCGACCTCGGCAGCAGCCTGCTCCATTTCTCCGATCCCGACCGGCATTGGCTGTGGACCCGATGGATGTGGGACCCGGACGCCGAGACCGGATCGCTGCCGCTGATTGTGACCGAAGAGGTCGATCTGGACGGCCCCGATGTTGCCGAGACCTACCGGCGGATCGGGATCGCCATGGCCTTCATCAACGACGTGGGTGAGGCTGCCGAATTCCGACCCCAGGGTCACGGCGTCTTCGACACCGACGTGTTCCTCGCGACCGTGTACGCCATTTACATGTACACGACCCTGCGGATGCGCATGACCCAGGAGTTCAACCAGGTCGTGCCGCAGCTGCCGGAACTGCTGCGCCGTCTGCTCGGAGTCCATCGATCGCCACTTCTCGAGGAGCAGCCCGCGTGACTCGCCGCGCCAACCCCAAGGTCGAGCCCGAACGGGTGCGAGAACTGGAGCACGTCGTTGTCGACGACATGGACATCTCCGGTCACTGGAACCGGATGTTCGAGCAGCGAGTCATCTTCGACTACGACCCCCACCAGATCGACCGGGTAGCGGATCTGCCCGGCGGCGAGTCGATGGCTTGGTGCTATCAGTGCGGCCAGTGTGTGGCGGTGTGTCCGGTCGACCATGTCGGCAGCTACGGACCGCGCAAGATCTACCGGGACCTGCAGGTGGGGATGGATCTGTTCACCGACCCGCAGCTGTGGCTGTGCACGACGTGTGGCAACTGCCTCCGGGTCTGTCCCAAAGAGGTCGACTTCCTCCAGATCATGCCGGCAGTGCGCAAAGAAGCGGTCCTCGAAGGCGACGTCCCGGCCGAGCTTCAGGACGTATTCGAGAAGACCGCCCGGTACGGCAACCCGTTGGGCAAGAATCCCAAACGCCGGGCAGCCTGGACCAGGGGACTGGACGTCGAGGTCCCGGTGATCTCCGAAGTCGGGCGCAAGGTCGACGTGCTGTGGTGGGTCAGCGACTACCCGGCCTATCACCCGCGCGGCATCGACGCCTCCAAAGCGCTGGCCCGGGTCTTCACCCACCTCGGAATCGACTTCGCGATTCTCGGCGCAGAGGAGCGGCACGACGGCGACTCGATGCTGCGGGCCGGTGAGTCGGGCCTGTTCGAGATGCTGGCCGACCACAACATCGAGGTACTGAACCAGTACGAGTTCGACGTTCTGCTGACCACAGACCCCCATGCCTACAACGCGTTCCTGCACGAGTATCCGGCCCGGGGCGGCACCTACAACGTCGTGCATTACTCGACATTCCTGGCCGACCGCCTGGACGAGATGGGCCTCTCCGAGGACGTCACCCGCAAGATCACGTTCCACGACCCGTGCTACCTCGGCCGTCACAACGGCGAGTACGAAGCTCCCCGCCGGCTGATCGAAGCGTTGCCGGGCGGCGATTTCGTCGAGATGTGGAGGGTGCGGGAGAACGGTTACTGCTGTGGCGGCGGTGGAGGTGGCATGTGGCTCGACGGCCTCGCGGCGGAGCACCAGTCGATGCGGCTCTCGGAGAAGCGGGTGCTGGAAGCTATCGAGACCGGTGCCGACACGCTGTGCGTCGTGTGTCCCTACGAGGTATCCCGCTTCGAGGATGCCGTCAAGTCGACTAACAACGACGGGGCGCTGGAAGTCCTCGATGTTGCCGAGTTGCTGGCCGCGGCCCTGGGTTTGACGGACGAGTGACTGAATACACGCCGGGGCATAGAAGGAGGAGCAGCACAGGATGGAAATAGCCGTCGTGTTACGGGCCGTGCCCGATCCAGTCGAAGAACTCGAGCTGAATGACGACGCCACCGATCTGGACCGCGAGTTCTTGGGATTTGTGCTCAACGAATTCGACGACCACGCCCTGGAAGAAGCCCTCCTCATCAAGGAGGAGGTGGGCGGTTCGATCACCGTGTACGCCGCCGGCACCGCCGACGAAGTCGATCAGATGCTGCACACTGCAGTCGCCAAAGGCGCCGACAAAGCCGTCAAACTGGGCGACGACTTAGGGGCGCTCGATGCCCACGCCCAGGCCGAAATGTTGGTGGCGGCGATGGACGGGACGGCCTTCGACCTGGTCCTGTGTGGCGTGCAGGCGGCGGACGAACTGGACGGCCAGGTAGCCATGCTGATCGCCGCCCGGCTGGGCCGGCCCCACGCCTCGGTGGTTGTGTCGGCTGTTCCGACGGGCGACGGCCTCACCGTGACGAAAGAATTCTGGGGCGGCATCACCGCCGACTACAAGGTGGAGCTGCCCGCGGTTCTCGGCATCCAGGCCGCCCGCCAGGCTCCCCGCTACGTGGCCGTGAGCCGGATCCGCCAGGCGCAGGAATCTGGGGCACTGGAGGAGCGCGACGTTGCGGCTCCCCAATCACCGGCCCGCGTCCGGATCACCGAGGTTCGCATCCCCGAATCGGGGGCGGGGGCCGAGATGATCGAAGGCGACGAAACCGCGGCGGCAGAGAAGATCCTCGAGCTGCTCAAGGCGGCCGGAGTGGGAGGTCTGTGATGGGCAACGTTCTGGTCATCGCCGAACACCTCCAGGGCAACTTCACCGATGCCACGTACGAGGCGCTGGCGGTCGCCCGCACCGTGGCCGGCCAAACCGGTGGCACCGTCGAGGCGGCCCTGGTCGGCGCAGATGTCACAGGTCTGGCCGGCGAGCTGGGTGGCGCCGACCGAATTCTGGTCGCCGACCACAGCGGCCTGGCGGAGTTCGTTCCCACCGCCCACGCGGCGGCCTTTGCCGAAATCGTGAACGAGACCGAGCCGCAAATCGTTCTGGTGCCGTACACGTCCACCGGCATGGACGTCGCCTCCCACCTCTCCGTCCAGTGCGACTACCCGCTGGTGTCGTACTGCCAGTCGGTCGACGCCGACGGCGGCCTGTCGGCCACCACCCAGTTGTATGCCGGAAAGTTGGAGGCAGATGTCGAGGTCGCAGGTGAGAGAGCCGTTTTCGCCTTGCTGGCCGGCGCCGGTGATGCCGAGGCCGGTCGGACCGGGGGAGCCGGTGAGGTCGTCAAGGTCACCCTCACAGACCCTCCCGCTGCGATGAAACTGATCGGGCTCGCTCAGCCGGACGCAGGCGACATCGACATCACCGCCCAGGACGTGTTGGTGGTGATCGGGCGCGGCATCGAGTCGGAGGACAACATCGCCGAGGCGGTGGAAGTGGCGGATGCCCTCGGGGGAGCCGTAGCCGCCTCCCGGCCTATTGTCGACCAGGGATGGCTGCCCAAGACCCGCCAGGTCGGCAAATCCGGCCTCACCGTGAAACCCAAGGTGTACCTGGCGCTGGGCGTCAGTGGAGCGCCGGAGCACATCGAGGGAATGCGAGACGCCTCGACCATCATCGCGGTCAACACCGACCCACGGGCTCCGATCTTCGGAGTGGCCCACTACGGCTGGGTCGGCGACCTGTTCGACCTGCTGCCCGAACTCGCCGACCTACTCGACAGCTGACCGCCGTGCCCGCCCTGCTCGCCACCGCCGAGGGCCGGGAGGTTTTCGAAGGATTCGCGTCGTACGCGATAGTCCTCTTCTACCTGCTGTCGGCGGTAGCGATCGCTGCGTTCGTGTACGGTTTCTGGCGGCGATGGCGCAAATACAGCGGCGGCACCCCCGGCCGCCAGGTCACCCTCCGGCAGGTCTGGCGGGCGGTCGTCGACCTGGCATCGCAGCGCACCGTGGCCAAACGCGACCCCTATGTCGGGGTCGCGCACTTCCTGGTCTTCTGGGGTTTCATCGTGCTGCTGATCGGCACGACGATCATCGCCATCGACGAAGACATCATCGGGCTGATACTCAACAAACCCGAATGGCAGTTCTGGAGCGGTGCGTTCTACGTCGCCTACGCCCTGATCCTCGACCTGTTCGGGATCGGATTCATCGTCGGCCTGCTCATGCTGGCCCGCCGCCGACGCAGCCGCCCGTTCAAACTGGACTACACCCGGGTCGACCGTGACGAAGGCCAGTACGACCGATCCGGCTACTCGCGCGACGACCGGGTGTTCCTCATCGTCCTGCTGTTCTTGGGCGTGAGCGGTTTCCTGCTCGAAGGTTTCCGCATTGCGGCCAACGACTTTCCCTCATTCGAGCGCGTTTCCTTTTCGGGATGGCTGATCGCGCTCGTGACCCAGGTCCTGGGCGAAGGCGGCAACGACCTGGCTCGGATGGTGACCTGGTGGGTGCATTCGGTGGCGGCGCTGGCGTTTGTCGCCTACATCCCGTTCTCGAAGGCGATGCACGCTGTCGTTGATGGGGCCGCGCTGCTGCTGGCCGATTCCGATTCGGCAAGGTCGCTGCCCGACGTCGTCGACAAATCGACCCCCGGTTACGCCGAGCTCGCCGCCTTCACGAAGAAGGAATTGCTGGACCAGGACGCCTGCACCAAATGCGGTCGGTGCCACGACGTTTGCCCCGCAAGAGGATCCGGATCGCCGCTATCTCCCCGCGACCTGATTCTCGATCTGCGCGAGTTCGCCGACGCCAGCTCCCACATCCGCCTCTGGTACGGCCCCGGCGCCCAGCCCCAGCATGCAGACCAAACGGAGGTCGCCGGTGGTGTCATAGCCACCGATGTGCTCTGGGGCTGCACCACCTGTATGGCCTGCATGGAGGTGTGCCCGGTCGGCATCGAACATGTGCCGACCATCGTCCAGCTGCGCCGCCGGCTGGTGGACCTGGGTGACGTCGAACCGGGCTTGCAGACGGCCTTCCAGTCGCTGGCTCGGGGCGGCAACAGTTTCGGCAAGTCGGCCAGGCAGCGGGCCCGCTGGACCAGGGGCCTGGAGATCACGATCAAGGACATCCGGAAGGAACCGGCCGAATATCTGTGGTTCGTGGGCGACCACGCGTCCTACGACCCGCGAGCAACCGAGGTGACGAGGATCGTCGCCGGCCTGCTCGACAAGTCCGGAGTCGATTTTGGCATCCTCTACGACGGTGAGCGGAACTCTGGCAACGACGTGCGCCGGGCCGGGGAAGAGGGTCTGTTCGAGATGCTGCGCGACCACAACCGGGAGCTGCTGGGTGCCGCCCAATACGAGAAGATCTTCACGACCGATCCGCACTCCCTCAACACACTCCGCCACGAGTACAACATCTCTGCCCCGGTTACGCACTACACCGAAGTCCTGGTCGATTTGGCCGACACCGGCCGGCTGGCCGTGGGCGGACTCGCCGGCCGGGCCACCTATCACGACCCGTGCTATCTGGGCCGCTATGCCGAGGAGTACGACGCGCCGCGGCGGCTGATCGAGGCGACGGGGCTGGAATTGGTCGAAATGCCACGCTCGCGGGCGAATAGCTATTGCTGCGGCGCCGGCGGCGGGCGGATATGGATGGACGACTCGTCGCTCGACGAAAGGCCGTCGGAGAGCCGCATCCGGGAGGCAGTCGGGTTGAGAGACGACGTCCGCTTTTTTGTCGTATCGTGCCCCAAGGACATGATCATGTACTCCGACGCGGTCAAGACGACCGGGAACGAGGACCGGCTGGAAGTAGTCGACATCGCGCAACTGCTGGAGCGGGCGGTAGCCACCGAGGAGGCACCCGTTGGGTGAATCGGTCCCGGTCTCGATCGGTCGCCAGGAGCCTCCCGCGCGGTCGGACGTCACCGAAGTCACCGCCCCGGGTGCCGCCATCGGCCACGCCGCAGCCGCCATGCTGGGCCACCTGGCGGCGGTGCTGGACCGGGAAGACCGGCTGGAATCAGGATCGGGTGAATGGCTGGCCGGGTTCGCGGCGGACTCAGAAGCCGGACGGGCAGCCGTGCTACAGAGCGTGCTCCGGGCGCTGGGACTGGCAAGCGATCCGACCAACTTCGCCATCCTCACGGTGCTGGCGGGCGGAAACCCGCAGCGAATGGACCAGCTCGTAGCAGCTACCGGATTGACCGAGCTGAGCGTGGCCGAACGGGTATCCGACCTCGTGTCAGCCGGGCTCGCCACCAAGCTGCCGAGCGCGAATCAGGTGGTTGGTACCCAGGCGGGGGCTGCGATCGTGGCGCTGGTGACTGAAGCGGTGGAGGCCGGCGCCCGTGAGCTGGGCGCCAGATGATGCGCTGCCCATTCTGCGAGATGTCCGGACCCAGACCGGAACTGCACGCCCACCTCACCGACACGCACGCCGACCAGGTCCAGACCTGGGAGTCGGGCAGCGGCCGGCGGTTCTACGAGCTCCAGTGCCCCAACTGCGATGACTCCTACCGCCGGGAGGTCAAGCCGCGGCTGCGCGACCCCGGGTTTCTCGACGAGTACAGCCGGGAGATCCGGGTCGTGGCCTTCGACATGTTTCTGTATCACCTAGCCGCCGCACACGAGGAGGAAGAAGCAGGTGCCTGAGGTTCGTGGCTGTCAGATCCCCGATGACCTGTTGTACTGGCCCGAGAAACATGTGTGGGCCCGGTTGAACGATGATGGATCCGTGACTGTGGGTGTGACCGACGTCGCCCAGAACCTGGCGCACAACATCATCTCGGCGATGCCCAAGGCGGCCGGCCGGGGCACCAAGAAAGGACGCAGTCTCGGCACCATCGAGAGCAGCAAATGGGTGGGGCCGGTCACGTCCCCTCTCACTGGGGAGATCTCCGAGACAAACCCGGCGCTCGCCACCGACCCGGGGATCATCAATCGTGACCCCTACGGCGAAGGGTGGTTTGTCAAGCTCCAGCCGTCGGAGTGGGAGACCGAAGGCTCCGAGTTGGTCACCGGCGCCGACGGGGTCGCCGCGTACGAAACGTTTCTCGAGGCAGAAGGGATCAGCTGCGGCGAGGAATGAGCATGCAGGTCTACCACGGCTGCCACGTCCCCGACGACCGCCTCTATGACATAGAAGGCGATCTGTGGGTCCGCCTGGAGGGGGACCTAGCGCGCCTGGGGATGACCGACATCGCCCAGACCCGGATGGGGAAGATGGTCTCGATTCACTTCAAACGACCGGGCCGCAAGGTCAAGCCCGGTGGATCGGTCGCCACAGTCGAAAGCTCGAAATGGGTCGGACCCATCCACACTCCATTCGGTGGCGAAATCGTCGAACCGAACGAATCGGCTTTCGCGGCGGACATTCTGATCGCCAACCGCGATCCCTATGAGGTCGGCTGGATCACCATCATCCGCCCCGAAGACGTCACCCAGCCGCATCGACCCCTGCTCCGTGGCAACGACGCCTGGGAGGCGTACCGGGACCGGATCGACGACCTCGAGATCAGGTGTTATCGATGCGCCGACTGAGGGAACTACGGGTGATCGATTTCGGCGCGGTTTCACCGCTCCGGAGCCAGACGCTGTGGCACGCCATTGCCCGGGGCGTCTCTCACGGGGCTCCACCGACGCTGTCCTTCATGCGGCCGCAGCTGCCCTACGTGTCGATCGGCTTCCACCGACACATCGAAGAGGTCGACCGCGCCTGGTGCAGGGCACAGGCGCTGCCCGTGTTCCGGCGCATGGTCGGTGGCGGGCCGGTGTACCTCGACGACGGCCAGTACTTCTTTCAGCTGACAGTCCCGGCCGCGCAGGCTCCGGCCATACGGGCCCGGGCAGTTGGGATGATGCTGGCGCCCGCGGTCGAGGCGTTTCGGGCGGCGGGGGTGGTCGACGCAGCACTCGACGGCCGCAACGAGGTGGTGGTGGGGGACCAGAAGATATGCGGGCACGGCGCCGGGCAAATCGACGAGGCGGTCATCGTGGTCGGGAACCTGATCACCCGCTTCGACCACCGGTCCGCCGCCCGCGTGCTGGCGGCACCCGACCGCTGCGCAAGAGCCGAACTCGAATACATGATGCGCCGCTACGTACGGCCCACCCGGATTGCGAACGACCACTTCCAGGAGGCGGCCGTCTCGGCCTACGCCGCATCCTTGGACGCCACCCCGCACCAGGGCGAGCTCGGCACGGTAGAGATCGAGCGACTGGCCGAACTCGACGCCCGATTCGTGACCGAGACCTGGATCAGTGACTCTCCGCCGCGCCGGTCCGAGCCGTGGACCGTCAAGATCAAGTCCGGCATATGGGTGGCATCGGAACATGACGCGCGCACCCGGGTCACGCTCAGTGCGGTGGAAGGCCGGGTGTTCCGAATACGGATCGACGACGCCCGCCTCAACGGTCGGGCCGAGCGGCTTGAACAGGGGTTCGTCGGCGTGCCGGTGGGGAAACTGCGCGAGTGGGGCCGTGCGCTGGCGGTCCCGGAGAATGTTCCCGATCTACTGTCACGACTGGAAGGATCCACACCACGATGACAGACAGCCAACTGATGATCGAAGTTGTCTCCGGATTCCCGGTCCACATCGGATACGGCTACGACCTGACCAATCACATGTGGGTCGACACGTTCGCTAACGGCAAGCTGCGGATCGGCATGGACGCACTGGGCTTGGAGACGTCGGGCACGCTGGCCCAGCTCGTGTTCCACGATCAAGGAGCCGATATCAAACGGGGCGCACCGTTCGGAACGCTCGAGGCGGAGAAGTTCGTCGGACCGCTGGTTGCGCCGGTATCGGGTCGCGTGATTGCTACGAACACCTCGGCTATGACCAACCCGGGCATCGTCCAGGCCGACCCATACGGCGGCGGGTGGATGATCGATGTCGAGCCGTCCGACCTCGAGACAGAGATGGCGATGCTGATTAAGGGGCGCGACGCCATCGTCCCGGCTTTCGAGCAGAAGGTGAAGCAGTACCGCCTCGAAGGGGTGCTGGCGGAATGACGGTCGGCGCCGATCAAACCGCGGGGTTCTCGATCCGTCAGGCGAACTTCGACGGGGTCATGGAGTTCTTTGCCCCGGGGCTCAAGCGGTGGGAAACCGCCGAATGGAAGCCGGCCAGCCCGCGCCGTTTCTTGCCCATCTCGGTGACGGGTGGGGCGTGTGCGCTCCAGTGTGATCACTGTCAGGCCAAGGTCCTCAAGGGCATGGTGTCGGTCAAAGCGGGGGAGAACCTCTACGAGTTGGCCGAACGGATGAGGTCGCAGGGAACCGACGGCATTCTCGTCTCGGGTGGGTCCACCAAGAGCGGGGGAGTGCCGCTGCTGTTCCACCTCGACCACATCGCCCGCGTCAGGGAAGAGCTGGGCATGAAGGTGGTGGTCCACTCCGGCGTGGTCTCGCCGCCGATCGCGGAGGGTCTGGCCGAGGTGGGCGTCGACGGTGTGATGCTCGACATCATCGGGTCCGACGACACGATCCACGACGTCTACCACCTGGACCTGACGACCGCCGATTTCGAGGAGTCGTTGCGGCTGCTGGCGGAGCACGACCTGCGGATCATTCCCCACATCGTGTTGGGCATGCATTACGGGGAATTCCGCGGGGAGCATTACGCCTTGGAGATGATTGGCCGCTATCCGGTCTCGACCCTGATCATCGTGATCCTGGTTCCGCTGGTGGGCACACCCATGGAACACATTCCGCCGCCGCCGCTCGACCAATGCGTCGGTTTCTTCGAAACGGCCCGCCACGCGCTGCCCGACACGAAGATCAACCTGGGGTGTGGTCGCCCGATGGGGGAGATGAAGAAGGACCTCGATTGGGCCGCCATCGACTATGGGCTGAACGGGATTGCCTACCCGGCCGACGGCGCCATCGCCTACGCCGAGTCACGAGGTCTGCGGCCGGAACTCTACGAATACTGCTGTTCGCTGACCTGGGTCGGTGATGGGGCCAGCTACCAATCCGTGCAGATCGGCTGAGGAGGCCCGGATGAGCCAATGGAGATATCTCACAGACGATTATCAAGGCGCCGCCCGAGGCCTGGCATTGGATGAGGCCCTGATGGAACGCTACAACCGGGACGCCCTCGAGTCGGAGCCTACCCTCCGGCTGTACACGTACGAAAGTCACGCCGCGCTGTGCGGCAGGTTTCAGCACATCGCCGCCGAAATCGATCTGGATGCGTGTCGGGCGAACGGGACCAGGTTCAACCGCCGGCCCACTGGCGGCGGCGCGATCGTAATGGGCGAAGGCCAGCTCGGAGTCGCCGTCGTCACCCGGGCTCCCGCCGCCGACCGGCCCAAGGCGCTGTTGCTCCGTTTCTCGGAGGGGATCGTGGCCGGACTGGCCGAACTGGGAATCGAGGCGGGGTTCGGGGGTAAGAACGACCTCAAGGTGGGCCGCAAGAAGATCGCAGGCCTCGGCCTCTACCTCGATGGACGCGGGGGTCTGCTGTTTCACGCCAGCGTGCTGGCCGATCTCGACATCCCGTTCATGCTCGAGGTCCTGTCCACCCCGGTATCCAAGCTGGGAGACCAGGCGGTTGAGCTGGTGCAGGAGCGGGTGACGACGGTCAGCAATGAGACCGGCGGCGGATGGACCGGCCGGTCACTGCGGCCGGTGATCGAGGCAGGGTTCGCCAAAGCGCTCGAGATCGACCTCCAAACCGGGCGTCCGTCGCCAGACGAACTGGAGTCGGCAGATCACCTCGTCGCGACGAAATACAACAGAGACGAGTGGATCTTCCAGCGCACTCCGCAGCCGGACGCGACCGCCACCGCCACGATCAAGACACCGGGCGGGCGGATACGGCTCTACCTGGCGCTGTCCGGCGCCACCATCAAGAGTGCGCTATTCACCGGCGACTTCAATCAGATACCGGAGCCACTCGCCGAGTTCGAGAACCGGCTGAAGTGGGCCAGCCTCGACTGCCGCGAGATCGAACAGATCGCGGCCGCCACCCTTGGGGGCGGGACCGACCTAGGGATCGAGCCGGACGAATTGGTCACTGCAGTGTTGAGCGCCGGGGAGCGGGCGGCGGGCGCCGAGATAGCTATGCCGGCCCGCACTGGGTCCTGCTACTTCCCCGAAGCCGAGGGGGTTACGACGTGACGGTGACGCCGCTGCGGAACCCAGAACGGCGAGCCGCCGAAGAGGCTTCCGGTGATCGCCATGTCAGCCCCGACTGGGTTCGTATATCCACCGCCAGCGCCATCGCCCTCCGATTCCGTTCGGGCCGCTTCGAGCGACCGTTCGATTTTGGTGGGATCAATCTGCTGCTGAACTACACGTCGGGTTGCCGCTCCGACTGCTCCTACTGCGGCTTGGCCCGGACCCGGCCGGGAGAGTACGAGGACAAGTCCTTCATCCGGGTGGAGTGGCCGCTGGTCGAAACGGACGAGTTGGTGGACCGGATGGCCAAATACGAGTCGACGCTGACCCGCTTGTGCATCTCGATGGTCACCCACGGCCGCGCCTACCGGGATACGTTCGACATCACCGAGCGGATCCGCGCCAAAGTCGCGACGCCGCTCTCCATCCTGGTTGCGCCCCCGACCCTGAACCGCGCTCGGCTGGAGACATTCAGCGAGCTGGGAGTGGACATGATCGGGATCGGGCTCGACGCCGTCACCGAGGACCTGTTCCGGCGCCACCGCACCGATGTTCCGTCCGGCGGTGGGCTCGATTGGGCGAAATACTGGGAGGTGGTCAACGACGCCCGCGATCTGTTCGGGCCGTGGAAGGTCAACTGCCACACCTTGGTCGGCCTGGGGGAGACCGACTACGACATGATCGACCTTTTCATCCGGTTGTGCGATCGGGAGATATTCCCCTACCTCTTCTGCTTCAACCCGGAGCCTGACTCGCGGCTGGGCAACGAACCGAAGGCGCCGATTGCCCGCTGGCGGCGTATCCAGCTGGCCAAGTATCTCATCGAGACGGAAGGCTTCCGCTGGGACCGCTTCGCATTCGACGACGCCGGGGCGCTGACCGAAATCCGGGGCGCTTCGCTGGATGAAACAGACGTGGTCGAGCTGGCGGTCGACAGCGGCATCCCGTTCATCACCAACGGCTGCCCGGGGCCTAGCGGAGAGCCGGGCTGTACGCGCCCCTACGGGTCGTACCGGCCATCGGAGCCCATGCGCGATTACCCGTTCCCACCCACCGCAGACGATCTACGCGTGATCCGGTCGGAAATGGCACTCGACGAGGTCTATGTCCGAGGCTGAGGCCGGGATGCTCATCGTGGCGGACGACCGTCTGATCGTCCGCAATGCCATCCGGGCCGCCGAGGAGCTCGGGTTGCCGGTTTCGACCACCGCACCGGCCCCGGGAGCTCCACCGACGGTGGTCATCGTCGATCTGGACACGCCACAAGCAACGCAGGTCGTGGCAGATGCCAAGGGCCGCTCACCGACCACCATGGTGGTCGGTGTGCTCAGTCAGCCATCGGGGGAGATGTGGACCCAAGCGGAGGACCGGGGATGTGACGTCGTCACGTCCCGCGGAGCGTTGCGCAAAACGCTGCTCAGCAAGGTTCCGCCCTGGTTGGAATCACCCGGCGGGCGGCGGCTCCGCCTGTTCCCGGTGGATGACATCGCCGGACGCCTGGGGCTGGTGATGCGGATCGAGGACAGCCCGGTCGGGCCGCTAGCTGTGTTTCACATCGCCGGCGAGATCCTGGCCGTAGAGGACCACTGTCCTCATGCCGGGGCAACTCTGTCACAAGGCCCGATCAGCCTCGACGATGGGATCGTCACCTGTCCCGAGCACGGGAGCCGGTTCGACACGCGCACCGGCGAACGCGTGCGGGGCCCGGCGGATGATCCGATCCGCACGTTCCGGGTGACAGTCGAGGACGGTTCGGCCTACCTGCACGTGTTGTGACGCGACGCCGGAGGTAGTGAGCCCCGAAGCTAGGCTCACAGTATGAGGGCGACGGCCTGGCTGCTCTCCGCCATGTTGGTGTTCGCGGCCTGTACCGATGGTGACACGCCGGCTACTCCCGCCGCCGATGCGCCCGCCCCCACGGCCGAGTCTCCCGCCCCTGCCGCCGACGGCCAGCCCCCCGCCTTCCCGGGGGACGAGTTCGTCGATGAACGTGAAGAAATGGTCGATACGCAGATCGAGGAACGGGGGATCTCGAATCCGCTCGTGCTGGAGGCGATGCGTACGGTGCCCCGGCACCTGTTCGTGACTGAAAACCAGTGGGAGCTGGCCTACGACGACCACCCTCTGCCGATCGGCCATGGCCAGACCATTTCCCAGCCCTACATGGTGGCGCTGATGTCGGAGGAGTTGCAGGTTTCGCCCGGCGACAAGGTGCTCGAGATCGGCACCGGCTCGGGGTATCAAGCCGCGGTGCTGGGGCAGATGGGCATGGACGTCTACACGATCGAGATCATCCCCGAGCTGGCTCGTCGCTCGGGGGCGCTGCTGTCCGACCTGGGTTATGTCAACGTAGAGTCCCGGGCCGCGGACGGCTACTTCGGCTGGGAAGAGGAAGCTCCATTCGATGCGATCATCGTCACGGCCGCACCCGACCACGTGCCGCAACCGTTGGTGGGCCAGCTGGTCCCGGGCGGGCGGATGGTGATACCCGTTGGACCGGTCGGCGCGGTCCAAACACTGTGGCGCTTCACGGCCGATGACACCGGTGAGCTGACTGCCGAGAATTTGGGTCCGGTGCGATTCGTACCGTTCACCCGCGAGTGAGCTCGGGTTGCCGGCTTTCAGCCGGCGCCACCGGGACCGCGTACGCGGCGAGCAGAGCAGCTCCGGCATAACAGAGCGCGCCGAGCCAGATCACGACCGTGAATCCGTAGCTGAGTGCCAAGACGGACGAGGCTGCAGCGCTGATGACCGACGCGGTCCCGTTGATGCCCCATGCCCAAGGCACCAGGTGGGGCGCACGGTGTTCGAGGTGGGCCAGGCCTCGGGGAAACATGGTGCCCATCAGAAAACCGAGGGGGACGAGCGCTAGCGCGCCGACCGTGAGTCGCACGATGAAGGGTGTCCGGAGCAGGAGTCCCGTCAGCCAGCCCATCAGCGCCGGGTAAACGATGATGGCCGTAAGCAGCACGGCTGAACCCAGCCGCCACGGAATCCGGGCCGAGGCCAGCGACCCGATGCCGGATGCCAGCAACAACGCAAACAGCACCACCGCCACCGCGGTCGTGGGCCGGCCCACCAGCAGGATGTAGCGCTGGATCAGCGGGATCTCCACGAACAAGAAGCCAATCCCCAGGAAGCCGAAATAGCCGACCGTCCACCACCGGCTGTGGGGCGCCTGGCCGGTGCCGGCCGGGAGCCGCCTCAGCAACAGAGGGATGACGATCAGGGCCACCGAGCCCAGCGTTGATAGGCCCAGTAGGGCCAGCAGCACGAAGTAGCCGGCCCCACCGAACGGCTGCCAGGTGCGTCCGAGGGTGTCGAGGACCTGAGGAGCCTGAGCCCATTCGAAAAAATGGCCGAAGAAGGGATGGTCGTCGGTCGGCGGCGCGATGTCGAAATCGGTCGCTGCGTACGCAGATTGGAGTTTGCCGCTCAGCAAGTCCCCTGCCAGCGGGGCATAGTCATCGGCTGGGAGCACGTTGAAGCGGTTGGTCTCGTCGGACAGGAGGCCGGGCGCCGCCACGAGATCGAAGCGGCGTTCCTCGGCAAAAGTGCGGATCGTTGTGAGGTCACCGGCGCTGAAGCCGCCAGGTTGGACGAGCAGGAGGATTGTCGAGTAGCCGCGCAGCGCCACGACCGCCTCTCTCGGGTTCACACCCTGGCGCCGGAGCGCCGCCGCCGCGGTTGCTACCAACCGTGACTCTTCGCTGGGTGGTGTCTGGACCCAGCGCATCGCAGTCAGAATCCCGCCGGGACGGAGCAGCTCGAGGTAG
>JBFGLM010000024.1:0-74480 GCA_041576165.1 Acidimicrobiia bacterium
GCCCCCCCCCGGGTGAGCGAGTCGTCGAAGCCGGCTACTCGGTCAGATTCTCTAGGGCGCGCACCCGGTCGTGTGCCGCTTTGACCATGCCACGCTGGCGCGAAACCACGGTCTGTACTTCGGCCGGCAGCGTTTCAGCGAGCGCCTCGTCGTACTGCTCGAGGGCGTAGTCCTCACCCTCCTCAGCGGCGCTGATGACGGCATGGTCATCGTCGGTCACCATGTCCTTCAAACGCATCCACGCGCGATGGGCGGCCGCCTTGACCATCCCCGTCTGCGGAGAATCAGCACCGTACCGCGCGGCCAGCTCGTGGAGCTCGGCGGCCAGCTCTTCGCGCTCGTCACCGAGCTCGCGGAACGTGGCGGTGATGCCGGGGTCCTCGACCAGATCGGCCGCCTCGCGGAAGCCTTTTGCACCGGCTTCGCAGGTTTCGATCAGATGCTGGATCAGCGTTGCGACATTGGTAAACGACGGCGACATGTCGGTCGTCATGACACACCTTCCTTTCGTTCAGGCATGTCATGGTCCATACCCGCCGGGCTGTGCGGACAAACCAAGAGTTGCGTCGTTGGCTCAGCTCGTGCCGCGCAGCGGAACGACGTTCTCGAAGGAAGCGAGCTGTACCAGCGCCTCCCGCAGCTCGCGCGGCTGGAACGGCTTGGTCATATAGGCAGAAACGCCAATCGCTTCTGCCTTCCGTCGGTCTGATTCACTCGTGTGGCCGGTCAGCATCAAAATGGGCAAGTCGGCCGTGGCCTCCTGGGCGCGCAGCTCTCGCAAGACTTCCCAGCCGTCCTTCCCTGGGAGACCCACGTCGAGAATGAGGACGTCGGGCGAGAGTTGGGTTGCTTGATCCACTGCGGCGAGGCCATCAGAGACCTCGACGATCTCAGCTGGCATCCCCCGGAGACAGATACCGATCAATCTGCGGATGACGGGCGAGTCATCCGCCACCATGACTGTCCTTTGTCCCATCTGGCTCCTCGGAAGTTCTTGAGGACGAGTATCGACAGCAGTCGGGACCGACCTGAGCGGGTCGCTGCCGCGCGCGGCTGCTCTAGGAAGCGGCCACGGACAAGTGCTGGCTGATGCGTTTGCGAAGCATTTCCGGCAGGAAGGGTTTGGTCATGAAGCCGGCCGCCCCCTGCTCCCTGGCGTAGTTTTCGCTCCACAGCTCACCATGGCCGGTCAGCATCAGCACCGGGATTGATCCTGCGGAGGCACGCAGGGTCTCGAGGACTTCCCAACCGTTCATCCCGGGTAGCCCGATGTCGAGCAAGACAAGGTCCGGGCGGTCGAGCGCGGCCGATTCCAAACCCGCTGGTCCGTTGGGAACCAGATTCACCTCCACACCAAGGGGCCGGAGGCACACCTCGATCAGGCGGCGGATGACCTTCGAGTCCTCGATGACGAGGACCTTGGGCTGAGGATTGGGAATGGCTTCGCTGGACATCGTGACCTCTCTACAACACGGTGTATCCGTGGCGGACCGGGATACGTTCGAAGCCGGGTGAGACCGTCGGCCCCTGGGTCAGCAAGAGGGCGAGGATTCTCCCGAGCCAGGTCGTACGGCGCCGCCTGTCCGCCTGATGCGACGCCGCACGATTGGCTGGCGATGTCTCCCGATGTTGCCCGTCCTGCATGTGTTCACCACTTGGCACGTTCATCTCTTGTATCGGGACTGAGAGCCACATCGCTCAGAAGCAAACAAATCTCACGCGAAGTGACTAGTCCGCCGGCTAGCCCCAAGGTGCGGCCCGTCTGATCGCGTGACGTGACCACCCCGCCACGAAACCGTTCAAGGGCCGCGGTCACAGGTCCGTAATTACACGTATGAGATTCAGTGAATTCGTTTTCGAGCACTCGGAGCGTCTGGCCGGTCCCCTGGCAGCCCTCGTCGCCCTCACCGACGTGGCTCTCGACCAGCTGCCCGAGGCGGAACGATCCGAACTGCTGCATCTCGTTCGCGAGAACGCGGTGCAGGCGTCGGTGCTGGTGGGCGAGCTTCGCGCCCGGAGCCGGTGTCGGGCCCCGGAGCCGGACGTGGATCTGCGGGGGGTCGACGCCGGACCGACTGCGGCGTGAAATCAGAGAATGCGCTCGAACCCGGCGTAGACATTGCAGCCCTCCCCGCGTACAAAACCGGCCACGGTGACACCGAGTTCTTCGGCCAGATCCACCGCCAGGCTGGAGGCGGCAGACACGCCGGCAACAATCGAGAACCCGGCAACCGCAGCTTTTTGCACCATCTCGAACGACACTCGCCCGGACACCATCACGCCCGCCTCACCCAACGGCCAGCGCTCCCACGCGAGCGCGCCGACCACCTTGTCGACCGCGTTGTGACGGCCGATGTCCTCCCGCACGGCCAGCACCGCGCCCGACGCGTCAAACGCGGCGGCGGCGTGCAGACCGCCGGAAGCCTCAAACCCGGCCTGCGCCTCGCGCATGCGCCGGGCGACCTCGCCTAGGACCGCAGCCGGCATCCGAGGCCCGGGTGGTAAGGGCCGGGCGGCCACCCGTACCGCATCGATCGATGCTTTGCCACACACGCCGCACGACGAGGTGGCGTACAGGTTGCGCCGGAACTGCTCCGGATCGACGACCACCCCGCCGGCCAAGACAAGCTCGTAGCGGGCACCGTCACTGCCCCCGCCGAGCAAGCGCACCTCGGCCATCTCCCCGGGCCGGAGCACAATGCCCTCGGTCAACGCGAACCCGCGAGCCAGGTCGTCGTCGTCACCAGGGGTACGCATCACGACCGCGATCGGAACCCGGCCCAACCGCAGCTCGAGCGGCTCCTCGAGAGCGAGCACATCGTCGGCCGGGCTCCGGGACCCGGCGGAGATGCGCACTATGGCCCGGCGTCCGGTCGTCAGCCCAGCCTGATCATTCACGAGGGAACGGTAGCCCGTGTTCCGGCCCGGCCGGGCGGCAACTACAATCCGCCCCACGACTGCACGGGAGCTCGGTGAACCGGGCTGAGAGGGAGGCTGTAGCGGCCTCCGACCGTTGGAACCTGCTCCGGATAATGCCGGCGTAGGGAGTTTCACGCCCGCCTCCTGCTCCCGCACCGTAACAGGAGGACCGCGTGAGAACAGTTGCACTGACCCTCGGTCTGCTGATGCTGGCGACGGCCTGTGGCCGAGATGCCGCCGAGGGCCCTCAAACGATACGGCTTGTGACGCACGACTCGTTTGTCGTGTCCGAGGGGATCATCGAAGCTTTTGAATCCGAGACCGGCCACACCGTAGAGCTGCTGCAAGCCGGCGACGCTGGGACCATGGTGAACCAGGCCATCCTGACCAAGGACAACCCCATCGGCGATGTCATGTTCGGGGTCGACACGACATTTCTGGGGCGGGCGCTGGACGAGGGGCTGTTCGAGGCGTACCAGCCGGCCGCGCTGGACACCGTGCCCGATCAGCTCGAGGTGAGCGATCGAGTCACGCCGATCGATTTCGGAGACGTGTGCCTCAACTACGACATCGACGGCCTGCAGGAAGCCGGGATTCCCCCGCCTGCCGAGCTGGCGGACCTGACCGACCCGGTGTACGCCGGACGGCTGGTGGTCCAGAACCCGGCCACGTCCTCGCCCGGTCTGGCGTTTCTCCTGGCCACCGTGGCCACCTTCGGCGAGGGCGGCGACTATCCGTGGCAGAGCTTCTGGCAGGACCTGGTCGAGAATGACCTGGTCGTCACCTCTGGCTGGGAAGATGCCTACTACGGCGAATTCAGCGGTGGATCGGGCACGGGCAACATCCCGATCGTCGTGTCGTATGCGTCATCGCCGCCGGCCGAAGTCATATTCGCCGACCCCCGCCCGGAGCAGGCCCCCACCGGCGTAGTGACGACGAGCTGCTTTCGCCAGGTGGAGTATGCCGGGATCCTGGCCGGGTCCCCAGTGGCCGGTGCGGCCCGCGAGTTGATCGACTACATGCTCTCGCCGGCTTTTCAGGAAGACATTCCACTGAACATGTTCGTGTTCCCGGCCAACCAGCAGGCCGCTCTGCCGCCCGAATTCGTCGAGTTCGTGCAGCTGCCGGAGGAAGCGATCACACTGCCTCCAGGTGAGATAGACGCCAACCGCAACCGATGGATCGACGAATGGACCGAAATCGTGCTCCCGTGACGCCGGGCCGTGGTCTGTGGCTGGCCGTTCCACCGGCTCTGTTTCTCGGCGCATTCTTCATCTACCCGGTGGCGAGCATCATTGCGTTGGGACTTGGTTCGGCGGATGGATCCTCGCTAGGCGTGATCCGCGACGCGCTCACCGATCCGTCATTGCACCGTGCCGCCTGGTTCACCACCTGGCAAGCCGTCGTCTCGACGTTACTCACAGTCATCGTCGGCTTCCCGGCCGCCTATGTGTTCGGGCGTTACGACTTTCGTGGCAAGGCGGCGCTGCGCGCCGCCATCACGGTGCCGTTCGTGATGCCTACGGTGGTCGTGGCGGCCGCGTTCCTCACGTTGCTCGGACCCAACGGGCCGCTCCGTCTCGATCTCGGGCGCGGGGTTGCGACAATCCTCATCGCCCACGTCTTCTACAACTACGCCGTGATAGTGAGAACCGTCGGAGGAGCGCTGGATCAGCTGGACCCGCGCCTCGAAGCGGCCGCCCGAACGCTCGGCGCAACCCGGCTGACAGCGTTCCGCAAGGTCACACTCCCGCTCATCATGCCGTCGGTGCTGGCCGCAGCGTCGCTGGTGTTCTTGTTCACCTTCACGTCCTTCGGGGTGGTGCTGATCCTGGGCGGCCTCGAGTTCTCCACCCTCGAGGTCACCATCTGGCGGGCGACGACGCAACGCCTGGATCTGGCCTTCTCTGCCGTCGTTGCATTGGTGCAAATGCTCGGAATCGGTTTGATCCTGGTTGCGCTGTCCCGGGCACAGCAACGGCGGGCACATGAGCTTCCCCTGGTCACGATCCGCGCCCCTCGACATCCCCAGTCCCGCCGGGAACGCTGGGCGGTTCGTTCGGTGATTTGGTTCACGGTTGCGTTTCTGGGCGCTCCGCTTGCAGTGCTGATATGGCGATCTTTCACCGTGAACGGGGCGCCGAGCCTGGGCAATTATGCAGGGCTCGTCGAACGCGACTCCCGGGGCCTGTTCGTGCCACCGATCGACGCGATCACGAGCTCGCTGACCTACGCCGTTCCGGCAATGCTGCTCGCCGTCGTCATTGGCTTGTTCGCGGCCGCCTTCCTGGCCCGGGAGAAGCGACGCGTCGTCCAGGTCTTCGACACTGTGCTGATGTTGCCGCTCGGCACTTCAGCGGTGACGGTCGGGTTCGGCTTCCTGGTAGCACTCGACCAGCCGGTGGATCTGCGGGCGAGTCCGGTGATCATCCCGATCGCCCACGCCCTCGTCGCCATGCCGCTGGTCGTCCGGGTCACGACCCCCGTCCTACGGTCGATTCGCGAACGCCTCCGCGAGGCGGCAGCTGTGCTGGGCGCGTCCCCTGGCGCCGTCTGGCGCTTCATCGACGTGCCGATCGTCATGCGGGCGGCGGCGGTGGCGGCCGGCTTCGCATTCGCAATATCGCTGGGCGAGTTCGGCGCGTCGGCCTTCATAGTCCGGCCCGACCGCCCCACATTACCGACGGCGATTTTCCGGCTACTCGGCTTTCCGGGCGACGCAACCTACGGTCAGGCGATGGCGCTCGCCACCGTACTCATGGTGTTGACCGCGGTCTCCGTCGCGGCGATCGACCGTTTCCGCGTCGGCGAGGGAGCGGAGTTCTGATGCTGGAGCTGAGAGACGCCACGGTGGTGCTCGATGGTCGCAAGATCCTCGACAGCGTGGATCTCGCCGTGGCCGAAGAAGACGTTGCCGCAGTGCTAGGCGCATCCGGCTCCGGCAAGAGCACGCTGCTCCGCGTGATTGCCGGCCTGCTCCCCGGCGGAACGGTCCGCTGGCGGGGCCGCAACCTCGACGGTGTTCCCGTTCACGCCCGGCCGTTCGGGCTCATGTTCCAGGATCATGCACTCTTTCCGCACCTCAATGTGGGTCAGAACGTGGCCTTCGGGCTGGAGATGACGCGCGAACCGCACCCGCAGCTGCGGGTGGCCGAAGTGCTCGAGATGGTGGGACTCGCCGGGTTCGAGTCGAGGAACCCGGCCACCCTGTCCGGAGGGGAATCGCAACGTGTGGCTCTGGCTCGGGCCCTCGCTCCGCGACCTGAACTCCTGATGCTGGATGAGCCACTCGGCTCGCTCGACCGCACACTGCGCGACCGGTTGTTGGAGCGACTCGAGGGTTTGCTGGCCGACCTCGCGATCACCTCGATATACGTCACACACGACCACGACGAAGCTCGAACGCTGGCCGACACAGTCACGATCCTGTATGCCGGCAGGGTACTCCAATCGGGCCCCGCCGAAGAGGTCTGGGCACACCCCGCCTCAGTGCAGGTCGCCGAGTTCCTCGGCTACGAGACAACGGCGAGCATTGCTGTTGAAAACGGTCGGTGGGTCACCCCCTGGGGAACGATGCCCGGCGTCGACCTCGAACCGGGCGTGCACGAAATGGTGATACCGCCGCACGCTGTGCGGTTCTCGCCCGACGGCGCGCTCACCGCCACGGTGGAGAGCCATCGATTCGTCGGCGGACGTGCCGAGATTCGGGCAGGTAACGGCGAGGGCAGCGTCACCGGTCCGTACGACGGAACGCCCCCGCGGCGGGGCGAACTCGTGAGGTTCGACATCGACCCCACCGCGGTGCACCGTTTCTGAGAACCCGGGAGTGCGCCGCAGAGAGCAGTTGGCGACCCCGTCCGCTCGGCTTCCGTCGGAGGTTCTCACCGAGCGCCAGTGACGTCGTATCGGGGTGAAGGGACCCGCCCGTCAACGCTCACGCCCTGCATGGGAGCGACCAGATCGCTATAAACAGTAGCCACGACGGAGGGAGCACGATGCTGGCGAGGGCTGTACAAGCAATGAGAGCCGACCCTGAGGTGTTCGAACTGGTCGAGCACGACCAGGGTTATACCGGCGAGGCAGGGATCATTGTGGCGATCACCGCCGTACTGGGTGGCTTCGGAGCATTGTTCGCCGGCCGCGGCTTCGGCGCGTTCGTCGGGGCAATCATCACCGGGCTGATCGGATGGTTTGTTTGGGCCGGCGTCACGCTACTGATCGGCACCCGGCTGTTCGGCGGCACGGCCGACTACGGCGAGATGTTGCGGGTGACGGGGTACGCCCACGCACCACTGGTGCTGACGGTGATTCCGATCATCGGCTTCTTTGCCCTGCTGTGGGCGCTGTGGGTGGCAGTGGTGGCACTCCGGCAAGGGCTGGATCTCACCACGGGAAAGGCCGTCGGAGTTGCCATCGTCGGCTGGATCGGGTTCGCGATCCTGCGCGCCATCTTCTTCTTCGTCTGAAGGCTGACCGGCGGGAGGCCGCATGTTTGAGCGACTGATCGCCTGGTGGCGGGGTCTGTTCCGCCCTCGGCGCACGCCCCGCACCCGGACCACCGGAATGCCGCCCTCACCGAACGGAGCATCCTCGTTCCATCTCTGGTGGGATTTGCCAGAAATACCGCTGCGCGAGGTGGCGGTGACGCTGGAAATCACCGAACCGCCTAAGGTCGACCACCTCTATTTCTTCGCGCTGCAGGCATCGTTCATGCGCCGAACCGAACAATTCGGCGGCGCCCACCTCGGCTTGCAGTGGAACGCGCGCCATCCGGAGAACCGGGCCATCAACTGGGGTGGCTACGACGAGATCGGGGCCATCCTCACGGGCACACGATCACCGCTCCCGTCGCGTCCCAACGACCCGAACACGCGCGACTATGTATGGCAGCCCAACAAGAAGTACCGGCTGCGAATCGGGCCGGCGCAGCCATCCGCCACCGGGCAAGTCGCGTGGCCGGGCGCAGTCACGGACCTGGACCGCGGTGAAACCGTCGTGGTCCGCGAGCTTCTCACCGGAGGGGACGCCCTGCGTAGCCCCGTGATGTGGATGGAAGTGTTTGCAGACTGTGCCGATCCATCGGTGATCATCAGGTGGAGTGACCTCGTGGCGATGACAACGGACGGCACTGAACTCCGCCCCCATAGCTGCCGCACCGCCTATCAGAAGTATGAGGACGGCGGCTGCACCAACACGGCCTCGGCCGCCGGTGGCGGGGCGTTCATCCAGCAAACGGCGGCCGAGCGGACAACCCCGCCGGACGCGCTTCTCTCGCTGGGCTGACGTGCGCCGCGATTTGGACCCGGCCACTCCGCCGGTGGTGGTGACGGTTGGCGGATCGGACTCGGGGGCGGGGGCCGGCGTTCAAGCCGACCTGAAGACGCTCTCGGCACACCGCACATACGCCGCCACGGTGATAGTCGCAGTGACCGCCCAGAACACCCGGGGGGTGCAAGCTATGCAGGAGGTGCCGGCCTCCCTGGTGTCGGCCCAGTTCGACGCAGTCGCCTCAGACCTGAGGCCGCGAGCGGTCAAGACCGGCTTCCTTCCTTCAGCACAGATCGTGCGCACCGTCAGCGACGCGACCGAGCGCTGGAACCCGGCGATCCGGGTGATCGACCCGGTGCTGGTTTCCTCCACCGGTTCACCGATAGTCGAAGACCAGACCGTCGAATCGTACTGGCGGCTCCTACGCCAAGCCACGCTCACCACACCCAATTACCGGGAGGCCGCTCGGCTGACCGGGATCGATGTGACCGACGTCTCGAGTCTCGGGCAAGCTGCATCTGCCCTGGCCCAGCTCACAGCGACGCCGGTGCTGGTCACCGGCGGCCACCTGGGCGGCCGCATCGCGCACGATGTGCTGGTCACCAGCCGGGATACCCACATCCTCGAAAGCCCTCGCGTCATCTCTGGGAACGTCCATGGGACCGGCTGCTCGCTGGCGTCCTCCATCACCGCCCGGCTCGTGCATGGGGCCGGCCTGGAGGATGCGGTACGAGGCGCCAAGGCCTGGGTGGCACGGGCCATCGCGGGAGGGGCCGGTTGGCGCATAGGCTCGGGCCAAGGGCCCATCGACCATTTCGGGTGGGCGGATCAGGCCGACGAACTCTGAACCAAGCCGGCCAGAAACACCCGAACCAGTTGCTCATAGCGTTCCGGGTCGACGTTCCATGACTGGACATGTCCTGCCCCGGGTGTCTCGTGGAGCTGGACGAGCCGGGGCGCTGCCTCGTCAAGTGACCGCGAGAGCTCAACCGGCACGACGTCGTCGTCCAGCCCGTGGAACACGAGCATCGGCACCGCCGCCTGGGACAATTTGCTGACGTAATCCAGCTCGCTCCACCTGATACCGAAGCGCAGCGCCACGGTGGTCTTGGCGGCCGCCATGAGCGCCGGCGGGACCCCCCGATTCTCTGCCTCCCGATCGATGGTGAACCCCAGATCCAGCATCGGCGCGTCGAGCACGAGACCGATCACGCGGTCGGCAAACGGAGACGTGTGGAGGTATTCGGCCGCAATGGCGCCCCCCATCGAGTAACCGATCACAACGACGTCCTCAGCGCCCCTGTCCAGTGCCCACCGGACGGCCGCCTCCACGTCGCGGTATTCGGAGAGTCCGTACTCATACGTCCCAGTCTGGGGGGCGCCGGCGTCGTTGCGATATCGGAGGACCAAGCTGGGGTATCCGCCGGTCACGGTGGTAGGCAGGAGCCTCAAAGCCTCGACCCGGTCGGCGCCCCGGCCGTGGATGTAGATCGTCCAGGTGGTCCGGGGTCCCGGCACATACCAGCTTTCGAGTTCGCCACCCGATGTCTTGATCTGGACGGTTTCGAACTCGATGCCCCGATCGGTGAACGGGTCCTGATAGAAGACCATCCCGTCGACTATCACTTGGGTGCCTTCGGTCAATACACCGAGGGATGGCGCGAACTGGCGGGTGACGCTGTCGGGCGTCTCAACCAAAACCGCACCAAGTGTGCCGTAGCCCGCGCTCCACTGGATGCCCATCACGCCATCCCGACTGAGTGCGGGCGTCGCTCCGTCGAGCTTACGCAGTGTGACCGAGTCGACCCCAACGTTGGTGACGGTGGCGTGGTTGAAATCGAGTCCGGCAACACCAGGGATGACGAAGGCCTCTCGGTGAATGAGATCGGAGAATCGCCACGCCCCAACCCCGGTCGAGACGATGGCGCCTACCGTGCCGAGCGCAACGAGCCATTTGAAGGCGCGTACGACCAGCTTGCGCCCATCCGCCAGCCACAACTGGCGCACGAGCGCCAGATCGCTCTTGACCGTGCGGTCCGTCATCCGCCAACCGCTTCGCGAAAGAAGTCCGGCACCCGAACCGGCTTTCCGTCTAAATCCGTCATGGCCGCTCGCAGATCCATGGCCACCGCAACCCCGCGCGGGCTGTGGATCTCCTGACGCCAGTGGTGGCTGGCGCGGCGCACCTCGACCACCGCGGTCCGGACCGTGACCGCCTCACCGGCCAGGATCGGAACTTTGAAGGCCACATCCACATTCGTCACGACAATCCGGAACCCCTTCGAATCGAGCTGATCGAGGCCCATTCCTACGGACTCCAACGCCCGGATCCGGGCTGTCTCGAAGTAGGCCAGGTAGACCGCATGATTCACATGGTTGTACGGATCGAGTTCGTAGAAGCGAACCTGTATCTGCGTCGCATGCTCGAGCAAAGGCTGGGCCCCCGGTCGTTGCGGGCACCTTAGAGCGTCCCCTGCGCCACGCCGCGTCTCCGGTACCGACGCCCGGGACTCGCCGGCTGGCCAACCTGGCCGCCTGGTCCGGCGACGGCCGGCTTCCTAGGATCGCCCGATGCGTGCTTGGTACCTCACCGAAACGAACGGCCTCGACTCGTACAGCTTCGGCGAGCTCGAGACCCCGGAGCCCGGCTCAGGGGAGGCTCGGGTGAAGCTGCAGGCTGCTGCCCTGAACCATCTCGACTTGTGGACCGCCCGCGGTTTACCGGCGCCGAAGACGATGCCCCATGTCACCGGCGGGGACGGGGCCGGCCGGGTTGACCTCGTCGGCGAGGGCGTGACCGGATGGAAGGTGGGCGACGAGGTGGTCATTGATCCTTCGATCCCGCACGGACCTCCCACAGACGGCATTCCCTACGGAGGCAAGCTGGGAATCCTGGGTGAACACCGCTGGGGCACACTGGCCGAGTATGTCGTGGTTCCGGGCGGCAACCTCATTGCCAAACCCGCTTCGCTGGACTGGCACGCGGCGGCGGCCTACGGGCTCACCACCGGCACCGCCTACAGGATGCTGCAGCGCGCCCGGCTGCGGCCGGGGGACGTGCTACTGGTCGTGGGGGTGGGGGGTGGCGTCTCCTCTGCCGGGCTGTCGCTCGGGGTGGCAATGGGCGCCGAGGTGTATGTCACATCCACCAAACAGGAGAAAATCGACCGGGCGGTCCAGCTGGGAGCTGTCGCCGGTTTCGACTCGGCCGCAGAGTTCTCAAAAGAGATCAAGGCGGCAACCGGGAGCGGCGCCCACGTGGTGCTCGAGAATGTCGGGCCTGCCACGTGGAACCAGTCGCTACGATCCCTGGCGAGCGGCGGCCGCCTGGTCACCTGTGGCTCCACCACCGGCCCCAAAGTTGAGATCACCGTGCCGGCGCTGTTCTTCAAACACCACGAAATCATTGGCTCCACGATGTTTGACCATGCCGATTTCGAGGCCGTCACCGCCATGATCGGGTCGGGTGAGCTGCCGGTGCACGTCGACCGCGTGTACGCCTTCGAGGATCTCCCGTCTGCGCTGGCCCGCCTCGACGCCGGTGAACAGCTGGGCAAGATCGTGATCAACATCGGCGCTGATTGAAGATGACCCGCTGCAGGGGCCTATACTCGCCCGGCTGTCAGATCTCTGTGGTGTCCGCCTGAAACCCTGAGTAATCTGAAAGCGCCCCGTCGCGGGGACCCCCAAACGCTGGGGGCGTGGTGAAGTCTGGAGTTCACGCCGGCCTGTCAAGCCGGAGGTCGCGGGTTCAAATCCCGTCGTCCCCGCCAGCTGCTCCCCGGAGCCAGCCCGTGGAAGCGGACCCGTCGGGTCCGCTTCCGGACAAGTCAGCCAGTTGGCTGATCCAATTGGCCAGGTAGCTCAGTTGGCAGAGCACCGCTCTGAAAAAGCGGGGGTCGGCAGTTCGATTCTGCCCCTGGCCACCAAGTTGTCGCCGGCCGTGGCAGCAGCAGGCCATCTGCCGGTCTCGATCACAGGTCCGTCATGCGGCGGGCGAACCGCATCGGCCATCCGCACCGGGAGCGTGAACCCGGCCTTGGGCCGTGGGGAACCGGCATATGCGAACTGCAGGCGGCGGAGTACCGTTCCGGACGGAATTGGTCGGGCCCGCAGCAGCGGATCACGCCAGTAGTCATCAGGATCGGCGGCCCGCCGTTCAGGCGTGGCCGCAGGTCGGGCTGGAGTGTCGCCGGGGTGCTCGATCTATCCGGCCGGCATCGGGCTGAGGGGGACGACGTCGACGATCCGGTACTCCGGCGCCGCCTTGGCCGGTAGCCCACCGTAGGCCCGGCAGGATATCGTCGGTACTTCGCGGGCAACCTCGACCCGCACTCGCCAGGCTGATTCGCCGGCCTCCACGGTGCACTGCGCAGCGGTGGCGGACACCTCTGACACCGAAATACGGCGGGCCGTATCTTCGAGGTCCCATCCCACCCGGGAGAAGATCTCTCGTTCGGCCGCCTGGCCAAATCCACGCTCTGCGCCGGACCAGCCGCGACACCGGCCGGCGATGGCCGCAGCTTCTCCTCGCCGCTGTAGGACCGCGTCGAGCAACTCCAGGTCCAGGTGGGCCCACATGCGACCGTCGGGCAGTGTCATGCCGGTGGGAGCAAAGCGATGCCCACCCGTGTGGCTGATCCGTACCACCTCGACGTGTGGCATGTGCACCTCGACTTCGACGGCAAGCCGCTCCCCATCCGACCCGCAGCACACGTCGTGGCTACCTTGGGTGCACACCAGCAGGACCGGCCCAACGACCGGCTCGTCGGGCGCAGTCGAAGTACCGAGTCCCAACAGCTGCGCAGCGAGGTCGGGGGCGCGGGCCTCGTCGATCCGGGTCACCTGGGTCCCGGACCGGCGGAAGCGAGCGACGCGCAGTTCGTGCCCGCGCGGCACGGACGCAAACAGGCGTGTGCGAGTGTCCAGAGAGCTCACCAAATCCATGGCTCCCGCCAGCACGGGGTGGTCGCCTACCGGCTTCGGCCAGGGTCGGGGCACGTCCACCACCAGTAGCTGGTCGGCGTTCACGGCCGTACCGACCGGATCGATCCCGAGCTCGCGGGTATACGGAGAACACCGAGGCTGGATGTCCCGATCCGGCAGCAGAGTGTCCATCAGCTGTTGAAGCCCACCGCCATGGCTTCAGACCATTTGGTGGCCATTTCGATGTACAAATTGCGGGCTTCCATCAGGTCACCTGCCTCGAGCGCTTCGACCGACTCCCAGATCTCCTCGACCGAGTCATCGGTCACCAGGTCCTGGTCTGTGAACATGGCGGCCACCGAGCCATAGTCGAGCTCCACGAGAGCGTCCTCCCGGAACTCGGCGAGCCACTCCGCCAGCTCTTCGATCTCACCTGTGATACTCGAGGTGAATCCGGCCCGCTCCAGTGCATCCAGCGCCCGCTGCAAACGGCCCGACGCGGAAAGCCGTCGGGTTCGGTAGCGCACGGCCACTCGCCCGTGGTCGATTATCTCGCGCTCGTCCGGCGCAAAAGCGAGGAACCAGCGGGGCGGCACGTGCCAGGCCGAGGTGAGGATGTGCGAGCGTACCTCCGGCCGGCTCCGGTGGATGCGCTCCAGTTCCTCGGCGGCCAGTCGGGCGGTTGCTTCCGGGATGATGAGGCGCGAGCCGTGATCCGCAAACGCATTGTGGAAGGCGAGCACCCCCTGGAGTACGCGAAGGTGGGCATTGCGGGGGCACATGTACCGCTCACCGTTCCACTCCGCCAGCAGACCATCGTCCGTCAGAGGTTCGCCGATCAGCCCATAGCGGGAGTCGCTGAGCAGATCGGAATCCTGCGCCACGTGGGTCTGGAGGCCCGTGAAGTCTGTCAACGGTAGATAGACCCGAAGATAGGACGTGCGCGTCATCCGCCACAGGGTAACCAATGGCGCGCATATGAGGGCCGGCCCACATCGACCGGCCCCTGCGCTGCGGTGGCTGCGCCGCGCGGCCCGGTCGTGGAGACTCCCCAGCCGATGAGGCTGAAGGCCCTGGTGTGTCGCGCTGCGCCCACTAAAGTCGGAGCTAGCGGAACAGGAGCGCGATCCGCTGGAGCCAGTCCGGGCGACCCGCGCAGCACGTTGCCGGAAGCTCGGGAATGCTTCACGTATATCTGCCTCCTACCTGCGACATCCCGGCAACCCCGGGAGCGCAAGGGACAGATGGGTGCGCCGCGATCCGGCTAACCCGCCTGGCCACGGTTGACAGGGTGACGACCTCACCCGGCCGACCCGACGGCACAAGAGAGGAGACAGCCGGCGTGGACCTGATTCAGGACCTCAAGGAAACTCACCGCGAGCTCGGGCTCACCGACGACCAGGTCGTCGAAATGTATCGGCAGATGTTGCTGGCCCGCCGTGTCGACGATCGGATGTGGGCCATGAACCGCCAGGGCCGAGCGCCCTTCGTTGTCTCAGCATCCGGGCATGAAGGCACCCAGATCGGCGTGGTGGCAGCACTCGACCGCAAGAAGGACTGGGCGCTGCCGTACTATCGCGATGTCGGGATGGCGCTGGCGTGGGGCATGACCCCGCTCGATCTGTTTCTGGGCGTCACATCCAAATCGACCGACCCGTCATCCGGCGGGCGGCAGATGCCCAATCACTGGTCGCATCGCGACCTGCGAATCCTCTCCCATTCCAGCCCCATCGCCACCCAGTTCCCCCATGCCTGCGGAATCGCGTACTCACTCCGGACCCGCGGCTCGGACGCGGTCGTCGCCGTCCACGGCGGCGAAGGCTCGACCTCGGAAGGCGACTGGAGCGAGGCCATGAACTTCGCCGGCATCCACCAGCTACCCGTGCTCTTCGTGATCGAGAACAACCAGTACGCCATCTCGGTGCCCGTCGAGGACGAGGTCGCGGGTCAGATCGCTGATCGGGCCCGCGGGTACGGCATTCACGGGGTCTTCGTGGACGGCAACGACGCGCTCGCCGTGTACAAGGTCACCAGCGAGGCGGTGAGGCGTGCCCGGGCCGGAGACGGGCCAACTCTGATCGAAGCCCAGACGTACCGCTACTACGCCCACACGAGCGATGACGATGACCGGCTGTACCGCACTCGGGAAGAGGTTGAGTACTGGCGCCGGCGCGATCCGCTGGCGGTGTTGCATCAATACCTGGTGGAAGCCCGGCTGCTATCCGAAGAGTCGGAAGCAGAGATGGAAGGGGAGATCGAACGGGAGATTCGGGCGGCGGTGGCAGAGGCCGAAGCCTCACCGGATCCGACTGATGCATTCTCCGGTGTCTACCGGCGCCCCATTCCACCGCACCCGGCCACTACCGAGGTCCAACCGCCAGCGACCGGCGAGACCGTGAACCTCGTGACCGCTATCAATCGGACGCTCCATGAGATCTTCGAGCAGGACGATCGCGCCTTTCTGTTCGGCGAAGACGTGGCCGATCCGAAGGGTGGAGTTTTCAAAGCTTCGATCGGTCTGACCGACAAGTTCGGCCAAGTGCGAGCATTCAACAGCCCGCTGGCCGAATCACTGATCATCGGGCTGGCGCTGGGCATGGCTGCCGCCGGGGACAAACCATTCCCCGAGATCCAATTCGCCGACTTCATCCACCCTGCCTTCGACCAGATCGTGTCCGAGGTGGCCCGCTTGCATTACCGCAGCAATGGGGATTGGAGCTGTCCGATGGTCATCCGTGTGCCCTATGGCGGCGGGATCCATGGGGCCCTGTACCACTCTCAATCGATCGAAGCCTTCTACACACACGTCCCGGGCCTGAAAGTGGTAGTCCCCTCGAACCCGGCCGACGCGAAAGGGCTGCTGTGGGCGGCGTACGAGGATCCAGACCCGGTGATGTTCCTCGAACCAAAACGCCTCTACCGCCTGGTGAAGGCGCCGATGCCCCCAGGGCGCCACGTGGTTCCGCTGGGCAAGGCTGCGCTGCGGCGGACCGGTGAGCATCTGACGATCATCGCCTACGGCGCCATGGCGTACGAGGCAGAATCGGCGGCGTCGGAGCTTGCCTCGCTCGGGATCAACAGCGACGTGATCGATTTGCGGACGCTGAAGCCGCTGGACTGGGAGACCATCGCCGCTTCGGTCGCCAAGACCGGGCGGGTTTTGATCGTCCACGAGGACAACGAGTTCGTGGGATACGGCGCCGAGCTGGCGGCCCAGGTCGCCGATAAGGCGTTCGAACATCTCGATGCACCAGTACTGCGCTATGCCTCCCCCGATGTGCCGACGTTCCCCTTCGCCGAGTCGTTGGAGAAGCTGGTCATGCCGAACGCGGCCGGCATCGTCGATCGGGGCAAGTGGTTGGTCCAGTACTGACGCGGAGATGCCGGCTCGCTCACGCCAGCCGGCATCATTTCCACGATCTGGCGCCGATAAAGCCAGAGTGCCGGGGGCCCTCCAACCGTCATCGGTGTTGCCGCCGTCGACGTCGACGCCGACGGCCCTGCACAGCAGCACGTTTGCCTCACGTGAGGTCCCTACCCCGGTCGACACCTGGTTGCAGCACCGCTTACTTTACGGTCCAGATTCCGTCCGGAGCAGTGACCGGCCGTCCGACCATGCCATCGGCCTAACCGCTCGAAATCTTGAACCCACCGAACGGGTATTTATGCTGCTTCAAGCATGTCGATCCAGGGTGAACTCTCGGACAAGGTGGGCGACGCGTTCGCTGCGATTGGGCTCGATGCGGAGCTGGGCGCCGTTGTCCCTTCGCAGCGGCCCGAGCTCTCCCAGTTTCAATGCAACGGAGCGCTGGCGGCCGCAAAGGCCGCCGGCAGAAACCCGCGGGAGATCGCAGCGGATGTCATCGGCCGGCTGGAATCGGACCCGGTTTTTGCGGAGCTGAGCATCGCCGGTCCCGGGTTCATCAACATCGAGGTCGCCGACGGGTACCTGGCCGACCAGACCGCAGCGCTGGCGGGTTCGGAGCGGTTTGGCGTCGAAGCGGCGGACGAGCGGAGGATCCTCATCGACTACGGCGGCCCCAATGTCGCCAAGGAGCTGCACGTCGGTCATATGCGGACCCCTCTCATCGGCGAAAGCCTCAAACGCTGCTTCCGGTTCGCCGGCTATGACGTGACTGGTGACATCCACCTGGGGGATTGGGGCCTTCCGATGGGCCAGCTCATCGCCGAATTGGCCGAACGCCGGCCCGAGTTGCCGTACCTGGACCCCGGCCACCAGGGCGCCTATCCGGACGAATCTCCGGTGACGGTCGACGAGTTGAACGACCTGTACCCCACTGCGTCAGGCCGGGCCGAACGGGACCTGGAGTTCGCGCGCGCAGCCCGGCAAGCCACCTTCGATCTCCAGGATGGTCGCCCGGGTTATCGCAAGTTGTGGGAGCACTTCCGAGCGGTCTCGGTTGAGGCTATGCAAGAGGTGTTCGATGAGCTCGGCGTCCACTTCGACCGCTGGCACGGCGAATCGACGGTACACGACCGTATCAGGCCGATGGTCGAGAATCTCATGAACATGGGCGTTGCACACGAACTGGACGGTGCGATCGTCATCGACGTGCAGCAGCCCGGCGACAAGAAGGAAATGCCGCCGTTCGTGCTGGTCAAGTCGGACGGGGCCTACCTCTACACGACAACCGACCTAGCCACCATCGAAGACCGGGTGGAAGACGGTTTCGACGTGTGCATCTACGTCGTCGATGTGCGTCAGTCGGATCACTTCGAGCAGCTATTCCGGGCGGCTCGGAAGGGCAAGATCGCTCCTGCGACTCTGGTGCTGGAACACGCCGGAAGTGGGTTGGTCAACGGGCCGGACGGGCGGCCGATGCGCACCCGGGCGGGCAACCTGCCCCTCCTCCGGTCGTTGATCGCCGACGCGGTGGAAGAGGCCGGCCGGCGCATGGACGAACGCGGCCTGGCAGCCGACTATCCCGAGGAGGAGCGGGATCACGTGGCTCGATTGGTGGGGCTGGCTGCGTTGAAGTACGGCGACCTCCAGAATCACCGCACGTCCAATTACATCTTCGATCTGGAGCGTTTCACTTCGTTCGAGGGCAAGACCGGACCGTATTTGCTGTATGGGGCGGTGCGGATGAAGTCGATCTTGCGCCAGGCGGCAGCCCGCGGGGTCGAATCCGGTCCGATCGCCCCGCCGTCGAGCGACGCCGACCGCAACCTGATGCTGCGCCTCCTGCGTTTCCCGGACGTGCTGGCCCGCGCGATCGAGTATCGGGCACCGAACCAGGTAGCGGAACACGCCTACGAGCTGGTAGCCGACTTCAACCGGTTCTACGAAGCGTGCCACATCCTCGACCAGCCCGATCCGGCGATCCAGGGGTCGTGGCTCCGCCAGGTCGAGGCCACCCGGCGCCAACTCGAGACGCTGCTCGATCTGCTGCTCATCGAGATTCCCGAGCGGATGTGAGCCCCGGTGCTGCCAACTGGAGGCGCGTCCCGCAGGCATTCGGTTAGCCCGCCCTGCCGCGGTGGTCGCGGCCGCCGACCATTCCCTAGCCTCGGTCGGATGGAGTCCGACATCCGACCGGCGCGACCCGAGGACAAAGCTGCGATCGCCGCGTTCACAGATGCCACGTTCAGTTGGGGTGACTACGTAGCCGATTCCTTCGACGAGTGGCTCACCACCGGCGACTCAGCCGTGCTGGTGGCCTGTCGAGAGGATCGACCGGTCGCGCTCGCTCGGGTCGTTCAGCTGTCTCCGGACGAGATCTGGCTGCACGCCGCCCGCGTCCAGCCCGATCATCGGCGGCAGGGCCTCGGCCTGGCGCTGAACGAAGCCTCCCTCGAATGGGGCAGACAGCGCGGAGCGGTCGTCGCCCGACTGATGGTGGAGGACTGGAACGACGAGGCCTCCGCCCAGGTCCGTAAGGCCGGCTATCGCCGGGTGGCCGACTGGTTCTTCGCCCGCCGATCCGTGCCGGATTCGAAGCCGTCCGAGCTCGGCCTCGGCTTGCGCCCATCCGAGCCGCTGCGCCCGGCCCCGGCCCCGGAAGTGGAGGGCGCATACATCAGCTGGTCAACCTCAGAGCTGGCCCGTGCCGGGCATGGGTTGCTCGGGGTGCGCTGGCATCTGCGGCAAATGCGTATCGACCATCTTCTCGAAGAGGCGGCCGCCCGGCGGCTCTGGGAGGCGCCTTCGGGCTGGCTGTCGATCGACACCAGCGCGCACCCCGACGCATGGGTGGCATGGCTGATGACCACTGCGAGTGAGGCCGACATTCTGGTCGAAGCTCTGCTGACGAAGCTGCGCGGCGACGGAATCGCGTCTGTCGGAGCGCTCCTGCCCAGGGTGCCCTGGCTGGTTGCTGCGTTCGAAGCTTCCGGTTTCGAGGTCCATTCCAACGGCGTCTGGGAGATCCAGATTGGGTGACGGCCGGCTCAGAAGGAGTTGAGCGAGGCGGAAGCCCAGGTCACGAAAACCGCAGCAGGCGCCAGATCCGCGAAACGAGGCTCTCGTGGGACCACAAACTGGTGGATGGCCCACAATGCAGGCACTCCCACGATCCCGGCGACGAACGCCGCGCTACCGACGGCGGACATGTACCGGGTGATCAATCCAAATGCGGCCGGAGCGTCGACGATGATCCGCTCGAGCAATGAGCCGGCTACCGACATGAGCCAGGCGAAGATCACCAGGCCCGGCAAGTGGGCCACGGCCACTTCCCAGGGTTCGGCCGACCAGCGGACGTAGCCGTGTCCAGCCTGGCTCTCAACGCCCAGGCCAAGTGCCAGCGCGCCGAACACCCCGATAACCAGCCCCGAGGCCAGCGAGGCGCCCAGTTCGTTGGGAAGGTCGATGGTGACCAGGCCGAAGCCGTTCAAAACGATGGTGACGCCCAGCGCCACCAGTCCCACGCCAACGACCAGCAAGCCGATTCCGACGCTCGTGCCGACCCCGAACCACAGCAGGGCCAACCGGCGAGACAGGCTCGAATCCTTCTCCAGGAAGGCAGGCAGTTGCACGCGCGAAAGGACCCCGCCCCACCGAGGTTTCTCCGTTGTCACGTAATCACAACCTCTCGTTCACGCGTGGCGTTCGGCGGCTGGCTCTGTCGCGATTGTACTCCCGTGTCGAATTCGCACTCCATCATGAACGCGGGGTCGCAACCAGTCGCGGTGACCCAGCCTCCGCCGGTAGTGGGCGCGGGTGCTACGGTCCTGAAGAGTCGTTGACGACAGTCAGCCCGTCCGGGACCAGGACCGGCAAGGAGCCCACCGAATGATTCGAGACCGGCTCACCAAACTGAAGGAGGTTGCGGTCGAGGCCGTCCGCAGATCCCGGAACCGGTCGCTGCGCGGCAGATCCGAGGGGCCCCACGCCGAGCAGCTGACCAGGATTCTGTACCGTACAGATGGCGCCGTCGAAGGTGACCTACCGGTGCGTGTGGTCATGCCGCGATCGGTGGAAGATGTAGTCGCTGCGGTGCAGGAGGCCCGGGCGGCCGATCTGGCGGTGGTGGCGCGCGGCGCCGGGACCGGCCTGTCGGGAGGTGCGGTGCCGGTTGGAGATGCAGTTGTCGTCTCACTCATGCAACTCGACGAGATCGGCGATATCAACGCGGCGGACGAAACCGCTTGGGTGGAGCCGGGAGTGCGCAACTTGGAGCTGTCCAACGCAACACGTCGATACGGCCTGCTCTTCGGCCCCGACCCTTCGTCACAATCGGCCAGCACCGTCGGCGGGAACATCGCCACCAACGCCGGCGGGCCCCGCTGTTATGCGCTGGGCAGCACCACTTCACATGTGCTGGCGGTTGAAGTGGTGCTGGCCGACGGCTCGCGACTCCAGGTCGGCGATGCCTATGCCGACCCGATCGGGCTGGACCTGCGTTCCATAGTGGTGGGGTCGGAGGGCACGTTGGGGGTGGCGGTCCGGTCGCTGGTCCGACTCTTGCCCGTGCCGGAGGTGTCGAAAACGGTTCTGTGCGCTTTCTCTCAGCTGGAGGATGCCGGAGCTGCCACCGCCGCCATAGTGCGGAGCGGGATCAACGCCACTTCGATCGAGCTGATGGATCAGCTGGCCATCGAAATGTGCGAGCGTTTCACACAAGGCGGCCTGCCCCTGGACGCCGCCGCCGTCCTGCTGTGTGAGGTCGAAGGGACGGTTGACTCCATCGACGAGGACCTCGAAGACTTCTCATCCGCTGTGCAAGCAGCAGGGGCATACGCGGTCAAGGTCGCTGCATCCGATGAGCAAGCCGACAAGTGGTGGCGGGCCCGCAAGGGCGCCTTCGGGGCCATCGCCCAGCTCGCCTCGCACTATCACCTCCACGATGGGGTCGTGCCCCGCACCCGCCTCGTCGCGGCACTCCAGCAGGTCCAGGAGGTAGCGACGGCGGCGGGAACGCCGATGACGTTGATAGCGCACGCCGGTGACGGCAACTTGCATCCGTTGGTGCCGTACGACGGCCGGGACGAGGAGGCCACCAGGGTGGTGCACGAAGTGTCCGATCAGGTGATGGAGATCTGCCTCGGCATGGGCGGCGCTGTCAGCGGCGAACACGGCATCGGCACATCGAAGGTGCACCTGATGGAGCGCGTCTTCAGCTCCGTCGACCTCGAATACCAGTGCCATCTCAAGCGGGCGTTCGACCCCGAGGCGGTCATGAATCCATCGAAAGTGCTGCCATCGCCCAGCTCCTGCGCCGAGCCGGTCATCCCGATCGACTCCGAGATGTGGGTGTGAGCGGCCTCGAGCCCTCGCCGGCCCCGAGCCGCGTGCTCACATGACGGCCAAGACTGCCGTCGAGACGGTGCAGGCTCGGGTCCGGGCCGCGGTCGCCGGGCAAACGCCGCTGCGGATCGTTGGATCGGGCTACGAGGCGCAACTGGGAAACCCCGTCAAGGCCCGGGCCGAGCTCGACACCACGGAACTCACCTGGGTGCGGGACTTCGACCCCGACGAGCTGATCATCCGGGTCGGAGCGGGTACCACCGCCGGCGAACTGGCCGCCCGGTTGGGCGAGCAACGGCTGCGCGCCGTTATTCCATCCGAGCCCGCAGGACGAACGATCGGCGGAATCGTCGCCACCGGTTCATCAGGGTATGCCCGCCTTCGGCACGGGCCGCTCCGCAACCACGTCATCGGCATCACGATCGTGTCGGGCGCCGGCGACTTGGTCTCCGCCGGCGGCCAGGTGGTCAAGAACGTAACGGGCTACGACCTCTCCCGCCTATGCGTCGCCTCAATGGGACGCTTGGGAGTGCTCGTGGAGGTGGCGCTGCGCGTATACGCCGTGCGTGACGCCGAACAGGTCATCGAGGTCCGTGATCCAGAGGCGGCGTGGCGGCAGGCGCACCGCCCACTGGCCGTGGTCGGCACGCGCCGGGGAACGAGCGTCCTGGTCGACGGATCGGAGGCGGCGGTCGCGGCCATGGCGAAGCGGCTCGGCGGCACCCTTCGGTCCGACGCAGCCTTGCCCAGTACGTCCGGCTGGCCGTGGAGGGCCACGATCCGCTCCCGCCCATCCCAGCAACCGCAGGCAATCCAGCGCCTCCCCGCCGAGTGGTCCTACATCGCGCAATTCGGGACCGGCCTGACCGAGGTCGGCGGCGAGCACTTCGACGCCGGCACGCTCGGCTCCCTCCGCCAATGGGTGGAAGCCGGCGGGGGGCGATTGGTGCTCCACCGCGTCCCGCCCGGCGTTCGGCATGAGCTGGACCCGTGGGGCACGCCCCCCGCCGGCTTGGAAATCCAGCGGAGGATCATCCGGTCGTTCGATCCCCATGGGATTCTCAATCCCGGAATACTCCCGGGTGGGCTATGACGACGCCATCCAGCCAGCTGCCGGTGCTTCCCCCGTCCGACACATGTGTCAAATGCGGATTGTGCCTGCCGCACTGTCCCACCTACCGCCTCAGCGGCAACGAGAACTACTCACCTCGCGGGCGTCTGGCCGCCATGAGCGCCGTCCTGCATGACGACGCCCCGATCGACGAGACCTACGACGACGTACTGTCCACGTGTCTCGGATGTCGGGCGTGTGAGGCGGTGTGTCCCGGCCTGGTCCCCTACGGCCTCGCTTTCGAAGCGGCCCGGGCAGAGCTGACCGAACGCCGGCATACCGTCCCGCGCCGGGTTCGACCGTTGGTGCTCGGCCGGGTGATCGCAACTCGGTCGGCCGTGGCGACGGTGACTGCCGCGGCACGATGGGCGCAGCGGTTGGGAGCGGGGAGATGGCTGCCCGGCTGGCCCGGCCGCGGGCTGGCTGGGCTGCGCCCGCTCCAGCGAGGCCGAACGTCGTGGCTGGGTCGGGCCGTGGAAGGCGATGGGCCGAACCGGGGAACCGTGGCGCTCCTGGCCGGTTGCGTGATGGACCCATGGTTCGGGCCGGTCCACGACGCCACCGTGGGTGTGCTCACCCGGGCCGGGTTCCGAGTGGTGGTCCCCGAATCGCAAACGTGCTGCGGGGCGTTGGCCGCGCACGATGGCCACCGCCGGGAGGCATCGCGTATGGCGGCGTCGAATGTAAGGGCGTTTGTGGGCTTCGATCACGTGATCTCGAATTCCGCCGGCTGTACCGCCCATTTGAAGGAATACGACCACTGGGCCACGGACGGGGCCGCTCTAGCCGACCGGGTTGTCGACGTCACCGAGTTCGTCGCGTTGCTCATCACCCAGGGCGATCTGCCGGTGTCGGATCGCGAATCCGACAGGGTTGCGATGCAGGACCCGTGTCATCTCCGGCATGCGCAGCGGATAGTGGAAGCCCCGCGGACCATCGTGCGGGCTGCCGGGCACGAGCTGGTCGAGATCGATCCGATGGGCCTGTGCTGTGGGGCGGCTGGTGTGTACTCGGTCCTGCAACCCGCCACATCCGCGGACCTGGGCCGGCGGAAAGCGGCTCAGGTGGCGAACTCCGGCGCCACGGTCGTGGCCACGGCCAACCCCGGCTGTGAAATGCAGCTACGGGCCTATCTCGGGCCGGATGTCCGCGCTGCCCATCCGGTTGAGCTGTACTGGGAGATGCTGTCCGACGGGGACCGGCACCATCCGGCAGACTCGTCGGGTCCCGGCTAAGTTCGATCCTGCGCAGGCTCCCACGGACGAATTCCAGCGAGGTGTTCAGATGTCGAATCCGGTTGTCGCTATAACCGACCACGTCTTTCCCAATCTCGAACCGACCGAGCAGACGCTCGAGCCGGTCGGGGCCTCATTGCGGCTCGCCCGGTCCGGAAACCCGGAAGACATCCTGGATGTAGCACGCACGGCCGACGCGGTCATCAACTGCTACGCCAAACTGCCCGCAGAAGTGATCGAGCAGTTCGAACGCTGCCAGATCATCGCTCGCACAGGTGTCGGGGTCGACACCGTAGATCTGGACGTCGCGAGCTCCAAGGGGATCTTGGTCACCAACGTCCCCGAGTACTGCGAGGACGAGGTATCTGATCATGCGATGGCACTGTTGCTGGCGCTCGCCCGAAACGTCACGCGGGGCAACGCCATGGTGCACAACGGCGGTTGGGACCTCGAAGCCCTGAAGCCCATGTACCGATTGCGCGGGCGAACCGTTGGCCTGGTCGGCTTCGGAAAGATCCCCCGACTGGTGGCGACCAAAGCACAAGCGTTCGGTCTGAACGTGCTCACGTACGATCCGTACGTCGATGTGGAGACCGCGGCATCGCTGGACGTCGGGGTGGTTCCGCTCGATGAGCTGCTCGCGTCGTCTGACTTCGTGTCTGTCCACGCGCCGCTAACGCCAGAGACCCACCACATGATCGGCGCCGATGCGCTCGGCCGTATGCAACCCCACGCGTTGCTGATCAATACGGCCCGGGGTCCGCTGGTAGACGTCGACGCGCTGGCCGCAGCCTTGGACCAAGGCCAGATCGGCGGAGCCGCGCTCGATGTGCTTCCGGCCGAGCCTCCTCCCGCTGATCTGGCGCTGCGGGGACGAGCCAATGTGATCCTGACGCCTCACACCGCGTTCTATTCCGAGCAATCGATGATCGACCTACAGGCCAAAGCGGCGCAGCAGGTGGCGCTGGTCTTGCGGGGAGAAGCCCCTACCTATCCGGTCAACCTGGATCGACTCGAGGGCTGAGCACCGGCCGCGCCGGGACACCTGGCACGTCGGATGACGGTGGTGGCCGGCTTCGACGGCTGGAGAGGCGGCTGGGTCGGCATCGTCCTGGACGGCGGGACCTATGCCGGCAGCGTGGTGGCGGAGTCGATGGCGGAGGCGATCGCTCGCCTGGAAGAAGCGGCCGTCATTGCGGTTGACATACCGATGAGCCCGCCGCGAGCCAGGGTGAGAGAGGCCGAGCAGGAAGCCAAGCGGCTGCTCGGATCCCGCTCCTCTACCGTGTTTCTGACTCCTCCCCGCGTCGTTCTGCGAGCGTCGACGTATGCAGCTGCGCGGGCAGAGGCGACCGCTCGGTTTGGCCGCGGCGTCTCCGCCCAGGCATACGCCTTGCGGCATCGCATCCTCGAACTGGAGCCGCTCGCCAGGGCAGACGAGCGGATCCACGAGGTTCACCCCGAGCTGGCATTCCGCGAGATGAACGCCGGCACCCCGGTGGAGGACAACAAGAAGACGTGGGCGGGCCAGATGAGACGGCGCAGGTTGCTGGCCGGAGAGGGAATCGAGGTGCCCGACGAGTTGGGGGCGGTCGGGATGGTTCCGCCCGACGATGTGCTCGACGCCGCCGCCGTCGCATGGACCGCCGAGAGGATCGCAAGCGGTCGCGCCCGGGCCGTGCCCGCGTTCGGACGCCGCGTTGATGCGATCTGGTACTGAGCCGCTTCAGTCCCGGCTGACCTGAGCCCGCAACGTCTCGACGAACGCGTCCATTTGGGCGGGCTCCAGCACGAGGCGCGTGAAACGGTCATGACGGGTGTCGACCACGACAACTTCGGCGGAGCCGGCCGAGGGGCCGACCGCCCAGAACTGGTGGCCGCCGGCTTCTGTTCGGTCCGTGGCGCCCACCCGGCGCGGGTAGCTCCGGGCGGCGGACTGGTTGGCACCGAGCTCTGCCACACGGCGCTCTACCACCGAAACGCCGGCGACGAGCTGGTAGGGCATGGCCAGGCGTTGCCGCACCAGCCGTACGGCGTCCCACCCGGACAGGCGGATCTCGACGGCGTCGAACGTCAGCCCGATCCTGAACGACATCAGCATGATCGTAGGTCGGCCGCGCGCCTCTGCGCCCCACGGGCCGGCCAGGCCTCCAGAGATGTGCCTGCTACGGCGTACCCCAGCCGCCGCCTCCCGGTGTTCGGACCAGCAGGCGGTCGCCGGGCCGTACCTCCAAGGTCACCTTGCCGGGCAGACGTTCCTTGCGGCCGGCCCGGATCAGCCAATCCTCCCCGGTCGCGCCCGCTCCTCCCCCATTCAGCCCCCATGGGGCGAGGCGGCGCCGCTCCCCCATCAATGACAGCGTGGCCGGCTCGGAGAATTCGATCTCCCGCTCGATGCCCTCGCCTCCCTGGTACTGGCCGTCGCCGCCACTGCCGTGGCGGAGGCCGTAGCGGATGACCCGGAACGGGTAGTGCTGCTCGATTGATTCGGTCGGCGTGTTCTTGGTGTTGGTCATCCCGGATTGGATGCCCGACTCGCCGTGACGCCCCGGCCGGGCGCCCTGTCCACCCGCCACCGTTTCGTAGTAGGCGAATCCGTCGTTGCCGACCAGGACGTTGTTCATCGTCCCCTGAGACGCGGCCGGGACCCGACCCGGTGCCGCCTGGGCCAGCGCGCCGAGAACGGTGTCGGCGATTCGCTGGGAGGTCTCGACGTTGCCGGCGGCTACCGCCACCGGGGCCCTTGCTGCGACCAGCGACGCCGGCCGGGTTGCCAGGGTGATCGGCCGGTAGCTGCCGCCGTTGGCCGGGACCGTCGGATCGGCGGCAACTCGCACGGCGTAGTAGAGACAGGAACGGGTCACGGCTTCCACTGCATTGATGTTGCCGGCAATCTGGTCCACGGTTCGGCTGAAATCGGCATGCAGCTCTCCGCCCTCGATGGTGATCGTTACCGAAATTCCCAGTGTGTCGTCATGCCACTCCATGGCGTCCTCAAACGCGTACGTGCCGGCGGGGAGTGCCGCAATCGCCGCTCGCATACGCCGTTCGCCGTAGTCGAGAAGCGCGTTGGTGATGGTGGCGAACCGGGCCGGGCCGTCCCGTCGAGCGAGCGCCAGGAACCGGGCCGCGCCTACCTCATTGGCGCCGAGCTGGGCGGACAGGTCACCGAGCCGTTCGGCCGGGGTCCTGGTTGCGGCGAGAAACGGTCCGGTGAACGACTCCAGCCACGCACCGTTGCGCACAGCCGGTACAGGCGAGACGACGATGCCTTCCTGGTCGACCCGGACGGCGTGGGCGGGCATCGAGCCGGGAGCTTCGCCTCCCACGTCCGCGTGATGCGCCCGGTTCCCAACCCAGCCGATGAGATCCGAACCCTCGAACACCGGCCGCACGATTGTCAGGTCATTGAGGTGGGTTCCGCCGTAGAACGGGTCGTTGACCGCGTACTGGACGCCGGGCTCGACACCCCGGCCAAACCGATCCACCACCGCAGCCACCGACGCCGGCATCGACCCGAGGTGAACCGGGATGTGCTCGGCTTGTGCCAGCATGTCGCCACTCGCCACGAAGACGGCGGCCGAGCAGTCGGCCCGCTCCTTTATGTTGGGCGAATACGCGGTCCGCCGTAGGACCACGCCCATCTCGTCGGCTACGGCCGCATACTCGTTGCGGGCTATCTCGAGGTCGACGGCTGTGACGGTCACCATTCGATCTCCAGCGCACCGGTCTCGTGCACACGTACGCGCTCGCCGTCTGCGACAAATGTGGTGGCTTCGAGTTCCTCGACCACGGCCGGGCCGACCAATTCGGTCCCGGGCACCAGGGCCGGCCGCCACCACACGTCGACCTCATTGGGGGACTGGCCCGAGTCGCTGGTCACCACTTGCCGGCGGGGGCGCACCGGCTCACCGGTCGGGCGGACCGGCGGCAGCTCGTCGATCGTCATGGTGGGTTTCCCGATCGCAGCAGCCCGTATTGTCACGATCTCCACTGGATCGCCGGCCCGGGCAAAACCGTTGCGCAGATGGTGCGCGCGGTGGAACCGGTCGGCTACCGCACGCCAATCCATGGTTTCGTCGACTGGAATCGACGTCTCATGAGCCTGGCCGATGTAGCGGACGTCCGCCACCAGGCGCACCTCGCGAGGGTCCGCGCCGGTGTCATCGAAAAACTCCCCCGCCGCCTGCCCGCGAAGCTCGGCCAGTCGGCCCGCCAGCGCCGCCGCGGTGTCTTCGCGGACCGTGAGGCTGCGCGCCAGGTCAACCCTGGGCGGGGACAGCAACAAGCCGAACGCAGAGAAGACCCCCGCGATCGGAGGCACGATCACGCCTGCCATCTCGAGACGCCGGGCGAGGGCCGTCGCATGCAACCCGCCGGCGCCCCCAAATGCCACCAGCCTGGCACCGCGCGGGTCGGCGCCTTCTTCCACCGAGACCTTGCGGATGGCACGCTCCATGTGGGCTTCCACCACGTCCACCATGCCCCGCGCGGTTTCGCGGCCTGTGAGACCCAGCCGCTCCCCGACCGCGCCCAGCGCCACCGATGCGGCGGCGGGATGAAGGTGCAGATCACCGGCCAGCCGGCTGCCGCCGCCGATCCGGCCCAGTTCCAGGTTGGCGTCGGTCACGGCAGGCTCTGCCGCTCCCTTCCCGTAGCACGCCGGACCGGGATGCGCGCCTGCGCTGCGGGGGCCTACTCGCAACGCACCGCCGGCGTCGATCCAACCGACGCTGCCTCCGCCCGCACCCACCGTGTGAATCGCAACCGATGGCATGCGAATCGGGAAACCTTCGATCCAACGCTCGTAGGAAACCTCCGGGATGCCGCCGTCGATCCGGGCGACGTCGGTCGAGGTCCCCCCCATGTCGAACGAAACCAGCCGGCGGTCCCCGAGCAACTCTCCGATGGCCGCAGCGGCCACCACACCACCCGCCGGACCGGAGAGCAGGATGGACACGGGAAGTTCGGCTGCTCGCTCGATCGGGATCAGGCCTCCTGAGGAGCGCATCACCATCACCTGGCCCGGCAGCCCAGCGTCTCGCACCCGGGCGTGCAGGTGCTGCAGATAGGTGCCGGTTTCAGGGGCCAGAAATGCGTTCACGATGGTTGTGGTGGCGCGCTCGTACTCCCGAAACTCTGGGGCGACAACTGACGACCGCGATATCTCGACATCAGGCGGCAGCGCTGCCGCGACACGCTCCTCATCGCCGGGATGGGCGTATCCGTAAAGCAGGGATATGGCGACCGAATCAGGCCGACCGGCCGCCACCCGAGCGGCCAGGTCGGCCAACTCCCGGTCCGACCAGCTATCCCCATCGGACAAACGCCGGAGGCCGTGGCGACTGCTCCGCTCGACCAACGGGCGGGAGCGGTCGGCAAACGGGTCGTAGAGCGATGGCCGGTTCTGGCGACCGATCTCGATGACATCCTCGAAACCCTCCGTCGTGACCAACGAGACACGCGCACCCCGGCGCTCCAGCAAGGCGTTGGTGGCGACGGTCGTACCGTGAAGAAGCGCCCCGGTGAGCCGCCCGGCCAATAACTCGACCGAACCCGCTATGACTGCGTCGCTCTGGTCCACGCTCGTCGGGGTTTTGGCGGTCAGGAGCCGTTCACCGTCCCACCACACGATGTCGGTGAACGTCCCGCCGACGTCGACGCCCAGGGTCACGCGTACTCGCTACGATCGGCGGCCCCCGGCAGACAAGGATCACCGATGCCCGTATCGATCGAACCGACGCCCAATCCCAACGCATTGAAGTTCTCGGTCGGCCGCGATGTCGGCGGCCCCACCACATACGTTGCCGGCAAAGATGTCGACGACCCGATGTCGTCGTCGATCCTGGAGATCGAGGGGGTGACAAGTGTGTTCATGACCGCAGATTTCGTGACGCTCTCCAAGCATCCTGACGCTACGTGGGACACGATCGCGCCAGCAGCCCAGAAGATCCTAGAGAGCTACTTCCCGGACTGATCTCTCGGCAGAGAGGACGGGCCGGAGCCGTCAACTACCACTGAATAGGGCCACCGACCCGATGTGCCGTCACCCCATTCCACGACGACCCGCCACCGGGATCCGTCCGTCTCGGCACCGACGATACGCAGGCCTTCCCCGCTGTCGGGCAGCTGACTCCGCACACGCTCCAGCACCTGTGGGGGAGGCTCGGCGGGGTGCCATTCGACGGAGCCGACCGGAGGGGTCCCGGTGGGCAGCTCAACGGGGGCCGGAAAGTCGAGAACAGTTCCGGACCCGTCGGAACCAACCGCAACGGGCACCGTGACGGCCTGGATGTGACCGGCCCGATAGGACTCACCGTCCGCGGCCACCAAGGTCCGGTAGAGCACCGTCACCAGGTGGGTACCGTCACCCTCAGACTCGATCGATAACGCCCGCACCCAATCGACGTACGTCGCCAGGCCGGGCGGAGGTTCCGGCACCACGATCTGGCCGGCGAGGGCTGCTCGCACCTTCTCGACCCGGGCGGCATCCGAAGTGGAGAAATAGTCGAGGACGAACCACTCGGCGCGCACGGCCGCTGCCCTCTCGCCGGTCGCCGGCGCGAACGCCATCAAATCGGCCTCTGTCACTATTTGCTCTGCGGAGGACACCGGTGTGGTGGGAGGCGGCACGGCGGCGCGCGTGTCGGCCGTGCGGTCGGATTGTTCGTCTGCCGGGTCGCCGAGCGCATTGGCCGAGACCGAATCTGGCGGAAGCGTGATCACGCTCGGCTCGGAGGGAGTGGTCCGGAAGGTCAGAATCGCGACCGCAGCAGCTACGGCAACCACCGCACCCAGCAGGTACGGAAGCCAGGGAGGCCGCTCGGGGGCATTCACGGTCAGCCGGTCCCACGGGATGTGCTCTATTACCTCGTCGCCCGGGCCGGCGCGGGAGTCGTCATCTGATAGGGGGCGATCGTCGTCGGGCGGCACAGCACTCCATCCCCTCCCGACGCCATTGCCACGATACGTGCGGAACACATGTCCCACAAGATCATCGTTTCGGCTGCCTAGGAACTGCGGTGGCGTCTACTAACGTTCCTGCCGCATGGTACGGAATCCAGACCCAAAACCCGGTCGCTGGATCCTCCCTCTGGTCGTGCTGGGGATGGTCTTCTTCACCTGGGCGTTCGTGCAGCGGCTCGAACCCGAGGTGATCGCAGACGATGCCCCCATTTCCACCACCACAACTGTGGCCGAATCTGAGGGTGGAGAGGGTGAGACCGGCAGCGCGGAAGAGACTCCGGATGAGACCACGGCGACCACTCTCCCGGCCGATCTTGCCGCCTTCCTGACTGACATCGTCGCCGATCAGGAGGCACTCGCCGTACTCGCCACCGAGATGGACACCGCCAACGCCGCGTGGGACAACGACGAGGCCGGCTACGGAGAAACCGAGACCTCCTTGCTCGAACTTCGCGATGAAGCCGCCGTGTTCCGTGACACGGTCGTGCTGCGCCAGGCCCCGGCCGGATACACCGACATCGCCTCCGCATTCGAAGATGCCGTAAACGCAGCGGAGGGTGTCGCCGGGTCGGCCGAAGACGTGCTGGCCGGTCTGCGGGCCCCGGACACCGGCCAGGCCCGCCGCTCGGCGCTGCTCGAGTTCCGTTCGGCAGCCGAGGCGTTCAATCAGGCAGTGGCGGCTATGGAGTTGGCAGCCGAGGGTGCCGCCGGCTGATCGTCCAGTCGACCGGGCCCATACCGATTCTGTGCGACGTAGACGCATATACCTTCGTGGACGTCCGGCACGCGCCGAGGGCCGCCCGGCGGGCGGCCCTCGATTTGATCAACCGGCACTCAGACCGTTGCGGCCGAGCAAACCGTTTCGGTGATCAGCCGGGTCACGATGTACGGGTCGCAGTTTGCATTGGGTCGGCGGTCCTCGATGTACCCCTTGCCCTCTTTCTCCACCTGCCAGGGAATCCGGACCGACGCCCCCCGGTCAGACACAGCGTAGGAGAAGGTATCCCAGCGCTGGGTCTCGTGCTCACCGGTGAGGCGCAGTTCGATCCCTGCTCCGTAGTGCTTGATGTGTTCCTCGGCATTCTTCCCGAGGGCCTCACATGCTGCGATCACGGCGTCGTATGTCTCACGCATCTGATTGGTCGAGAAGTTGGTGTGACAGCCGGCCCCGTTCCAATCGCCGGGCATCGGCTTGGGATGGATCGAAATCTCGAGGTCGTAGTCCTCGCCGATGCGGTACAGCATCCAACGGGCCAGGATCAGCTGGTCGGCCATCTCCACCGGGTCGAGCGGCCCGATCTGGAACTCCCATTGACCGGTCATGACCTCGGCGTTGGTCCCGGAGATCGCCAACCCGGCATCCATGCAGGCCTGGCTGTGGGCATCGGCTATCTGGCGGCCGTAGATGTCGGCCGCGCCGACCCCGCAGTAATAAGGGCCCTGCGGCGCCGGATATCCACCTTTGGGGAATCCGTGCGGATGACCGTCGTCCATGAAGTTGTATTCCTGCTCCATGCCGAACCAGGGCTCGAAGGACGCGTACTTGTTGGCGACCTCGACGGTGGCCGCGCGCGTGTTAGTGGGGTGTGGCTCGAGGTCGGTCGTCAAACATTCGGCAAGCACCAGGACGTCATCGCGTCCGCGGATCGGGTCCGGAACGAGCTTCACGGGTCGCAAGACCACATCAGACGCATCACCGGGTGCCTGGTTCGTGCTGGAACCGTCAAAACCCCAGATCGGCGGTTCGGCGCCGTCAGGAAGCACCTTGGTCTTCGACCGCAGCAGGTGGGACGGCTCAGTGCCGTCGGTCCAGATGTACATAGCGCGATACGGCAATGTCATTCCTTACCTTCTAGGCGGTCCCCGAATGCCAGGGTGCCGCCGCCCGACTTGCCCGAGGCGAGCGCGTTCCAGCGCCCGCCATGAACACGATGACATCAAGCAGTTTCGGAGCGGTTGCCGAAGTGTGAACACTGTGTTTCGGGTCCGCCGATCCGGCCCGGTGGTCTGGAGGTCCACCGACCGGAGGGCTACGGTTCGCGAAGAACACCCAGTGGAGCAGAGATGAGCAAGCAGGCCGAATACGTGCTGCGGACCGTGGGCGAACGCGGGGTGCGCTTCGTCAGACTGTGGTTCACCGACGTGCAGGGGTTTCTCAAGTCCGTTGCGATCAGCCCTACCGAACTGGAGGTTGCCTTCGATGAGGGCATGACCTTCGACGGTTCCGCCATCGACGGCTACGCCCGGATCCAGGAAGCGGACATGGTTGCGAAACCGGACCCCGCCTCGTTCCGGATTCTCCCATGGCGTCCCGACCAGCAGGTCGCCGCCATGTTCTGCAACATCCAGCGGCCCGACGGCACGTCCTTCGACGGCGATCCGCGTTACGTCCTCCAGCGGAACCTGCAACGAGCCGCCGACCTCGGTTATTCGTTCTTCGTAGGACCTGAGGTGGAGTACTTCTACTTCCGGGACTCAGGCCCCGAGCCCCAGGTGCTCGATCGAGGCGGCTACTTCGATCTCACCCCGCTCGATGTCGCCCAGGAATACCGGCGGAGCACGATCAACGCGCTCGAACAGCTCGGCATCCCGGTCGAGTACAGCCACCATGAGGTGGCGCCCTCACAACACGAGATCAACCTCCGGTACACCGACGCATTATCGATGGCCGACTCGGTGATGACGTTCCGCCTGACCGTCAAGGAGATTGCTCTCGAAAACGGAATCTATGCCACCTTCATGCCCAAGCCGCTGGAGCAGCACGACGGGAGCGGCCTCCACCTGCACCTGTCGATGTTTCAGGGTGATCAGAACGCGTTCTACGAACCGGGGGCCGAGACCGGGCTGTCGAAGATCGCAGCAAAGTTCATCGCGGGCATCCTGCACCACGCTCCCGAGTTCACCGCTGTGACGAACCAATGGGTCAACTCGTACAAACGGCTCGTGCGCGGCTTCGAGGCTCCGATCTACACGTACTGGGCCCGCAACAACCAGTCGGCGCTGGTGAGGGTGCCCACCGTCAAGGCGGGCAAACCCGACAGCACCCGGATCGAGTATCGGGCAGCCGACGCCGCCTGTAACCCATACCTGGCGTTTTCGGTGTTGCTTGCGGCGGGATTGCGGGGCATCGAGCAGAGCTATGAACTCCCACCCGAGCTGACCGGCAATGCACTCGACATGAGCTCTCGCCAGCGACGCGCGGCCGGCCTCACCCGCCTTCCGGAAACGCTGTCCCAGGCGTTGGACGCCATGGAATCCTCGGAGCTCGTGGCGAGCGCGCTGGGCGAACACACCTTCAACTGGTTCTTGCGCAACAAGCGCAAAGAGTGGGATCGTTACCAGCAACACGTCTCCCGATTCGAACTCGAGGAATACCTCCCGGTGCTGTGATGCAGATCGCGGTTTTTCCGTCGGTGCTCTCTCAGGAGCTGAGTGAAGCCCTCCTGCTGGGTGGCGTCGCGGTCAAGCTGCTCGATGACTCCAACACGGCCGGGATGGACACCAGCGAGTGGTCCGCGCTGCTGGTTGAGCTGGGCGACGATCCGCCGCGGATGTTGCGCGAAGCCGGGCGGGTGGTGGCGGACACCGGTTTGCCGGTTCTCGTCGTCGCAGCCCGGGATCAGCTGCCCAATTTCGCCACCGAGTTCGCATTCGATGATTTTGTGGTGGGACCGCCTGACGCACTCGAGCTGAAGGTACGGCTGAGCCGCCTCGGCGGCTCCGAGCCGGACGCCGAGATCCTCGAATATCAGGACCTGGTCCTCAACACTGCGACGTATCAGGCCACCGTCGGCGGCAAGCCTGTCGATCTGACGTACATGGAATACGAGCTCCTTCGTTATTTCGTCGAAAACCGGGGCCGGGTGTGGAGTCGCGAACAGCTGCTCTCCAAGGTCTGGGGCTACGACTATTTTGGGGGCGCTCGCACCGTCGACGTCCACGTGCGGCGACTCCGGGCGAAGCTGGGGGAAGAGCGCTCCAGCTGGATAACGACCGTCCGGTCAGTCGGCTATCGATTCGGGTGAAAACACTTCCAGATACAAGGCACGGGCTGCAAAAGCCTGACGCACATCCCCCACAACGTCTTCAAAGAACTCGGCCCGGTAGTTGGGGTCGGTGACTGCGGTCACCGCGAAGTAGAGACCGGCGAACGCAGCCAGGAATCCGGCGACCCGCAACAGCTCCTCGGTGAAGATGACCGAGCGGTCGAACAGCGTCGCCTGCCACAGCACGTTGGGTGCCCGACCTATCCACGACGTGATGGTGCCCTCGCCGAGGGCCAGCACGCCGAACAGGGCCAGAAATCCGCCGACGAGGAGGGCAACCAGCAGCACCTGCAGCGCCTGGCCGAACAGGATCACCAACCCAACATTGACCCACTGCCGCCCGCGCAGTGGTTTGGCCGGCGGGGATTCCGACCGGGGCCGGAGGCTCGCCGCCGGGCTGTTGGCACATAGCTCGAAGACTCGATCCCAGGTCTCGAAGCGTCCGAGACCCTCGACCTCGTTGGGCAGTCGAAAGATCGAGAACAAAGCACCGAACAACGCGAACAGCCCCACCGTCGCGACAAACAACGGGCCGAACAGGCCGGACGCCATCTGCCAAACCTCGGCATTGATGAACAGGAAGGTCACGAACAACAGCAGCAGCGGCAGCGCCCTCGCAAACAACCGGATCGTGTCGCCCAACTGTCGGAACAGGCGCTTGCTGGCCCAGATCGTGATCGGGACGAGGGCATAGCTGGTGCCGAAATAGATAACCGCCAAAATCACGACGTTGAGCGCCACGATGCCCAACGACCCGGTCAGATTTCCGCCGAACAGCAACGGCACCAAGGCGGGAACAAACACAAATACCCCCAGCTCGACCGAGCCTATCGAGTGGGGAAGCTCGAGTGACCGGCGGCCCCGCCAGCGGTTGATCGCCGCCCACGCCGCAACCACGAACACGAAACCTCCAAGTGCGCCCAGGGTGTTGGCCCACCACGACCGGAAGTTGAGCGCACCCAGCGCTTCGACGAGAAAGACGACCGTGAGAAGCGGGGCGGCCCTGGTGAGAATGTCGCTCGACGCCGAGTATCCCTCGATGAGATGCGGAAGACCGCGGCGGATGAACCACCGTTCGATGTCGCGCAGCTCGGCGTCCCGTCGGTACGTCATGAAGCGATTGTCGTGAGTCTCGCATGCGCCACCAAGGATCTGCAGTGATTGGGCATTGGGGGCGGGACGCCGGTCACCATGGCCGGGTGCTATCAGCTGCCACGCGCCGGTGCTAGTGCCCATCGGCTGACGCCGTTTGCCTCTGGCCCGAGTCTCACCGCCTGACGGACCATAGGAGCGTGGCGACGGACGAGGGGCTCCGGCGGGAGCTCACTTTGACCGGGCTGGTCCTGTACGGCCTCGGAACCACGATCGGTGCGGGGATATATGCACTCACCGGCGAGATCGCCGGCGTTGCGGGCCGGCATGCGCCCCTTTCGTTCATGGTGGCAGCGCTGCTGGCGGCCGCCACCGGGCTCGGTTTCGCCGAGCTGACCGGCCGCTTGCCGAAGGCGGCGGGTGAAGCTGTGTTCGTTCGCCATGCGTTTGGCCTGCCCGTCGCGTCGAAGGCAGTAGGCGCAGCTGTGGTAGCCGCCGGTCTCGTAGCCGGGGCCGCGATCACCAATGCATTTGCCGGCTATCTCAGCGAGATAACCCGGATACCCAAGGCGCTCGCCGTGTTCTTGCTGGTTGGAACACTCGGGGCGTTCGCGCTGATCGGCGTCAAGCTCTCCGTCGCGATCGCAGGCACGTTCACTGTGATCGAGGTCATCGGGCTCGGCATAGTGCTCTGGTTCGGAGCCCCCCGCATAGACGACCTTGCCGGGCTGGTGCGCGATGCGATGGTGCCGGCTCTCGAGGCTGACGCCATCTTCGGTGTCCTCTCCGGCGCTTTTCTGGCCTTTTTCGCATTTCTCGGCTTCGAAGACATCGACTCGGTGGCGGAGGAGACCATCGACGCCCGCCGCACCCTGCCCCGGGCGATTCTCTGGACGCTGGGCATAACTGCGGTTCTGTATGTGACCGTGGCATTCGTGGCCGTGGGTACGTTGTCGCCGGCCCGGCTGGCCGCGGCCGACGCTCCGCTCGCTGCCCTCGCCCGTGCCAGCGGCGGGCCAGGAGACCTCTTGGCGGTGGTCGGGACGCTGGCGATGGTGAACGGGGCACTGGTGCAGCTGGTCATGGTTCCGAGGATCCTCTATGGAATGGCGAATCTCGGGGACGCCCCTGCTTTGTTCGCCCGCATCAATGAGAGGACGGCCACTCCGGTGGTCGGGACCCTGACCGCCATGGCCGCAGTTACAGCTCTCGCGCTCCTTTTCGATCTCGGTCCGCTCGCTCGCGTGACTTCGGCCCTCACGATCGGCGTGTTCGCTTCGGTGAATGCCGCCCTCATCCGGATCAAACGGCGGGAAGGCCGGCCCGACAGCTACGAAGTGCCCGGCTGGGTGCCGGCCGGGGGCCTGCTGATCTCGTTGGGCCTGTTCGGGGCCGAGCTCGTACGCCTGTTCGGAGGCTGAGCGAAGTCAGTTGCAGGGTTTGTCTGCCACCAGGATGATGTCGTGTGCTGGGCGGGTCGCATGGCCGGTCGGCAGGTATCGCAAGATCTTCTCGTTGCGACGGACGACGAGCTCCTCGAAGTCTGACGCAAGCATCGATTCATCGAAGAGCACTTCTGGCATCGGGGGACCACCTACTCCGTGTTCGAGGTTGTCCCGGTGGTGGGCCACCAGAAACAACGTTCCGCCCGGGGCCAGCGCATCAACAGCTTTGCGGTGTACGGCGCGCCGGGTTCGGCCCGGGAGCTGCAGGTAGCTGAGCAAGACCAGGTCATACTCGGGATCGGGCATCCAGCTCCGGGCCACGTCCACCGCGTGGAAATCGATCTCGACCCCGGCACGGGCGGCCAGTTCTCGCGCCTGACCGATCGCGACGTCCGACAGATCCAGCCCGGTCACCCGGTGACCTTGCATGGCCAGCCAGACCGCGTTTCGCCCTTGACCGCAACCAAGATCCAGAACCCGACGAGGTGACCAGCCTGCCAGCTCGGCCTGGAGGAATTGGTTCGGCTCTGCCCCGTACAGTTCCGAGTCGTCCCGGTAACGGGCATTCCACAGTTCGCGGGCTTCAGTCATGCGCTATCACCGCGATGTTATCCCGGCGGCCAGCGCTCGCCGGCCGGCTCAGTGAGCGCCGCCGGACCTGGTCACGGACGGCGGCCCGTCGAGCGGCGCCGTCGGAGAGTGTCGCGTAGATGTGTCCGTTGTGGACAGGCGACGCGAAACGATGCCGGCAATCCGGGCAATAAGTCGCGCCGGCGATCAGTAGATGAGTCGTTCCAGCACGCGCTGGGAGAACGGGCGCTGACCCTGGTCAGGAGCGTGCACCACCAGCACCGGCGCACCGACCACCTCGGAGATGCGCTCACTCAGGTCGGTGCCGATACCGGCCCGCGACGCACCCATGATCACCAGATCCGACCCTCGCGCCCTGGTCCGGATCGCACTGATGAGGTCGTCTGAGCGCTCGATCTCGCACGCCATCTCGTTCCGCACGAGCTCCGCCAGCTGAGCGTGGTAGTCGCGAATGACCTGCTGCTGGATCTCGGTTGCATCCGACTCGAGTACGTGCATCAACCGGATCTTGGAGCCTTCTGCGTACGCCACCCGGGTGGCGGTATCGATCTTGGCGACGTCAAACGGGCTGGCCGCCCCGAGCACCGTGATGGTGTTGAGCGACGTAAGCGGCTCGTTCCCCAGATACATGACATCCGAATGGGCGTGCTCTCGAATCCAGGTGAGGTCGAAGCCATGCCGGTGACGCTCGGCACGCTCACCCAGCTCGCCGAGGATCAGGTCCACCGCGTGCCGGTCCGCATAGTCGACGAGCGCCTGCTGAGCGTCTGGCCCCCGCGGCCGGACCACCGCGATGTCGAGCCCGAGGTCTTCGGCGACGTCCTTGGCGCCGATGCGGAAGGGGTCGTCGGGACGCGGGAGCCGGTCCCGCCTCCACCACAGCGCACCCTGCCGTTCGCGGTCGACCCGGGCAAGCGTGACCCTTCCGTCCTCGGCCATCACCGCGCGAGCCAGCCTGAGCAGATCACGCAAGCGGGCAGTGCTGATCGAGTCATGCACCGGGATCAGCACGTGATCCCGTCCCGGCGACGCGAGCTCCTCGGTGGTGGTCGCCACCAGCCTCCCGATCGAACGCAGCCGCAGCGCGTCGAGCGCCGCACTCTCCCGGCTTGCGCGCGAGCGCCCGAACCAGCGATACCAGGCGACGCCACCGACCACGATCAGGAGCGAACCGACGATGGACACGGTCCCGAGCTGGGTGAGCAAGCCCAGTGAAGCCACGATCCCGAAGATCTGGATCCACGGGTAGAAGGGCGAGCGGAAGTCGGGTCGGTACCACGCCGGGCTCGATTCCCGGAAGGCGATCAGGCTGAGGTTGATGAGTGAGAAGACCGTCACCTGGAACGCGGACGCCAGCTTGGCGAGCTCGATGAGCGGCACGAATGCGATCAGCGCCACCATGACCGAACCGGTGAGCGCGATGCTGGTGATCGGCGTACCGGTCCGGGCACTGACGTGGCTGAGCGCTCGGGGCGCGAGACGCTCGCGAGCCATGGCCAACGGATATCGTGAGGACGACAGCAGACCGGCGTTCGCCATCGACACCAACGCCAGGACGGCTGTGGCAGATATCAGGCCCACCCCGAAGCGCCCGAGGAATTGCTCGGCGGTCGTCGCCACCGGCGCCGGGTCATCGCCCAGTGCAGCCAGCGGTCCGGTCCCCACGATCACCGCCACGATTGACGGATATACGATCAGCATCAGGCCCAGCGAGGTGAGCATGCCGCGCGGTATCGTCTTGCCGGGATCCTTGACCTCCTCGGCCACCGACGAGATCTTGGTGACCCCCGCATACGACACGAAAACGAGCCCGGTCGCCGCCATGAGGCCCTTGAACCCCGCCGGCATGAAAGGTTCGAAGGCTCCCGGATCCAGGTTGGTGGTACCTGACAAGACGAAAAAGGTCAGCACCCCGAGCACCGCGCTCACCACAACCGTTTGGAAACTCCCCGATTGCTTCACGCCGGCCATGTTGAGCCCGATGAGGAGCAAGGCCAGCACAACACCAACTGGCCTGATCGGAATATCCACAAAGAACACGAGATATCCGCCAAGACCCACCAGGGCGAACGCCGACTTGAACACCAGGGCAAACCAGACACCGAACCCGGCCACAGTGCCCATGACCGGACCCATGGCCCGGTCGATGAACAGGTACGAGCCCCCAGCCTTGGGCATGGCGGTCGACATCTCGGATTTGCTCAGAGCCGCCGGAACGACCACCAGACCAGCCAGGAAATAGGCCAGGACCGCGGCAGGACCCGCGATGTCTATGGCCAGGCCCGGCAGAACAAAAATCCCGCTGCCGATCATCGCACCGAGGCTGACGGTGAAGACGGCCGACAGCCCCAGGTTGCGTTGCAGTTCCGCCGTAGCCATGGTTGATCCTTGTCAACAAGGGGGTTGGCCATACCCTATCCCGGGTGGTGCGCTGTCGCACGGAGGCGGCGCCTAGCGGCGCCGCCGCGGCCACAGCCAAACCCAGCGAAGCGGCAGGCTAGCGGACACCCTTGGCGACGGGCTCTCGCCGCGACGGGCAAAGGGGGTGCGCGCGGGGAATCGGGCTCCGCCGTCCTCCTCGCAGGCAGCGACCTGAGCGGTGCGAATCTGCAACAAACGGCGCGGCCGCCACGGTGCTCATACGAACGCCACCGGAGGTGGTGCATGCGGCCCGATCCTGATCGGACCGCCCCGCCACGCGCCGCCGGCCCGCCGGCGGCGAAACCGGCTCATCCCGCCAGCGCTGCCAGGATCAGCGCCACCGCCGTGAAGGTGGGAGCGATCGCGCGGATGTGGTTCGCTCGGGTCCACTCCGTCGCATAACGTTGCCAGATCGCCGGCGCGTCCGGATCGTCCGGCTCGACAACGGCCAGGCGATTGTTGCGGGGGACGTGGTACGCCGCGGTCAGCACAAACACTCCGAACACATAGACCACAGCTCCGGCCAGAGCCCACCAGGCCCCGGCTCGGTCGAGATCGACCAGCGCCATCACAGCAACGACCACACTCAACACGGTGCCGCCGAAGAACAGCGACATGAACGGCGGCTGCACTGCGGTGATGTTGACAGCTTGCATCGCCTGCATTCCCTGCACCGGGGGCAGGGCCCGGATGCCCTTCATGGCAAAGGTCGAGAAGGCAAAGAAGATGCCGGCCACGAGACCGCTCACAACCGCGGTGATGATGAGAATCGGGGTCATGGCGATCAGCTCCTTTCGAGGTCGGCCAGGTCGACGTGTCCACCGGCGTTGAGCGGGTCCCGGATCAAGCTCCACAGCGACATCCCAAGACCATAAGTGAACATACGGGCGCGAGGGGTGATGCGGAGAAAGCATGTGTCGGGCAAGTCGAGCTCACCGTGCCCGGTGATCGATTTCAGGTGTCCCTCCTCCAGCAGCGCCACCACTTCGGGGTCGTCGACATCGAGCACCTCGACTGTGGCCTGAAACTGGATTGACGACGGCGGGCCAACCGGCAGCCGCCGGACCGGAATCGTGACGGCAACATCCGGGTTGGCTGCGGCGTTGCGGGCCTTGCGGCTCGTACGCTTGGTGTTCACGAACAGGGTGGTGCCGATTGCCTCGTAGAGCACTCCGGCGACGTGAGGACGCCCCCTGTCCGACGCGGTCGCCAGCGTTGCGAACGAACGTTTGGCGATTGCCTGGCGGACCCGATCCGGATCCGGGGTGACGGCCGTTGCGGCCGCCGGCTGGGTGTGGGTAGTAGTAACCATGCCAGCACCGTACGCTCAGTCGCTGAGACCTTCCATGGCTCAAACGCTCGGATTCATACGCGAGCGTCTCCCAGCCGCGTATTGCGGCACTCCGTTTCCAGAACGGGGCCCACCGGGACCTCACGATGGGGGCGACATCCGCGGTGGCGCGCCTGGCCCACCAGACCGGCGCAAGCGCTAGGCGCATCCGCTTCTGCCCACCCAGCGTCACGCGCTGGTTACTGACTCTCCCAGCGCTCTTGAGCAGACACCTGATTGGTCACATTCAGCCGCAATGGTGAGATTCCGCCCCAGGGATGATGGTCCGTCCGCATGGATAACCGGCGTTGACAACCGGTCAACCGTTTGGAGCACGACGGCTCGCCCGGGGAATGCACACTCCACGGGCCCGCGGAGCACGCTCGCTCGCAGCACAGAATAAGCCGCGCACCGCGGACGATGCGACGGGCGCGCCGCGGAGGTTGGCTTCACCCTCAGATCGCTCTCACAATCCAAGCTCGAGTTGCTGCAGTCCGGGCTCACATCCATCGGTCAGGCAGCCGGCGATTTCTGACAATACCTTTGCGGTTCGCAGCCCAGACGCGGCTGGGGCCGGGTGAACGTCACCCGGTCCCAGATCTACGAGCAACGGCGTCAGAGGGCGAAAGCGCGGAGCATCGATGTCTCCGCAAGGGCATGCCACGCCTGCACCGAGTCGCGGAACTCACGCCACGGCTGCAGGATGTCGGCAAACTGTCCATCGGAGGCGGCCACCCCGTCGAGCACGGACTCGTTCTCGGTCTTGAACGCGGTGAGGAGTTCGTCGGAGAATTGCCTGATCTCGGCGACCTGCTCGACCTCTGGCAGAGATTGTGAATTGAGCAGGTCATAGTTGGCCATCGTGCCCAGATTGGCGGCCTTGGCGGCGTTTTCCACCGCTGCTTGATACTCCTCCGGAAGCTCATTCCACAAGTTGAGCGGCATGACCACTTCCAGCGAGGAACCCGGTTCCCACCATCCAGGGTGGTAGTAGAACAACTGGCTGCCCAGCTGCGTCATGCCGAGAATCACGTCGTCATACGGTCCGACCCATTCGGCCGCATCGATTGCACCGGTCTCGATTGCCTGGCTGATCTCTCCACCAGGCGTGAACACCTGTTCGGCGCCGAGGTTGTTGATGGTGTTCCCGGCGAGGCCCGGGATACGCATCTTCAGGCCCTGGAGATCGGCGACCGTGTTGATCTCCTTAGTGAACCAGCCGCCCATTTGGACGCCGGTGTTACCCGCCGGGAACTGGATGAGCCCAAATTCACTGGCATAGAAGTCGCGTAACATCTCCAAGCCCCCGCCTGCGTACAGCCAGGCGTTCTGCTGCCGGGAGGTGAGACCAAACGGCACTGCCGTTCCGAACTGGGTGGAGGGGCTGATGCCAACGTAGTAGTAGGACGCGGTATGGCCCGCTTCGGCGCCTCCGTCGCGCACGGCCGGCAACACCTCGCCGCCCGGCACGAGCTCGCCAGAGACCCGCGGTGTAATCGTGAATTTGCCGCCGGTCAACTTGCCCACTTCGTCGGCAAAGATCTGCGCTCCGGCCCCGATGGTCCCGATCAGCGAACCGGGCCAACTGGTCGGCATTTGCCAGTTGATCTCGGGCAGATCTGACTGTGACAGAATGACTTCTGTGAGCTCGGTGGTTTCCGCTGCGTCGTCGGTAACGGCCGTAGCACCAGTACCGGGCTCACTCTCGTCGTCGCTCCGAGTACATGCGGCGAGAAGCGATCCGGCTGCTGCAAATCCGGCTACGCCGATGCCAGACCTGATGAACTGGCGCCGGTTGACGCCTCTGGGTCCGTCTGCGATCGAGTGCTCTTCAGGTAATAGGTTCTCGAGCATGTCCGATCCTCCTTGGGCGGATGATCAGTTCTAGCATCTTCATCCGTCCGATGCCGCGATTCGTAGCGAGGCCGTGTCATCCCCCTGGGACGAACAGGTTGAACGATGCTGCAACCACTCCGGGGAAGACGGCCAGTATCACTAGCGCTACTCCTTGCAGCGCCATGAATGGCAGTGCGCCTTTGTGGATATCTGCGGTTCTCACCTCGGAGGGCGCCACGCTCTGCAGATAGAACAGAGAGAATCCGACGGGCGGTGAGATGAATGCCATGTTCAGGTTCACCGCCATCAGCACCGTGAACCAGATCTTTTCCTGGTCGGTGAAGCCGAGGGCCTCCATCGCTGGAAGAAAGATAGGTACGACGATGAAGGTGATCTCCAAGAACTCGAGATTGATGCCCAACAAGAAGACCGCAACCATTGCCACCAACACGAAGCCGGTCTTGCCACCGCCGATACCCGACAAGAAGTCGGCGGTGGCATCGGAGCCGCCGAGCTGCAAGAACATGAGCGAAAAGAACGACGAGGCGAACAGCAGCGTCATGACAAGGATGCTGATGTTGGCGGTTGACCGGGCCGCCTCAATCAGAGCCCTCGGAGTGAGTCGCCATCGCGGGATGATGTGGTTCGCGCCGGCCCGCACGAGAACCTTGTCGAACCAGTAGGAGAGCACCGCCAGGAGGAGAGCGCCAAAGACGCCCACCGCGCCCGACTCAGATGGTGTTGCTATGCCCTGGAAGATCGAAAATAGAACACCAACGATCAACAGGACGATCGGGACTACGGAAAAAAGCACCTCGAGCGCCAACACCTTCCCCGTCAGAGTGCGTTCCGTCGCCGGCATGGCGGGGCCCAGGCCGGGGCGGGCATAGGAAATGCCCACTGCATACGCGGCATAGAGTGCGCTGAGGAGGAGCCCTGGGAGCAACGCACCGGCAAACAGTCCCAGAATCCCCACCCCCATCTGCTGGGCCAGCAGAATCAATACGAGGCTGGGAGGCAGTAACTGGGCCAGCGTCCCCGAGGCGATGATCACTCCGGTCGCCAGTTTGTGGTCGTACCCGAGCCGAATCATGGCGGGCAACGAGAGCAAGCCCATCACGATGACGGTCGCGGCGACAACACCAGTCGCAGCCGCGAGGAGCGTGCCCACCACCACAACGGCAGCCGCCACTCCGCCTTTGAGGGGTCCGAGGAGCATTCCGATGGCTGAGAGCAAGCGCTCGGCCAGACCGGACCGCTCGAGGATCGCTCCCATCAGCACGAAGAACGGCACCGCCAGCAGGGTGGAGTCCGACGTGGCGCCAAACCACCGGCTAGGCAGGACTGATAGGGCGCTGGGATCAAACGTCCCGGTGAGATCGCCAATAAAGGAGAACAAGAGCGCACTGGAGGCGAACGAGAAAGCCACGTTGTAGCCAATGAGGATCAGCACCAGGAATACGGCGAACATGGCCAAAGAAAGGGCGACGCCGAGATCCATCTACTCTACCCGCAGCGGCGCTTCGAGGACATCGATTCCGGCGAGGTCCTCGCGACCCTTCAGTACCAGTATTTGCTTGATAATCTCGGCCACGATCTGGACGGCCATCAGGAGGAATCCGATCAGGATCAGAAGTTTGATCGGTCCTCGAGGCAGGCCACCAGCGTCGGTCGACTGCTCCCAGATCTCCCACAACTTCCACGTGCGCCACGACCCGTCAAAGGACCGACCCATCGCAGACAGCGACCAACCCCACACCGTCCGCATCGCCATGACAAGGAACGGCAAGAACAGCAGCGCATGGAAGATCAGGTCGAAGACTGCTTTTCGTTTGTTTGAGAAATCGGCCCACCAGAAGTCGATCCGGGGATTGACTCCCTCGCGCACGCCGTAGTTGAGACCCAGAAGAAACAGTGCACCAAAGATCATCCATTGCAGATCGAAGACCTGACCGACAATGATGTCACGCTCGATGAATCTCGCTACATAGCGAGTGACCACATTGAACAGGCCGAGTAGGAATACCACCCACACCAGAACCAAGGACAGACGCCCGGTGACGGTGGCGATCTTCTCGAGCTTGACCCATGCGACGAACAGGACACCGACCATGCCACCGGGACGCTCCATCGCCTCGAGTGCGGCCCGCCGCTCGTGACGTGTGAGCAGCTCCTCGGCGACTTCGGTGACGTCGCGGCTCTCTGCCAGGTCACTCATGACGATCCTGTTGCGTTCTGCTCGGCGCTCGCCACGTAGCCAATCCCAGGAGTGCTCGTTTCGTGCCTCTGACCGGTGGCCGGCACGGTACCACCCGCCGGCATCGCAGGGCGACTGGATACCACTCACGCACCAAGTGGGTACGGTGGCTGCCATGTTCCGGGTTCGAGTGGTCATGTGGGGCTTCGCCGGCATGTTCGCCCTCTTTGCGGTGCTCTCCGCAGCCAGAGCACCGGGTGGAGCGACGCCTGCCGATCGTGCCGTCCGTATCGACTCGCCTGGATGCGGACTCGCCAGCGATACGTTCGGATCCGGCATCATCATCGGTGAGAAACGCGTCCTAACCGTGGCACATACGGTGGCTCGGGCGAGCGACCCATCAGTGACCGACTCGTCCGGCGCCGTCCATTCGGCACAGCTTGTCGCCATCGATCTCGCCAACGATCTTGCGTTGCTCGAGGTCGACGACTTGGGATTCGTGCGACCTACGTTCGGCATCGCAGACGACACGACTACCGGTCTCATCCATCGAGCACCCAACTCCGGCACCGCCGGGTACAAGGTGATTCGGAGAGTCAACGTGATGATAGAAGAGGTGCTCGGAACTCAGTCTCACCAACGGCCGGGCTACGAAGTTGCAGCGACCACTGAGCGAGGAGATAGCGGTGCAGGCGTCTACGACCAGGATCATCGCCTCGTCGGGATCGTGTTCGCGGTCAGTGCTGAGCGTGCCACTACATGGGTCACGGCGAGTTCGGTGATTGAGCAATTCCTGGCCGCCTCGGCCGGCAAGGAGGCTGACCTTCGATGTGATCCCACTCGATCCCAGATATCCGAAGAGGCCTAACAGCCTGCGATGTGGTGTATCGCCCTCTCAGAGCTCTTCGGCACGGTGTAGGTGCGGCCCGCGATGTGCCAATCCGTGGCCAACAAGGTCCCGCCCACTCGGGTGATCTCGACCGAAGCCGGTAGTACCTCTATGAGCCGTTTGGCGAATTGCCGAATCTTGCTCGCTTCGAAGATCATGATGCCATGTCGCGTCTTGGCGAGCGCCCGATAGTTGGTCGTCGCCGTGACGGCGATCGCCGCAGACGCCACGCCGAGCGCAATTCGCGAACTCCACTCTTCGAAGCCGGCCAACTCGGCAATTAGGAGCATAGCTACGAAAGCTCCGGCCGCGAACGGGAGCATCCATCGGTGCCTGCTCCACATGAAGGCAGCTTCGATCACCTCGTCACCTTCGGCCAGGAGGCGTTGCACGGATCTCAACAGCACGGCGCGGCGCATCATTCGATGGTAGGTGCTATCGGCATATCGCCTGGATCGAGGTTCACTACCACGTTCGTGAACAGCTGGACCACGATGCGGCCGGGGCTCACGGATGCCATCACCGATGCGTACGAGGTCGACCTGGTTCGGCTCGAAGAACCGTCCGACCACGCATTCGAGTCCCCTGACCATCGCAAGCCCATGCGCCATACTCGGCGCCATCGGGGAACTCACCAGAAGGCAATTCGGGGCGGTCGCCCGATGATCGTGCCCCGCCCGCCCGGCAACCTCGAGCAACGCCGGACGAAATCACCTGTGCGGCCGCCAGCGCTCGGGTAAAGCCGGTCAGCCGAACTCGATGCCCTGCGCGAGGGGCAGATCGCCGCCCCAGTTGATGGTGGTGGTTTGCCGGCGCATGTACGCCTTCCAGGCGTCTGAGCCGGCCTCCCGGCCTCCCCCGGTCTCCTTCTCGCCACCGAATGCGCCCCCGATCTCGGCGCCGGACGTCCCGATGTTGACGTTGGCGATCCCGCAGTCGGAGCCGGCGTGGGATAGGAAACGCTCTGCGTTGGCAAGCGAGTCGGTGAAGATCGCAGACGACAGGCCCTGGCGGACGCCGTTGTGGACTTCGATCGCCTCGTGGAGCGAGTCGACGGTGATGACCCACAAGATGGGCGCGAATGTCTCCTCCTGCACGATCGGCGCGTCTTTGCCGATGGTGACGATCGTCGGTTCCACGAAACGGTCGCCGAGACCGTCCAGCTGCACCCGGTTGCCGCCGTAGACCACCTTCCCGCCTTGGTCGCGGGCGGCGTCAAGTGCCGCCATCATGTTCTCCACGGCGGTCGAGGAGACCAGCGGGCCCATCAGCACACCCTCCTTCATCGGGTCACCGATCGGGACCTGCGCATACGCATCAGCCAAGCTCGCCACGAGGTCGTCGGCGATGGCCCGGTGTGCGATGAGGCGGCGCAGTGAAGTGCAGCGTTGCCCGGCTGTCCCAACTGCCGCGAACAAGACTGCCCGCGTGGCCAGGTCCAAGTCGGCGTCATCCATGACGATGATCGCGTTGTTGCCGCCCAGTTCGAGTATGGACCTCCCGTACCGCTCCGCCACTGCCGGGCCGACGATCCCGCCCATCCGGCACGATCCGGTGGCGGAGATCAGGGGCAGGCGGCGATCGGCGGTCATCAACTCCCCGACCGCCGGGCTGCCCGCGGCAAGCCCGAACACCGGTTCGAAACCGGTCCCGGCCATGACCCGTTCGCAGATCTTCGTCACGGCGATCGCAGTCAGCGAGCTGCGCTCGGAGGGCTTCCAAATCACCGTGTCGCCACACACCGACGCAATGAAGGCGTTCCAGGACCATACGGCGACCGGAAAGTTGAACGCGGTGATGACCCCGACCGGCCCCAGCGGGTGCCACTGTTCGTACATGCGGTGGCGCGGTCGTTCCGAAGCCATGGTGAGTCCGTACAACTGACGCGAAAGCCCCACGGCGAAGTCGGCGATGTCGATCATCTCCTGGACCTCGCCTTCCCCCTCGGCGCGGATCTTGCCCATTTCCATCGTCACCAGCGCGCCCAGTTCCGCCCTGACGTCTCGCAAGGCATTGCCGATCTGGCGGACATAGTCGCCCCGTTTCGGGGCCGGAACCATTCGCCACTCCTCGAACACTTCCACCGAGGCCGAGACGATCCGGTCATAATCATCGGGGCCGGCGTTGGTGACCGCCCCGATGACCGTGCCGGTGGCGGGGTTGTGGACTTCGACGGTCTCGCCGCCGGCGTCGAGCCAGGTGCCGGCGAACGCTCCGGAGTTGGTGGCGCCCAGTCCCAGGTTCTTGAAGACAGTGTTGTGATCCATGTCCACTCCGTTTCTACGCGACGCCACCGTCAAGTTCGGCGTGCGACCACCATCTCGATCTCGACCAGGAATCCGCCCGGTAACGCCGCCACCTGGACGGCGGATCGGGCCGGCGCCGCTTCCTCGAAATACTCTGCGTAGATCGCATTGATCGTGGCGTAGTCGTTCATGTCCGTCATGAAGATGGTCGTCTTGACGACGTCGCTCAGGTCGTGCCCGAGGTCATCGAGTATGGCCGTGATGTTGTCCATGATCCGGCGAGTCTGCTCAGCGACCCCGTCCTCTTCCCTGCCTCCCGACGGTATGAGGGCTACCTGACCCGACAGGAAAATGAACCCATTCGATTGTACGGCGACGTTGTAAGGGCCCATCGCGGCCGGTGCGCTGGGGGTGTCCAGCACCACCTTGGACATGCTGACTCCTTGGTCGTAGCGGCTGGGCAAAGCGTACCGGTTCGGGCCCAGGGCAGCGCACTCAACGCAGCCCGCCTGGTAGCGTCACAGATATGGGTCGAATCCGCGAGTTTGTTTCTGAGTGGAAGGCGCGCCGCGCCGGCGCGAAATACCTGTCGAATTCCATCCGCACATCGGCTAGGGAGATCATCGGACCGATCGGCGATCTGTACTCAAACGCATGGAAACTGCTCGAAACCGACGGGGATCGCTACCTCGAGTCGTTCGACCGGCGGGTACCGCCCAGCTTGCACATCTCGCAACGCGACCGGACCAGGTGGAACATGCCGGTTCCGCTACCGGAGCGTTGCATCGAGGACTGGAACGAATCCCACCGACCCGAGGCCGACCCGGACGAGTTCACCGCCGACGATTACGCCTGATACGGCAATTCGATCGGTCCGGCCGACCAGGCCACGGTGGGGGCATTTGCAAGGCACCCGCAGGGTCCCGCGTCCGGAACGGCGGCGGCCGACCGCCGGCGGCCTCAGCTGAAACTGTTACCGCAGCCGCAGGATCGGGTGACGTTGGGGTTGTTGATGGCGAACCCGGCGCCCATCAGCCCATCCTGGTAGTCGAGCGTCGATCCACGGAGATGGTTGATGCTTTGATCGTCGACGACCACTCGGACGGTCTCACCGAACGACTCGACGATGTCGGTGTCGTCTACCTCGTCCGTGAAGAACATGTCGTAGGAGAACCCGGAGCAACCGCCCGGGCGGACGGCCATCCGCAGCACGAGGTTCTCGTCGCCCTCGGACGCGATCAGCTCGCCGACCTTTTCGATCGCACCCTCTGTGAGAGTGACGGCCCGTTCCGGGGTCCGCCGCTTGATCGAGACGAGTTGTTCCATGTGGTGGTCACCTCTACAAATCGACAGCCATGAGTATACCGGTCGGAGGCCGATACTCCGACCTCGGGGAAGTGGCCGCAACAGACGCCCGCCCGGGTTGCAACCAGCAACGCCGGACGCCCGGGCTGAATTCCAATGTCGCCATAGTGCTTAGAAGAACTACGATGAATGTGGCCCCCGCCGGGAGACCTACTGTGGAGCCGAACGTGCCGATCGAACACGATGTGATGGAAGCCCTGCGGGGCGTGGTCGACCCCGAGCTGGGGGGCGACATCGTCGAACTAGGGATGGTTCATCGAATCGACGTCGCCGATGGCGTGGCAACCATCGGTCTCGCACTCACGATCGCCGAATGCCCCATGCGCGGCCAGATCGAACAGGACACACGACGCAAGATCGAGGCGCTGCCAGGCATCGTTGATGTCAAGGTCGAAACCACCGCGATGACCAAGGCGCAGCGAGCGGAGCTGATGTCGGTCGCCCGCAAGCGAGTTCGAGAAAACGCCGAACCAACCCAGGTCTCGCCAACTACGAGGGTGATCGCGGTCGGAAGCGGCAAGGGCGGAGTCGGAAAATCATCAGTCGCCACCAACCTGGCCGTTGGCCTGGCCGACCTGGGCCACCAGATCGGGCTGCTGGACGCCGACATTTGGGGGTTTTCGATTCCCCGAATGCTGGGCACGGACGAGCGGCTCGGGGCAGACGAAACGACCAAGCTCATCATCCCGGTCGAAGCGCAGGGCATCAAGGTGGTGTCAACTGGGCTGATCGTCGAGACGGAGGAAACCGCCCTCATGTGGCGTGGCCTCATGTTGACCCGGGCGCTCGAGCAATTCCTGAAACAGGTCGAATGGGGCGAGGTCGACTACCTGATCATCGACATGCCGCCCGGGACCGGTGACATCCAGATGGCCCTGTCGCGGCTGCTCCCGCAGGCAGAGATGATCATTGTCACCACACCCCAAAAGACCGCTCAGAAGGTGGCGGTGCGGATCGGCGACATGGCCCGGCGCTCCTACATGCCGATCGTCGGCGTGATCGAAAACATGAGCAGCTTCACCAGCAACGACGGCGAGGTACACCATCTCTTCGGCCGGGGCGGCGGTCAGGAACTCGCCGATGAACTCGGCGTCCCTCTGATCGCACAGATCCCGCTCGACCCGAGTTTGGTAGAGGGGGGCGACACCGGCCTGCCGGTGACCCGCCACCAACCTGCCAGCGCCTCCGCCCGGGCATTCATCGAAGCGGCCTCCCGAATCACCGCGCTCGTGCCTCCGGCCGAGGACGAAACCTGCACCGGACGGATCGCCAAGCTGCTCGCCGATCTCGACGCTCCCGCCCCGGCGTAGGAACCTACATTTCGCGCGTAACGTAGCGCCCGCCGGGACGGCTGGGCGGCACCCGTGGTCACTCACCGCAGCATGGCGAGTGGGGCCCCCAACCCAGGTGGTAACTAGTCACTTCGCGTGTTTCCAATACGGCCCCCATGCCAGCTTTCATCATGGCCGATACTGAGATAGAACGTGCCGGAAGCGGCAAACGGGAGGCGAACCCGCAGAGGGGCATCACCGCCAGAAATACGATCTCAGGTTCCTCAACCAAGCATCCCCCTTGACTGGTTGAGACCGGGCCGGACCGTCAAAGGTCCGGCCCAATCTTTTCTCGGGTACTGGCCTTATCAGGAACTGGCCACTGTGCGTAACTCATCGACCTCGAGGGCGTATATCACCAAGAGTGGTGGGATCGGCGTTCACCCGCACAGCTGGCTGGCGAGCGGTGTCGGATTGACCGCTCCGCCACCGCCCGGGTGGTATTCCCAATGCAGATGGGGGATGTGGGCCGGCGCGTTGCCGGTGGTGCCGACGGTGCCGAGGGGGTCTCCTGCGGCCACCCGCTGACCGGCGGACAGCCCGGACGCCCAGGAGTCGAGATGGGCGTAGTAGAACTCGTCGCCGTCGTCGGTTTTCAGCCAGACCGTGATGCCGCCCAGCCCGCCGTTGCGCATGCGGAGTACAACGCCCGAACCGACTGCCACCACCGGGGTGCCGCGAGCGGCCAGCATGTCGACTCCTTGATGGAATCGTCCGCCCGACCGCGGCGCGCCCCAGGTGTCGGTGAAGGCCACAAACCCTCTGACCGGGCATACACGTGAGGGGGACGACGAGGGACTGTCCGCGACGGTGGTCGTGGTGGTTGTCGTCTCCGCCGCAGCGGTGGTCTCGGTTGTTTCAGCGTCCGCGGCTGCTGTGGTACTGGTTGCCTGCCGCCTCGCTTCTTCCTCGGCTTCGGCCCGGCGGCGCGCTTCCTCCTCCGCCCGGCGACGCGCCTCCTCCTGGCGGCGCCGCTCCTCTTCCTCAAACTGGGCGTAGAGGGTGTTGTATTCGGCTTGGGCGGCCTCGAGTCGCGAGTTGAGATCGGCGGCGATGACCTCGAGCTCGTCGATGGCCGCCTGATGTTCGGCCCGGACGCCTTCCAAATCCCTGGTTTCGGCATCGAGCTGGACGTTGAGCACCTCCAGCTCGTTGAGGAGCTCACGATCCGTCACGCCGAGATCACGCAGGTACTGGCTGCGCGTCTCGACATCGGTCGGTTCCTCCGCTGCGAACAACACGGCGATGCCCACCTCGGCGGCGTCCGTGTACATCTCCACGAGCCGTTGCTCGAGGCGCCGGCGTAGATCGACCGCTTCCAGCCGGCGCGCCTCCAGCCGCACTTCCAACGCCTTGATGCTCGATCCGAGCTCGGCGTCTCGCGTGAGCGCGTTCTCATAGGCAATGGTCAGCTCGAGCAGATCAGCCCGAAGGTCTGCCAGCCGTTCCTGGGCCTCAGCAAGATCGCCCGGGGTCACCTGGGCGGCGGCAGGCAACGCGAGCAACGCAAGGATGAGGGCGGCGGCCAGCAGCCGAGTTGCCATATCAACTGCCGGCGCGGGTGGTCACCGGTTCCTCCCACAGTCCTGGTTCGCCATGGTCGTAGCGGCGGCGGGTGAAGCCCACTACGCCGTCATCGACCAGCTTTGCGAGGTGGGCTGCCACCGAATGGGCTGCCACCGGGTGCAAAGCCGGATCCACGTCAGCGTAGACTCGCTCGACAATCTCTCCCACCGTGGCCGCCCCGTCGTCGAGCGCGGCGACGATCTGCTGCTCGCGCTCCAGCCGGTGGTCGATGTATTCCTGGATCAAGGATGGAGCGTCGTCGATTTCTGGTCCGTGGCCGGGATACAGCTTGGTCCAGTCGAGGCTTTGCAGCCGGCGCAGCGACCGCAGGTACGCGCTCAGATCTTCGATCACGACGGTGGAGCCGCCCATGATGTGGTCACCGGTGAAGAGCACCTCGTCGACCGCAAAACATACGTGGTCGCCGCTGTGCCCAGGCGTGAATAGCACCTGCGCCCGGGTACGACCGAACGGCACCCGGGAGCCATCGGTGAGCGTCCCGTCCGGCTCGAACTCCGGGCCGGGGGCGAAGCCGAGCGCCGGTACCCCCAGGCCAGCAGCCAGCGGATTTGCCAGCGGCGCATGGTCGGGATGGGTGTGGGTGACCAGCACCGCTTGGGGCTGGAGGGCAGCGACCGCGTTTGTGATAGCGGCTCGGTGCTCGCTGATGATAGGTCCGGGGTCCACGATGAGACACTCGTCCTGGCTGGTGATCACGTAGGTGTTGGTGCCCGAGCCGGTGTAGAGGCCGGGATTGGGCGCGAGGATACGATGGACCTCGATCATCGGCGAGCCGAGTGAGGCACCTGGGCCGCCAGCACCTCGTCGTATCCATCGTCGCCGGGGACGAGCAGCTTGTGCAGCGCTCCAGTCTCATCCAGCACGGGTGCCGGTTCGATTGGGCTCACATGCTGGGCGGCGGCGGCGGCGATGGCCTGGCCGGGGGCGTCGAAGTGTGACAGACGGACCAAGTTACGGATGGTGGGGAACATCATGCGGTACGTGTCCTTGCGTCCTGCCAGGGCCGTGGTGGGGCTGAGCCAGGCAACCTCCACGATCTCGCTCCCGTCGGGCTCGAAGCCCAGATCCGGTTCGACCTCGACGATGAAAAACCGGGTGTCGTATCGCTTGGGCTGGGAGCGGGGTGTGATCCAGTTCGACCAGTAGGTCACGTTTGCGAACCGCAGACCGGCCGCGTCCATCGCCGAGAGCAGATCGTCGCCGTCCAGCCGACCGAGTGTGGCCCGCAGGCCGGCGAGCGGCGGCGCCGTCGTGACGAACGCGTTGATTTCTTCCGCCGTCTCCCGCAGCGCGGCCGACATGAACGGTGCGGCCTCGACGTCCGACGCCGCGGTGCCGAGCAGCCGCATGGCCAGGTCCGACGAATCCACCTCTTCGACCACGCCGCCAGGGAAAACCCACAGTCCGCCGGCAAATGAGGCCGACGCGGTACGACGGGCCATCAGAACTTCGAGCCCGGCGGGGCCGGCGCGGGTCACCAGCAGCGTGGCAGCGGATCGAATCATCGAACGATGATCGTACGACTTCTCAGCAGCCTGCGCCCGAACCGATAGATCAGCTCCCGGACCGGTGGCACCATCAGCGCAAAACCGACGGTGTCGGTCAAGAAGCCCGGGGTGAGCAGCAATGCCCCTCCCAGGAGGATGAGCACGCCGTGCACGATAGGAGAGGTCGGGATCTGCCCGACCCGCTGTCGCTGCCGGAATTTCCGAAACACGCTCAGGCCCTGCCACCGCACCAGCGTGGCGCCGATGACGGCGGTGATGATCACCAGCAGCAACGTGTTCCCCAGCCCGATGAGATCGCTGATCACCGTGAAGATGACCAACTCCAAGACAGGGATGACAACGAACAGCAGCGTGAGGAGGACGCTCATTGGCGTGAGTGTACGGCGCCCCCGAGAATAGCCGCCAGTGCGGGGCCGCCGTGCCGCCTGCGGGGGAGCCGCGCGGGACTCGCCTCCGGTACCGGTCCGTGACGCTAACTTGACGGGCGTGCTGGAACTTCGTGACCTTCCGGCGGTGGACGCGCTGGTCGACCAGCTGGGCCGCGACGATCTACCGCGGATCATCCGGGTGGAAACCGCCCGGCGCGCGATCAACCGGGCCCGCAGCCGGCTGCTGGCCGGTGAACCCACCGAACCTCCATTCGAGATGGCAACGGCCGAGCTCGACCGGCTGGCCCGCGGGCGATTTCAGACCGCCGTCAACGCCACCGGTGTGCTGCTCCACACCAACTTGGGCCGGGCGCCGATGGATCCCGGCGCCGCAGCTGCCGCGGCCCAAGTGGCCACCTCGTATGGCAACACCGAGTTCGACATGACCGACGGCACCCGCGGCTCGCGTGGCGCCTACCTCAGTAGGTTGATAGCCGATCTCGTCGGGGCTCAAGCGGCCCATGTGGTCAACAACAACGCCGCCGCGCTCTTTCTCGCATTGAGCGCGCTGGCCCGTGGCAAAGAGGTGCCGGTCTCGCGCGGCGAGCTCATCGAGATCGGCGGGAGCTATCGCTTGCCCGACCTTATGGCCGCCACTGGCGCCACGATGGTCGAGGTCGGGACCACCAATCGTACGTGGCTCCGCGATTACGAGGCTGCTATCGGCGACGACACCGCTTTGCTCCTGAAAGTCCATCCCTCGAACTACCGGGTGATGGGATTCACGCACGACGTCGAGATCGGCGAATTGGCCGGCGTCGCCCACGGTCATGGGGTGCCGCTGGTCTACGACCTCGGCTCGGGCCTGCTCGATCAGAACACCCCGTGGCTGGCCGGCGCGCCGCCGGCCTGGCTGCGGGATGAGCCGGGAGTGCGCCAGACTCTGGAGGAGGGGGCCGATGTGGCCACGTTCTCGGGTGACAAACTGCTCGGTGGCCCGCAGGCCGGCATCATCGTCGGCCGGGCAGAACTGGTGACCCGGCTCCGCAAGTCGCCGATCGCCCGGGCGCTCCGAATGGACGGTCCGACCATGGCCGCCCTGACCGTCACGTTCGAGCGGTATGCCGACGGCACCGCCGCCGAGCTCCCGTTCTGGCGAATGGCAACGACATCCGTTTCGGAACTCAGCGCCCGGCTGGCGGTCATCGCCGACGGAGCAGGAGTGCCCGCCGATATCCGGGTGTCGGAGGCCGTACCGGGGGCCGGATCGGTACCCGGGATGGTCATCCCCTCTCCGGTGCTGGCCGTCACCCAGGTCGGGGCCGACCAAGCGTTCTTTGCGCTGCTCGAGCGCGGGATCGTCGCCCGTCGGGACGCCGGAACGCTGCTCATCGACGTTCGAGCCGCCGAGCCGGGCGCAGACGAGACGATCTCCAAGGCGCTTGCGGTGGTATGCCGGTCGTAGGAACCGCCGGTCACGTTGACCACGGTAAGTCGACGCTCGTCCAGGCGTTGACGGGTCGCGACCCCGATCGTTGGGAGGAGGAGAAGGAACGCGGCTTGACGATCGATCTCGGCTTTGCATGGATGACACTACCTTCCGGGACGACGATCTCGTTTGTCGACGTGCCCGGCCACGAACGGTTCATCAAGAACATGCTGGCGGGGACCGACGGCTTCGACATCGCCTTGTTCGTCGTGGCAGCCGACGAAGGCTGGATGCCGCAGTCCGAAGAGCATCTGGCGGTGCTGGACCTCCTGGGTATCCGCCACGGCGTCGTGGCGCTCACCAAGGTGGACCGGGTCGACGACGAGTTGGTGGAGCTGGCCACTCTCGACATCACCGAGCACCTCGAGGGCACCGGCCTGGAGCAGGCTCCTGTCATTCCGTGTTCGGCCGTGGCCGGGCTCGGGCTCGATGCCTTGCAGGCGGCGCTCGACGCAGCTGTCGCGGCTGCGGCCGGCACCCGGCCGCCGGGTCGGCCGCGGCTGTGGGTCGACCGGTCGTTCACCATCAGCGGCGCCGGGACCGTGGTTACCGGCACCTTGACCGGCGGCGAGCTGGCCGTCAGCGACCGGGTGGCGATTCACCCCGGCCCGCTGGAAGGGCGGGTGCGGTCGTTGCAGAGCCACGAGGAGAGCCGCGAGACCGCGCAACCCGGCGCCCGGGTGGCGGTGAACATCGTCGGGCTTGATCGTGGCGACGTCGGGCGCGGTTCCATGCTCGGGCGGGTCGGCGACTGGGTGCCCAGCGACCGCCTGCTCACGGCCTTCCGGCGGGCCCGGTATGTGGACAGTCCCCTCACCAACCGGGGCGCCTATCACCTGCATCTGGGCAGCGGCGCCTGGCCCGTCCGCCTTCGCAGTGCCGGCACTACGCCCGACGGGAGAGAAATCGGCGTGCTACACGTGAGCCAACCGATCCCGGTGCAGATCGGGGATCGGTTCATTCTGCGGGAGGTCGGGCGCCGGGCGGTGGTAGCCGGGGGCCGGGTACTCCTGCCGGAAGTCCCGCGCCGGTCGGCCGACGCTCGGGCTGCCGCGCTACGCCTGCTGGAAACCCTCGACGCCGAACCGGATCAGCAGGCTGATGCGCTGGTCGAGATCCGGGGAGTGGCCGATCTGGGCACCGTCGCCGCCCACACCGGGGGCGGCCGACCGACCGCCGCCGTCATCGTCGGAACGGCCGCACTCTCCAGCTCGCGGGCGGCCTCGTTGACCCAACGAGCCACCAACGCGGTTGCCCAGTTCCACCGCGACAACCCGCTGCGCCCGGGTATGCCGCTCGCCAGCCTCGCTTCGGCGCTCGACGTCCCCCAAGACACACTCGATGCGCTGCTGAGGACAACCCCGGCGCTGCGCATCGACGGATCGGTTGTTGTTTCGGTTGGCTTCGCGGGAGGTCTCACTGCCGCCCAAGAAGAGCAGTTCGCAGATGCTGCGCGAACGCTGGCCGACGCAGGACTGAACGTGCCCAGGATTCGGGATTTGCAGTTGGGCGACGAGCTGCTTCATGCCCTTCTGCGGGAGAGCCGGCTGGTGCGGATCTCGGACGACTTCGCGTATCTTCCTGAGCAGATCTACGAGATAAGGACGCGGCTGGCCGACCTGCCCGACCCATTCACGGTTGCCCAGTTTCGCGACGCATACGGGGTGAGCCGCAAATACGCAGTGCCGCTGCTGGAATGGCTGGATCGCCAGAACGCAACTGTTCGCCGCGGCGACCTGCGTTCGGTTCGCACGTGACCCGCTCCGCTCACTGACCCGGTGGAGCGGACCGCAATGGGAGAGGTCGAGTTTCGCCTGCGTTATGTCACGCCGGGACGAGGTCCCGCCGTTCTGACTCCGTGTAGCCACCCCAGATTCCGTAGGGCTCACGGATCACCATTGCAAACTCCAGGCAATCTCGCTGTACCGGGCACACTTTACAGATGGCCCTCGCTCGCATCTCCCGCCTTTCACGCTCGTCCTTGCGTTCGAACGTGCTAGGGGGAAAGAACAAGTGCGAGTGATTCCCGCGGCACAACGCCCGCAACTGCCAAGAGTCATTGGTAGCCACGCAACTTCCTCCCAGTTTCCCGCCACTGACGAGGGCGGAAGGTAGTGCGAACGTTTGCAGGGCACAAGGAAAATTCTGGGTATTTGATCGGAAAGTTCGTGATTGCGCCCGGAGTGTCGATCGACACGCACCGCCGCTACTCGCCGGACGATGCATGGAGCAGAGTTTGGCGGGCCGCCGCACCTGCTCCTGGCCTCACCGCCGATCGGCCTGTTCCCCGTGCCCCTGATCCGTCGCCTCGTCGGGCTCTACTTGAAGATAGCGGCCATCGATAGACGCCACAGTGACCGGATCCCCTTTCCGGATGCCGGCTTCTCGGTGAGCAGCAGCCAGCCAGCGGGCGCCGTCCACGTCCACCTCCCCGTTCGGGCCGAAGTCGGTGAGTGCTGTCCCGGAGCGTCCGATCAGGTGCTCGCGCCCGAGCGTCGGCGTCGAAAAACGGGCACGGGCCACGGTCGTCATCGCAAACAGGTAGAACAGGACCACCGACGCGGCCGTCGCAACGACGGCCCACCAGCGGGGCACGATCTGCGGGGCGCCGTCGGTGAAGAACAAGCCGCCGACGGCCAGCAGCGCACCGCCCAGCACCGTGAGCGGGAGCCGGGACCCGCGTTGGAACGCGAAAGTGAGCAGCCACATGCCGGCCAGGGTGACCACCACGGCCCACCACCGCAGCGGGAGCACGGCCAGTCCATAGCCGGAAAGGAGCAAGGTGAGCACCGCCACCCCCGCCGCCACGCCGGGTCCGACGGCATAGAACTCGAAGGCCGCGATGGTCAAACCGGCCACCAAGAAAAAGAAGGCGGCCTCGGGTCGGATCGCCAGGCGCAGCGCCCGGGTACCCAGCCCCGGCTCGCGGAAGATCGTTTCGGCGGCGACAGTGGCGCCATCCAGCTCCTCGACCGTCTGCAACGTCACCGGTTGGCCCGCAACACTGACGGCCCGTCCGTCCAGCTCCACCAGCAGGTTGTTGATAGTGGGAGCGAGGATATCGACCTGGGGCGGCAGCTCCGCGGTGACTCGCACTGCGCTGTCATCAAGCGGGCTCGACGTCGTAGCAGAGATTGACCCACCGGCCACGAGCGGACGGCCGTAACCGATCTCGACTCCCGGCGCAGCCGCACCCACCGAAGCTGCTTCCAGCAGAGCCACGGTCGCGCCGTAGCCGGCGGCCGGTTGCGGCCCAACCCACACAACCACGGGCAGCGGGGGATCTGCAATCAGCTCCACAACCCGCTGCACGTCACCCGTCAACGCGCCGGGCGAGTCGATCTGGACGATGGCGACCGGGGCCCCGCGGGAGGCCGCGTCCCGCACGGCATCTTCCAGAAACGTGACTGCCAGGGGATCGATGGGACCAGAGATATCGATCACTTCGACGGGGGCGTCTCCCTGAGCTGCGACGGAACCCACGCCCAGCGCCGCGAGAATCAGGGCCAACGTCAGTCTGATCGGGGACATGGCGCGGCATGTTAGGGCGGGGAGCAGGAGCTGCCGCCGCCGCCTGTGCAGGCGACAGCAGGAGGGAACGTACGGTTATTCCAGGCTCGGTGCCGCCGGTATGCTCTGCCCATGGCAAGAGTCTTGCTGGTAGCCGACGCCGCCTGGGTTCGCAATCAAACGCTGGCGGCCCTCGGCGGACCCGAGCACGAAATCACTGAGGTGGCAGATCCGCGCCTCGTGCTGGACGAGGCGGCTGAAGCCGATTCCGAGATTGCAATCATCGACATGCAGATCGGGAGCATGGGTGGCATGGCCCTCACCCGCACCCTGAAGGACGGGGCGATGGCAGGTGACGTCGCTGCAATGCCGATCCTCTTGTTGCTCGATCGCTCGGCAGATGTGTTCCTGGCGCGTCGGGCAGGCGCCAGCGCCTGGCTCGTCAAGCCCTTCACTCCCCAGGATCTACGCACCACGGTGGATTCGCTGCTGGGAGCCAAACACCCGTGAGGACCGGGCATACGCCCGTTCGTGCCCGCTGAGGACTGATGCTCGGAACCAGCAGCTCGCTCCTGATCGTGTTCGGGGTCTGCGTCCTGGCCTCGGGGTTCCTGTCGGGAAGCGAGACCGCGCTCACTGCGATTCCACGGGAACGGGTCCACCTGCTGGCCGAGCTGGGCGGCCGGGGCGCACACCTGGAGGAGCTCACCGGCGACCCCGATCGCACTCTGAGCACGATCCTGGTTGCCAACAACTTCGTCAACATCCTGGCCACATCCGTCGCAACTGTGATCGCTATCGACCTGGTCGGCGAGGCGTGGGGACCGATCGTTTCGACCGTGGCGGTCACAGCGCTGATCCTAGTGATAGGCGAGGTCACCCCCAAGACACTGGCGGCCCGGCGGCCCGAGCAGTTCGCCATGATCGTGGCGACCCCCATTTGGTTCTTGGCCCGCGTGCTCGACCCGATTTCGCGGGTGTTCGTCGCCCTCGGACGCTTGATCCTGCGCCTCTTTGGGCTCAGGTCGGGCCACGACCGGGGCATCACCGAGGCCGACATACGAGCCATGGCTGTGCTGGGCGAGCGGGAAGGCCAGATCGAAGCAGACGAGCGTGAGATCATCGAGTCGCTGTTCGAGGTGGGTGACCAGCCGGTACGCGAGGTCATGACGCCCCGGGTCGATGTAGCGGCGCTGGTAGCACCGGTTTCCAGCGAAGACGTCCGCCTGGCGGTTGCGGCCACCGGCCACTCCCGATTCCCGGTCGTGGCAGAAGGAGGTGACCTGGATTTCCTGCTCGGCGTCATCTACGCCAAGGACGTCTTCCGGTCGGACCGGGTGCTGAGCCCGGTGGAGGTTCACCGCCTGATCCGGGAGCCGTATTACGTGCCCGAAAGCCTGCCGGTGCTACGCACCCTCCGCGACCTGCGAGCGCGCAAGAAGAGCCTGGCCGTGGTCATGGATGAGCACGGCGGAGTGGACGGCCTGGTGACCGTCAAGGATCTGGTGGGTGAACTGGTCGGTGCGATCTCGGACGAGTACGACCCGGGGATCCCGACGTCGGTGCCGGCGGGTGAGGGTGCCTGGCTGGTCGACGGCCGGCTCCCGGCAGATGAACTAGAAGAGGAGCTGGGTGTTGATTTGCCCGAGGGCCCCTTCACCACGGTCGGGGGGCTCTACATGTACGTGTCGGGCAGAATCCCGACGCCGGGCGAGAGGATCGACGTCAGCGGACTGCGCATGACCGTGCTCTCGATGCACAAGCGCCGAATCAACAAGCTGCGGATCGAACAATCGACTGGCGACGCACTGCCCGCGTCTGGGTAACATACCGGCTGTCCCCTGAGGACAGCACAAGTCGAATCCGCATCGGATCAATCACGGGCAGTGGCGCAGCTTGGTAGCGCGCTTCGTTCGGGACGAAGAGGTCGGGGGTTCAAATCCCCCCTGCCCGACCACATCGTCGAGGGGCCGGGCGCAAGCGTCGACCAACGGCAGCCCGGCAGTCCAAACCACAATCCGAATGTCTTGTGTCCCGGTGCCAAGCAACTCCGCCGTCCGACGGGCGGAGGCGCTGCTCGGCTGGGGGCCGTGGCATCCACGTGATCCACCCGATGACAGCGGAGATACCCATCCCTCTCGAACGGGATGACCGGCGGGTCACGCCGGACTCGGATGCACGGGGATTGGCTGTTGCGAACGGCGTAGATGAGAAGGTCGGCCAGCCTGAATTGCGCGGGTGGAAACGCGCAGTTCGATACGCGTTGCTGTATCTCGCGCACCATCGGCTGACCAACAAGCAATCGGATACGTCTGTCACATACACGATCTCCGACTACGGCAAACGAGTTCTCAATTCCGCTGAGGTGCGGAAGCGTTTCAGGGACGCATATGAGAAACCACTCGTCCCGCTGGGGGATCAACGACCCGTAGGCCGTTCGCGCCTCGCTTGTGACGTTCGGGGAAGCGAGGTTTTCGCCATTTGGATCGCTCAGCCCAGTAGCTCCCGCAGGCCTCGGTAGGCGGCTTCTGCGGCTCGCAGGTCGGACTCCCCCTGTTGGAGGGCGTAGCCGTCCGCCGGCCGCCGTAGGGCCTCCCGCGCCCGCTCCAAGGCCGCAGACGCGCGCTCGTAGGCCGCTGTTATGTCGGGCCGGCGGGCCGCCGCGGTCGGGCCGGCCGTGCCGGCCAACTCCGTTTCCATCATCCCGATCCGATCGGCGAGGTCGGCTCGACGCCGCTCGAGGGGGTCCGTGGCGCGGTCGTGACGCCGCCGGCGATCGTATACGTAACCACCGAGGGCTACGACCAGGATCAGGCCGGCGATCCCGGCGCCGATCACCGTCAGCGAACGTCCCGCATCCGAGGGGTCGAGGGCTGCGACCAGCGCCGCCGCCGCTTCCTCGGGGGTCCCGGCCTCCAGCACCGGCGCTACCGCCGACAGTGCCCGGTCCAGCCGCCTGGGATCGAACTCGCTGCTTGCCACCCCGTAGCCTCCCGGCGTGAAGAGGAGAATGGTGGCGCCTTCGATGAGGTTCCCGACCTCCACCGCCAGGGCTTGGGCGTCGCCCGGGTCGGCAAGCACCGCGATGCGAAGGTCGAGGTCGTACCGGCCGCCATCGGTAATGGCCCGGGTCAGTTTGGCGCGGTCCAGTTCGGCGACGCCCTCCTGCACGAACAGGCGATCGGCCTCGAGCGCGTCAGCAACCTCGGATGCCGGAATGGCAGCCGCCGGAGCCGCAGCGACCATGGCTACGACCACGGAGCTGATAACGAAACGCCGACCGGGGCCCGACATGCGACCCAGGATACGACCCGGGACCGTTAGCTACAGCTGTTCGGCGATCTGGACCGCGTTGAGGGCGGCCCCTTTGCGCAGGTTGTCGCCCACGACCCACAAGTTGACGCCACCCGTGTCTCCCACCGTGTCGCGGACCCTCCCCACCAGTACGTCATCGATCCCCGCCGAATCGAGCGGAGTGGGTGTCACGTCAGCCCAGAGCTCGATTCCGGGGGCTGAGGTCAAGATGTCCCGGGCCGTCGCTGCATCCAGCGGCTCGTCGAACAGCATGGTTGCCGCCAGGCCGTGGCCGACCATCACCGGGACCCGGACGCAGGTCGGCTCGACCGCGATACCAGGCGCCTCCAGGATCTTGCGCGTCTCGTTGACGAGCTTCCATTCTTCATCGGTGTAGCCCCGGTCGGTGACGCTGCCGGCCATGGCCAGGACGTTGAACCCGATGGGGCGCTCGTAGAGGTCGTCCTGGGGGTCGACCCAGCCGCCCTGCTGCAGGGCCGCGCGGTCCTCCATGAGCGAACGGGTCTGGTCGTAGAGGACGTCCATACCCTGCATGCCCGACCCGGAGACGGATTGGTAGGAGGTCGCCACCATCCGACGCAGCCCGTACCGGCGGTGAAGAGGACCGGCCGCCATCATGAGCACCATCGTGGTGCAGTTCGGGTTGGCGATGATCCCATCGTGGCCGGCGATTGCATGGTCGTTGACCTGGGCGACTACCAGGGGGACGCTCGATTCCATCCGGAACGCCGACGAGTTGTCGACCACCGTGGCGCCGGCGGCTGCGAACCGGGGCGCATACTCCTTGGAGCGCGACCCGCCTGCCGAGAACAGGGCAACATCGATCCCGGTCGGGTCGGCGACCGCCAGGTCTTCCACCTCCACTTCGCCCCACCTGGTCGGTACCCTCGTTCCCGCCGACCGGGACGACGCAAATAGGCGGAGGTCCTTTACCGGAAAGTCGCGCGACTCGAGGATTGACAGCATGGTGCGGCCCACGGCGCCGGTGGCGCCGACTATGGCTGTGTTCTTCATGCCCCCACCTCCTCGAAGACCATGGGTGGATCGAACTCGTCGTGTAGTGCCCGCACTGCCGCCTCGACCCTATCGGCCCGCACCACGCAGGACACCCGAATTGTTGACGTGGAGATCATCTCGACGTTGATACCGGCGTCGGCCAGGGACCGGAACACCCGGGCGGCGACTCCCGGGTGTGACTTCATCCCCGCCCCGACCAGGGACACCTTCCCGATCCCGGGGTCGACATCTGCCCGGGCGCCTCCCATGTGCGAGGCGACGCGCGCGGAGACCTCGAGCGCTCGGTCGGCGTGGTATTTGGGAACCGTGAAGCTGATGTCGGTGTGTCCATCGCTCGAGACGTTCTGCACGATCATGTCCACATTGACGCCGTCAGCAGCAAGCGGTTCGAAGAGGGCAGCAGCCACCCCCGGTTGATCAGGCACGCGGTGGACGGTCACCTTCGCTTCGGACGTGTCGTGCGCGATGCCGCTGATGATTGCCTGTTCCATCGTCTCCTCTTTCACCCAGGTGCCTTCACCGTCGTGAAACGACGATCGCACGTGAATCGGCACGTTGAACCGCCGGCCGAACTCGACCGAGCGGGCCATCAGCACGCCCGCTCCTGACGCCGACAACTCCAGCATTTCCTCAAATGAGACTTCGTCCAGTTTGCGGGCGTGGGGCACCACTCGAGGGTCGGCCGTGTAAACGCCCTCGACATCCGTGTAGATCTCACAGGCGTCAGCCTGGTGGGCGGCGGCCAGCGCTACCGCTGTCGCATCCGATCCGCCCCGCCCGAGCGTGGTGATCTCCTTCGACTCCGGATCCACGCCCTGGAAGCCAGCGACGATGACCACCCGCCCATGGTCGAGACCCTCTCGCACCCGGGTGCCCCGAATGTCGGTGATCTTGGCCTGACCGTGCGCAGCATCGGTCATGATGCCCGCCTGGGAACCGGTCAGGCTCATTGCATCAATTCCTTCTTCGTGCAGCGCCATCGCCACCAGCGCCATCGAGATCCGCTCGCCAGCCGTCAACAGCATGTCCATCTCTCGTCTGGGCGGATCAGGGGTGATCTTGCCCGCCAGGTAGATCAGCTCGTCGGTGGTCTTGCCCATGGCAGATACGACAACGATCACCTCGTTGTTGCTGCGTTTGGTCTCAGCAATGCGCGCGGCCACATGCTTGATGCGGTCGGGGTCGCCGACAGACGTGCCGCCAAATTTCTGAACGATCAGGGCCATGACCCGGGGAAGTGTATTGACGTAACGGGTATCTACGAATCAACCTCGTGCCGGCGGCGACACTCCGTCCGCGACCGGCCCCTCTCCATATGTCTTCGTGTGGTGCCACTCCTACAATCTTTCCCCATGCCCACCGATAAAAGGGAACGCCAGCGGATCAACCGGGCGGCCAAGCTGGCCGCCCAACAGAAACGGGAGCGACGCGAGAAGACGCGCCGCACTGTGACGCGGTGGTCGATCATCGCGCTCATCGTTGTCGGCGCGTTGTACATCTTCAGCCTCCGCGGAGGTGACGACACCGCCACCGAGGACCCGGAGAGCAGCACGCTCGCCACGGATCCGGCCGCCACCACTTCGGTGACTGTTGCCGGGCCCGACAGCTATGCCGCGTATCGGGCCCAGCCGACCGCTTGTGGGGGCGAGCCGCCGCCCGCACTCACTGAGATGTCATTCGACGGGCCCGAGGACGAGGGTCTCAGCGGGAGCCTCGAAGCAGTCGTGACAACCTCATGCGGCGACATCACCATCGCGCTCGACGCCGACGCCTATCCCGAGACGGTCAACAGCTTCGTGTTCCTGGCCCGTCAGGGCTTTTTCGATGGCACCGCCTGCCACCGGTTCCTCGATGGCTTTGTCTTGCAGTGTGGCGACCCGACCGCCACCGGGAGGGGCGACGCAGGGTACGAGATCCCGGACGAATTCCCCGATGATTCATTTGTGTATGGCCGCGGCGTGGTGGCGATGGCCAACGCCGGTCCCGGCACCACAGGCAGCCAGTTCTTCATCGTGACGGGCGATGCCGGCGCGCTACCCCCTCAATTCTCGATCCTGGGAGAAGTGGTGGGCTCTGACCAGACGCTCACCGCTCTCGACGACGTCCCGCGTGGTAGCCAGGCGGCCACCGGCGAGCCGAGTGCGCCGCTCGAGACCATCTATATCGAGCAGATCGAGATCGTGAGCTGACCGGACCTGGTCGCACCGCGCTCCCGGCCCGTCACGGTCCGGCGTTACCCTCAGACCGATGGCAGTTGATCTCCACACCCACTCGACATTCTCGGACGGATCGGACACACCGGCCGAGCTGATGTCGAAAGCTGCCCAGCTTGGATTGGAGGCAGTGGCGCTCACCGACCACGACACGCTGGAAGGCATACCCGAAGCGGCGGCCGCCGCCCAGCACGCCGGGGTCGAGCTGATAGCCGGAACGGAGATCTCATGTGAGTGGCCTCCCGGCACGATGCACCTGGTCGTTCTGTTTCTGGAGCCCGGCCCGGGTCCGCTCCAGGACCGGCTGCACGGCCTGCAGGAAGCCCGGAGCCGTCGAAATGAGGTCATCGTCGAGCGACTCCAACGGATGCAGATGGACATCACCCATGACGAGATCCTCGCCGAGGCCGGCGACGGGTCGGTGGGCCGCCCGCATTTCGCAGCCGTGATGGTTCGAAAGGGATATGCCACGGATATTCCGGCAGCATTCGACGAGTACCTGGCGGCCGGCCGGCCCGCATACGTTGCTCGCGAACGCCTCGGCCCGGAGGACGCCATCCGCCTGTCGCTGGCATCAGGCGGCGTGCCGATCGTGGCCCATCCCCACACGCTCGGCTTGGACACTGCGGTCGAGTTCGCGGAGACTTTCGAGATGCTCCAGGATGCCGGCCTGGTCGGGGTGGAATGCATTTACGGTGAGTACGAACCGTACGAGCAGGCCATCTACACCGACCTGGCCCGCCGGTTCGGGCTCACGCCATCCGGCGGTTCTGACTACCACGGAACCTACAAAGAGGGCCTGGAACTCGGTAGCGGCCGGGGCTGGTTGAACATCCCCATGCAGGTGCTCGATGAGCTGAGAGCCGCCGTGCCGTGACCGAACCGCGGTCCCTCGGGAGCCGCATGGGCCGGGCGGCCGTCCTGGTCGCGAGCGGGGTGCTCGTCTCGCGCCTGGCCGGCCTGCTTCGTGACATCATCCTGGCGGACCGCCTGGGAGACACACCCCAAGGTGATGCCTACGACGCCGCGTTTCTGATCCCTGACTACCTCAACTACCTGTTGGCGGGGGGGTTTCTGGCGATCACGTTCATTCCCATCATCAGCCGCCACCTTGCGCACAACGATCGGGATGGGGCGTGGCGCGCCTTCTCGGCGGTATTTCGACCGATCGCGCTCCTAATCGTGGTCCTGACGGTGCTGGCGATACTGGCCGCCGGTCCGCTGGTCGAAATGGTCTACGGTTGGGTCGGGGGTTTCGACGGCGGACAGATCGATGAGGTCGCTCGGCTCACCCGACTGGTGCTGCCCGCACAGATCTTCTTTGTGTTGGGCGCGTTGTTCACGGCCGTCCAGTACGCCCACGAAAAGTTCTTCATACCCACCCTCGCCCCCATCATCTACAACGTCGGGATCATCGCCGGAGGCATCATTGGATCCCGGCCGGGTGAGCCCGACGCCACCGGCTTTATCGTCGGAGCGGTGGCCGGAGCGTTTGTCGGCAATTTCGCGCTGCAATGGTGGGGGGCCCGCCGGGTCGGTCTCAGATGGGTAACCGGACAGCCACTGCTCGGACCGGATGTTCGGGAGTACCTTGCACTCGCCCTGCCACTGATGATCGGCCAATCCGTGGTCGTCCTGGACGAGTCGTTTACACGCGTGTTCGGGTCTCTCGGTGATCCCGGCTCAGTTTTTGCGTTGAGTCGGGCCCGACGGCTGAACATGCTGCCGATCGGTGTGATCGCGCAGGCGGCGGGGGTCGCGGCCTACCCGTTCCTGGCGCGGCTCGCCGCGGAGGGCAGACACCGCCAGATGGCGGCGGCGGTCGTCACGGCGCTGCGCTATGTGATCTTCGCCGGTATCGCAGCCACCGCCGTGGTGCTGGCCGTGGCCCAGCCTGGGGTTCGCGTGGTGCTCCAGCGTGGCGCCTTCACGGCCGAGGGGACCGCAGTCGCGGCCGGGGCTCTGGCGCTGTACGCCTTGAGTATTCCGGCGTGGGGCGCGCAGCAGGTGTACGCCCGCGGGTTCTACGCCCTGCGGCGCATGTGGATGCCGGTCGGGGTGGGGAGCGCATGGACTGTGCTGGCCATCCCGCTCTTCTTTGCCCTGCACGCCTCGCTCGGAGTTCTCGGCGTGGCACTGGCCAGCACTGTGGCAGTCGGAGGCTATGCCGCCACGTTGGGCGTCCTGTGGCACCGCACCGACGCCTCCGGCGCCGGTGCCGTGGTCTCATCTGGCGTCCGAGCGCTCGGCGCCGCGATACCCGCCGGATTGGCCGGCTGGCTGGTAGCCAGAACGGTCGGCGGGCCAGACGTACCGGGCTTCTGGCCCGGGCTGGCGGCCACCTCGGCCGGAGTCGTCGTTACGGTGGCCGTCTTCATGGGTGTTGGACTAGCGCTCAGAAGCCCGGAGCTTGGGGAGCTGCTCAAACGTGGAGACGGCCGCCCCGCAGCACCCGACTGAGCCTGCCCGGGCGGGCGTGCCGCCCCCGACTCTTCCGATGCGCACGACCGGCGACTCGAACCATGATCGCGATGACTCCAACGCTTCCGATGACGAGCCCGGCGGCGGCCAGTGCGTGGGCCACCTGGGCGAGCAATATCATCGCCACCGCGGCAAGAAGGGTGGCGCCCAGCAACAGGCCGAACACCGGCCAGCTGCTGTGCCCCCGCCGCGATACGAGTGCCCGGCGCTGGCGGTCGCCAATCGGCCGCCCTTCGGCCCCCGCGAACCACGTCAGTTCTCCGGCCCCGCCGGTCTCTTCCGGATGTGTCACTTGCCCCGAATGTCGTGCCATCATGCCTGTTTTCGCCCCTGTTCCTGCCCCAGTGTCTTCTCATCTGATTTCGTCCCCCCGGCGCCGTTTCTTGAATCCCGGGCGGTGCTTCTTGCGCTGGATTGGGGCGGCAGCCGCTTTTCTCATCGACCGCTCATTCACGCTGCCGATAATGGCCCTATGAAGCCCCGGATACTGGTGGTCGACGACGACGAACGAATCGCCGCGTCGGTGCGCCGCGCGCTGGCCTACGAGGGGTATGCCGTCACCGAGGCCCACGATGGCCATGCCGCGCTGGCGGCAGTCCGCAACCATGTGCCTGACCTGGTCGTGCTCGACGTCATGCTCCCCGGAATCGACGGTATCGAGGTCTGCCGCCGGATGCGGGCGGCCGGAGATGACGTTGCGGTGCTCATGCTCACAGCCAAAACCACCGTCCCCGATCGAGTGGAGGGCCTCGACAGCGGTGCCGACGACTACTTGGTCAAGCCCTTCGCCCATGAAGAGCTGCTGGCCCGGGTGCGATCACTGCTACGCCGCAAGGCGCCGTCCGGTCGGGAGGTTCTGAGCTTCGCCGACGTACGGATGGACGTCGACGCGATGGAGGTCGAGCGGGCCGGTCGGACCATCGACCTGACCGCACTGGAATTCCGGCTGCTGGAGTACCTGCTGCGCAACCAGCGGATCGTGTTGAGCCGTGCCCGCATCCTGGAAGCGGTGTGGGGCCTCGATGCCGACACCACCTCGAACGTAGTCGACGTCTACGTGCGCTACCTGCGCCAGAAGCTCGGAGACCCGACGATCATTCAGACCGTGCGCAGCGTTGGCTACATCGTCAAGACGGCCTGATGCGCTACCGGTGGCGCTTGGCGCTGTACGGGGCAGGGTTAGTCGCCATCATGATGCTGTTGTTTGGCGGGCTGCTGTCCGGATTGGTGACGGCAGCGGCGCCGGACGAGCAGGCCAAGACGTTGGGCAACCAGGCGCAGGCCTTGGCCGACGCGTTAGACGGCGCCGAGCCGGCAGCCGTGGCGTACCCCGCCCTGGCCCGGGTCGACGTGGCGACCGGTCAGGAGGCGGCGATCAGCGTGGTCGACGAGTCGGGCACGCTGATCGGCGGCACTGCGCTGGTGGGAGCCTCTCCGCCCGCCTTCGATCGGGCGTTCATCGAGCGAGTGGTGGCCGACGGAACCGCCGGAGATGTCGTGCAGATCGGGCCGGTGGAGATCCGAGCGGAGGGAGCCGCCTTCATCCTGGCCGACGGCAGCCCCGCCGCTGTCTTTGCTGTCCAGCAAACGTCCGCGGTGGAGGAACAACTTGCCGGGTTGCGCGCCGTGGTGTGGATCGCAGCCGCGATCGCGTTCGTCGTGGCTCTCGCCGCCAGCTGGCTCGTGTCCGGACGGGCACTGCGACCGTTGCGCCGCATGGCGGCCATCGCCGACGAGATCCGGGAGACCGGCGATCTTTCGCGCCGGTTGCCCCGGGTGAGGTCGAAGAAGGACGAGCTGGCCAGAATCACGACCAGCTTCAACGACATGGTCTCCCAACTCGAGGTGAGTCAGGATGAGCTGGCGGCCGCCCTGGCAGCCCAACGGCGGTTCGTCGCCGACGCGTCGCACGAATTGCGCAGTCCGCTGACGACGATCCGCAACAACGCGGAGTTCCTGCTCGAGCGAACCGACATCGATCCCGCCGACGAACGGGACGCAATTGCGGACATCTCGGCCGAGGCGAAACGCATGGCCGGCCTGGTGGACGACCTGCTGGCGCTGGCGCGAGGCGAATCGCTTGACCGCCGGACTCGCGTCTCGATCGAGGAGCTCATTGAGGCGGAGGCCGACCGTTTGCGACGTGCCGGGCACGCCGTTGACGTCCACATCGAACGTGGGGCCGTCATGGGGGATGCCGCTGCGCTGGAACGACTGCTGCGCATCCTCACCACTAACGCACTCCACCACGGTCGGGCGCCACTCACCCTGCGCTGTGGACACCGGCGCGGAAACATATTCTTCGGCGTGGCCGACCAGGGCGAAGGCTTCCCGTCCGAAGACCTGGTGTCGATATTCGACCGGTTCTACCGCGCCGATCCGGCCCGACGCCGCACCGGTACCGGGTTGGGATTGGCCATCGCCAACAAAATCGCCGAAGCGCACGGTGGGCGCATGATTGCGGCCAATCGTCCGGGGGGCGGGGCGGTGGTAGAGGTGGAACTCCCGGTGGCGGAAGCGATCGAGGTCACCGACGATTGAACAACACGCTCTTGCAGCTGATGGCACCCTCGGCTTTGGCAAACTCAGACACGTCGAGCGCCGTGACCTCATAACCATGGGCGGCCAGGTTGTCGATCGTCCGCGGCGCAGAGAGATCCGCTAACAACACCTCTCCGATCCGGACCACGTTGGCGCCCTGAGGCTCGTCGGGGTGAACCTCGATCACTTTGGCGTCGACCTGCGAGAGGTCCACAAACGGCGGATGGGCGACGATCGTGTCCGGGTCCGGTGCGGTGGCGGCTGTTTTGAGGTGCAAACATCCGCTGACCGGAACACTTTGCACCCGATACCCCCACGGCTCCACCAGATCGGCCAGCGCCCGAGCGCCCCGTGAGGTTGTGCGGTCCGTCGCTCCAACCAGAATGGTGCGGTCCATCACAATGATGTCGCCGCCGTCGATGGTCGCCGGCGCCCCTACACGGACCAGCTCACGATACGGTTCGATCGCCGTCGCCAGGCTGTCCAGCTCGCCCAGCCGCGGTCGTGCTCCGGGGCGCAGCAGGACGGCCACTTCATCCAGAACCAGAAGGGGGTCTTCGACGAAGACGGCATCGGGATGGTCCGCCAAGCGCTCCAGCTCGATCACCTCCACCCCGAGGTCCTTCAGAGCCTGCACGTACGCCGCGTGCTGCTCGTGCGCCAAATCGATATCGATGGGCGTGCGTGCCAGGTGGGTGAGCTCGCACCGTTGTAGCTCAGGCCCGGTCGGCCGGGTCAGGGCGGTCAGCATGCAACCAGCATACGGACCCAGCGGCCCTCGCCGGGGCTGGTGATCGGCGCAGTCTCACCATCCCCTCATGAAACTCCCACCGGCACCCAACCGGCCCATTCGATGCTGGGTCCATGGCATCAACACTGACACCAGCCGTTCGAGCGGGCATAGCGGCGCAGACGGGTCGCGTGGAGCGGCTCCGCATCCTGGTTCTCATACAGGCGGTGATCGCCGGGACCTCCGCCGTCGAAGCGACGATCTTCTCTGCGCTGGGTGGAGGACATCCGCTACCCATGTTCCTGACCATCGGGGGGACCGCCCTCACGGCCTGGTTGGCGTGGCGGCTGCGCCGGCCCCGCCGCCGCACCTTTCGCACCGTACGGCGGATCCAGATCTGCTGGCTGTTCTTCGGGCTGATCGACCTGGGGCTGTCGCTGTTCCTCGCACAGCGGGGACTGAGCCCGGTCGCGGTGCTGACCCGCTTCGTATTGCCGATCTGGATCTACGTCATCGCCAGGAAGGAGTCCCGCCGTGCAATGGCATGAGACCATTCCCCTCCCACCCGGAACCCCGCCGCCTCCCGACGCCAGCGCCGCTCAGGTGGTCGATGCGTACGTCGGCAGCGCCATGTACGAGGTGATCGAGGAGCATCAACTGGCATTGCTCATGGCGCTGGCATTACCGCTGGTCGTGTGGGGACTGCGCCGCTGGCGACCCCATCGCCTAACCCGCCTCGACGCACTGCAACCGCTGGAGCGCATGCTGGCCTGGATTCTGGTGCTTTCAGCCACAATCCACGCCGGCCTGGCGCTGGGGCATGAGCCGTCCGGGTTTTCTTTGCTCTACATCGGCGGCACCATTGCGCCGTGGCTGGCCCTGCGCAGGATGCTGGCCGGCGAGCCCTGGAAGCGCACCGTCCGGCTCGTGCTGCTGGGCTTGACCATTGGCTATGCGGTCGTATCGTTCAGTGAGCCGCCGGACTCGTTCGGGTTGGCGACCAAACTGCTTGAGCTGACTGGTCTGGCGATCGCACTGCGGCCGGCGGTCGAAACCCGCTGGCGGGCTATGGGAGCGTCGGTCGGTACATTCCTGGTGGCCATCGTCGTGTCGTTGGGCGGGTGGGTCGGTGCCATGTCGGCGGGTGATGGCGGCCATCACCTCGGTGCCACCCCGCCTCCAGGCGTGCTCTTGCCGCCGGGCGAGGATCGTCCTCCGACAGCAGCCGAGCGCGCCGCGGCCGAGGTCCTCTACCACGAGACGGCGCACTCGCTCGAGCGGTTTGCCGATCCGGCCGCCGCGGCAGCGGCGGGTTATCAGGTCGACGGCATGTCTGCCTTCGAAGGCCACGCCGACAATCCTGCCTACCAGCACGACGGGCGCGTCCTTGATCCCGATCACCCGGAAACACTCGTGTATTCACGGGCCGCATCGGGTGAATGGGTGCTGCTCGGCGCCATGTACCAGACCGATGAGATCGGGGACGTGGGTCCTGCGGTCGGTGGCCCGCTGACGGTGTGGCATGCGCACGACCATGTGTGCATTTCGCTACCGATCGGCCTGTCGGGACTGACGTCGCCGTTCGGTCTTTGCCCGCTGGGGTCGATCACGATCCCGGTGACGAACGAGATGTTGCACGTATGGACACTGCCCGGCCTGGATGCCGGCGAGGTCTTCGGCGACATCGACGAGGAGCGGCTTGCCGCGTATCTCGCCGAGCGTTGAGCTCCCAGCAACCGGTGCGCAGGCTCGTCTGCCGGAACCGGCGGCTCAGGATTCGAGGACCTCGTCGATCCAACC
>JBFGLM010000025.1:0-74059 GCA_041576165.1 Acidimicrobiia bacterium
CGTTCTCCGCAGCCGAGGGTGACTTGGGCGGCGGCGAGGGCTTCGATGTTGGCTTCGTGGGTGGTGCCGTTGTCGTCGTCGAAGGAGTCGGCTTCGATGGCGGGCAGGTCGAGGGCGCGTACCAGGAAGGTGGCCATCTGCGCCCGGGTCACCGGGTCTTCGGGACAGTACAGACCGGGGGCACAGCCACCCGTGATCCCGAGCTCGGCCAGCTGCAGAATGTTCGTTTCGTGGACCGACGCACCGATGTCCGAGAAAGGCCTAGACGGATCAGGCTCGGGGCTGGGGGGTGTCGAGACCTCGGTGGCGGCTTGCAGGTGCGAGTAAGGGTTGATGGCGGTGCCGCTCGGGTCGTGCAGCTCGAAATGCAGGTGCGAGACGGTCGCTTCGGCGTTCCCCGAGTCACCGACCCATCCGATGAGCTGCCCCGCCTCGACATAGACGCCCGAGTCGATCCCGTCAGCGAAACCGTACCCCAGTCCGTCGTCGGTGCCCGGCGTGTCGTTGTTGAGATGGATGTACCAGCTGGCCCAGCCGTCGTCATGGTTGAGAGCCATGGCACAGCAGTCGCCGCCCTGTTCGTTGTCGATCCAGCCAACGGTGCCGGAAGCAGCTGCGACCACCGGCACCATCTTGTCGGCGATGATGTCCGTCCCGGCGTGAGTGCGGCCGCCGGAGCGGGGCGCGCCAAACGTGTCCGAGTAGTAGTTGTCGCCGGCCACCGGGAAGACGAGGGGATAGATCTCGGGTTCTTCCTGGGCGCGGGCCGGCAGAGCCGTCGCCAGGACGGCGATGATCAGCGCTGTGAGGGTGAAACGGGCCGGCATGCTCGGCCAATATCGGAATCTCAACCGATTCCTTGAATCTCCGCCATCGGGGTGTCACTCGCAGGCGCCCCGGTCCAGGTTTACCCCAGGTCAGTTCCGTCGGCCCGGTAGAGGAACGCGGCCATCTGCCGACGTGGGACCGGATCCTTTGGGCAGAACAGCGACGAGTCGCAGCCGAGGGTGATTCCAGAGGCCGCTAGGGCATTGATGTTGGACTCGTGCACCCCGCCGTCATCCGTGAAGAAATCCTGAGTCGTCGCGGCCAGCCCGTAGCCGCGGGTGAGGAAGGTGGCCATCTGCTCCCGGGTGATCTCGTCTTCCGGGCAGAACAACGTTCCGTCCGCATCGCACCCCAGCGTGATACCCGCCTCCCGCAGCCGGTTGATGTTCTCCTGATGGGTGCTCGTTGCGTCGTCGGTGAAATGGTCCTGACTGGCGGCCGGCAGATTCAGGGCACGGCTCAGGAATGACGCCATCTGCCCGCGGGTCACGGAGTCGTTCGGGCAGTACAGGGTGCTCGACTGGTTGCACCCCAGCGTCACCCCGGTTGCCGACAGCCAGTAGATCTCCTTCTCGAAGGGATTGCCGCCGATGTCGGTGAACGGGGCGCCGGCAATGATCTCGAACGTGTGCAGCGTGCCGCCGACGGTCACGGTCGCCTCGTAGATTCCGGGCCCGGAATACGTGTGAGTCACGGAGAAGCCGTTGGCCGATCCGCCGTCGCCGAAGGTCCACAGGTAGCTGCCCGAGCAGACATCCACCCCAAAATCGACGGTGAACGGGGCTCCCCCGTAGCTCGCCGATGCACTTGGAGCGAACTCGGTCAACGCCCGGTAGGCATTCAGACGGGCGCCGGTGGCGACGAGCCCGGTCAGGTTGGGCAGCCGGTCCGCACCACGGCGGATCCGAGCCTCGACCTGGTTGGGGGTCAGGCACGGGTCCTCGGACAGGACCAAGGCTGCCACACCAGCCACATGTGGTGCCGCAAACGAAGTGCCATCCCCGAAGCCATAGCCGGATGGGCTGGACGCCGGTGGCAGCGACGAATAGATCGATACACCAGGGGCGGCCAGGTCAACCGTGGTGGCTCCGAAGTTCGAAAATGTGTCGAGCGCATCGAATTCGTCCGTCATCGCAACCGAGAGCAACCCCGATAGTGGAAAGCTGGCTGGGATGGACGGTGTCCCAAAGACGCTGCTCTGAGGATCGTCGTTATTGCCTCCGAAGTTGCCCGCCGCGGCCACTACCGAGAGACCGGCGCCAATGGCATCGGAGAAGCCCGATTCGAAGATGTCATCGATCAGCTGGTCGCCGGTTTCTCGGCCAAGGGAGAGGTTGGCTACGTGCGCTCCATTAGCAGCGGCGTAGGCGAGGCCGGCAATCACGTCGCTGTCGAAGCAACCATTCGATCCGCATACCCGGACCGGCATGATCGTGGCGTCCGGCGCCACTCCTGCGATTCCCACGCCATTGATCGGTGCCCCGATGATTCCGGATACGAAGGTTCCGTGGCCCCCTCCGCCTTCGTCCATGGGGTCGTTGTCGTTCGAGAAGAAGTCCCAGCCGTTCACGTCGTCCTCGAATCCATTGGAGTCGTCATCGAGCCCGTTGCCGGGAATCTCGTCCGGATTCACCCACACGGTTCCGGCCAGGTCGGGATGGGTCTGATCGATCCCGGAGTCCAGTACCGCGACGACGACACCCGACCCGGTCGTGATGTCCCAGGCGTCGGTGGCGTCGATGTCGGCATCGGGGGTGCCGGAGGTGTTCTCCAGTGGCCACTGCAGGGCGGCATCTGGCTCCGGGTTCGGACCGAGCAGCTGGCTCACACCATTGGGAACGACGGTGACGCCCAGCTCGGACGAAAGCTGCGCCGCACGTACTGCCGGCGGCAACGGGGAGCTGTCCCGGATCAACGACCAGCCGAAGCCGAGTCGTTCGGTGCCACGCCCGAGCAGCCGGGCGCCGTCGAGCTTGATGAGAAACTCGCCCGCCACCGCGAGCGGATCGCCCTCGCGGCCGCCGACCGATACGAGCACCGGGCCCGTGGCGGGACGTGCCTGGTGGTCTGGCCGCGACGGTGGCTCCTGGGCAGCCGCGACCGGAAGCGAGGCCGCCAAGACGGCGACAACGACTGCGGTGCGGATGATCCGTTGCACGAAACCCTCCCCAGCGGATGACTTACGGTATCCGAAGGTGGCTGGTACCTTTCATCGGCACCGGCCCTGTCACCCTACAGTGAACCAGGGGTTGGACGGGCACCTTCGGCGGGTAGCCCAACGTTGGGGGTCCCCTGTGAGGGGCGTATCAGGACGCGGTAAAACAAAGAAAAACAGGCGGCGGCGTTTGGCGCGCCTCGCCCCGGTGGCCAGAAAGCCAGGCTGATGATATTCCGCCGCTCGACCTTCGTCGCGCTCATCATCTCCGCCCTCTTCGTGGTGGGGAATCTCGAGATCCGGGCCGTTCCTCCAGAGGCGTCTGCCTGGTCGTTTCCGCTGGGATTCCAGGAATCGAACGCCTCGCACCTGTGGGAAACCGATGCCATTCGGGCCGATGTCACGCTGGCGGGTATCTCCTGGGAGCAAAAGCCGCCCCGAGCCGCATGGGTGCGGGGCAGCATGGACGGTGAGGTGTGGTCTGACTGGGCGGCGCTCGTGATCGAAGCCGAGCACGGACCGGATCCTGGGACCGACGAAGCCCGGGCCACCAATCCGGCCAGTGAGCCGGTCTATCTCGGTGAGGTCCGCTGGATCCAGTTCCGCATCGACGGACAGCCCGGCGAGCTCGAGGCGCACGTGGTCGAGACCGCAGGTCGTCAGCGATCGCTGCTCACCCGTGTGACCGACGCGTGGCGCCGAATCGCCTGGCGAGAACCGTCGGCGGGTGCGGCGCCGGGTCAACCCGACATCATCAGCCGGGACGTATGGGGCGGTGATCGTTGCGTGGGAGACAAGGAGCCTCCCGGTCTCACCGACGGGGTTCGGGCCATGTTCATCCACCACACGGCGACCGCCGGCGCCTATTCGGAAGCCGCGGCCCCTGACGTTGTCTATGCCATCTGCAATTACCACGCCAACACCAGGGGCTGGAAGGACATCGGCTACAACTTCCTCATCGACGTGTATGGCAACATCTACGAGGGTCGAGCCGGGGGAGTTGATCAACCGGTGTGGGGGGCCCATACGGGCGGGTTCAACTACTACTCGTTCGGGGTCGGGCTCATCGCCGATCACAATGTCTCGTCTGTGGGCGCAGCTGCCCAGCTGTCGCTGATCGAGCTGGCCGCCTGGAAGCTCGACATCCACCATGTCGATCCGTCGCAGGCGATCACGATCGAATCGCTGGGATCCACCCGCTATGACCAGGGCGTCATCGTCGACATGCCGACGGTGGCCGGGCACCGCGACGCCTCGTCGACCTCGTGTCCGGGGAATCTTTGTTACCCGTTGCTGGGGGGCTTCCGCACATCGTTCCAGGAGACGGGCGGCGCGAAGATATACGGCACCGGACCCGAGACTGCCCCCGTGCCGCTGGGCCCCACGACGTTCTCCTTCACGATCACCGAACCCGCCGACTGGCATTTCCGGCTGTTCGACGCCAACGAAGAGATGCTGCTGGATGAGAGCGGAAGCGGTACCGACGTATCGATTCCGTGGGACGGCCGCATCGCCGGTGAACTCATCGAGCCGGGTGACTACCGGGTGTCCTTCACCGCTGTGACCGGGACTGGAGAGGTCCCCCGGCCCGTCGACCAGGTGATCACCTGGTATAGGGCACCGTTCCGCGATGACGACACGTCGGTACATGAGACCTCGATCAACACCATCGCTGCCCAGGGCATAACCCAGGGTTGCAGCACGTATTTCGATTGGTGGTTCTGCCCCGACGACGAGGTGCCCCGCGATCAAATGGCGTCCTTCATTGCCCGCGCGTTGGGGTTGGCCGACAGCGACAGCGATCGATTCAGCGATGATGACGGGAACGTGCACGAGGGCGCTATCAATGCACTCGCCGACGCCGGTATCACGGTCGGGTGCAGCAGCGGTGGTGGCTACTGCCCCCGGCGATCGATTTCTCGAGCCGAGATGGCCACGTTCTTGTACCGGGCGCTCGATTTGCAACCGGCCGGCTCAGACTATTTCATTGACGATGACAACAACCCCCACGAGACGGCGATCAACGCCATCGCGGAACTGGGGGTGACGCTCGGATGCGGAGGGGAGCGTTTCTGTCCCAATGACCCTGTGATGCGCGCCCAGATGGCGAGTTTTCTCGACCGGGCGTTCATCTCCGGACCGTGACCGATGGTCGGTCGAATCGGGGTCGATTGTTGATCATCATGAACCGTAGGAACAGACTTCTTGCGATCTGCCTGGCTGTCGCCGTGGCCGGATCCCCCGCACCAGCCGCGCTGGCCGAGTCGGATATCGATTTCGAGTTCGCCGGAGCCGGGTGGGGGCATGGCGTCGGTCTCAGTCAGTACGGCGCCAAGGGCCAAGCGATCGAGGATCCCGCCAAGCCCGGGGCCGACATCGTCGAGTACTACTACCCGACCGCCGATGTGCGTCCGCTGACCGACCTCAGTATGTCCAACGACTACCTGACCACGCTCGAGAACCCGCTGTGGATCAATCTCGACACCAGCCGCACCACACTCACCTTCACCGCGGTAGGAGGCCCGTTGGACCTGTGCCTCAGCGGTGACGGCGAAGGCCCATGCCCCAAGCCCGAGCATCCGCAAGCCGGACAGACGTGGACATTCGAAACGCTGGCGGGGGGCGGCTGCGCGTTCTTCATGAATGGTGTCCAGCAGGGCACCACGGGCGACTGCCAAGCCGCCATCGCCTGGCCGGACGCAGCTGCCGTCGACGTCGCGGATATCTGCGGTACCGGGGACGTGTATGACTGCCGCTACCAGTATGGGGAAATCAAGATCCGCCCCTCGGGATCCTCATTCCATGTCGTGCTCGCCGTGGGGTTGGAGGAGTACCTGCGCGGCCTGGGCGAACTGCCGATCGACTGGTCCGAGCCGGGCGCCAACGAGGCCCAGGTGATCGCCAGCCGGTCCTACGCGGTGCACGAGTTCTTGCGTCACGAAGATTCTCACACCCGCACCGATCTCAACGCCGGCGTGCCGACGAACTGCTACTGCCACATGTACGACGACGCTCGGGATCAGTCGTATGTCGGGTCCCAGATCAACGGGCTGGACCGCGAGAACCTCGCTTCGGTCTGGACAAGCGCGGTAGCAGCGACGACCGGTCAGGTCCTGACGTACAGCGGGGCCAATTGGGAAAGCCTCACGGCATCGGGCGTGATCAAGGCGTTCTACTTCTCATCGAGCGGCGGTTGGACGGAATCCAACGTCGCCGCCTTCGGTTCCGCCACCCAGCCTCCATACTTCGAGCCGGTCGCCGATCCGTGGTCGCTCGATCCGGGCACCGGGAACCCGAATGCGGCCTGGACCAAATCGATCAGTGCCGGCGCCATCGCCGACATTCTGGGAGTCGACCAGGTGACCTCTGCCCGGATGGTCAGCGGGCTCCCCAATGCGCAACTCGAATTCGGCGTGATCGATAACGGGGTCGCCGGCATCCGCATCCGGGGCGGTGGGTGGATCCGGACCGATCTCGGATTGCTGTCATCAGGCCTCCACACGATCGACGGAGTCGGGCCGGGACCGCCGGCGCCGTTCGATGACATAGGTGGATCGGTGCACTTCGATGCGATCGTGGCGCTGGTTGACGCCGGCGTTACCGAGGGCTGTGACTCGAACTCGTTCTGTCCCAACCGGCCTGTGACCAGAGGTCAGATGGCTTCCTTCATCGCCCGGGCGATGGATCTACCACCCGCCACAGGTGACCACTTCACCGACGACGACGCCGATGTGCACCAGGACAACATAAACCGGCTGCGGGAGGCAGGGATCACGACCGGGTGTGGGGCCAACTCCTTCTGCCCGGACCAGCCGGTGACCCGCGGGCAAATGGCAGTTTTCTTGATGCGCGCGCTAAATCTCACGGAGAGTGATGTCGATGCATTCTCTGACGACGACGTGACGCCGTATGAGGATGCCGTCAATGCCATCGCAGCAGCAGGAATCACCGAAGGATGCGCCCCGGACCGGTACTGCCCGACGGCGTTGGTCCAAAGAGCACAAATGGCAACGTTCCTCGTCCGAGCCTTCTTCGGGGGATGAGACGTCGGCTGCGGACGACGAGGCAGAGCTGCGCAGTCACCCGATGGGTTTGTCGGACGCGATCCGGGCGAGGGGCGGGCTGCCCGGGGCGTCGCGGCCGTCTCTTTTTTTGCCACGAAATACCACAGAGAGTGGTAATTCACTCTCGGAGCGCATCCGCCGGGCGCAGGAAGAGGAGTCGGCATGACGCGGATCGCGCTGGTCACGGCATTGTTTTCGACCGTGCTGGCCACTCCCTCCCCGGCGCTGGGCGCCAGCGACTACACGTTCGAAGGTTCGGGCTGGGGTCACGGGGTCGGGTTCAGTCAGTACGGTGCCCGCGGCCAGGGTCTGGAGGATCCCACGAAGTCGGGTGAGGACATCGCCGCCTACTACTTCACGGAGGCGGAACCGGCGTCGCTGGCGGACCTCGACCTATCCAATGATCTCCTGCTCACCCACGACCATCCCCTGTGGGTGGGCCTCGCTCAGAATGTCGCCGTCCTCGAGTTCACTCCGATCGGCGGAGCGGTCGACCTGTGCCAGGACGGCGTGTGTTCCGGTCTGCCGTCTCCAACCAGCGGCCAGACCTGGACGTTTCAGACCCTCGGTGGCGGATGCGCCTGGTTCAAAGGTGGCGTGCAACAGACCTCGACGGGTGCCTGCCACGGCACGGTGTCATGGCCGGGGGCGGCCGGTGTCGAGGTGCGGGACCTGACCAACGCTCCGCTCATCTGCAACAGCCTCGCCGTGCTCGATCGCTGCCAGTACCGGCACGGGCAGCTCGAGCTGCGGGATGATCCATCAGGGAGCGGCTTCCACGTGTCGCTGGCGGTGGGCCTGGAGGAGTACCTCTACGGTTTGCGGGAGCTGCCTGACGACTGGACCGAGGAGAACGTGAGCGAGGCCCAGATCATCGTGGCCCGCTCGTACGCCGCCGTCGAGTTTCTCAGCCGGGAAGATCCGGCGGACCGCACATCAGTGGACGCCGGCCTGTCCTCCTATCAGAAGGACCTCTGCTGGTGCCACACCTACGACGATACGCGGAACCAGTACTTCGTCGGCTACGACAAAGAGGCGGGTGCCCCCCACTGGCCCGAGGCAGTGGACGCCACCACCGGGCGGGTTCTCACCTACTTCGGAGAAGACTGGGAGTGGTCGACCGAGGACGGCGTCCTCCAGGGTTTCTACTCCTCCTCGCCGGGCCCGTGGACGGAGTCGAACACGACCGGGTTCGGGTCGAGCGTCCAGTATCCCTATCTGCATCCGGTGCCGGATCCGTGGTCGCAGAGCGCGGAAGCGGGCAATCCCTACGCACACTGGGAGAAAACGTTCACGGCCGATACGCTCGCCTCGCTGCTGGGCGTCGGCGACGTACTCGGGGTGTCACTCCAGAGCGGCCCTCCCGGCGCTGTCGTGGTGTTCTCGACGGTCACCGGGGGTGTAGCCGCCGATGTGGAGCTGCGCGGCAGTGTCCTGCGGAGCACGCTCGGGTTGCGGTCGGCCGCAGTGACGGCCGTCAACGGCGTCGGTGCCGGACCGCCGCCGGTCTTCGCCGACATTGCCGGCTCTGTGCATGAAGCCAACATCGAAGCGATCTACGACGCCGGCATCACCATCGGATGCGACCGCACCAGGTTCTGCATCAATGACGATGTGTTGCGGGGGCAGATGGCATCCTTCATCGCGCGGGCGATGAACCTGCCTACTCCGCTCGGCGATTACGCGTCGGACGACAGCACTTCCGTTCACGAGGACAACATCAACCGCATCTACGACGCGGCAATCCCCCTGAGCTGCGGGCTGAATCGCTACTGCCCGAGTGAGCCGATCACGCGCGAGCACATGGCGGTATTTCTCTACCGGGCGCTACAACTTCCCGACTCAACAGAGGACGTATTCGGCGACGATGAGTACTCTCCGTATGAGGGTGAGATCAACGCTGTGGCGGCCGCTGGGATTACGGTCGGGTGTGCGGAAGGGAAGTTCTGTCCAAACGACCCGGTTTCTCGCGGGCAGATGGCGTCGTTCTTGGTCCGGGCATTCCTCAACTCCGAATAGCCCCACGCAAGCTGCCCGACTGCTGGCGCTGGTGTTGGTGGCAGCATCGATGAGTGCGGTGGCGCCGCCCGCCGCGGCCCATCCAGCCGACGTCTACGAATTTGAGGGCTCGGGCTGGGGTCACAGTGTCGGCCTGAGTCAGTACGGCGCCTACGGCCAAGCCCTCGAAGGGCGAACTGCACAGGAGATCCTCCGGCACTACTACCGGGGCGTCAACATCGAGACGATCGATCAGCTGGTGGCCGATGGTGACATCGCCGCCGACCACACCATCGTCACCGACGGCACGCCGTTGTGGGTAGGCGTCGTCCAGAACGCCACGTCGATCACGATCGCTCCGGTGGGCGGTGAGGTCCGCTTCTGCCAGTCGGTCACCGGTGTCGGAGTATGCGAAGAGGTGGGACGCACCGACGCCGGCGACGCCGAAGTCTGGAAGTTCGCCGAAACCGAGGTCGACGGCCAAGCCGGCTGCCTCCTCACCCGGGTCACTCCGGCTCCGGATGGTGCCGGCCCGATCCCGTTCGGTTCATGCCGGGCGTCGATCATCTGGGACGACAGCACGGCCGATCGGGTGGGGATTGAAGGAGCCGTCTGCTCGGGCAACAGTGGGATCGGGCGCAATTGTTTCAGCCGTGGCACCCTGCGTATACGCGACGACGGAGTCACCAGCGGTTTCCACGTGGCGTTGGAGATCGAGCTCGAGCAGTACCTGTACGGCCTGGGCGAAATGCCCTCGGAGTGGCCGTCGGAAGCACTGCGGGCGCAAGCGATCGCCGGCCGGGCCTATGCGGTGTACCGGCTGCTGGGCAACGATATCCCGTCGCTGGCCACCGGCAACGATGCCGGATTGAGCGCCGGCCGCAAAGCCGCGTGCTGGTGCCACATCTACTCGACGGTGAAAGACCAGAGCTATGTCGCGTACGCCAAGGAAGTGTCGAATCAGGCGTCCCGCTGGATTGACGCGGTCAACGCCACGGCCGGCGAGGTCGTAACCCACCCGACGGCCACGTCGGTGAACGCGTCGGTCGTCATCGCTTTCTACCACTCCTCCTCTGGTGGTATCACCGAGACCAACACGGCGGTGTGGGGTACGTCGTCTCAGCCTTACCTCCAGTCGGTCGATGATGCATGGTCCAACGCGCCGGCAGTCAACAATCCGTTTGAGTCGTGGACGGTTCGTGTCACTGCTGGAGAGCTTGCCGGGCTGTTGGGATGGGACAGCGTCGAGCAGGTGGTGCTGGCCAATGGAGCTCCCGCGGCCAGCTTCACGTTCACCGGAACCAACGACGGCGCGGCCGTCACCGACAATGTGACGGCGGCTGCCCTATACGCCCTGCTCGGCACCCGGTCTCCCCATATCGACAGTGTCACCGTTGATCCGTATTACCCCTTCGGTGATATTGACGGGAGCGTCCACGCGTCGGCGATCGTGCAGCTGTGGGATGCGGGCATCACCAACGGCTGCACGGATGAGCTCTTCTGCCCGGAGCGGCCGCTGTCGCGGGCACAGATGGCCACATTCCTCGCTCGGGTGCTAGGCCTCGAGCCGATCGACCAGCCCACATTCGTCGACGTCGCGGAGGACTCGGTCCACGCTCCGAGCATCAATGCCGTGGCCGCGGCCGGGATCACCGTCGGCTGCGACACGGCGGGATCACTCTTCTGCCCCGAGGAGGTCGTGTCGCGGGCGCAAATGGCGTCGTTTCTTGCCCGGGCGTTGGAGCTGGAGCCTGTCGCGGAGGGCCCGTTCCAGGATCTCACCGAGGCGGCCGGGCACCAAAGGAACATCAATGCGCTGTGGGAGGCAGGGATCACCCGCGGCTGCTCGGCTCTCGGAAGCTCGTACTGCCCGACCGACCCGATGACCCGGGCACAGACCGCTACTTTCATCGACCGCGCCTTCCTGGGCGGGGTGGGCGACCTGGCCTCAGTCGGAGGGAGGCCCGAGCAGGAACCCGCACCCCCAAGCCAGGTGCATCGCGGGCAAGACGAGGGGGAGCAAAACGGCCGCTGGCGCCCGACGGTCGACTGATGTCCAAACGGCCCCGGTGAGGATCGTGGCCACGTAAGCCAGCGGCACTATGGCGCCCAGCAGGGTCTGGCCGCTCATGAGCAGTATCCCGGAGACGGCGAGGCCGATGACGAAGAGCGGCGGGACCAGCTGGCGCAGGCGTACCGCATCCGGGTGGGTCCGCAACATCCCGCGCTTCCAGCGGCCGTATTCGAAGTACTGGCGCCACAGCGCCACCAGTGAACCTCGCGGCCGATACTCGACCGCCAGCTCGGGGGTGAACCACACAACATGACCCGCCCGGCGGAGCCGGAAGTTCAGTTCGTAGTCCTGATTGCGGACCAGGGACTCGTCGAACAGTCCCACCTCCTCCAGCGGGCGGCGGTCGAACACGCCCAAGTAGACCGTATCCACTTCTCCCGGTGGCCCGCCCAGGTGAAATCGGGAGTCGCCCACCCCGAGGCGGGATGTCATCGCCAGTGCCACTGCCTGCGAGAAGAAAGTGGTGCCGGTGGCTGCCTGGATTCCCCCCACATTGGCTGCCCCGGTGGCTCGCATCGTCTCCACGGCGGTCCGCACGTATTCGGGTGGCAGCGTCGAGTGCCCGTCACAGCGCACGATGACCTCACCCCGCGCGGCCCGAATTGCCCGGTTCAGACCGGGGGCCGTGTACTGCGCGGGATTGGACAGGACGACGACTCTGGGATCGTCGACCGACTCGACGATCGCCCGAGTGCCATCGGTGCTTTCCCCGTCGGCCACGATGACCTCGAGGGGTCCTGGATACCCCTGGTCCAGAGCGCTGCGAATGGCCGCCTCGATCGTCGTGGCTTCGTTGCGAGCCGCGATGACGATCGACACAGCCGGCCATTCGTCGTTGGATGCGCGGGCGGTTGGTTCCATGCCGCTACGTATACTGCCCGGCTCCCTAGCGACGGCGGAAATCATCCTCAGCGGCGAGTTTGCCTTCAGTCCCGAACTCCTGCTCTCTATGTGGGCCGCGGGAACTGCGGCAGCCGGCGCCGCCGTGGCGTGGTGGCGGATCGTAGGGCCTGGCTACACATGGCTGACCGCAGGCTCCGTGAGCGGGATCGGCTTGGCAGCGGTCCTGCTCGATCCACATCCCGGGGCGATCGTGGGCGTGGCGGGTGCGCTGCTGGCGGTGTGGGCTGCGCGCCACCCGATTGCTGCCGCGGCGCTGCTAGGTCTCTCTGCGGTCGGCAGCCTGACCACCGCCGCCGGTGCCGGCAGCTGGCCGCTGGCCGTGACCGGGTCGGCGACTTTGGGCGGCATCACCGGAGAGATGCTGTTGGGTCACTGGTATCTGGTCAGCCCCCAGATGCCGCGCTGGGCCCTGCGCCGGCTGGACGTAGCAGGCGGTGTCGGGTTGGCCCTCGACGCCCTTCTGCTGGCGCTGGCGGGTTTCTTGGCCGGGGCGGGCGGATTGGGTGGGTGGATATTCGCCATGCTGGCCGGGGTCTCGATTGTGCTCATGACGGCAGTCTGGTTCGCCCTCCGAGAACAGGGCTACGAGGGGGTTATGGCCGCAACCGGCCTCAGCTACCTCGCGGTGCTGACCGCGCTCGGAGCCACGGCCGTGGGACGCGTGTTGCTGTCCGGCGACCGGTCGTTCTTTCCGCTCGGGTGACGCCGGCGAGCCGCCCAAGAATGCCGGACCCGGTCGAGGCAAGCGGGCGTGGCAGTCGTTGCTCCCTACACTGCCGGCCGTGAAGATCTATACGAAGAGGGGCGACGACGGCACTACCGGGCTTTTCTACGGCGGCCGCATTCCCAAAGATTCGACCGGCCCGGAAGCGTACGGGACGGTCGACGAGGCGGTGGCAGCCCTGGCGATGGCACGGGCCGAGGCTGAGGGCGATCTGGGCGAGCGGCTGCTGCAGCTGCAGCGCCAGCTCTTCGTGGTGGCGGCGGAGCTTGCCACAGACCCGGCCAACCACCACAAGCTGGAGTCCGGCGTCAGCCGGGTCACGCCCGGCATGGTGGAGGAGATCGAGCGCTGGATCGACGAGCTCGTCGAAGACGTCGGGATGCCCGAGCAGTTCGTGGTGGCCGGGCGGACTCGGCTGCCGGCCCAGCTGGACCTGGCCCGCGCCGTGATCCGCCGGGCGGAACGACGGGCGGTCACCCATCTGCGGTCCGCAGGAGTGGCCGACAGCTCGGTGGTCGCCTACCTCAACCGGCTGGCCGACTACGTGTACATGCTCGTCCGGGCAGCTGAAAGCGAGTGGGAGCCCTCGCGGTCCGACGGAGGTGCATCATGAACATCACGAGTTCGGAATCGATCGGTCCCGCCACGGTGCTCGGGGTCGGGCTCACCGCGGGCGGCGAGTGGGATCCGGCCGCGGCCGAACTGGTCGCGAGCATCGAGGAGGGGTTGATTGCGTTTCTGGAGCAATCCGACATGACGGGAAAACCCGGTCAAGCGGTGATGTATCCGGCGGCGAACGGAGTTGACTACGTCGTCGTGTTGGGACTGGGGGACGATCCGGACGCCGAATCGTTGCGGCAGGCGGCCGGCACGCTGTCCCGCATGACTCCCAAAGCCCCGACTGTGGCCACGACGCTGGCCAGTCGGGACATCTCGGCCGCCAGCCGGGCGGTCACCGAGGGTCTGCTGCTCGGGCGTTACCGGTTCGATCGGTATGTCAGTGAGAGCCAGGAGCGGCTGACCGAATCGGTGACGCTGGTCGGGGGGGAGGACGCCGCCATCTCGGCCGGGCGAGCCGTGGCCGAGGCAGTCGTATGGGCGAGAGATCTCATCAACACACCGGCGGCGGACAAATCACCCGAAGACGTGGTGGCCGGGGCGCTCGAGGCGCTGGCAGATCAACCCATCCGCTCGGTGGTGTATCAGGGCTCGGAGCTGGAAGAGCAACGATTCGGCGGCCTGATGGGTGTGGCGGCCGGCTCGAGCCGCCCGGCCCGGATGCTGGAGCTGTGGTACGAACCCGTCGAGGCCCAAGCGTTCCTCGCGCTGGTCGGCAAGGGCATCACTTTCGACAGCGGCGGGCTTTCCCTCAAACCGGCGTCCGGCATGGAGATGATGAAGACCGACATGTCGGGCGCGGCGGCCGTTCTGGGTGCGCTGGCAGCCATCGTCCGACTCGAGATCCCTGTGAAGGTCCTCGCTCTCTCCCCGCTGAGTGACAACATGCCGAGCGGCTCCGCCACCAAACCGGGCGATGTCCTGACGGCTCGCAACGGAAAAACGATCGAGGTTGTCAACACCGACGCAGAGGGCCGGCTCGTCCTGGCCGACGCCTTGTCGCTGGCCTCCGAGCACGGACCCGATCTGATAATCGACGTGGCCACCCTCACCGGTGCGTGCAAGGTTGCGCTGGGGGAGAAGATCGCCGGCGGGTTCAGCACCGACGAGCAGGCGCTCGATCGGGTGGTGGTGGCCGGCTCGAGGGTCGGGGAACGAATCTGGCCGCTCCCGCTGCCCGACGACTACCGTAAGCTCATCGACTCGCCCATCGCAGACATGTCCAATTCGGGCGGTCGGTTCGGAGCGGCCATCACCGCCGCCCTGCTCCTCCGCGAATTTGTTGAAGGCTGCCCGTGGGTCCACCTCGACATCGCCGGGCCGGCGCGCTGGCCAGAGGACGAGCACTACCAGTCGAAAGGCGGTTCCGGCTTCGGGGTCCGCACGCTGGTGGCGCTGGCCGAGGATATTGCGTCGAACGGCGGACTTTGAATCATCCATGACAAGCGACCGGCTATCCTCTTGGCGGCTTTGCGCGCACCACTCTGGGGGTTGAGCATCCGACGGCGGTTTCTCATTTCTACGGCCTCTGCCGACCTGGCGGTCCTGCTCGCGGCGATAGTCCCGGCGTCGCTCATCGACTTCGGGGTGGGTCTTCCGTGGCTGGCTGAGCCACGCATCCTGCCGGTGATCGGGATCATGGTCGGCTCGGCCCTGCTCGCCTCCTGGCTGAGCGCCCGCATGTGGTCGGGACACGCCCCGCGGCCGAACTATGGACGAGCCACCGTCATCGTGCTGGGCACGCTGGGCCTCACGTCGCTCAGCCTCACTCTCACCCAGCTGTACTTCTCACGGCCGATCATCGGCTGGACCATGGTGTTCTGGCTGAGCGGCGCGCTGGCGCACCGCGCGGTGCGACGCCGGCGTCCCTGGACCGAAGACCTGGTGCTGGTGACAGCGGAAAAAGGTCTGGTAGATGATCTGCGATTCTCAACGCACGCCAACGTGATCGGGGTGCTCGATCCGGGCACCGAAGGCGAAATCCTTCCGCTGGAGGCCGGCCAGATTCTGGCCGTCGACCTGCGTTCGGTCCTGTCGGATCGAATGGCGCAATACGTCTCATCATGCACGCTGGCGGGCCTCGACGTCCGACCGCTCACGACGGTCTATGAGGAACACACCGGGCGGCTCCCGATAGTCCACCTGGCCGAGGGCTGGGAGTTACGGACTCCGGTTGTCAAAACGGCCCCCTACCTACCGGGCAAACGTCTGGTCGAGACGGGCATGGTCATCGTCACCGCCCCCCTCAGCCTGCTGATTGCAGCAACCATCGCCATCATGGTCCGGTTCTCGTCGCCCGGTCCGGTGATATTCCGTCAAACCCGGGTGGGTCGCAACGGTCAGCTCTTCACTCTCTACAAGTTCCGCACCATGCACGACGGGGCCGAAGAGACCGGACCTCGGTTCGCCGCCACCGACGACGACCGGGTGACCCCGGTCGGCCGGTGGCTGCGCCCTTCCCATCTCGATGAGCTGCCCCAGCTCTGGAACGTGCTCAAAGGTGATCTGGCGCTGGTCGGACCCCGGCCCGAGCAAGTTGCGTTCGCGCGCGAGTTTTCCCGCACCATTCCCTTCTACAGCCATCGCCATCTGATCCGTCCCGGCGTCACCGGCTGGGCGCAGGTCAACTACGGCTATGCCGATGACCAGGCCGATACCATCGAGAAGCTGACCTACGACCTCTATTACGTGAAGCACATGTCGCCGTGGATGGATCTACACATCCTCGGACGCAGCATCTGGACGGTCTTGACGGGCTTCGGCAGCCGCTGAGCTTTGCCAACCGGCTGCGCTCCGTTCAGCGGGGCCGGCACGTCTCGTCGTAATCCACTATCTCGGGTTTTCGAGTTGGATCACCACACGCCGGGCAACCCGGATTTTGGCCGAACCTGAGCGTCGTGAAATCCTGCGCCAACGCGTCGTAGAGCAGCAGCCGTCCGATGAGCGGGTCGCCGATCCCGAGTATGAGCTTGATCGCTTCGGTCGCCTGGATCGAGCCGATGATGCCCGGCAGCACCCCGAGCACACCCGCCTCCGCGCAGTTGGGGGCCAGCTCGGGCGGGGGCGGTGCCTCAAACAGGCAGCGGTAGCACGGTCCGTCATAGGGCCGGAAGACAGAGGCTTGTCCGTCGAAGCGAAAGATCGAGCCATGCACGACCGGAACATGGAGGTGGAGCGAGGCGTCGTTGACCAGATAGCGGGTGGGGAAGTTGTCGGCGCCGTCGATGATCACGTCGTAGCCGGACATGACCTCGAGCACGTTGTCGGCGGAGAGCCGCAGATCGTGAGTCTCGACCTTGACGTCCGAGTTGAGCGCGGTGAGGGTCTGGCGGGCCGACTCCACCTTCTTCTCACCCACCCGGTGCAGATCGTGGAGGATCTGACGCTGCAGGTTGGTGGCATCGACCCGGTCATGGTCCACGATCCCGATGGTGCCCACGCCCGCCGCGGCCAGGTAGAGGCCGGCGGGCGACCCGAGGCCCCCGGCCCCGATCAGCAGCACCCGGGAATCGAGCAGCTTCTGCTGGCCGGCGTCACCGACCTCGGCCAGCATGAGGTGCCGGCTGTACCGGGCTCGTTGATCGGCGCTGAACCTCCGCGGTACGTCCCAGTCCAATCCAGCCGCCTTCCAGCCGATAAATCCGGTGTCGAGCGAGGCCACATCGGTGTATCCGAGCTGCTCGAGCGCCCGGGCGGCGAGCGCGGACCGTGCCCCGCTGGCGCAATAGAGGACAATCGGCGTGTTTTGCTCCGGGGCCGCAGCCCGGATGCTGAACTCGAGCATTCCGCGGGGTATGTGGCGCGCACCGGGGATTGCGCCCTGTTCGAACTCGTCGGCCTCGCGGACGTCGATCACGAGCGTGTTCGGGCCGATGCGGCCGGCCAGGTCATCACAAGTGAGCTCGGTCACTGCGGCCCGAGCCTGGGCCACGAGCTCGTTTTCATGGACCGCCATGACCTGAGCGTACCGGGCGCGGCCGAAAATGGGGCCCGCCGCCACCCGGTCTCGATGTGGGATGAGCGGTGATCGGCGGCCTTCGCTCAGCCGACGAGGCGATCAACCAGCACAGTCAACGCGTCGCCGGCTCCTGCCTCGACCTTGATCGCGGCGTGGTCGAAGTCGGTCTCTCCCTGGTTGATGATCACGAACGGCGCGCCGCGGCGGGCGGCCATCAGCGGAATCTCCGCCGCCGGCCACACCGAAAGTGTGGTGCCGACTGCTACGACCGCATCGGCCCGGCCGGCCATGTCCTGGGCCTTGACCATTTCAGAGGCGGGGAGGAGCTGTCCGAACGAGACGACGGTGAGCTTGATGATGCCGTTGCAGTGCGGGCAGTGTGGATCGTCTTCACCTGCTTGCACGCGGGTGAGGACTTCCCCGGTAGGCCATCGGGCGTCGCAGACGAGACAGGTCACCGCCCGGGTGTTGCCGTGGAGTTCCGCTACTGCGTCGGCGGGTAACCCGGCTTCTAGGTGGAGCCCGTCGATGTTCTGGGTCACGCATCCGGCCAGCCGGTCGCATTCCCAGAGTCGCACGATCGCATGGTGGCCGCGGTTGGGTTGAGCTCCCACATATCGAGAGTCACCCCACATGGCCCAGCTGCGCTGGCGGATCTCGGACGAAGCCAGGTAGCGGTCGATCGTGAAATCGTCCGGGTCGACCTTTGTCCAAAGGCCCTCCGGTCCCCGAAAGTCGGGAATGCCGGACTCGGTCGAGATACCGGCGCCGGTGAAGACCAGTATTCGGGTGGCGCCGGCGAGCGCAGCTGCCGCCTGGTCGATCGGTTGGTCCATGCTGGGAGCGTAGACGGCGCCACCCGCAACTTCCCCGCAACGCTCACTTTCCGGGCGGGGATGCCGGCCGGCCGTTGGGGCCGAGGAGTTGTCGGTCCCTGTTGGGGGCGGTGCGGGCGTGCTCGGCCCGCAGCCAGCTGGGGAGCAGCCGGAGCTGGCGGGGTGTGAGCAGGGGGACCCGCTCCCGGACCAGCACGCGGGAACCGTAATGGAGCACGAGGTGCTCGGCTGCCAGAACGTGGAGGTAGAGAGGATAGGGGAGCGGGTTCCCCCTGGTGGCGGCGGTCACGAGCCGCAGGAGATCCGCCACCGCAGAGGGTCCGATGGCTGCACTCCAATACCGCCGCACATAGGGATCGGTCGGCTCGACGGAGGCAGTGAGCGGGTCGGGCCAGATGGCGGGCCGGATGATGGCGCGTGGGGTGGCGGAGATGCGGCGGGCAGTGCCCGGCTGTGGCGCGGTGTCCGTGGCGACGGGAGGACAGTCATCGGAACGGACGGGGCCGGGCACTGCGTACCGCATACCCCTACGTAAGCACTATTATCGCTCTATAGCAATAGTTAGCATTATATATAGTTTTCGCGATCTAGCTGATTGAGCCAGTCGGTCACGATGCCGGCGACTTCGGTCTCGAAGCCGGCGTAATAGTGGCCGCAGCCGGCCAGCCGCACGGTCTGGACCGGCGCCGGGCAGCGTTCGGCGAAGGCGGCGACCGGGTACAGGTCCTCCGGTTCTTCCTCACCCACGACGTAGAGGACTGGGCAGCGGATGCGGGGGGCGGCATCGAGCAAGTCGGGGCAGTGGTCCAGGAACTCGACGTAGGTGGCGGCCGAGATCACGTACCACCAGCCCGGGGCCAAGAGCAGTTGATCACCTCGCCCCGCCTCCACCAACGCTCGAGCTTCGCGAGTCATCTCCTCGAACCGGTCCCCGGCCATCAGACCGTTTTCGGCCATCAATCGCATCAGGTCCTTCCCGCCCCTATGCGCGGAGAGCAGCACCAAGCCAGGGGTGTCTTGTTTCGAGGAGACGTGGGCGGCCGCCAACGTTCCCCCGTTCGAGTGGCCCACGGCGACCGGGGTGTGGCCAGTCCGGTCGGTCAACCACCTCCCGGCGAGGTCGTCATCTTCCCGCGACTGGCTGATCGTCTGGAACGCGCCCCCTTCGAGCGACCGTGAGTCACGATTCGACAGGACGTCGTGGCCGCGTCGGTTGTACGCCAGGCAATGCCAGCCGTGCCCAGTCAGCACCGGCGGGAGGAAGCGGGAAGGGCCGACGTAGAAGTTCATCGTATTGCCATGGAACAGCTGTACTGCGCCGGTTGGCTTGCCGGAGGCTGCATAGAAGGCGCCGTCGAGCGGGACGGTCGGGGTGGGAATGGACACGAGCTCGGTCCGCATGTTGCCTACCAGCCGGGAGGACGTGGGCGGGGCGGTTCGGAGCCGATGCTGTGCTCGGTGCGCTAGCCGCCGTCGGCGGGCGGCTGCGCCGGAGCCAGCCGCCCGACCACCAGCGTGATCGTGCCTTGATTCGGGACCACCCCACCGGGCCCGGGGCTGGTGGTGATGACCCGATCCACCAGCTCGGCATTCGTGACGTCCTGGAACGTGATCGCAATGTTGATGGTCACGCCGGAACTCGCCATCAGGTCCTGGATGACCTGGGTGGCCGATCCCACCGTCCGGCCGCGCAGGTCGGGCACTCCGACTTCGGGCGGGAGACCGTTCGAGACCTCGATCGTCACGGCCGAGCCGTGCGAGAGCCTGGCTCCGGCAGCCGGTGCTTGACTGATCACGACGTTGGCCGGTTCGAAGGAGTTGACCTCGACCACGGCCGGGCTGAGGTGGGCGTCGTAGATCTCCTCCGCCGCTCGGCCCCGGCTGAGGCCCACCACGCTGGGTACGTTGGTTGAGGGCCGCACGTTGTAGGCACCGGTGCCATCGATGCCGGGGAACTCACCTACGGGATATTTCTCGAGCGCCAGCTTCATGAACGTTGCCCAGATGGGAGCGGGGACGGTTCCGCCGAAGACCCGCGAATAGGCCTGGCCGTTGATGACTACGTTGCGGAGCTCGGTTTGTTCGTCGGGGAAGCCGACCCACACCGCGGTGGTCAGGTTGGGTATGAACCCGACGAACCACGCTTCGCGGAAGCTCTGATGGGTTCCGGTCTTGCCTCCCTGCGGCACGCCGATCTGGGCGGCGCGAGCGGTTCCGCAGCAGACCACCGATTGCAGCGGCTCCCGTGCGGCGGCCGCCAGCGCCGGGTCAATGACCTGTTCCGGCCGGATCTCGTGCTCGAACACCAACTCGCCTTCAACGCTCTCGATGCGGGACACGAGAAATGGATCGGCGTGGAGGCCGTTGGTGGCGAAGTTCGAGAACGCCGACGCCATCTCGAGTGGACTGACAGCACCCGCGCCCAGTGCGAGGGAGTACACCGGTTCGAGCGGTGATTCGATCCCGATCCGGTGGGCTACCTCGATGATCTTCTCCGGGCCCACTTCCACCGCCAGCTGCGCGTAGACGGCATTCACGGAGCTGGAGGTGGCCTGGAACAGGCTCATCAATCCGCCACCGCCACCGGCATTGCGCACCGTCCAAGTGTTCGAGCCGCCCGGACCGCACGGGAACCCGCAGTCGATCTTTTGCGGACTGCGGGCATCCCAATACGACTGCAGGGAACCACCAGTCTCGAGGTACGCCACCAGCGCGATCGGCTTGAACGCCGAGCCCGGATTCCGCCTGCCCTGCACGGCCAGGTCGTACTGCTCCTCTTCGAATGGCAGACCGGAGGACATCACCAGCACGGCTCCGGTCTGGTTTTCGACCATGGCGATGGCTCCGGTGGGAGCCCCTCGCGGGTCAGAATGTCCCTCGCCCGGCACCGGCAGCCATTCCTGCAGCAGCGCGTTGGCCTTGTTCTGCAGATCCAGGTCAACCGTCACATAGATGTTGAGCCCGCCGCCACCCTCGCAGTCGACATCGTCGGCGGGACAGCCGAAGATGGCACGTTTGCGTTCGGGCTTGGACGCACCCAAAAACGCGAACTCGGGCTCGTTCAATAGCTGGCGGCGCACCTCGGCCACGACGTGGTCCGCCGGACTGTCGAACTCGCTGGGCGGAGCGATGGCGAACGGTGCCCGCTTGGCCCGCTCTGCCTCCTCCACAGTGATGAAGCCGTGCACTGCCATCGCGTCGATCACGTCGTCGCGCCGCTCCTGCGAGCGCTCAGGCTGACGCCGGGGGTCGTAGAGGGACGGGTTGCGGATCAGAACCGAGATGGTGGCCGCCTCGGCGATCGTCAGGTCTTCCATGTCCTTGCGGAAATACTCCTGCGACGCCGCCTTCACGCCATACGCTGACCAGCCGAAGTACACGGAGTTCATGTAAAACTCGAGGATCCGTTCCTTCGTGTAACGCTCCTCGAGCTCGGCCGCGAACAGCGCCTCGGTGATCTTGCGCTGGATTGTCAGCTCCGACCCGACGAAGTTCTGTTTCACGACCTGCTGGGTGATCGTGGATCCACCGCGGGTGTTGCCCCCGATGGTGTCGAAGAATGCCGAGAGGATGGCGGAAAAGTCGATACCGTCGTGCTGGAAGTACTCCGCGTCTTCTGCCGCCAGGATGGCGTTCATCAACAGCTCGGGCACCTCGTCGATGCGAGCCGGTTCCGAGTTGCGGCCGTCGTGCAACTCAGCGAGGAGCACCCCATCTTCCGTGAATATCCGAGACACGCGAGATAGATCGGGTAGATCCAGGTTGACCGACGCAGTCTCGGGGAAATACTCCTGGCGGAACGACTCGAAGGTGCCGTAGGCCGAGTTGAGGCCGATGAAGGAGAACAACCCCAACCACGTGGCGGACAGGACCGAGATTGTCAACAGGAGTGCCAGCGCGATGAACCAGCGACTGCGCAGTTCGCTGCGTTCTATCTGGTGAATGGTGGGCTGCGACGGCATCGAGTCTCTAACGAAGGGTCGGGGCGAAAAGTTGCCGGTAGCATCCGGCGAGCTCAGAGGATAATGGTGTCAGGTCCCACACACGCGAATTCTCCCACGACTACGAGCGGGATCGAAGTCGAGACCGTCTACAACGACGCAGGTGAGCCCGAGCTGGGCTCTCCCGGCGAGTATCCGTTCACCCGCGGGCCTCACCCGACCATGTACCGGGGCCGGTTGTGGACGATGCGCCAGTACGCAGGCTTCGGCACCGCTGCGCAGACCAACGCTCGCTTCAAAGCACTGCTGGCGGCAGGCCAGACTGGAGTGAGCGTTGCATTCGACCTTCCCACGCAGATGGGCCTCGACTCCGATGCCCCCCTGGCGGCAGGAGAGGTGGGCAAGGTGGGCGTGGCGATCGACTCGATCGAGGACATGCGGGCGCTCTTCGACGAGTTGCCGCTCGATGAGGTGACGACCTCCATGACCATCAACGCGACCGCCGCCATCCTGCTGTTGCTGTACGAACTGGTCGCGGAGGAACAGGGAGTTCCACCCGCCCAGATCCGCGGCACAGTCCAAAACGACATCCTGAAGGAGTACATCGCCCGCGGCACCTACATCTACCCGCCGCAGCCGTCCATGCGGCTGGTGACCGACCTGTTCGCGTACTGTGCCGAGGAGCTTCCAAACTGGAACACCATCTCGATCAGCGGCTACCACATCCGCGAGGCCGGCTCCACCGCCGCCCAGGAGATCGCCTTCACCTTGGCCAACGGCCTCGCATACGTCGAGGCGGCCCAGGCAGCCGGTTTGGACGTGGATGATTTTGCCCCGCGCCTTTCGTTCTTCTGGAACGCGCACAACGAGTTCTTCGAAGAGGTGGCGAAGTACCGGGCGGCCCGGCGCCTGTGGGCCAAGCTCATGAGAGAGCGGGTCGGTGCCGCAAAGGAAGCGTCGTGGCGCATGCGGTTCCACACGCAGACCGCCGGATCCAGCCTCACCGCCCAGCAGCCTCACAACAACATCGTTCGCACCGCGCTCCAGGCTCTCGCCGCGGTACTGGGCGGCACCCAATCGCTCCACACCAACTCGTTCGACGAAGCGTTAGGCCTGCCGACCGAAGAGTCGGCAACCATCGCCTTGCGCACACAACAGATCATCGCCCACGAATCTGGCGTCACGAAGACCGTCGATCCGCTGGCCGGTTCGTACTTCGTCGAGCACCTGACCGACGAGTTGGAGGCGACCGCGTGGGCACTGCTCGACCAGATTGCCGCCAGGGGAGGGGCCGTGCCGGCGATTGAGGCCGGATTCCCGCAGTCCGAGATCGAAGAAGCCGCGTATCAGACGGCCCGGGCGGTCGAAAGCGGTGACGAGATAGTTGTCGGAGTGAACGCTTTTGAGAGCGGGTCCGACCAGCGTGTCCCGCTCTTGTCGGTCGAGCCACAGCTGGAGCAAGACCAGGTGGCGCGCCTGATGGAACATCGTTCGCAACGGGACGCCGCCGCAGTGGAGGCGGGACTCTCAGACGTGAGGCAAACGGCCAAGTCGACGGCCAATCTCCTCCGCCCGATGAAGACCGCGCTGGCCGCCGGCGCCACGGTCGGCGAAGTGTCGGACGTACTGCGTGAGGAATTTGGCGTCTACCGCCCCGGATGAAGGGATGTCCACATGATCGGCGACCAACGGAAACGCTTCGTCATCGTGGGCGGTGGCCCGGCCGGCTCGACGGCGGCGACCGTTGCGGCCACCCTCGGAGCCCACGTGACTCTGATCGAGGACTCGATCATCGGTGGCGCTGCACACCTGTGGGACTGCATCCCGTCAAAGACGATGGTGGCCACGTCCATCCGCATGAACGCAATCAGGGGCGCGGAAAAGCTCGGGATCGTGCTCCCTGACGCCCACGTCGACTTGGGGCGGCTCGGCAAACGGATCGCCACGATCTCAGGCGACCTGGAGCGGGGGGCTACCGTCATCATGGAGAGCCAGGGTGTTGAACTGGTCCGGGGGCGGGGCCGGTTCGTCGACGAGCACACCGTCGTGGCGGACACGGCAGCCGGCGAAGTGAAGTTCGAGTTTGACATGGCGCTTGCATCTACCGGCTCGGCACCGCGGGTCCCAGACTGGGCCGAAGTGGACGGCGAGCGGATCCTCACGACCCGGCACGCCTATGACCTCCCGTCCAGGCCGGAGCACGTCATCGTGGTCGGGTCAGGGGTTACCGGAGTCGAGATGGTCCACATCTTCGAGAGCCTCGGGTGTCGGGTGACACTCGTCGTCAGCCGCCAGCAAGTCCTCCCGCACAAGGACGCCGAAGTTGCCGCGGTGCTCGAGCAGGACTTCCTCGAACGAGGCGTCCGGCTCGTCAAGGGGGCCCGGGCGATCAGCGCCGACCGTCAAGGTGAGGTAGTCGTCGTTGACACCGACGACGGACGCCGGCTGGAGGGTTCCCATGTCCTCCTCGCCATTGGCTCGGTTCCGCTAACGGACGGTCTCGGGCTCGATGCGGCCGGAGTCGAATTGGACAACGGCTATGTAACGGTCGACCAGTGGCAGCGGACCAACGTGTCGCATATCTACGCGGCCGGCGACATCACCGGTCAAATGCCACTCTCGTCGGTGGCCAGCGCACAGGGCCGCAAGATCGCCCACCACGCGCTGGGACATCCCGACACCCCGCTTGACTATTCGAAGGTCGCGCAGGCGATCTTCACCGAGCCCGAAATCGCATCTGTCGGACTGGACGAAGCGATGGCGGCGGCCGAGGGCCGCAAGGTACGCATCACCAAAGTTCCCTTTGCGGCCAACCCCCGCAGCTTGATCCACGGCAGCACGACCGGCTTCGTGAAGGTGATGTCCGATCCCGCAACTCGGGTGGTGTTGGGCGGCACCATCGTTGGTCATCGAGCTTCGGAGCTGATCGGGATCCTGGCACTGGCCACCCAGGGCCACATCAAGGTGGACACGCTGGTGGAGACGCTCATGGTGCACCCCAGCCTCTCGGAGAGCATCTCAGACGCCGGCGAGTAGGGCGCCCCGATCAGGATCGGGGCGCGGGCGCCACCTTTGGTGGCGTTGGTGACGAGCGGCCTATCGGCAGCGCTTTTCTCTAGGTCGCACCGCGCAGGTCATTGCGTCTCAGATTGAAGGGGACGGCCGGAGCCTATTCCCGCTCAAACTCACCCTTTGGATTGGGCGCCCACGGAGGGGTGTCCGCTTGCCTGCCGCGTAGCTCGGTCAGGCTGTGGCCGTGGCTGTGGCCGTAGCGCCGGACGCCGGCGGAGCCATCGTCCGGTTACCGGACGATGGCGAGCACTTGACCGGGGCTCACGGCGTCGCCCGGCCGAACGCGGAGTTCCACGACGGCACCGTCGATCGGGGTCTTCACCTCGTTTTCCATCTTCATGGCTTCGAGTATCAGCACTGTCTCCCCGGCGTTGACCGCCTCGCCCGCCCTGGCCGCCAACTTGACGATCGTGCCTTGCATGGGGGCAGTGATGACGCCCGGCTCGGCCGAGCGGGGCGCGGCCGCCGTCTCCCGCTTCGGGCGAGCCCGGGCTGGGGCCTGACCGGCACCGGCCCGGCGCATTTCAGGAGCCCAGAAGGTCACGTCGAACCGCCGTCCGCCTACTTCGACGGTCAAGGACCGTTCGCTTCTCGCCTCTTCTTCTGGGAGCGTATGACCCGGCTCGAATGTGATGCCGCTGAAGTCGACCTCGTCTTCCGCGAATCTGGTGTGGTGACGCGACTCTTGGAATGTCACATGATCGAGCACCACCAGATGGGCCGGGATGGTCGTCGCCACTCCTCGAATCACATACTCCTGGAGAGCTCGGCGACCCCGCCGGATGGCTTCATCGCGGGTCCGGCCCCAGACGACCAGCTTCGCCATCAGGTTGTCGTAGTACTGCGACACGGTCGCCCCGGGCTCCATCCAGCTATCAACTCGCACCCCGAATCCTTGGGGCTCGCGATAGTCGGTGACCTGCCCCGGGTTGGGTAGGAACCCCCGAGCCGGGTTCTCGGCGTTTATGCGGAACTCAATGGCATGGCCCGAGAGTTCGACCGAGTCGAACGAGAGGGGAGCGCCTTCCGCCACGCGTAGCTGCTCGGCGACCAGATCGATTCCCGTCACCATCTCGGTGACGGTGTGCTCGACCTGGAGCCGGGTGTTCATCTCCAGAAAGTAAAGATCACCGTTGTTGTCGAGGAGGAACTCGACGGTGCCGGCGTTGCGATAGTCGCAGGCCTCGGCCACCGACAGCGCGGCCTGCCCCAGCGCGTGCCGCTGTTCTGCGCTGAGCGCCAGTGAGGGCGCCTCCTCTATCAACTTTTGGTGGCGTCGCTGAACCGAGCAGTCCCTCTCACCGAGGAACACGCCGGCTCCGTGATTGTCGACGATGATCTGAGCCTCGATGTGGCGCGGTTGGACGAGGTACTTCTCGACGTACACCTCGGGGTTGCCAAAATAAGCATCGGCTTCCCGGCGAGCTCCTTCGAATGCCAGTTGGAGTTCCTCCGGTCCGTCTACGACCCGCAGCCCCTTGCCGCCGCCGCCGTGGGCGGCCTTGATCGCCACCGGATACCCGAACTCGTCGGCCACGGCGGCAACGTCATCCGGAGTTGAGAGCGGATCGAGCGTGCCGGGGACGGTCCGGACGTCGGCCTTCTCGGCGGCGTTGCGCGATGCGATCTTGTCGCCCATCGTGGCGATGGCGCTCGGTGGTGGGCCGACCCAGATGATGCCGGCGTCCATCACCGCTTGGGCGAAGGCGGCGTTCTCGGCCAGGAAGCCGTAGCCCGGATGCACAGCATCCGCGCCCGATTCCTTGGCGATGCGAACTATCCGATTGCGGTTGAGGTAAGACTCCGAGGCGGGTGCCCCGCCGACGTTCCACGCCTCATCGGCGAGCTTGACATGGAGTGCGTCTCGGTCGAGTTCGGAATAGATCGCGATGGTCCGCAGCCCCAACTCGCGGGCGGTGCGGATGACCCGCACGGCAATCTCACCGCGGTTGGCAACCAGCACTGACTGCATCAGCCGCATGGTAGGAGCGTGGCGGGTGGCGTGCGATCCCATCTACCCAATGGCAGACCGGACGGCAGTTCAGCCCTCGACAGGCTCACAGAGGGATGTTCCCGTGTTTTTTGGGCGGTAGCTCCTCGCGTTTGTTACGCAGCATCGCGAGCGCGCGAATCAGCTTGGCGCGGGTGGCCCGAGGCTCGATCACTTCGTCCACGAGACCCAGTTCGGCGGCCACATATGGGTTGTTGAACTTCTCCTCGTACTCCGCGATCAACTCTGTGCGCCGGGCATCGGGATCCTCCGCGGCGGCTATCTCGCGACGGTGGATCACGTTGACCGCGCCCTGGGCGCCCATCACCGCAATCTCGGCACTGGGCCAGGCGAAGACCCAGTCGGCTCGTATGCCGCGAGCATTCATGACGAGGTATGCCCCTCCGTACGACTTGCGCGTGATGACGGTTACGCGCGGAACCGTTGCCTCGCAGTAGGCGTAGAGCAGCTTGGCGCCGTGGCGAATGATCCCACCGTGTTCCTGTGCCACGCCGGGGAGGAAGCCGGGAACGTCCACGAAGGTGACGAGCGGGACGTTGAACGCGTCGCAGAAGCGAACAAACCGGGCTGCCTTCTCGCTGGCGGCGATGTCGAGGGTGCCGGCCAGTACGGCAGGCTGGTTGCCGATGATTCCGACGCTGTTTCCTTCCAAGCGGCCAAAACCAACGACGATGTTCTGCGCGAAGTGCTCGTGCACCTGGTAGAACTCGCCGTCGTCTACCACCAGCTCGATCAGTTCCACCATGTCGTACGGCTGGTTGGGGCTATCGGGGATGATGCTGTCGAGCTCTTCGTCGGTCCGGTCCGGCGAGTCCGTCGGCGTGAAGTACGGCGGTGTCTCCATGTTGTTCTGCGGCAGGTAGGACAGGAGATACCGCACCTCCTCGAGAGCAGCCACGCCGGTATCGGCGATGAAGTGGGTGACGCCGGACTTGGTGGCGTGAGTGGTGGCCCCGCCCAGCTCCTCGAAGGTGACTTCCTCGCCCGTGACAGCTTTGATCACGTCGGGACCCGTGATGAACATGTGGCTGGCCCCGTCAACCTGGTACACGAAGTCGGTGATGGCGGGGGAGTACACCGCGCCGCCTGCACACGGACCCATGATCACCGAGATCTGAGGGATCACTCCCGAGGAGCGCACGTTGCGTTCGAAGATACGGCCATAGCCGTCCAGTGATGCGACGCCCTCCTGGATCCGGGCGCCCCCCGAGTCCTTCAGGCCGATGATGGGCGCTCCGACCTGAAGGGCCATGTCCATCACCTTGATGATCTTGTCGGCCACCGCTTCACCGAGGCTGCCGCCGAACACGGTGAAGTCTTCGGCGAAAACGAACACCGTTCGACCATCAACCGTGCCGTGCCCGGTAACCACCGCATCGCCCAGCGGGCGGGTGGCTTCGATGCCGAAGCCGCGCGCTCGGTGTCGCACAAACATGTCGGTTTCCTGGAAGCTGCCTTTATCCAGGAGAAGGTCGATACGCTCGCGGGCGGTGTACTTGCCGAGTTCGTGCTGGCGGTCGACCGCTCTCTGACTCCCGGCGTGGAGCGCTGCCTCGCGAAGCTCCCGAAGGTGCTCGATTCGTTGTTCGGTACCCATGCGTCCCTCGTTGCGGATTCGGCCCCAGGCGCGCCTGGCTGCGGTTCGTAAGGATTGCGGCAACCCGGGTCGACACTGCGCCTTCGGCGGCACCGCGCCGCTAGCGTCATGGATTGGACTCCGGAGTCACCGATTTGGCTACACCCTACGCCCAGTTCGACCTCGAGGGTACCGGGAGCACCCAGGATGACGCAGCGCGCCTGCTGGCCGACCGTGCGGCCGTGGTCGTTTCCGCTACCAGGCAAAGCGCGGGCCGCGGTCGGCTCGGCCGCGGCTGGACGAACGCGCCACGGGCGCTGGCGGTCTCCGTCGGCTTCCGGTCGGGTTGGCCACCCGACACCTGGCCCCGGATTTCGCTGGTGGCCGGCCTGGCCGCCCGCGATGCTCTGGGCGAGACGCTCCGGCTGAAGTGGCCCAACGACCTGATGCGCGGCGGCTTCAAGGTCGGCGGCATCCTGACCGAAGCCGGCGGTTCCACAGTCATCGTGGGCCTCGGCGCCAACCTGTTCTGGCCCCGAGCTCCCGTGGGGTACGGGGCCGTGTTCGATCGGGTAGACCGGGTGCCAGGATCGAGCCCGCTGGCGAGTCATTTTGCCGATGCACTCTTCGAACGTCTCGACCGCGGGCCGGACGATTGGGGTCATGACGAGTACCGCGCCGTGTGCGTGACCCTGGGTCAGGACCTCCGTTGGGAACCGGGAGGTTCGGGCCGGGCGACCGACATCGGTCGCGACGGCTCGCTGCTGGTGCTCACGGCGGGCGGACCCGAGGCGCTGATGTCGGGCGAGGTGCACGAGGTGCGTCACGCAGACGCAGACGTGCGGGACTGACGGGTGGCGGGCCGGAGGACCGTAGCGGCCGATCCGGCCGCGCCGCCCGCGCGCCGCACTAGCCTGTCGGACCGAACTGGGACCGATGCCACCTTCAGACGGACCGGGTTACAGGGCCGGCAGTACTGGCGATCAGAATCGACGACGAGAACGAAGAGGAGACTGCGTAGATGACAGTGCTCGCCTTCGAGGGCACGTATCCGATTCTCTACCGGGATTTCGGACTGCCGACCGGGAGTGCGTACACGGAGGGCTACATTGCCCGTCCGGACCGGACCGGCTCGTACCCGCTGATCTTCGTGCTGGCCGGACTGGATGGCATCACCCCAACGATCAAAGACATTTGTCGCAGGTTGGCCCGCCACGGCTACGCGGCCGTCGCACCGGATCTGACCCGTGGAAACCACCCCGGCCGCGGAGCTTCGGAGGCGGCCTTGTTCGCGACGTATGCGGGCATCAGCGACCGCCGGGCGATGGCCGACATCGAGCAGGCGTACTGGTTTGTTACCGAGGACGATTCGGACTGGACCGTTGACGGCCCGGCTGGGATCGTGGGTATCGACATCGGCGGACGCTTCGGAATCATTCATGCGGCCAACCGCCCCGGAGTGGCAGCTTTGGCGGTGGCATACACCCCGCTCGCCGGCGATGAAGACCGTGACCACTCCGTAGCGGATGCGCTCGGCCGTCTGGTAATGCCCGTCCTCGGGCTCTATGGCGACAGCGATCCGTTGGTGCCGGCCGAAAGCGTCGACGCCGCCCAGCACCTGAATCCCCACGGCCAGTGGATCCTCTATCAGGGCGTTGGTCACGACTTCCTCGACGAGGATTCGCCCTCCTACGACGCGGGGGCTGCCGGCGACGCCTTCCAGCGCATCGTCGGACTCATGCGCGCGCATCTGCCCCAACCCGTCCTACCGGAAGGCTGAGGTTCAATCTCGTAGCCAGCTCGTGCCGCTCAAGCCGAGCCGCCGCAGAAAGCCGGCGGCCTGTGCAGCCAACCCAGCATCCTCTGCCCAGAGAACCAGCTCTCGCTCCCCGGCCAGTTCCGCAAAGGACGACGCGAGGGCCGCCGGGTGTATCTGGCGCACCGGCGCATCCAGTTGGTGGTCCGGGCCGCTCGGAGTCACGATGGCCGGCGGCCATGGTCCGGCCAGTCGTTTGACAAGCTGCTGGCGGCTGGTCGAGTCGGCGGGCTTGGTGAATCGGGGGTCGGCCCAGAACATGTCGGCCTCTCCGGAGTTCGTGAGGATCACCGCTTCGCGGTTCAACACAGGGAGAGGGGGCGGGTCGAGCTCGGCCAGATCCTGCCCGCCATGGACACCTGCGGATCCGTAGAACCGAGCCCGGGGACAACGCTCCGTGAGCTGCTCTCGCAGTGCGGCCGCAGTTGCATCGCGATCGAGGGAACCGATGAAGATCCTGGTTTCGTTGTCCATCGTCAAAATCATCTGGTCGGGTCTCGTGAGGACAGGCTCGACGCGCAGGAGGCCGAGAATGTCATCACCTGCGACCACTCGCGTCGTCGCCGGGGTTGTAACTGGAGCGAGGATGGGTACTTTGCATCCGCGCGCAATGAGGCGGGCGCCGCTCACCCGGTGGCCGGCGATCGCAGTTTCGACAATCACTTCGAGCGGACCCTCGCACCCGGAAGGGTCGAACGTGAGCGGCGGGTCGATAAGGACCCGGGCCCCGTCGGCTGTGTCGACCAGGTATCCGACGTGGCCGGTCTCCTCGAGTGGCTGGATCACCGAGCCATGCTACGGCTCGGCTACTATGCCCGTTCGCTGATGGCACCACGGACTTCTCCTCCCATAGCCCCCACGGCCCCACCACCACCCCGTCGCCGGTCCCGTACCGGGTGGCGGGTGTTGATCGGGCTACTGATCCTGGCCAACATCGTCGTTTTCGGCGCCTACTTCGGTTTGCGCTTCTTCACAGGCCGGTTCGCAGCCGAGGTGGGCACCATCACCGAGGTTGTGCCTGAGCTGAGCGCTCGCCCCGCGGCGGGAGCCGCTACCAACTATCTCGTCATCGGCAGCGACAGCCGCGATGTTCTGCCTGAGGATTTTGGCGAGTTTGGTGACTTCCCCGGCGAGCGAGCGGACGTGATCATGATCGCCCAGGTCCTGGACGGACGAGCCAGGATTCTCAGCCTGCCGCGCGACCTCAAAGTTGAGCTGGAAGGCCACGGTACCCAGAAGATCAATGCGGCCTATGCGTTCGGTGGAGCCCCGCTCATGGTCCGAACAGTCCGGGACGTGACCGGCTTGGACATCCATCATTATGCCGAGATCGACTTCTTCGGGTTCGCCAGCCTGGTAGATGAGCTGGGCGGAGTCACGATCAACTTCCCCAACGCGGCTCGGGACCTCAAATCGGGTCTCGACGTCCCGGCCGGCGATGTGGAACTCAGCGGCGACATGGCGCTTGCCTACGCCCGATCGCGCCAGTACGAGGAGCTGCGCAACGGCTCGTGGGTGGCAGTCGACGGATCGGACCTCGGTCGTATCCAACGCCAGCAGCGTCTCATCTTCGCGATGCTGTCCGCCGCCAAGCGGCCGAGCATCGTGTTCGATGCACCCGGGATCATCTCGACGCTGGGCGATCATATGAGCACCGATGCGACATTGGACGGCGCCACCCTGGCCGACCTGGCCCTAGACGCGAGGTCATTCGACGCTGCTTCGATTGACGCCATGACCTTGCCTACCCAGTTCCAGTCCATCGGCGGAGTTTCGTACCTCGTACCCGACGAGCCGGCGGCCGGCGAGATGATCGCACTGTTCGCCCGCGAGGCGGTTCCCGAAGAGCCAGGTGAGAACGCGGCACTCGCCCCGACCGACATCCGGTTGCGGGTGCTGAACGGGAACGGGTCGGCGGGGCAAGCGACGACTTGGTCCGATCGGCTGGCCCAAGCGGGTTTCGAGATCGTCTCGGTCGGTGACGCCGGCGCTTTCACCCATCCGACCACGCTCGTTCAAGTTGCCGACGGCCAGACGGCCATTGGCCAAGTTGTCGTGTCCCAGCTGGGTTTTGGGTCGATTGAGGCGGCCGCAGTTCCCGACGGCGTCGACGCCGTGGTCGTTGTCGGAGAGGACGCCCTGAGCCGCTGAGGCCCTTTCAGTACGGACGGGCGTATCGGTACGATGGCTCGGCTAGGTATACCTGGAGGATCCAATGCAGACGGCGGTCATCGGCGCGGGTTATGTTGGGCTCGTCCAGGCTGCCGGCTTGGCCGCGCTCGGGCACCGCGTACGCGTGGGCGAACGCGACCGGACGCGAATCGACACGCTGCGTGCCGGCGAGGTTCCCATCTTCGAACCCGATCTCGACCGCCTCGTGTCTGAAGGGTTGGCCAACGGCCTATTGACGTTCCACCAGTCGAATGTCGAGGCAGTGGCCGAGGCCGAGATCGTCTTCGTCGCCCTGCCGACGCCACCGGCCGCCGACGGTTCGGCCGATACCTCGATCATCGAGGAGGTCGTAACCGAGGTGGGACCGCATCTGGTTTCCGGCGCCCTGTTCGTGATGAAGTCGACCGTTCCGGTCGGGTCGGCCGAACGCTTCCAGTCCCTGCTCGAGGCGGCCGGGGCCGATGCCACCGTCTTGAGCAACCCCGAGTTCCTCCGGGAGGGAAGCGCGGTCGCCGATTTCTTTCATCCCGATCGGGTCGTGATTGGCACCCGGGACAAGGCGGCAGCCTTGAAGATGATCGACTTGTACCTCAAACTGGACGCACCGGTGGTTGTCACCGACCCGATCAGTTCGGAGATGATCAAGTACGGGGCGAACGCCTATCTCGCGGCCCGGGTCACGTTCGCCAACGCGATGGCCAACCTGTGTGAGGCGGTTGGGGCGGACGCCAAAGATGTACTTCACGGAATGGGCTACGACCGGCGCATCGGATTTCATTTCTTCAACCCGGGGCCGGGATATGGCGGGTCTTGTTTTCCCAAGGACACGCGCGCCCTGGTGTCGATTGCGGAGGAAGCCGGGTATGACTTTGCCCTGCTCAAAGGCGTCATCAACGTCAACGGGGAGCAGCTGGCGCGGATCATCCACAAAGTAGAGCGAGCCGCCGGGGGTAGCGTCGCCGGCAAGACGGTGGGCCTCTGGGGCCTCGCCTTCAAAGCTGATACGGACGACATCCGTGAATCTCCCGCTGTCGCGCTGGCGAGCCGGCTGGCAACAAGAGGCGCCACCGTGCAGGCATACGACCCGAGAGTGCGAGCCGAGTTCGACGAGATCAGCCGTGCGGCCGACGCCTTGGCAGCGGCTAAGGGCGCCGATGTCCTGCTCATCGCCACGGAATGGAACGAATTCAAGACGGTTGATCTTCGCGCAGTCCGGGATTCGATGGCGGGCAACAGCATCGTCGATGCGCGCAACATTCTCGATCCGGAAGCGGTGCGGCGCTTGGGTCTGGATTACCAGGGTGTGGGACGTTGAGCCCGGGACATCGCTACAGCGGAGGCAACGGGCGTCCGATGGACGTGGGATGGCACAGCAGAACGGGGCAAGGTACAAACACCTCTCGGTGATCGTGCCGGCCTACAACGAAGCGTCGACGATCGAGGCGTCGCTTCGTCGGGCGCTCGAGGCCGACCTCCCGATCGAGCGTGAGGTCATCGTGGTCGACGATGGCTCAACCGACGGGACGGCTGAGATAGTGGCCGCCATCGACGATCCGCAGGTGCGCCTCATCCGCCAGTCGGGGAACCGAGGAAAGGGCGCGGCGGTGCGGCGTGGTTTCAAAGAAGCGACCGGCGATCTGATCGTGATCCACGACGCCGATCTGGAATACGACCCGCGCGATTGGGCACGGATGCTGCGGCCGCTCCAGGAGGGTGCAGCCGATGTGGTGTACGGATCCCGCTTCACCGGCGAGCGCCGCAACATGTTGTTCTGGCACTGGGTCGGGAACCGGTTCCTGAGCCTCGTAACCAACGTGCTCTACAACACGACCATCTCCGACATGGAGACCTGCTACAAGATGGTTGACGCCCAGAGGCTGAAGCAACTGAAGCTGACGGCAAATCGTTTTGACATCGAACCGGAGATAACTGCCAAACTGCTCCGGACTGGATCCCGGATCTACGAAGTGCCGATCCGCTACGCAGGGAGAGAAATGCACGAGGGAAAGAAGATCTCGTGGCGTGACGGCATCCCGGCGCTTGCGACGCTGCTCCGAATCCGTCTCGCGCCCGGGAGCAGCATTCGTCGATGAGGGCGATTGTCACGGGCGGGGCAGGGTTCATCGGCTCCCACCTGGTGGACCGATTGGTCGACGAGGGTTGGGAGGTGCTGGCTATCGACGACCTGTTGAAGGGCGACTTTTCTCGCTTGGCCGAGGCCCGGGCGCGGGGAACCGTCAAGTTTCATCAACTGGACATCCGATCCAGCGACCTAATCCAGGCTGTGGAGAAGTACCGACCGGACACGATCTTTCATCTGGCTGCTCAGGCTTCGGTCAGTGCGTCGGTGGCAGATCCGGTGTATGACGCCGACGTGAACGTGCTCGGCACGCTGCGGGTGTTGGAGGCAGCGCGGGCGGCGGCATGTGACCGGATCGTCTTCACGTCGACCGGTGGTGCCGTCTACGGCAGCAACGTCAAGTTGCCGGCCAAAGAGACCTACGCCAAGAGGCCCGATTCGCCCTACGGCGTATCCAAGAAGGTCGTCGAAGACTATTTTCGGCTGTACAAGAGCCTGTATGGCATCGACTACGTGATCATCGGTCCCTCCAACGTCTACGGCCCGCGTCAGGATCCGTACGGTGAAGCAGGCGTGGTTGCCATCTTTTCTCGGGCGATGCTCGACGGCAAGCGCCCAACGATTTTCGGTGACGGTACCCAGACCCGTGATTACGTGTTCGTCGATGATGTCGTGGATGCCGTGTATCGAGCCGACCGGATCGGTGGCGGGATGTTTCTGAACGTTGGCACCGGCCTCGAGACAAGCGTCAACGACCTATATCGCGACATCGCCGAGGCCGTCGGTTTTGACGGGCCACCCGTCTACGAAGCTCCCCGACCGGGGGACGTGATGCGCTCGGTGCTGGATACTTCGGCGGCCCGAAAAACCCTCGACTGGGAACCGTTCACGCCCCTGGCCGAGGGTGTGCGCTTGACCGTGGATTGGTTCCGCAAGAACGGCTGAGCGCTTCAGCGGAAGAGGTCCTCGCCCGGTGCTCGTACCAGATCGCGCCCCAGGCCTCCGGTCGCCGGGTCATAGGCGACCCCCCGTACGACCGCCGCCGGTATCCCATTGGCCTTGCCCATCACCAGATCCGCCGCGCCGGCTACTTCATCGGCGAGCGCCACCTGGGTCACCGCCAGGATGTTGCCGTGGGTGTCGGCTGTACCTCGGTGATCGACGATGGCCGGCAGCCCCGAAACGCCGATGGCTACATCGGTGAGCCCGGTGCGCCACGCCCGGCCGAACGTATCGGAGATCACAACCGCAATGGACACGCCGGACTCCCGTTGGAGCCGCAGGCGAACGCGATGCGCCGAGCCATCTGGGTCACGAGGCAGGAGCACGGCATGGCCGGGCGCCACGTTCGAGCGGTCGACGCCGGCATTGGCACAAACGAAGCCGTGGTGCGTCTCTGCGATGACGAGCCAATCCCGCCGGCGCAAGATCGCCACCGCCTCTTGCTCGATGAGCGCCCGGTGGCCGTCGGGCCCCGGGTCGTCCAGCTTCACGACCATTCCCTCGGCCTTTGACACGAGCTTGTGGGTGATGACGATGACGTCGCCTCGGGCCAGCCGGATCCCGCTGTGGTCCAGGCCATCGAGCAGTAGATCGGCGACGTCATCGCCCGCCGCTGCCTCTGGAATGCCCGCGATCGGGTGAATCTCGATCGTCACAACAGATCGAGCATCCACTGGGCAAAGGCTTCCGCGTCTTCGGGGGCGGCGACGCGGGTCGACGCAACGTGGACGTAAACGCCCGCTTCGGTCAACTCGGGCCGCTCGTGGCCGTCGAGGGTGTCGATGATCAGGTCGTCGAGCAGGCCCTCGTACGCGGCAACAATCGCCCGATTACCCAGCGGGAAGCCGAGGCTGCGCAGAACTCGGTCCGCCGGCCCTTTGAGTGCTCGCCCTCCGAAGAGCGGACTGACCGCCAGCACGCGCTTGGCCTGCGCTACGGCCGAGGCCACTTCCGGTATGGAGAGAATTGGCCACACCGACAGGGGCGGGTTGGATGGGGCGATCACCACGGCCTCCGCCCGGCGGATTGCGTCGATGACCCCGGGGCCCGGGCGCGCCGCCCGGGCCCCGTGAAAACGCACGTCGACGACCTCGTCGCGGTGCTGTCGTAGGACGAAGTATTCCTGGAAGGACAGCCACGTACCATCCTCGACTTGTACCCTGGTGCGTATCTCATCGTCGGACACCGGGAGCACGGCCGACTCCACCCCCAGCAGCCCGGCGAGTTCGGTGGTTATCGCTGAGAGCGGCAGACCGGCCTCGAGGCGGGCCGTGCGATACAGGTTCAAAGCCAGGTCGGCGTCGCCGATGGTGAACGTGGTGTCCTCGCCCAGGGCCCGCAGATGTTCCATTACCACCTGGGAGTCGCCCCGGCGCCCCCAACCCTCCATTCCTTCGATCCCGGCCAGCGTGTAGAGGACGGTGTCCACATCGGGACTGACGTACAGGCCGTAGAAGCGGTCGTCGTCACCGATGTTGACGATCACAGACAGATCAACTCCCGACACCCGGTCAAACCCGCGGGCCAGACGAGCTCCTCCGACACCTCCTGAAAGTACCGTGATCTGTGTCGCCATGTCTGCTCCTGATCGACGCGACACCCCGAGCCTGTCGGTGCGTCCAACTGTCTGCGCCGCACCCGTCCTCAGAGATTGCCTTGCTCTGTTTGTGCATCCACAATGGGGTCTCTCATGGAAACCCCCGACACCGCGAACACTGTCGACGCGCCCGTCGCGTCTCCGTCGGTGGCCGCCGTCGTGATCGCCCGTCGTCCGGGTGATCTCAGCGACGTGCTCGGCGCTGTCGGTGCGCAAGTGTACGACCCTGTAGGGGTGTTCGTCGTGGGGAAGGATCCGATCGGTCTCGGCGAGAAACCGGTGCAGCGCGTCGGCACGATGAAAGAGATGGTGGAGCGCCTCCCGACCGGCGTGGACTATCTGTGGGTTGTTGACCAGGATGCCCGACCTCGTCCTGATGCGCTGGCGGCTTTGGTGGCAGGCGCAGAGCAGGTTGACGCCTCGGTGGCAGGTTCCAAACTGCTCCGCTTCGAGTCGCCCGAGGAATTGGTTTCGGTGGGAGCCGCCACCGATGTGTTCGGTGTGCCCTACACCGGTCTGGACGCCGGCGAGGTCGATCAAGGGCAGTACGACGTCGTCCGCGACGTGGCCTTCGTCGAGCCCGCTTCGATGTTGATCCGGCGGGATCTCTTCGCCGGGCTCGGCGGCCTCGACACGTTCATACCGTTCGAGTCGACCGGGATCGATCTGTGCCAGCGGGCCCGGATCAACGGTGCTCGGGTGGTGGTCGTCCCGTCATCGGAAACGCTACTGGTCGGCGCCTTCCCCGGACGGACCAAGACCTGGCGGGAGCAGGCAGGACGGATCCGCGCCATGCTCAAGTCCTACTCGTGGTTGACATTGGCGTGGGCCATTCCCGGCCTGTTGTTCATCGGTCTGGTCACCTCCTTTTACGACACTTTCCGGGGCCGGCGGCTGGCGCTGTGGGACTACATGCGTGCGTGGCTGTGGAATGGGCTCCATATCGGATCGACGCTGCAGGGTCGCGTCCGGGCCAGGAATTCCCGGCAGGCGGGGGACGAGGAGCTGTTTCGTTACCAGGTGCGGGGGAGTGTTGAGTTGCGGGCGCTGGCGGCGGGTTTGAGTGACCGCCTTGCCAACCCCGATGAGGACGCCGACATCTTCGAAACCGAGGTGCTGCGTCTACCCGCTTTTTGGCAGCAACCGTCCTTCCTGGCAGGTGCGGCCGTTGTCGTCTACCTGGTCCTCGTGACCCGGTCGATCTGGACTGACGGCTTGCCCGTGGCCGGTTTCTCCTTGCCGGTGCGCGATTCGGCCCTCGCCACTCTCTCCAACTATGCCGGTGGTTGGAACCCTGCTGAGCTGGGATCCCCCGCGCCCTTGCGGCCGGTGATCGGAGCGACTGCGTTGCTGCAACTCGTGCTGCTGTCAAAGCCCGGGCTGACCATGACGGTCCTGACGGCCGGCTCCGTGTTGATGGGTATCACCGGAATGGCCCGCTTGCTGCGGCCGCTCGGGATCGGACCATACGCCCGGCAGCTGAGCGGCATAGTTCTCATGACTGGCCCTGCCACTGCGTACCTCGCCGACAGCGGGGCGTGGGCGGCGGTCGTGGCCACTGGCTTCACTCCATGGGTATTGGCGCTGGCGCTGGGCCACCAGCCGGCGGGATGGAGGCGGATCGGAACCCTCGCTCGAGTAGCTCTGGCTTCGGCGGTGGTCGGCGCGATGGCACCTCTCGCCCTGGGCGTGCCGATCGTCGCGCTGCTGATCGCAGGGCTCACACTCGGATTGTGGAGTCGGGCCTTCCTGGGAATGGTGGCGGCCGGAGCCGGTGCCCTGGCATTGATTCCGTGGTTGGCTGCACAGACTCCGACAGGACTGCTCACCAGCGGCGAACCCATCTATTACGAGCCGCGCTGGTGGGTGGCTGCCTGGTTGGCGCTCACGGTGATCGCAGCGGTTGCGCTGGCCAAATCTGAGCTCGGACGCATTGCAGCCTGGGGCGCTGTGCTGAGCGCCGGCGGCCTGTTCGTGACCCGGTCGGCCCGGCTCGGCATCGGCCGTGATGCCGGACTTGCCGGTTTCGTACTGGCCTCGCTGGGCCTGGCCATCGTTACGGCTGCGGTGTTGAGCCTCAACCCAGGCGAGGAGGGCGTGGGAATCAGCGCACGCCTGCTGCGACGCGCCGGCGTCGTCCTCGGCATTGGCATGGTGCTGCTGGCCTTGCTGCCTGTTGTCAACGGACGCGTCGGGTTGCCGCCTGACCGGCTCTCCGAAGCCGTGGCCTTCGCGGAGACCCGGGCTCTTCCCCACGGCCCCGATCGCATCTTGCTGGTTGGTCCGGCGGAGACTCTGCCGGGGGAGGTCCGCCGCCTCGCGGATGGAACTGCGTATCGGTTGGTCGGCGGTCCGCGGCCGCACCTCGATGAGGCCTGGCCCGGAGAGCCCCGGCTGGGAGATCGAGCATTCGCAGACCTGTTGGAGCTGATAGCAGAGGGTGGCGAACTGCGACCCGGCGAGCAGCTTGCGTTGTTTGGCGTACGGTGGGTCGTCTTCACCGGACCAACCGTGATCGAGCAGCGGCTCGTTTCTCAGCTGGACCTGCGGCCGCTTCCCGATCTGGTCTACCCAGTGTACGAGAACGATGTGCCGAGCCCGCGGGCGGTCACCGACACGGGGGTGGCGTGGAAGTGGATGCCGCCCGACTACACGGGTCGGGCAGTGGGCAGCACGGTGCGGATCACAGAGAATGCCGACATCCGCTGGGGTCCCGGCGAGTGGGCGCAGGACGAGTGGGCCAATGTCGTGGCTGTCGCCGACGGGACCGCCTCGTTCAACCACGTGGCCGTGCATCGAGCGATGGCGCTGGGGGCCGGCCTGTTTGTCTTGGTTCTGATCGGCCTGTCCCTGGCCGGGATCTCCCCGGCGCCGAGGCCCGAAGAATGACCCGTATTCTGGCGCTCGGGTTGGCGGCATTGCTCCTCGCCGGGGCGTGGGTGCTGGAAGCTCCGGTTGCGCTGGACCCCGACGTTGCGGTCGTGACCACCATCGAAGAAGAGGACGAGGCCTCGACCTCGCGATTCTCCCACTGTGCCTGGGCCTACGCGGATGGTGACATCGACACCGTAATCGCCTTGGCATCTGTCGCCGAAGCTGAGTACCGCCTCGCGTTCCCGGCCGCCGGGGAGCTCGAACCACTCGACCCTGAGATCCTGCCGCCCATGGCATCGATCGGCATCCCTTTGTCTTCAATGCGGGTGCAGGGAGATGCGCCCACCATCGTCGAGTTCAGTGACGGGCCGGCGGCCGCGGCCGTTGCCGGACGGGGTGACACCGAGCTGTCAGCGTCTGTGTGCCCGGGCTCGCTTCCCAAAGTCTGGTCGGTACCAGGCGCCACCACCGACAACGAAGTCCGATTCGTGCTGCGGCTGTTGAACCCCTTCGCAGACGATGCCCGGGTCGCCATCAAAGCGACTTCCGAGTTGGGTTCAGAAGCGTTGCCCGATTTCGACAGCGTGTCGATCCCGCCACGCGCCATGCGGACGATTCTGGTGCACGAAGAGATTCCCGGACGAGCCAGTGTTGCGGTATCCATCGAGCAGGCCGAAGGATCGGTCATCCCGATGGCCGAGATCGGTACCGATTCCGATATCGCGGTGTGGCCGGCGGTGAGACAAAGCGAGACCTGGGAACTCCCGGTAACCGCCATCGACGGCGTCGCCGGCGAGCTGATGCTCCACAACGACGCCCTGATCGAAATCAACTACTCAATCGACGTGTTCGGGGAGGACGGTTCGGTCGAAACCGGTCCGAGTGGAACGGTGCCCGGGCCGGGAATCGTGTCCATACCCCTGGCCGACTTGGTAACCGGCGGCCCAACCGGGATTCGAGTTTCGGCGGATGGACCTATCGCAGCTGCTGTGTCCGTCACCAGTGAGAGCGGACTGGCAGTCGCGACGGGACTACCGACCGCATCGACCCGTTGGTTGGTCCCCGGTCCGAACTCGGAGCCTTCCGCGCAGTACAGCCTGTGGATCCTCAACTCAGGTGTCGAGGACGTGAACGTCGACGTTCGATTCTTGGACACCGTCGGGGATGCGCAGCCGGCAGAGCCGATAGTGCTCGCAGCCACCTCGCTGCTATCGATCGCAGCCAACGAGCTGGGTAGCACCGGGATTCTGATCGAGGCGTCCGGACCGGTCTCGGTTGCCTACACCGCCACTGTGGCCGGCGCTGTTGCCATCGGCGAGGCGGTGCCAGTGGGTGAGTGAGCTGGCGGTCAGGCTCATTGTCGTGGGTGCCGTCGCAGTTGTGCTCGCGTTGCTGATCGTGATGGCCTTGCGCGGAGGCAGAAGTCGATCGCCGGCTTCGGTGACCCTGAGTGGCCTTGGTCTCGGGCCGGGATTCGTGCTCTTCACCTCTGCCACCTGCCCGAGTTGTGCCGACGCTCGCGATGTGGCCGATCGCGTGCTCGGGCCCGGGCGCTACGTGGAGCGGGCCTGGGAGGACGATCCGGACGCACTCACGGCGGCCGGGATCGATGAGGTCCCACTCGTGGTGGTAATGGGCCGTCGCGGGCGGGTGCGATCGGTCTTGCGCGGGGTGCCGGACCCGTTCCGGCTGCGGGTCGAGCGCATCCGTTCACGATTCTGAATGTCGCCAGGCCGGCAGCCCACTTGGGTCGAAATCCTTGGTGCCGGCTGTTGACCTGAATAGATTCCGGGTCATGATTGGTTCATGCGTCCGGTGCGGCACTCCCGCAGCAGCTGTCATGGCGTTCGACTACGCCGCCGCCGAGGTGTGGATCGACGACCTCACCGACGTGCGGATGAAGGGCGGTTATCAGCTCTGCGCCGGTCATGCGGACCGGTTGACTCCTCCGCTCGGGTGGCGGCTCGCCGACCGGCGCACGTCCCCCCGTTTGTTCGTACCGCTCGAGGTCGCCTGACCTCGCTCCTTGCGGGGGTTACCCCCCATGCCGCTTGACAGGGACCTGATTGAATCGGTCCGCGAGCTGGACGAGCACGAGTTGCGGCGGTTACTGATCCTCACCCAGGCCCGCCTCGGTGCCGACGCCCTCCAGAGCAGCCCAACGGTGCGGCTGCGCGAGCAGATGGTCAAGTGCGGCAAGGCGTCGTGTACGCAGTGTCCACATGGCCCGTATTGGTACGCCTACTGGACAGAAGACGGCAAACGGCGGAGCCGTTATGTGGGCAAGCTGATCGATCAACAAGATTGAGTTCCGCTCTAGCCAAATGCGAGTAGGCTCTACGGAGGTGGTGGAAGGACCCTTGCTCAGGGACAAGCGCCCGGAAAGCGCTTCGTTTGCGGCTTTCGCCGGGCACCGGTACCGGGGGCCAGCTACCGCCCTCCGACGAGAGGCCAGGACCAGGTTGAGAGGCACAACAACATGAATTGCCCGAACTGCGGCGTCAATGACGTCATCGAGATCTACCAGAAGTTGCCGGACGGCACCGAGGTGCACTTCTGCGAATGCCACAAATGTGAGAACAAGTGGTGGGATCGAGACGGGCAATCCATCTCTCTCTCCGAGGTACTGGAGATCGTTCGTCGGAATCGGGCCGGCGCGACCGAGAGTTGAGCACCGTCCGCCGCCGGGCAGCGTACGCCCCGGGCGCCCGACATCCACTCCCCTCACCGGCACTCCCCGACGGCAAAGGCGTCGCCGGATTCCTTTAGGCGATCGGCTCGAATAGCCTGGCCGCCGGCATGAGGAAACCTGAGCAGCTCACCGAGCCCGCGTCGCCGGACGGCGGCGGTGACAACCGGTCCGGGCGCGATCGGACACAGTCGTGGGTGGCGCTGGCCAGCGTGGCCGCTGTCTCGCTCACGATCCTGGCGGTGATGAACCCGCCGCTACTGCTGTCGGCCAATACTCCCTCCGGCGGGGATATGGGTGCGCACGTCCTGGGTCCGGCATTCCTGCGCGATCAGCTGCTCCCCAGTCTCAAGCTGCAGGGTTGGAGCAACAGCTGGTTTGCCGGTTTTCCGATCTTCTACTTCTACTTTCCCCTCCCCTCGCTGACCATCGTGTTCCTCGACCTGTTCCTGCCGTACGGCGTCGCTTTCAAGATCGTGACGGTGGTCGGCCTTCTTGCGTTGCCGCCGGCAACGTACTTCTTCGTGCGCGCCATGCGATTCGGCCGGGGTGTCGCCACGGTGGCGGCAGCCGCCGGAGGCGCGTTTGTATTCCTGGAAACGCCCCAACCACCCATTTTCGGGGGAACGATTGCTTCAACGTTGGCCGGTGAGTTCTCCTATTCGTGGTCATTCGCGCTGGCGATCACCTACCTCGGCCTCCTGATCCGGGCCGTGCGCGACGATCGCAGATACCTTCCGTGGGCGGCGCTGGCTCTCGCTCTGACCGCTCTCAGCCATGTCATCACCACGATCACCATCGTGGTGGCGTCGTTGCCGATCCTGCTGTGGCGTCGCGGTCTGCGGGTGGTCCCGACCACCTGGGTCCTCGGCTTTGCGGTTGCTGCTTTCTGGGCTCTTCCGTTGATGGTTCGGCTCAACCTGACGACGGACATGAATTGGCAGCCGCTGGCTGGATGGGACGAGCTCACCCCATTCGAGCTTTGGCCGATTGTCGGTGTCGGCCTTCTCGGCATGATCCTGGCACTGTTCACGACCTCGCGGGCAGTCCCGCTCGCGCTGATCACGGTGCTGCCGCTCCCCGCGTTCTTCTTGCTCGAGCAAGGCAGCAAGCTGTGGAACGGCCGCGTGCTGCCGCACTGGTATTACGGGATGTTCGTGTTTGCCGGTATCGGCGTCGGCCTGATATTGCAATCGGTCGCGCGCCGCCTGCCGGCCGCGCTGTCCCCCTGGTTGATACGCGGCGCCGTCCTCGGGGTGGGGGTCTTTTTGGTCGTCGTCCCGGGCGAATCAGACGTGCAGTCCGGCTTCTCCCAGGTCGTGATCGTTCTCACGGTTTTCGCGTTCCTCTCGGCCTTCATGCTGCGTTCCCCGGTAGCAACCAGGGTGGTGCTCCCGGCTGCCGCGGTGTTCCTCTTTGTAGGAGCTGCCGCGGTCGGAACGACCACCGACGAGAGCTACGTCGACGGCTGGGCCCGCTGGAATTACTCGGGCTACGAGGGTAAGGACGTGTTCTCGGAGTATGCCGCTCTGATGGAAACGATTGCGGAACTGCCCCCGGGGAGAGTCCAGTGGGAGGCCAACTCCGAGCTGAACTCATACGGGACGCCGATGGCTTTGATGCTGTTCCCGTATTGGTCGGAAGGCAGCCACCCGTCGATGGAGGGCCTGTTCTTCGAGTCGTCCCTGACGACGCCGTTCCACTTCTTGAACGCCGCCGAGCTGAGCCATCAGCCGTCAAATCCGATCCCAGGGCTGCAATATCACGTATTCGACTTCGATCGAGGCGTTGAACACATGCGCCTCTTCAACGTCGACTATTACGTCACGTTCACCGAAGAGGCGACGAACCGGGCCGCATTGGACCCCCAATTTGAGCAGATAGCATCGAGTCCACCCTTCACCATCTTCTCCCTACCAGAGAGCTCTCTCGTGGACGTTGCCGTGAATCAGCCATGGGTCTACGAAGTCGGAGACCGCGGGCTCCTGGATACCCTGACCGGCGTGGTCTCTCCCGGAGAGGACGTGGAGTTCGTAGACGTGGCGCTGGCCTGGTACGAGGACATCAGCCTGATCGATCAGTTGGTGGTGGCGGAGGGGCCGGCGGCCTGGGAGCGGGTCGGCCCCGACCTCGACGGGACGACCGTCCCGATCACGTCGGGCGGCACGGTGACGGACATCGAGTTGACCGATGAGCGGATCTCGTTCCGGACTACCGCCGTGGGCATCCCTCACCTGGTGAAGGTGTCCTACTTCCCGAACTGGTCGGCTGCAGGGGCCGACGGGCCATACCGGGCGGCACCCTCCCTGATGGTGGTCGTCCCGGCCCAGGAGGAGGTGACCCTCGAGTTCCGCCCGACGTGGGCGGAAATCGGCGGGATTGTGCTCACTGTGCTTGGGCTCGTTGCAGTCGGTGGCTTGGTCGCCATGAGCCGGAACTCGGGCATGGGTTCATCCGGCCGGCATGCGTCGGTCAGGCGCCTTCGCGATCGAGCGAACGCTTGAGTTCCACTATCCCGCGCAGCGTCCGCGGGATACGCCGGAAGAGGGACGATCGAGCGGTTCGCAGTTCCCTAACGACGATCGGCACCTCCTTTATCCGGTAGCCGGCCCGCTCGGCTCGCAGCACAAGCTCCGTGTCGAACAGGTCCTGATTGTGCTCCACCGAGTGGATCAGTTTGTCGATCACCTCGCGCCGAAAAGCCATGATGCCGTGCGTGTCGGACACCCGGGAGCCGAGCATCGCTCGCAGAATGAGGTTGAAGACGAGGGTCCCCGCCCTTCGCACGATCGAGCGTCGATCATCGGAATTGGGATCTCGCTTCGAGGCGATCACGACATCGGCTCCTTCGGGCTCTTCCACCAGCCCCTGCACGAAGGGCCCGGAGAAATAATCGATGTCGAATTTGACTATCCAGTCGGCTCCGGCGGTGGCGGCAGTCTCGAAACCGGCACGCACCGCGGCGCCGTAGTCGGCGTGGGGGAGCTCGCGCAGTGAAATCGAGTCCCGCTCATCGGCGAGGCGGGCAGCGGTGCTCGCGGTGTCGTCGCTGGAGCCATTCTCGACGAGAAAGATCTGAACGTCGGCGGGTACGCTATCAAGTTCGGCGCCGATCAGTTCGATGGCACCGGCGAGGAAAGTTCCTTCGTTGTGAATGGGGATGGCAATGCCGATAGACGGCCGGCCGGTGGACGCTGAATCGCTCATGACTTCTTCATCCGTTTGCTCGGGGAGTGTAGGACGGGACGCCGAATATGAGCGGCCGGCAGCAACTGGACTCTGCACCACAGTGGCACAGCGATGGGAGCCCGCGCGTGGGTGACCTGGAAAAGATCATCAAGGCATACGACGTCCGCGGGCGAACCGACACCGGCGAACTCGACCCGGACGCGGCTCTCCGCTTGGGTGCCGGCTTCGCCCGGTTCGTGCAGGCTGATCGGGTGGCAGTGGGGCGAGATTGCCGCGCATCGTCACCGGCGATTGCGGGGGCATTCATGGACGGGGCTAGATCCGAGGGCGCCGATGTAGTCAACCTCGGTGAGGTCGCGACCGACATCGTGTACTACTACTCGGGGGTAGCGAACGTACCTGCGGCGATGGTCACCGCTTCGCACAACCCGCCCGAGTACAACGGTGTCAAGATGTGTCACCGCGGGGCCGGACCCATCGGTGCGGACAGCGGCCTCGAAGAGATCAAAGCACACGCCGAAGCGATCGAGCCGGGCCCCCCGACCGGAGCCGTCGAGTACGTCGACCCCAAACGTGGTTATGTCGAACACCTCCTGACGATCGTCAATCGCGACGCCATCGGATCGCTCTCCGTGGCCTGCGACGCGGGGAACGGCATGGCCGGCGTCGTGCTCGAGGACGTCTTCGATGCAATCGATGCCCGGCTGCTGGGCCTGTACCTCGAGCCGGATGGGAGTTTTCCCAATCATCCTGCCGACCCACTTGATCCGCAGAATCTCGTTGATTTGCTCGAGTTCATGGAACGGGAACAGCCCGACGTAGGCGTGGCTTTCGACGGGGACGCAGATCGGGCGTTCTTCATCGACGATCAGCTGGTACCGCTCTCCGGGAGCACCACTACCGCGATCATCGCCGACTGGTACCTCCAGCGGGAGCCCGGCGCGACCGTCGTGCACAATCTGATCACGTCGCGGGCAGTTCCCGAAACCATCCGGCAGGCTGGCGGCACGCCGGTGCGGACCCGGGTCGGACACTCCTTCGTGAAGCAGGTAATGGCCGAGACCGGCGCTGTGTTCGGGGGCGAGCATTCGGGCCACTATTACTTCCGGGACAACTTCCGGGCCGACTCCGGGATGCTGGCGATGCTGGTCTTGCTCCAGGTGCTGTCGGAGGCGGATGTGCCGCTGTCGCAGCTGCGCACCCGCTACGAGCCGTACGCAGCCTCGGGTGAGATCAACCTACGGGTGTCCGACCAGCCGGCGGCTGTCGCTCGGGTGGCGGACGCGTTCTCGGGTGCGGAGCAGGACCGGCTCGATGGGCTGACGGTCAGCCTCGGTGATCGCTGGTTCAACGTGCGGCCCTCGAACACGGAGCCGCTGTTACGTCTGAACGCCGAGGCGGCGGATCGAGGCGCCGTGGAGGAGCTGGTGCAACGCGTGAAAGCGGCCATCGGCTGATTCGCGCCCAGCGGCCCCGGGCATCCGCGACTGCGTTGGTCCAATTCGGGGCGGGCGTCTAGCGTTCCCTCGGCGCGCCGGACGGTGCTGCATCGACATCTCGAGGAGTATCGAAATGGACTACGACATCGCCGATCCGGCATTGGCCGATGAAGGGGTGAAGCGCATTGAATGGGCCGAGCGACGCATGCCGGTCCTCGCCTCGATCCGCGAACGCTACCGCTCGGAACAGCCGCTGCAGGGTCGCACAATCGCCGCGTGTCTGCATGTGACCACTGAGACGGCCAACCTCATGATGGCGCTGCGCGACGGCGGAGCCGACGTGGCGTTGTGCGCGTCTAACCCTCTGTCGACCCAAGACGACGTTGCGGCCGGACTCGTGGAAGCCGGTATCCCCGTCTTCGCGGTCCGGGGAGAGGATTCGGAGCGTTACTACTCCCACATCCACGCGGTGCTCGACATGAACCCAGACGTGACGATGGACGATGGGGCCGACCTGGTCTCGGTCTTGCACACGGATCGAACAGAGGTAACGCCTTCCGGCTCGACTGAAGAGACCACTACCGGGGTCATCCGCCTCAGGGCCATGGCTCAGGAAGGGGCATTGCGGCTCCCGGTTGTGGCGGTCAACGACTCGGCCACCAAGCATCTCTTTGACAACCGTTACGGGACTGGTCAGTCGGCGATGGATGGCATCATACGGGCAACCAACCTGTTGATCGCTGGGTCCACAGTCGTTGTCATCGGATACGGCGACTGCGGACAGGGTGTGGCAACTCGGGCCGATGGCCTGGGAGCCAAGGTGGTCGTGGTTGAGGTCGACCCGGTACGCGCACTCGCGGCCGCCATGGACGGACACCAGGTCATGACCGCGGATGCGGCAGCCGAGATCGGCGATGTGTTCATCACCGTGACCGGCAACAAACACGTCGTGCGGGGCCGCCATTTCGAGCGGATGAAGGACGGGGCCGTTCTGGCCAATGCCGGCCATTTTGACATCGAGATCGATCTCGCCCAGCTCTCGGCCGACGCCGTCGGTGTGCGCCGGGTGCGTCCGCATCTCGATGAGTATGAGATGAGCGACGGCCGCCGCGTGATCGTGGCCGGTGAGGGACGGCTCGTGAACCTGGCCGCGGCGGAGGGACATCCTGCCGATGTGATGGACATGTCGTTTGCGAACCAGGCGATGGCCGCGGAGTTCATCATCGAGCACGAAGGTGAACTAGAGCCACGCATCTACACGTTGCCGCCCAGCCTCGACGCCGAGGTGGCGCGCATCAAGCTCCGGAGCCTGGGGGCCGGGTTGGAGGAGTTGACAGCCGAGCAGCAGGCTTACCTGGCCAGCTGGACTGAAGGGACGTCGTAACCATGGGCGGGCCGGCCCAGGGCGCAACCTGTCAGCTGTGTGCCCGTTCTCCGTCGACCGAGTCGGGCCGTGATTCGGCCTGGCCGGTTCGAGATTCGACGGTGTCCGCCATCGGCGCGTCGCCACGCAGGTCGATGATCTTGTCGGCGGCCGCGCCCGGCGCGTGGCTGGCTTCAGCCTCGTCGATCACGGCCACGATCTGCTCGTCAATCAGCTCTTCGCGCTCCAGCAGCGCATCCCGCAAGGCTTCGACCAGGTGCCGGTGATGGCTGAGCAGCCGGGTGACCTCGCGTTTGTTGTCGTTGAGGAGTTCATTCACCGCGTCCCGCCCGGAGCTGTCCGATAGCACTTTGGCTGCGAGATTGCCCGACAGGGCCCCGCCGTCAAGTGCTCGGTAGCTGATCAGCGAGGCGCCCAAACCGAGCGAGCCAACCATCTCGACGGCAATGTTGGTTGCGCTGGCGAGGTCGCCGGCCGGCCCGGTGCCCGATTCTCCGTAGAACAGCTCCTCGGAGACCATTCCGCCGAGTGCGATCTGCAGCAGCGCCACCAACTCGCTCTTGCGCTGGGTGTGCCGCTCCTCCTGCAGGCGATGTGCCAGGAATCCCAGGGCTTCCCGCCGTTTGATGATCGAGAGCATCTCGAGTTTGCGCCCTTTCCCGACCAGGTAGGCGACGGTGGCATGGCCGGCCTCGTGGGTGGCGATGATTTCGGCCTCTTCCGGGGGATAGTCAATAGGCTCGGGGAGGCCAATCTCGATCTCCGTGCGGGCCTGACGAAGGTCTTGCATGTTGAACCCGGACCGGCCGTCACGCAGCGCCAGCAGCAGGGCCTCGTCGAAGAGCCGCTCGATCGACGCCGGAGTGTGACCCATTGTGGCGGATGCCAGATCATCCCGGTTCTTCTGGAGATCCATCTCGGGATCGTGGGCCTTGCGCCGCAGGAAGTAGTCGATCAGCTCCAGCCGCGAATGGCGGCCCGGTAGGTCGAAATGGAGAATTCGGTCGAAGCGGCCCGGCCGGAGCAGCGCCGGGTCAAGTGAGCTGGCCCGGTTGGTGGCGCCGATGAGCAGCACGTTGTTGTACGGTGGTTTGGGTTTGCGCCACTGGCGGTGCGCCGGCAGGAACAGATTCACGAAATCGGTGATCCGCCCGACGATGCGCTCGGTTGAGGTTGGCTCGTCGAAGCTCTGCATCTGGATCAGCAACTCGTTTACCTGGCCGCTCGTGTCCGACGATACGGTCTGGTTCACAGCGTGACCGAAGGCCTGGTCCCCCGATATACCGCTGCGCGTCAAACCGATGGCATCGATCTCCTCGATGAAGCCGATTGCCCCGCCTTCCTTGCGAGCTGCTTTGCGCAGCGCCCGGAAGAAGGACTTCACGCGCCGGGCGGTCATGCCGTACCACATGGACTGAAAGGCGGTCGCCGACACGAACAGGAAAGGAATTTCTGCTTCCTTGGCCAGAGCCTTGGCCAGGTGTGTCTTGCCGGTCCCTGGAGGTCCTTCGAACAGAACCCCCCGCCGGGGCTGGCCGCCCAGCTCTTCTCGAAACTTCTGGTGATCGAGCATCACCCGCAGCGTGTGATCCACCTCGTCGACCACCCGCCCCAGCCCGACCACATCGCTGAATCCAACCTCGATCTGTTCCGGCTGGTATGTGATGTGGGGCGACCGGCTGTTGGTCAGCATCGGCAGCACCAGCACGAGCCCGAGCAGCACAACGATCGCGATGGCCGGCAGCCAGAATACCGCCTCGTCGCTCAGCTGAGGCATGCTGGGCCAGGGGTTGGTGCCCCCCGCCACCCTGATCCACATCCATAGCGCAATGAGCCCGAGGAGGGTGACCAGTCGCCATAACCGTTTCCGGCGTACTCGTTCGCGCTTGACCGAAACGGTTGTGTCCATGCCGCTACCTTTCGCTGAGCGGGTGCCCGGCTGCGATGTCGTACCCGATTCGTAGCCTTCTCCCATGATATGCGGGATTTGTAGTAAATGTCACAAAGACGCCAATTTGAGTTGCGGCGTTTGCGACCGGTGCGCGCGATCGCTTCGGTCTGGCCATGATCGGATCGTCGACGACCTGCTCGTACGCCCTGCATTCTTACACGACGATGTAATCCGTGGGCTCGTACATCGTCTCAAGTACTCGGCGTTGGTGGACCTGCCCCCGCTTGTGATCGGGGCCATGGCGAGCCGGGTGCCCCCCGACACCTCGGCGCTGATTCCGATCCCGCGGGCAGTTGCGCGAACGCTGCGATACGGCGTCGACCCGGCGTTGGTACTGGCCGAGGCGCTGAGCCGCGTCACCGGCATCCCGGTGTTGCCGGCACTCTCCGTGCCGCTCCTGGCGGCCAGCCAGGCACGGCGGGGGCGACAGCGGCGGCGAGATCCGGTGTTGCGGGCCGTCCGTTCAGTGCCGCCCGGGGCGGTGATCGTCGACGATGTCGTCACCACCGGACGGACCCTGGGCGCGGCCCGGCACGCGCTCGGTCACGCGGCCAGCCTGGCCGTCACCCTCACAACATCCGTGCGGCGTTAGTAGAGTCTCGCACAGGGATGGACAACTGATCGCTGGCGCAGGTGGTACGGCTTCGCAACACGTGTCAGGGATGTGTGCGGAAGGTCCATCACTCAGCCAGGGAAAGGAGCCGCAACAATGGACGTGCGCGTACACGGTAGGAACCTGCACATCGGCGACCGACTTCGATCGCACGCAGAGAAGAAGGTTTCGCGTGCAGCGCGGTTTTTCGATCATGTCGGCGACGCCGAAGTCGAGATCATCGAGGACCCCAACCAGCGCAACTCAGCCGGCCGGTTCTCGGCCAAGATCAGCGCCCCCGCCGCGGGCCACATCGTGCGCGGAGAGTCCGGAGGCGAATCGGCTTTCGCCGCGGTCGACAAAGCAGTCGATCGGTTTGGTCAGAATCTCAGCCGCTTGCACGACCGCCTGGTAGATCGCTCGCGCAAGGGCAGCAAGAAAGACCTCAATGTCACTAGTCCTCGCGCCGATGAAGATAGTCCAGAGGGTATTGAAATCGTCAGGGTGAAACAGTTCGTGATGAAGCCCTTGACGCCAGAGGATGCAGCATTGCAGATGGAACAACTGGGACATAGCTTTTTCTTCTTCCTCAACGCCGAGACAGGTGTGCAGTCGGTGCTGTATCGCCGTCGCGACGGAAGACTGGGACTGATCGAGCCGGCATGACGCGAGTGATCGTCGTGGACGACGCGCCGCTCTTCCAAGCGGGAATAGCGGCTGCGCTCGAGAACGCCGGCTTCGAAGTCGTCGGCCAGGCTGACGACGCCATGCGGGCCGTGGCGGAATCGAAGCGCCTGCAGCCGGACGTTGTCGTCCTCGACGTCCTCATGCCAGGCCTCTCGGGACTCGACGTCGTCGACAAGATCGTCGACGCGGTGCCGCACACCAAGGTCGTATTGCTCACGGCGTCCGAATCGGAAGAAGATCTGTTGTCTGCGATCAAGTCAGGTGCCTCCGGATACGTGGTCAAGGAGACCCCACTTCCGCAGCTCGTGGCAGCGATCGAAGACGTGATCAAGGGGGGAGCGGTGATTTCGCCGCTCATGGCGTCCAAACTGTTCAGGAATGTGCGCCAACTGCTTCGACATCGCGACATCGTCGCCGGGCGGCGTCCGACGCTGACCGGGCGCGAGGTCGAGGTGTTGCAGCTGGTCGCCCAGGGGATGACCAGCCGTGAAATCGGAGAGAAGCTCTTCATCTCCGAAAACACCGTGAAGAACCACGTGCGTAACATCCTCGACAAGCTCGGCCTCCACTCCCGGAGTGAAGCGGTGATGTACGCGCTCCGGGAGGAACTGATCTCCATCGACTGATGTCGGCGACGACCGAGGCCGCGGCCGCGGTGGTCGATGCACTAGGTGCAGCTTGGTCGATCCATGCGCTCTACCCGGATCCCCTCGAACAGCCGGCGTTTGTCAGGTCCGTGGACGCAATCAGAGAGGTTGCCGGTGAGGCGTTCATCGTCAACGTCACGCCCGCGGGATTCTTCCACGACGGTGAGCCGCTCGAGGATGTCCGGGGCAGCGCCGGCCGCCTCGCCAAGCGGCTGTTCGTGCAGAATGTGGACACGCTCGAGGTCACGGGCATGCCCACCGAGCGGGATGTCGTCCGCTTCTTCGATCTGCTGGCCCGCGATGAGCAGGATGTAACCGCCGGCGGAGGCGTCGGGGCGGCCCTCGCCCGGGATGGAGTCACCTCCTTCGCGGTGAGCGACCGGGCGCCGCTGGCCGAATCGACCGAACTGAGCGGCACCGAACGGGACGAAAAGGTCGACTCGATCCTTGCCCAGGGCAGCGACCCCGAGGCCTTCGCAGCAGACCTCACGGCCCAGGGTGGAGGCGACCCGGCCACCGTCGCCAAGCTGGTGCACAGCAGCTACATCGAGATCATGGGATTGATCGACCCGGAAGACGTCGCCGGCGGGGAAGCTGCAGTCAAAGCCTTCGTCGAAGCGTTCTTCCACTTCGACGAGCCGATCCAGCAGGCAGTCCTGGAGCAGTTCCTGCAGGAGCACTCATCTCCGGTCGTACGGCCGTTCCTCGACCAGTTCGCCAGCCACGAGCTGGTGGAGTTCGCGCAGCAGCTCGACCCACAAGGCTTTTCGCTGCTCATGAGCTATGCGGAGATCGTCACCGACCCCGAAGCCGACGGCCGCTCGCAGGATCTGCTCTCACTGCTCCAAGCACCCCAGCGGGTGAATACGGCGAGGCAGGCGATTGCCAGCCAGATCGAGAGCCGCTTCGGGACTTTCGACGACCGTCCGCAACGGGTCGACGTCGCCATCCCGGACCCCGGCCGCTTCTTCTTCACAGTGCTCGATGCCTTCCGGGATCTGCTCGATGTAGAAGAACGACCGGAGAGATTCCGCCGGGTCCTCCGCATCTGGTCGGGAAAAGTCAAGAGCGCGATACGCCGGCAGGAGATCAGACGGGCCGAGCTGTGGCTGCGAGCGATCAGCGACAACCCGACCTACGAACGCCACTGGCAGGCGGATGTCGACCGGGCCGTCGAATCCACGATCACCGACGAGTTGTTACGCCAGCTCTTGGCGACCAGGGACGCCAACGAGTTGCTGGCGGCCGACGTCGATCGGTTCGTGCAGGTGGCGGGCGATGCTGCCGTCCGACCGCTGATCACGATACTGGCAGAAGGAGACGCCGCATCGCGACGCCCCGTGATGGAACTGCTGGCGATGGTGGCGCCTCGGCATCCCGAGCCCATTGTGAGTTCGGCCCGTGAGGCGCCGTGGTACCTCGCCCGCAATCTGGCCAGCGTGCTGCGGCGCGCCAAAGTCGAGGCGGCGGCTTCCTTGATGCGGGAGCTGATCGTTCATGCCGATGAACGAGTGCGGGTCGAGGCCGTTCGGGGCCTTGCGGTCCTGGGAACGCCCACCGACCTCGAGCTGATCGCCGATCGCCTGGCCGACGAGGACGATGCTGTTCGCTCCACCGCCCTCACCGTGCTCGGCACCAGCTCGCATGAAGGCGCCGAGGAGATTCTGGTCGAGTCCATTTCATCCTCGAAGCTCAGCACCGCGCAGCGGGCGCGGGCGATCGAGCTTCTCGGCCGTCAGCCCACGGACGAGACGCGAGCTTTGCTGGAACGACTGGCCCACCGTCGCATTGCGTTGACAGGCACTGCGCGCCAGATCCGGACCGCAGCACGAAGAGCCCTAGGGGAAGGCGCAAAGACATGAGTGAGCCGCTGATCAAACAGACGCTGGCCGGTTTACGCGGCGCAGTGACGCAGCTGGCCTTGTATCCGGCAGAGCATCCGGCCGTGGAGGGGTCCATCGAACGGGCCGCATTTGCGGCGTCCAGCTTGGTGGAGCACGCCGGAGAGACGGTGCTCACGATCATGGGCGACTCGCTTTACCACGACCAGCGCCTCCTGGCGCACACCTCGCTGGAGTTCAACGGGTTCTTCCGAACCATGCAGGCACGGGGAATCGACTCGCTCACCTTTGACGGATTCGTTTCCCGGGCCGACGTGCGAGACCTTGCCGAATTCCTGGCAGGACGCATATCCGATGTCCCGGCGGAGGGGACAATCCGGCTGAACGACTCACCCTTCACCAGCGCCGAGCTGACGGCGAGCGGTGAGATCTCAGGTTTGCGGCGCAACTACGCCCGGTCACTCGATGTTCTGCGTGGGATAGGTCAAGCGATGCGCGGCGGCCAGGATTTCGACTTGAGCGGCGCCACCATGATCGTCGAACAACTGGTCGAACAGACGATCTCCCAGCCGGGAGCCAGCGTGCTGCTGGCGTCGATGAAGTCGCACGACGAGTACACCTTCTATCACTCCGTCAACGTCTGCATCCTTGCGATTGCGCTCGGCCGGAGGGTGGGGCTCGACGAGCAAACCATCGGCACGATGGCGCTGGGTGCGTTGCTGCACGACATTGGCAAGCTAAGGGTCGCGTCGTCGATACTGCAGTACCCCGGCCGGTTGGACGCCGAACAGTGGGCCGAGATCAAACTCCATCCCCAAGAGGGAGCCACTGCCATCCTGGCCGCCGCCGCTCCGGGACAGGAAGTGGCAGCGATCGTCGCGCTCGAACACCATCGCCGGTTCGATGGCGCGGGCTACCCCGTCCCGTCAAGGGTGCGCGAACAGCATTTGTTTTCTCGGGTTGTCACCGCCGCGGACGTCTACGACGCCTTGACCACCCGCCGGTCATACCGGCGGGCGGACACACCTCACCAGGCGATCGAAGTGCTCCGCCAGGGAGCCGGTGGCCACTTCGATCCGATCATGGTGGACCAATTCATCGGTTTTACGGGCGTATACCCTCCGGGATCGTTTCTTCGTCTCGAGGATGGGCGGGTGGCGATGGTCACGGTGAACGTCGCCGGAGAACAGCCGGAAGGATTGGTCGTGCGAACGTCGACGGGAGAGGAGCTGGCCGACCCCGAACCCGTGCGCATCGACCTCGACCGGCCGTTCACCCACCTCACCGTGGCGGAGGCCGGCATCGACCCTGCCTCCCTGCTCGAAACCGTAGCCGCCGCGCCGGTCGCCTAGGTCCTGGTCAATGGTCCGGCTGAGACCCGGGCTTCACTAAGTCCCGGTACAGATAGGATGACCCCACCATGTCGCTAGTCAAGAAGGTCTTCGGGGCGGGTGAAACCAAGCTGATGAAAAACCTCGCGGCTGTTGTCGACGAGGTGAACGCGCTCGAAGCGTCGATTCAGCCGCTCACCGACGGGCAACTCCGTGCGAAGACCGAAGAATTCCGCAAACGCCTGGCTGATGGCGAGACACTGGAAGACATCTTGCCGGAGGCTTTCGCCGTCGTTCGGGAAACCGCCACGCGGGTGCTGGGACAGCGGCACTACGACGTGCAGGTGCTGGGGGCGGTGGCTCTTCATCGCGGGATGATCGCCGAGATGCGGACCGGTGAGGGAAAGACCCTCGTGTCCACCATGCCCGTCTACCTCAATGCGCTGGCGGGCCGCGGCGTCCACATTGTGACCGTGAACGACTACCTGGCATCTCGCGATGCGGATTGGATGGGAGGGATCCACCGCTTTCTTGGGCTGACGGTGGGACTCATTCAGGCTGGTGACGACCCCCGGGCACGCCGACCGGCCTACGAGGCGGACGTCACCTACGGAACCAACAACGAGTTTGGCTTCGACTATCTGCGCGACAACATGGCGATGCGGACCGAAGATCTGGTGCAGCGTGGTCATCACTACGCCATAGTCGACGAGGTCGACTCGATCCTCGTCGATGAGGCCCGCACGCCGCTCATCATCTCCGGCCGGGTTGGGGATACCGCCAAGTGGTATCGCGACTTCGCCAAGATCGTCAACCGTCTGCGCAGAGACGATCACTACATCGTCGACGAGGCCAAACGCCAGGTCCTCACTACCGAGGATGGCGTTGGTCGGGTCGAAGAGATCTTGGGCATCGAGAACATGTACGACCATGCGGCGGTTGACTTCGTCCATCACCTCGAGCAAGCGTTGCGGGCAAAAGAGCTCTACCAGGACGACGTCGAGTACATCGTCGACCACGGCGAGGTCAAGATCGTCGACGAGTTCACCGGACGTGTCCTGGAAGGACGGCGCTATTCGGAGGGTCTCCACCAGGCGATCGAGGCGAAGGAAAACGTCCAGATCAAAGAGGAGAACCAGACCCTCGCCACGATCACGTTGCAGAACTACTTCCGGATGTACGAGAAGCTGGCGGGCATGACGGGAACCGCCCTCACTGAGGCAGCCGAGTTTTCTCAGATCTACGGCCTCGAGGTTGTCGAAGTTCCCACCAACCAACCCATAGCTCGAGTTGACCAGCCGGACGTCGTCTACAAGACCGAGGACGCCAAGTTCGACTCGCTGGTAGAGGACATCGTCGAGCGCTATGAGAACAACCAGCCGGTGCTGGTCGGCACAGTCTCAATCGAGAAGTCTGAGAAGTTGAGCAACATCCTGCGCCGGCGGGGAATACGACATGAGGTGCTCAACGCCAAGCAGCACTTCCGGGAAGCCGACATCATCGCCCAGGCCGGCCGCCCCGGGGCGGTGACCGTCGCGACGAACATGGCGGGCCGCGGTGTGGACATCGCGTTGGGCGGCAACGAGGATGGCTTGGCCAAGGCCGAGCTGAAGAAGCGTGGCCTTTCGCCCGACGACGACGGGTATGAGCAGGAGTTCCAGGCGTTCGTGCAGGAACTCGAAGCCGAGATCGCACCCGCCCGCCAGCAAGTGATTGCTGCGGGCGGGCTCTACGTGCTCGGTACGGAGCGCCATGAGAGCCGGCGCATCGACAACCAGCTGCGGGGACGTTCGGGCCGCCAAGGCGACCCCGGTGAGTCGCGGTTCTACCTATCGCTCGAAGACGAGTTGATGCGGCGGTTCGCTTCGGAGCGCGTTGAGGCGATCATGGATCGTCTCCGCATCCCCGACGATGTGCCGATCGAGGCCAAGATGGTCTCCAAGGCAATCGAGCGGGCGCAGTCCCAGGTCGAATCCCGCAACTTCGAGATCCGCAAGAACGTTCTCAAATATGACGAGGTGATGAACCGCCAGCGTGAGGTGATCTACGCCTGGCGCAACGGAATCTTGCGGTCGGCCGAGAGCCGCGAGTTGGTAATGGAGTGGATCGACCAGGCGATTCCCGACGCCGTCTACGCGGTGATACCGGAAGGCGCGGCGCCTTCCACCTGGGATTGGGAGGAGATCCGCCAAGAGCTCTCTCAGATATTCCCCACCCATCTGGGACCGGATTCGGTGGACGCTTCGGCTGGCCTATCAGCCGAAGCCCTGGCCGGGGCCGCGGTCGAAGAAGCAGTCACGGTCTACGAGAAGCGCGAGGCAGAGTTCGGCGCAGAAGTACTACGGGCCATCGAGCGCCGCATCATCCTTTCGATCATTGACAACAAATGGCGTGAGCACCTTGCGGAGATGGACTATTTGCGGTCCGGTATCGGGCTGCGAGCGATGGGACAGCGCGACCCGCTCACCGAGTATCAGCGAGAGGGCTATGAGATGTTCTCGGAGCTGGTCGCCAGCGTGAAGCGCGACGCGCTCCGTTACTTGTTCCATGTCGAGGTGACGCAGGCGCCGGCGCAGCCGCAGCGACCAACGGTGGTGACCGCCAGCGGTAGTGGTCAAACCAAACGCCAGGCCCAATCGAACAAAGTCGGACGCAATGCTCCCTGTCCGTGCGGCTCGGGCCTGAAAGCCAAGAAGTGTTCCAACACACCAACGTGTCTGGGCAGCGACAAGGTTTCTTGAATCCGGCCTGCGCCGCATTCTGGAGCGCGCGCTAAATTGGACGGGTGCGGGACAAAATGTCCGCCGCGCCTGGCGCGGCGGTGCCTTCGGAGGCGTCTATCCGGATCTGGTGCAGCGCATCACGGGACGCCCTTCCTGTGGTCGATGACGAAACGTTCGAGGCGCTCGTTGACGCCCTGGGTGAGCCTGATGCCGTTGCATCGGTATTGCGGATGTACTTGGCAGACCTGCCTGGTTTCGTCGGCACGATCAGATCCGTAGCACCTGATGTGCACGAGGAGGCCCGGGCGGCCGCCCATCGCCTCAAGGGGAACGCAGGGATGCTGGGTGCGCTGGCGCTCTCCGACGCCTGCCGCAGGTTCGAGACGGCCATCCGAGATCGAGAATTCGAATCGTTACCGGCGTTGAGCGCCGAGGTCTTGGAGGCGTCTGAAGCCGTCGCCGAATGGGTGCGGCAACGCCTCGGCCAGGGACGGGCCCGCTAGCGACGGGTTGGGCGGCCGCCGAGCCTGGAGCCCTGCGGGTGTCGGCACCGGTTCGAGGTTGTACAGCTGAGTCCCGCGAAGGTCGTGCCACGGTCCGCTACCCTGACGGCGTATGCACCACGAGGATCCCCGCGCCGTCATCAAAGATCTCCGGGTACGGCTCAGCGATGCCAGGAGGTTCCTTTGACGTCGATGCCAAAGAAACGGAACTAGCCGAGCTTCGCGAGCTCGCGGCAGATCCCGGGCTGTGGGACGATCCGGAAAGAGCCACTGACATCACGCGCAAGCTGTCGCGTTATGCAGACATCGTGTCCCGGGTCGGCCGGCTCGCCGCCACCCTCGACGACGCCGAAGTCCTGTTGGATTTGGCCGACGAGGAGAGCGATGCAGAGACCCGGTCAGAGGTGGTCGAGAGTCTGAGCGAAACCGACCGCGAATTGCAGGCCGTTGAGATCGAGTCCTTGTACTTCGGCGAGTACGACGACCGCCCGGCCATCGTGAGTGTGCATGCCGGGGCCGGCGGTGTGGACGCGCAAGACTGGGCCGAGATGATGTGGCGGATGTACACCCGATACTTCGACGGCGAAGGCCTCCGCTACGAGATCGATGAAGTGTCCCCGGGGGAGGAGGCCGGTATCAAGTCGGTCACCATGACCGTCGACGGTCCGTACGCCTACGGCCGCCTCGAGGGCGAGCGAGGGGTTCACCGCCTCGTACGGATCAGTCCGTTCGATGCCAATGCCCGCCGCCATACCTCGTTCGCGGCGGTCGACGTGATCCCGCAGGTGGATGATGCCGAGATCGAGATCAACACGGATGAGCTGCGGATCGACACGTTCCGCTCCCAGGGTGCCGGTGGCCAGCATGTCAACACCACCGACTCGGCGGTACGGATCACGCACCTGCCCACCGGGGTAGTGGTGGCATGCCAGGCGGAGCGTTCCCAGATCCAGAACCGAGCCCGAGCCATGACGATGCTCAGAGCAAAGCTGGCCGACCTGGCCCGTCACGAGCGCCAGCGCGAGTTGGACGAGATACGGGGGGAGCAGAACGAGGCAGCCTGGGGCCGTCAGATTCGCTCATACGTGCTGCAGCCCTACCAGATGGTCAAGGACCTGCGCACCGACTTCGAGGTCGGCAACGTGCAGGCTGTCCTGGACGGCGCGATTGGTCCCTTCAGCGAGTCATACCTACAGTGGCGGCGCGCACGCCGCGAACAGGCCGGCGCTGCGTGACTCGACCGGCGGAGCTGACAGCTCACTTGGGCGTCATCTCGGGCGATGAACACCCGATCGGGCGCGAGCTCCTAGACGTCGCACTGGCCGGACAAAGCTTTGGATGACCTACCGAGGTCGGTAACCTCTGCGGCACGTCGGGAACCCACCGGGAGCGGCCGGCGTTGTCCCGAAGTCGCTCATGCCCGGGCGAAATAGGGCAACCAGCGCCCGGGCGGCAGACCGGCCGGCAGGACGACCAGCAGAACCGTCGGCATCGCGTCGCAGGAACCGCCGGGTGGGCCGGTCGGAGGGTTCGAAGAGCAGGCCGCATTCTGGCGGCACACGAGCGGCACAGAGGGCGGCACGGATTGCGGAAGTATCTGATGCAGCACGGACGAAGATTGCACACGGGGTTTCACCGGACATGATTCGATTACATGATGTCACCAAGGTCTACGGCGGCGGAATCGTCGCAGCACGCGACGTGACCCTGGACATTCGCAAAGGCGAGTTTGTATTCCTCGTGGGACCATCGGGTTCGGGCAAATCCACGCTCATCCGGATGTGCCTGCGCGAGGAGCGGGTCACCAAAGGAACGATCTGGGTGGCCGGCAAGGACATCACCAAATTGCCCAACTGGAAAGTGCCCTACCTGCGGCGGTCGGTGGGAACCGTGTTCCAGGATTTCAAGTTGCTCCCGAACAAGACGGTGGGCGAGAACGTTGCGTTCGCGCTCGAGGTACTGGGACGCCCCAAGTCGGTGATTCGGCGACAGGTGGCCCAGGTCCTGGAGCTGGTTGGTCTGGCCACCAAGGCCGATCGATACCCGCGCCAGCTCTCGGGTGGAGAGCAACAGCGTGTTTCCGTGGCGCGGGCATTTGTCAACCGTCCTCCCATCCTGCTCGCAGACGAACCAACCGGAAACCTCGATCCGGCAACATCGGTCGGCATCATGCGTCTGCTCGACCGCATCAACCGCACCGGCACGACCATCGTGATGGCGACCCATGACCATGCGATCGTGGACGCAATGCGGCGTCGCGTCGTGCAGCTGGAACGGGGTCGCGTGGTCCGGGATGCCCACGAGAGCGGCTACGAGAGCGGCTTCGACTCGGGCGAGGTGGTGAGAAGCTGATGCAGCGGGCGGCGTATCTGATCGGTGAGGCGTTCACGAGCCTGCGTCGAAACGTCCTCGTGGTGGCGGCTGCTGTGCTGGCTGTGTTCGTGTCCCTGGCGTTGGCGTTCGGCGCGTTGGTCTTCAACGAGCTGGTACGGCTCAACACGCTGCAGTGGCAGGAGGGCAACCATTTGATCGTCTGGTTGCGCGATGACGTGGGCCAACCCGCCCACCTGGCGATGCTCGAAGAGGTCGTAGCTTACGACGAGGTCCAGACCGCCCAGTATTTCGACAAGTCGCAAGCCTTCACCGAATTCAAGGAGCTCTTTTCGGACGAGCCGGCGCTCCTCGAGATCGTCGACCCGGCACTGCTCCCAACCTCGATCCGGATCGAGCTGACCGATATCGATCTGTATGAGGCGGTCCAGTTCCGGCTCCTGGGGGAGCCGGCCGTTGATTCGATCTCAGTCCAAGCCGACGCAATAGAGCGGCTGCTGAGCGTGACCAGGGTCTTGTCCTCGATCGGTGTCGGACTGGTGCTATTGCTGGGTGTAGCCGCGATTGTGTTGATTGCCAACACCATACGGATGGCGATATACGCTCGCCGCGAAGAAGTTGGGATCATGAAGCTCGTCGGTGCAGGCAACTGGTTCATCCGAATCCCGTTTCTGCTGGAAGGGATCATCGAGGGGATCATCGGCGGGACGCTGGCGGTTGGTTCCATCGTGTTGGGCCACTACTTCCTGAGCCAGGTTCCCACCGATTTCTTCGTGCGATTCCAGGTCAGCACCGATTTCCTGACCCGGTGGGGTGTGCTGATTCTGGCGTTCGGCGGCCTGGCCGGCCTCGTCGGAAGCAGCCTGGGTCTGCGCCGGTTCCTCAAGGTCTGATCGGGCCGATGCGACGCTTTGCGCTCGTGGCGCTCAGCCTCCTCATGCTCACGCTCGTCGTCCCGAGCGGTGTGGGTGCCCAAAGCGAAGAAGACCGGCTCGACGAGATCCAGGCCGAGATCAAGGCGCTGGAGAACCAGATCAGTTCCGCTGAGTCGACCCGCCGCGAAACCGTGGTGATACTCGCCGATACCCAGGCTCGCTTGGACGAAGTGCGTGGTCGGCTGGAGGCCGCCCAGAGCGCCCTCGACGCAGTGCTCGCCGCCATCGCCGTCCAACAGGCCGCCATCGCGGAGCTGGTTCGCCAGATCGGTGTTGTGGAGGAGGCGCTCGCCCAAACCCAACTCGAACAACTGGCGACCCGCCAGCAGATACGCGAGCGGGCCGTCGACCTATACCGCAGCGGATCGTATGCCGTCGGTCGCGTCGTCTTGTCGGTGAATGACGCGACGAATGCGTCGGTCGGCGTCACCTACGCCGAGAATCTGCTGGAGAACACGACATTCCTGCTTCGCTCCCTGGAGGCACTCGAGAATCAGGAACGGGCGCAGCGGCAGGTTCTCACTGACCGCCGGGCTGAGGAGGAAGTTGCCCTGGCGGCGCTGGAGGTGGACCGGGCCGAAGCCGAGGAACGCCGGGCCGAGGTCGATGCCATCCGCGCCGAAGTCGCGGCCGAACTGGCGTCGCAGGAGGCGCTGCTCGCATCCATCAACCATGAGATCGCTCACCTGGACGACCACGTCGCCAGCCTGGCGGCCGAGGCAGCCAAAATCGAGGCCGAGATCGCGGCGCGCCAGCAGCCCGGGGGTTCGAATCCGGGCGTGCTGGCATGGCCGCTCCCGGGCCGGGTCACCTCACCGTTCGGATATCGCATTCATCCGATCACCGGTACCTCCCGGCTGCACGCCGGAATCGACCTCTCCGGCTCATCCGGGCAGGCGATCAAGGCGGCCGGCGGAGGCACGGTGATCCTCGCCGAGTGGTACGGCGGATACGGCAACACGGTGGTCATCGATCACGGGGGCGGGCTGTCGACCCTCTACGCGCATCAGTCGGGATTGAACGTTTCCCGTGGTGCCGGTGTCTCGACCGGTGACGTGGTCGGCTACGTTGGATCGACCGGCTTCTCAACCGGACCCCATCTGCATTTCGAGACGCGGGAGGGAGGCACACCGGTGGACCCGATGAGGTACCTCGGCGGATGAGTGCCAAAAAGGCGGCCAAAGCGAAAGATCGAGGCGAGGCGACTGTCACGACCAACCGTCGTGCCCGGTTCGACTTCGAGCTGATCGAACGATTCGAAGCAGGGATGGTGCTGACGGGTTCAGAGGTGAAGAGCCTGCGGGCCGGCAACGCCAACCTCAAGGACTCCTACGCCGTGGTCGAAGACGGCGAACTGCTGCTCGTCGGCGCCTACATTGCGCCGTACCCATTCGCCCGCGACGGTGGCCACCAGCCGGAACGGCCCCGCAAGCTGCTGTTGCACCGACGTGAGATCGAGACGATCGCCAGCCAGACCGCCGAGAAAGGGTTGACCCTGATCCCGGTCCGGATCTACTTCGCCCGCGGCATGGCCAAGCTGGAGCTGGCGCTCGCCAAGGGCAAGACCGGCCTCGACAAGCGCGAAACGATCAAACGTCGCGAACAACAACGCGAGATGGATCGCGCCCTCCGGCACCAGGGCCGAAGGTAAGTCGCCGCCGGCGGCGAGTTGCGGGCGGTGAGGCCGTCCGCATGTTCTGAGGTGCGGCCTGGCGGCCCGCGCTGTCTCTTGCAGAATTGCACCGCGCAGGTCGCTGCAATCCTGTGCGATGGGACGGCGGAGCCGGTTCCCGCGCACCCCCTTTTGGGTGGCTCGCTTGCGCTTCGCCACCGGGCCCGGCTGTGGCTGCAGCTGTAGCCACCGGCCCGCCGGCCCCGGGAATCCCAGACCTTCGCGAGGGTTGTACAATGTGCCTATCCCCATGGGGGTGAACTGGCTTCGACGCTGAGGGTTGAAGCGACGGAAGCGAGCCGAGGTCACCGGAGTCCTCGTTAAAGAGCCGGTACAACGAATAAGTGCCGAAGACGACTTCGCACTGGCTGCCTGAGTAACGCAGCTCATCCGCCCGGGTTGGACCCACCTCCCGGACCGGGTGTCGCTAGTGGGTTGCCGCTCCCGGGATGTCGGGACCGGGAGCGAAAGACGAAATCCGACTAGGACGGGTCGAGGGAATGCGCCAGCGGCTACTCACCCGATCCGAAACGCTCGCTGCTGGCTGCGCTCGGAGATGCCGTCGCAGATGTCTCAGCGGACCGGGGTTCGACTCCCCGCACCTCCACCAGACCCGGCCCTCAGGCCGGGTCTGCCACGTTGCGAACCATCGTGTGGTGGGGGCGAATGCGCCAGCGGCTCAGCGCTGCGGTGCGGGCAGCTCCGACAATTCGGGACGCACCCGGTCGCCGAGCACGGCTGCGACGTGGCGGGACGCCTCCTGTGCCCCCAGCACGTTCATGTGGTTCTGATCTCGGAACAGCTCGTAGCGGTCCTCGAACATGTGCGTCATGTCGATGTGTCCGTCGAGGAGGCCTTCAAAGCGGGGATTGTGGACGGTGGCGGCCAGCACCTCGTCCCAGGTCACATACTCTGCGGCCGCCTTCAGATAGAGGTCCGTGACCGGAGCGGACACGGCGATCACTGTGATCCCTTGTTCTTTGCACAGCTGCAGGATCTTCTCGAAGTAGCCGATCAGCAGCGGGTCGCAGGGGTCATGACCCGCGAAGTGGTGGCGGGCCATGTCGGCTGCTCGATCGGCCTCAACTCTCGATCCCTCGATGTAGCGAAACCCGCGCAGCAGTTCGCCCTTCAGTGGAGGCAGCGGCGGCTGGCGGCGCACAGCCCTCCAGGCGTTGGTCACAGTCTGGGCGAGCTCGGGCTTGCCGGTGAACTTGAGCATCGACGTGATGTGTTCCACTGCCGGGTTGCGGACGCCCAGCTCGCGCAGCGCCGGATAATCGGATGGTCGGATATAGCCCCGGCGGTACATGCGGCTGTAGAGCCGTTGCGTGCGAACGCCGACGAACGACGCGATCGCTAGGGAATACAGCAAGATCCTCAGCTTCGGCATGCGGGGCAGGTGGTACCGCAGCTTGAAGTAGCTCTCTATCGGAGACTCCCCGGTGTCCGAGTAGTTGAAGGCAGCCCGGTCGATCAGCGGCGGCGCCAAACAGGCCTTGACGTCCGACTGGCCGGCGATCAGGACCTCGGTCGATGATTCGGCGGCAAGGAACTGTCTGTGAGTGGTTGCATACTCGGTTGGGACGTAGATACCCACCTGAAACCCCTGGCGCGTGCGCATTCGCAGTATGCCGGATCCCGCACATAATGCGTAGCGACGGCGGCGCACGGCGAACTTCGAGGCGGCGTGTGGTTGCATGGACGGGTGCAGCGGTTCTTGACCATGACGGGACGAGCGCTGGCGCTGCGATGCCCGCGTTGCGGCGGCCGTGGCGTGTTCGACGGCTGGTTTTCCATGGTCGACCGCTGCCAGACGTGTGGGCACAAGTACGAGCGTATGGATGGATACTGGGTCGGATCGATGATCCTGTCGTTCGCCGTCACGGCTGCCGCGTTCCTCATCGTGTTCCTCGCCGGCGTGGTCCTCTATTGGCCGGATCCGCCCTACACACCGCTGTTGATCGTCTCGCTGGTGATCTCGGGGGCTACTCCCGTTCTGGCTTTCCCGTGGTCGCGGACGCTCTTTGCCGCCCTTGAACTGGCGGTGCACCCACTCGAGCCACACGAGGAAGCCGCGGCTGCGGCATACATTGCCGACGATTCATGAAATGCAGTCTTCGTCGGAGTGTCGCGGCGTCGCGGTAGGGTCCGAATCATGAGTGATCGGATCGCGCAACTGCGCGAGGAATACGAGACGGAGGGTCTGCGCCGGGACATGCTCCACCCGGACCCCATCCGCCAGTTTGAAGTGTGGTTCGACGCGGCCCTTGCAGCCGGTGTCCCACAACCCAACAGCATGGTTGTCGCCACTGCCGACGCCGATGGGCGGCCTGCAGCCCGGGCGGTCTTGCTGAAGGGTTTCGACGAGCGCGGGTTTGTGTTCTACACGAACCTCGAGTCGCAGAAGGGCAGGGATATCAGCGCCAATCCGAGGGCGGGTCTATGCCTGGTCTGGTTACAGCTGCACCGCCAGGTGCGGATCGAGGGTGATGTCCGGCTGGTCGCCGAGCAAGAGGCGGACGCCTACTTCGCATCGCGACCGTACGGAGCGCAGATAGCTGCCGCGGTCTCACCCCAGAGCCGGCCGATCGCCGGGAGGGAGCAGCTGGAAGCCGCCTACACGGCTCTGGAGCAGGCTCATCCAGAGCCTCCCGTGCCGCGACCGCCGACCTGGGTCGGATTTCGTGTCATCCCGGATCGGATCGAGTTCTGGCAAGGGCGCCGACACCGGTTGCACGACCGGTTCCACTACCGCCGAGACCGAGCGGCTTGGATGATCGAGCGACTGGCGCCGTGATCCGGATCGGCGCGGAGGCGGTGGAGGCGATGTGGAACCATGTTCGCTTCTGTGAACCACAAGAGGCCTGCGGCCTGCTGGCCGGCTCAGGTTCGACGGTCGCCATGGTCTACTGCCTGACCAACGTCGCGGCGGGCTGCGACCGTTACACCGTCGAACCGAGGGGACACTTCGGGGCACTGCGCCACGCCGAACGCAACGGCTGGGAACTGATCGGTGTGTTTCACAGCCATCCCAGCGGGCCGCCGGTGCCATCCCGCCACGACGTGGAGGGTGCACTCGAACCCGGCTGGCACTACGTGATTCTGGGATGCGATCGCACAGGTGGCCCGGCGATGAGGTCGTACCGCATCCGGGCCGGGACGATTTCAGAGGAGCCGATCGCTACTGGACCGCTACCGTCCAGCGGATGCAACTGACAGTCCTCGGGTCCAACGGGACCTACCCGACGGCGGGCAGGCCCACATCTGGCTACCTGCTGCGGACGGCCGCAACCTCCATCTGGATCGACGCCGGGTCGGGCACGTTTGCGGCGTTACAGGAGTTCGTCGACCCGTTGCAGCTGGACGCCGTGGTGATCTCCCACGTTCATCCCGACCACAGCGTTGACCTGCTCGCCTTTTACCACTTCGCACGGTTCGGGCCACGCCAGCGCTCACACATACCGGTCCTCGCCGCCGATCTGGTAGAGGAGCGCCTGGCCGGGTTTCTCGGGGCCGGCCCCGATCACCCACTCCGAACAACTTTCGAGTTCCGGACGGTGGGCGATGGCGATGCAGTCACGGTCGGCGATGTCGACCTCCGGTTCGCAACAACCGCGCACCCGGTGCCCACAGTGGCGCTACGCGCAACTCGCCGCGAGAAGTCCTTCGTGTATACGGCCGATACCGGTCCGTCGGAGAGCCTGGTGGAGCTGGCAAGGGGAGCGGACGTGCTGGTCGCCGAAGCCTCCTACCAGGGCGGGGACAAACCGTGGGACCATCATCTCACGGCGTATGAAGCCGGTCAGTTGGGGGCAGATGCCGGCGTCGAACGCTTGGTCATCACGCACATCGGCCCGGGGCTGGATCCCAACCGGTCGCTGATCGAGGCCGAGGCGACGTTCGGAACCCCCGTGCGGACGGCGGTTCCCGGGACCACGATCTCGATCTGATTGACGGCATCGAAGCGCCGGTCGTGGTAAAACATGAAGCCCTCCGGCCGAGGAACCCACGTGGCACGCACCCGAGCCCCCGACGAATTGCGCCCCATCCGCCTGACCCGCGGTTACACGGAGATGACGCCGGGCTCGGTGCTCATAGAAATGGGCAACACTCGCGTTCTGTGTACGGCATCGGTCGAAACGCGGGTGCCCCGCTGGATGGAGGAATCGGGGAAAGGTTGGGTCACCGCAGAGTATGGGATGCTGCCCGGATCATCCTCCGAGCGGATCCGGCGCGACAACTACTCTGGTGGGCGCTCGAAGGAGATCTCTCGGCTCATAGGCCGGGCGCTGCGCTCGGTGGTGAATCTGGCTGGGATGGGCGAGATGATGCTCCGAGTCGACTGTGATGTGATCCAGGCTGACGGCGGTACCCGGACGGCAGCCATCACCGGAGCGTGGGTGGCCATGTGGGAGGCTCTTGATTGGGCTAACGACCGGGGCCTTCTCGAACAAACACCCATCCTCGACAAAGTGACCGCCGTGTCGGTGGGGATAGTCGATGGGGTTGCCCTGCTCGACCTCGAGTACGAGGACGATGTCGCGGCGGACGTGGACATGAACGTGGTCATGACCGGCCGCGGGCTCCTGGTCGAAGTGCAGGGTACGGCCGAAGGCGCCCCCTTCGACCGAGCCGATCTGGACCAGATGCTGGATCTGGCGGCGGGCGGAATCGCCGAGCTGGTCGGGATCCAAGAAGCCGCCGTCGCAGAGTGATCGTGCGCCTCGAACGAGCAGTAGTCGCTTCCAAGAACCCCGACAAGATCGCAGAGGTGGAGCTCGTCCTGTCCCAAATGGGAGCCGTCGGTGAAATCGTACGCGAGCTCGACTGGCCGGACATCGAGGAAACCGAGGCGACCCTCGCCGGCAATGCGCTCCTCAAGGCCAGGTCTGTCGTCGCCGCCACCGGACTCGCTGCGATTGCCGACGACACCGGGCTCGAGGTGGCTGCGCTCGATGGCCGTCCCGGCGTCCACACTGCCCGGTACGCCGGGCCGGAGGCAACCTATGCGGACAACCTGGTACGCCTCCTTGCCGAGATGAACGGGGTCGAGGACCGGCGGGCCGTGTTCCGGACTGTGATCGCCGTTGTCACCCCCTCGGGCCAGGAGTGGACGACTGAAGGTGTACTGGCCGGGTCCATCACGCACGGGCCGAGGGGCGACGGTGGGTTCGGCTACGACCCCGTGTTCGAGGTGGGGGACATGACGCTGGCGGAGATGTCGCCCGAGGAGAAATCTCGGATCTCACACCGGGCGCGGGCGCTGCAGGCGATGGGAGATCTGCTGGCTGGACTCGCCGGCGGTTAGCCGGAGAGCCGGGGCTCGAACGGGCCGAGCAAGCCGCTGGCGCCTTCGAGGAGGTCATCGAGCGGGAGTGCGTTGTCGTGCAGCAGGAATGCGGTGATCTGGTCCATCTCGTTGTCCAGCCTGGCGCATGTCGGCGGAGTGCCGTCGCACAGGTCAACGGTCGCGTCGCCTCCGGGGTAGAACACAACTCCACAGGTGTCGGGAGTGCTGCCGGAACAGTTGAAGAACGCGCCCCCGATGAAGACCGCCCGGAATCCCCGGATCGTCCGATCGCCGGTGCCCGACGGCCACGAGGACTCGTAGAACTCCGGCACCAGGGCCAGGCGGGGGGAGTTGAACACCGACGTGCTGAAGATGCGTGCGTTGGCGGCGGCCGCCGCTTGCAGGCAGGTGCCCAGGTTGGCCGTGTTGATCAGCTCGTCGGGGTCGACAAAGTTACCAGGTGCGCAGGCGGCAACGCCGCCGTACCCGGCGACGATGTAGTCCCACAAGGGCCGGTTGTCGACCGACACCGGCGTGTTCCTGTTCCACACCACCCGGGTCGGGTTGCCGCCCTGCTGCAGGCGGGGCGTGCTGGGCGTGGTCAACGATCCATCGAAGAACCCACGCCACAGTGCGGTCTCGGAGACGCTGCTGTGCGATTCGAGCCGGTTCGGCCCAAAATTGCCGCACGTGTCCGACACGAACGGCTCAGTCGCAGGGTTCCCGTCCGAGTGGCGCCGGATGAAGTGGTCGACGCCCAGCCGCACGTTGGTTGCGAACACCGGGTAAAGGGCACCGATGCACGTCCTCGGCGTTGAGAACTCAGGGTTGCCGAACAGGGGCGAGTCCACCATGCGCGTGTTGCGGGAGTGGCTCGTGGTGCACGGGTCGACCGCCAGCGCGCCGGATCGCAGACATACCTCGTTTCCCGCCGGCGCGCTGGCCAGCACTCCGAATGGCAGAACGTCAGCATCGTCCCCGTCCGGGTAGATATCCGCCTCGGCATAGGCGGCGACCGTCAGCCCGTTCCCACCGACTATCCGGGCGAAGGCGGGTTTCACCAGCTGGTCGGGCACCCGTATGCGCAATCGTCCGAGATCCTCCACGCTGATGCAGTCGTAGGTCCCGGCACCCGAGACATCGGGCACGGGCGTGAAGTCGGGCGGCTTGCCGGGGTCGGTGCAGGACGCCCAGCTGGCGAACCAATCCGGATCGGCGTAGATGTTCTCGAGGTTCTTGCGGACATAGAGCATCGCAGCGTCGCGCAGTCCCGGCTCGCCCATGTGGGCGTCCAGTGCACCGGCCATCACCCCGATATCGGCCGAAGCCTGATCCTGGCGGCGTTCGTTGACGCCGAGGCCGTAGTCGACGGTCAGCGCCGCCATCCCGAGGAAAAGAACCATCCCCGCTGCGACAAGCATGGCGGTGGTGCCGCGGTCATCTGCCAGGCTGGAACGGATCCATCGGGAGCGGGTCACGGTCATATACAGGTCCCGACGCCGTTGGACCAGCTAGTCGGATCTTGCTCGATCCGTGACTTCGCCTGTGCGTTGAGGCCGGCCGGAAGCCACGAGTCAAAGAACCCGGTGATGGTCTGGAGTGGTGCCTGGACGGTCACCGTGGCCTCTCCACCAACCCCGGCGCCCGCTCCGGCCAGAGTGATGGTGGCGCCGCTGGCCAGGTTCATGCGATTGCAGGCGGTGACGAGGTCGTAGTCATCGGTCGCAATCATGCGGGTCGCTTCGCGGGCGCCGTGGCGCACGTCGAGCTCCTGGCTCAGAGCAAAGCCAAACTCCACGATGCCGAGGACGACCATGATGAGGAGGGGCAACAAAACCGCGAACTCAACGAGAGCGGCACCATTCTCTCTGCTGGCACCAATCTCTCTGCTGGTACCAATCCTGGCCCCGGACGTCCTGTTGCTCCCCATCCCTGGCCGCTCCGAACCGCGGTATCTGCAATGTCGCAAACATGATCATATTCGCGAAACCGCCATCCGTCACACGCGGACGCATCGTGTCTAACCCGCAGACGAAGATCGGGAAGCAGGCAGTGTGGGCTGCGGCGAGCCGGGCCGTCAGTCGTAGAGTTCGACGATGAAGGGGTTGACGCCGATCCCGCCGGGCGGGGGATCGCCCCGTAACGCTTCCGGCAGTGCCGCGTCCGGGATCACGAATGATGTGACCTGTTTCATGGAGTAGCCGCCGCCGGTGCACGGGCTGAGCGCCACCTCGGCGCCCGAGCCGTCGTCCTCCACGCAACCCTGGCCGGGATGGTGCAGCACATAGTCGCCGCCTTTCTTCCAGAGCGTGGACTGGATGTAGATCGCCCGGAAGCGCTTGATGTGGAGCCAGCTGTTGCCGCTCCCCAGCGTCGATTCCCAGAATTCGGGCACGTAGCCGAAGCGAGCATAGTTGTCACCGAGCGAACTCTTGAAGATGACACCATATGAACCGGCGCCCGCCACATAGTCGTCGATGCAGGCTTGCATGTGCTGCCAGGACAGGCCTTCCCCATCATCGACACCGTCCCCAGTCCAATCAACTGCGCCGGCAACAAAGAGATTCGGATGGCAAGAGGCCGGCCCGTCGGAGCCAGGACCGGTGTACGTCGCACCGGACGATATCGGCCGTAGGTAGTACCAGAGCGGGGTGTTGTCGACGGTGCGGCCGAACACCGACATGTCGTTGCTCCCGTATTGCGCCAGTCGCGGTGTCCAACCGCCCGGCACCGGCCCGACCAACCCTTCCTCCGCACCGTTGTTGGGGAATCCGGTATCGGTGTTGAGGGTGTCGACATATGGCTGGTAACAGGTGTCCCGTACCTCATTGGCCGCTACCCCGTCCTTGTCCGGCACGACCACATGGTCGACGCCGTGCGCAATGTTCTGCGCCAGCACCGCGCCCAGCGGGCTCGCGTTGCAGTTGGCTGTGGTGGGCGGGCTGTACTCACTGTTGCCGAACTTGCGGGCTTTGAGCGTGCCGAAGTTGCCGCTCGTTGAACCCGTGCACGGATCGATGGCCAGCCCGCTCGGAGCAGAGCTCATGCAAATGTGTCCTCCGTTCCCGGCCCCCAGCGGGATCCCGAAAGGCAGGATGCCGCCGTTGCCGACCGGACGGATGCGCGAAACGGCCACAGCCTGGGTGCTCAGCTGATCCACGCCGATGATCGGGGCGAAGGCGGTGTTGATGACCTGGTGCGGCACCCGCACCCGGAGCAGTCCGCGAGCCGCCTCGGCTGAAATGCACCAGTTGGACGGGTCGGTCACCGCCCAGCCGGCCGGTGCGGGCAAGGCTACGAAGTTGCCGCCGCCGGCGTTTCGCTCCGCAGCCGGGTCGACGCAGGATTCCCACAGAGCCTGCCATTCAGCATTGCTGTAGGTGGTGGGCAGGTTGAGGCGGACGTAGTTCAGCGCCTGATCGCGGACTGCGGGGCCGCCGTTGAGCGACTCGACGGCGCCCCCGGTGGCCCCGGCGTCGACCGCCGTCTGATCCGCCCGGCGCTCGTTCACGCCGAGGCCGTAATCCACCGCCAGCGCCGCCATACCGAGGAACAGCACCATGCCGGCCCCCACCAACAGCGCGGTGGCTCCCCGATCGTCTGAAAACCGAGCTCCCCAGCCCCAGCGTCGCCCCCTCGTCACGTGCAAAGACCCGATCCGTTCGACCACGATGGGTTCTGTTCGATCCGGACCTTGACCTCGGACTGTAGGTTGGCCGGAAGCCAGCCGTTGAAGAAGCCGGTGGCCGACTGCAGCGGCGCTAGCACGGTCACGGTCGCTTCCTGCCCGATCGATCCGCCGGCCCCGGCGATTGTGATCGTCGCTCCAGTGGCGAGATCCATCCGGTCGCACGCGTCGGTGAGGTCGTAGTCGTCGGTGGCCAGCATCCGGCTCGCCTCACGTGCGCCGTGACGCACGTCGAGCTGCTGGCTGAGAGCAAAGCCGAATTCGACGATGCCGAGCACCACCGTCAACAGCAGCGGAAGCAGTACCGCGAATTCGACGAGGGCGGCGCCCCGTTCATTGTTTCCCTGGACCCTGGCAGTAGTCATCTATCCCCCGGCACCTGTCCGCTGGCGAATCGGACGGGCACGTACCCGGCGATTGTCCCACGGCTCATGTGCAACGTCGCGTATTTGTTGCGACAACACTCGGATTTCACTTGTCTTTTTGGTTCGGAAGCGGTGCGGTCCCCAACAGCCGCGCCGTCCAAAACTCTCTCACTCGCTTTGTATCGGCATCTCCTCACATTTCTTCAATGCTGGAGTGCCCGTCTCGAACCTCAGGGACGTTTGCTGCTGTTCTTGCCGCCCCGGCCGCTGGTGTCCCTGTTCGCCGGTCCCGCGCCGTCCTCGTTGCCGGCGTCGCCGCCGGTGAGGTCGGGTCTGCCGGCGTCCTCTGCAGCGGTATCACCGGATGCCTGCCCGGGAAGCGTCCCCTCCTGACCTGGAGGCGTTGCCTCCTGACCTGGAGGCGTTGCCTCCTGACCTGGAGGCGTTGCCTCCTGACCTGGAGGCGTTGCCTCCTGACCTGGAGGCGTTGCCTCCTGACC
>JBFGLM010000026.1:0-67176 GCA_041576165.1 Acidimicrobiia bacterium
CCCACCGAAGTCATATGACCCGTCGGCCGCGGTCACCTGCGACGCCACCACCACATCGTCCCCGGTCCCCAACAAACCATCCACACCCGGACCGATCAAATCCACCGTCACCCCCGCCAGGCCCTCACCAGGATCCGCCACCCCGTCCCCGTCGACGTCCTCGAATACCAGGCCTCCGATCGACGATTGCGCGTACGCTCCGGCGTCCACCGTCACCTCGGCCTCGGACGAGCTGAGGAAGAAGGTGTGGCTGCGACCGGTGGCCACCACGGCGTCGGAGTCGCGGGCGTCATCGCCACCCTGGTTGGCCGGCGAGAGCGAGTAGCCGCCACCCGGGACGGTCGATAGATCGAATAGCGCGTAATAGAAGCCCGGGTCGAGGTTGGAGAACCCGTACGACCCAGCGGCGTCCGTGACTGTCACTGCGGTGGTGTCATCGGGTGTGAGGAACACTCCGTCTGGCCCGGCGCCGACCAGTGTCACGGTCACGCCGGCCAGCCCGGGTTCGCCGCCATCCTGAACACCGTCGGCATCCAGGTCGTCCCACACCAGATCACCCACGGCGGCGGGAAGGTACATGCCGGCGTCACGGGTCGGATCGGAGCCGGAGCTGTTGACTGTGAACACGGCAGTGCGTCCTGTGGCCACGTCCGGGTCGGAGTCGACGGTGTCGTCGCCACCCGCATCTTGCCTGGAGAAGCGGTAACCGGCGGCAAGTACGTACTCGACCATGTAGTCACCAGGCGGCACGGTGAAGTTGTAGGAGCCGTCCGCCGCCGTCATCGTGGTGGCAATCTGCGCCCCGGCGCCGTCGAGCAGGTTGACGGTCACTCCGCCGAGACCGGACTCGCCGCCGTCCTGCAGCCCGTTGCCGTTGGTGTCCGCCCAGACGCGATCCCCGACGACCCTCGGCACAACTCCGGCGTCCCAGGTGTCGGCGTCGTCGCCGCTGGCCACGTTGATGGTGATGGTGCGTCCGGTTCCGGGATCGGCGTCGGAATCGAGCGAATCATCTCCGCCGGCGTCTTGCGCGGTGAAGGCATAGGCGCCGGCGACGAACTCGGCGACGTAGCCGCCCGGCGCCAGGCCGGCGAATTCGTAGCTGCCGGCCGGATCGGGACCACTGCCGTCGGCAGTCACGGTCGACGCCAGCAAGGTCACGCCAGCCGAGTCATACAGGTTGACCGTCATTCCGACGAGTCCGGGTTCGCCGACGTCCTGGACGCCGTCGGTGTCGAGGTCGACCCACACGATATCGCCGATGCGGGCGAGGCTGGCGAGCCCGGCGTCCCAGGTGTCGGCGTCGTCGCCGCTGGTCAGATTGATCACGTCGGTTCGTCCCGTGATGAGGTCGGCGTCAGAATCGATGGTGTCATCCGCGCCGGCATCTTGTCCCGTGAAGGACAACGCCCCCGGAACGAACTCGACTACGTAACCGGCGGGGGCCAGGCCCGTGAACTCGTAGAAGCCGGCCGGATCCGGACCAGTACCGTCGGCAGTCACGGTGGAGGCAAGCAACGTCAGGCCGGTCGAGTCGTAGAGATTGACGGTGAGGCTGCCAACACCCGGCTCGCCGGGATCTTGCAGCCCGTCACCGTCGGTGTCTTGCCAGACGAAGTCCGCGATACGGGCCGGCTGGTAGTAGCCGAAGTCGGCGTCGACGAAGGAGTCTGCCGGCGCCAACGTGACGATCAACGGCTCCCCAGCGGTCGAAAGCACATACGCGGCCGGGTCCTCCACATCGACCTCGAAATCGCCGGCCGGCAGATCACCCCATGAGTACGCCCCCACGCCCGACGTGACCACGGTCGGATAGATGAAATCGTCGCCCGTTCCCAGGATGCCGTCGGGCCCGGACCAGGTCAGCTGCACCGTGATCGCTGCCATACCGGGCTCGCCCCCGTCGACCGTCGCATCTCCGTTGAGGTCCTCCCACAGGAGGTCGCCAATGGATCCGCTGCCGCGATACCCGAAGTCGGCGGTGTCATAGTTGGTTCCCCCGGCTACCACGACATCGAGAGGCTCGTTAGCGGTGGTCGAGACGTCGAACCCGGCCGGAAGGGTGGTCTCGTCCACATCGACCCGGAATGTGCCCGGTGACAGGCCGGCGAACAGGTAAGCGCCGGTTGCGTCGGTGACGGCGGGTCCGATGACGACATCATCGGCCGTGCCGAGCACGAGATCCGGTCCCAGGTCCGTCAGATTCACCGTGACGCCTGCCAGAGGAGGCTCACCTGGGTCGATCACGCCGTCGCCGTTCAGGTCATACCAGGTGAGATCCCCGATCGACGATGCCACGATGTCGGAAACCGAAGCGACCGAAGGCACTGATTGCTGGTCACTGGTGACCTCCGCCACGTTGTCGACCACCGACGTCGCCGCCGGGTCGTCGATGATCGCCTGCCACGTCACGATCATCGTCTCGCCCGGGAAGAGGTCGTACCCGTCGGCGGGTACGACCAGGCCGGCCGGATCATTGCCGCTGAAGTTCTGGACCGTGCGGTCGGCGGCGACCACCTCGACATCGTCGACGAACCAGTGCTTCGACGCATCGTGCTTCCTGCCGTTGGTCACCAAGCGGATGGTGGTGTCGGCGTCCAGATATGCCGGAGGGACGACCACATTGACTCTGACATATGAAGAGTCGGTGACCTCACCAGCGCCTCCTACCAACGTCGCGAGGGTGGTTGTCCCCGCAGCAGCGGTCGACACCTGCAGGTACAGCTCCTGATCCTGGATGCGCTCCCGCCGGTAGGAGAAGGTCAGACCGGCCTGGGTGTAGCCAGACAGGTCGAGCACCCGCTCGATACCGTCGTTCTTGTCGGCAATCCGGACCGAATTCGCCGGGAAGGCGCCGTCAACCTGGACATTCACGTCCCCGGCGGCGGCACTACCGTCGTCGGAGATCTCGGTCCAGGCCGTCGGCCACAGGTCCGGGCCATCACTGCCCGCATACCCGACCGCATTGAACTGATCCTGGAAGGTGGCGGCCGATCCCACGGGAGTCGAAACTTGAGTTGACCCCGGGACCGCTGAGGCGCCGGCGGGCACCGGATCGCTCACCGCAACGCCGGTATGCGTAGTGGCGCCGGTGTTGGTCGCCGTGATCGTGTAGGTAACGGTCGTGCCGGGGTCCACTGGATCCGGCGCATCGGAGGTCTTGCCGATCACCAGATCGGTGGGGATATACCAACCGAAGTCGTTCCCGGCGTCAGTGAGGCCGAATGCACTCCCGAAATCTGCCGGATGCTCGAACGGGGTGGTCGCCACCGCCCCGGCGGGCAATGTGGCCGGATCGACCTCGACCACATACCGGCCGGTCCCGTAGACATCGAAGCGGTACGTCCCATCCGCGGGAGTTATTGCCGCATCGATCAGCAGGTCCCCGGCCGTGACCGTCCCGCTGCCATCCTCATCCGAATACAAACGAACGGTCGCACCCGGGGTGGCAAGGTCCACGGTGCCCAGCACGCCGTTGGCATCCCGGTCGTTGAACGCGGTGCCGGTCACGGTGTTGGGCACGGCGTTGACGCTGCATTCGATGGCCTCGTAGTCACCAAACAGCAGCAGACGGCTGTTCCCGGCCACGCCGGTGGACTTGTCGATGTCCCAGAAGTAGGGCGTAACCCCCGTCGTGCCACGCAGGCGCCCGACGGGATCAATGGTGAGTCCCTCCATGTCGTTGGCGGCGCTGAGCGGGCCAACATCGGTGGCAAACCCGGTGGCCGTGTCGACGATCACGAGTCGGTCGGGTTCGCCGCCGCCATTGGCAGTCGCATACAGGGTGCGGGTGATCGGATCCCAGGCCAGATCATCGATGTCATCGAAGCCGGACCCGAGACCCTCATCGGTCCGAATCTGGGACAGGTCGATGGTGCCAATCACGGTGGCAGCGCCAGTGACGATGTCGATCGTGACCAGGCGGTCGTCGCCGCCGTCGCGCTCGGACCCCCACATCGTTCCGGTCAGCGCGTCGTAGGCCAGCCCGTCGACGTCGGTGACGGTCCCCCCGAACGATCCGATCGCGCTGAATTCGCCGGTTGTGAGGTCGATGGTGCCGAAGGTCCCTGCGTTGGCTGCGTACAGCACGCCTGCCACGGGGTCATATGCAATCGCTTCGATGGCGCTGGTGCCGGTGCCGTCGTTCGGGGAGGCACCAGCGTCGATGACGGTTTCCGTCCCGGCCAGGAGGTCGTAGACCGTCAGAACGTCGCCGCCGCTGGTGTGGGGCGAGCCGTTGTCCGCCACCAAAAAGCAGATGCCGGCATACGGCGTAGCCACCAGGACGGCGTCCATGTCGTCCTCCGTCAGATCGCCGTTGCCGGGTACGGAGTCGGGATCGCCGTTGAGGACACCTGCCACCTCGGCCACATTGGTCATCTCCCCGGTGGCGTCCACCCGCGCCGTCAGGGTGAGCGTGGCCACGTTGTCAGGTGGGGCGGCCGCCAGGGTCGGGATCTGCCATGTTCCAGACCCACTGTCGTAGGCGCCGGCGGTGGCGGTGGCGCCCACCAACGATTGGCCGATGGGCAGCTGATCGGCGACCTGGATGCTGGTGGCACTTTCGGAACCGGCGTTGGTGAGTGTGACCGTGTAGACGACCGTCTCGCCGACAGTGGGCGACGTGTTGTCAACGCTCTTGATGAGCTCGAGATCCGCGCCGGCCGACACATACACCGGAGCCGTGTCGACGGTCGTATGCCCACGCCCGCTCGGGTACTGAACTTCGTTCCAAGCAGTGTCGAACGAGTTCGTGTATGTCTGCCCGGTAGGGATGGCGGCGTCGATGTGGGCATCGAACGAGAGAACCGAAATGCCGCCCACGGGCACACTCCCGATGGGCCACGTGAGCGGTCCGGATCCGGAGCCGGCAGGGTCGCCGACGGAAACGGGCCCGCTGCCCGTATCGAGCGTGCTGGAACCGGGCACGTAGCTGAAGCCAGTCGGCAGCGTGTCGGTGATCGTGAAAGAGTCGGCCGAGGTGGAGCCGGTGTTCTGGACGGTTATCGCGTAGGTGACATCACGATCGGGCACACTGGCTGACACGTTCGCCGCCTTCGACTGAACGATGTCCGCCAGAAGCTGGAGCTGGGTCACAAACGCAGTTGTCAGCGGCGTCGTCTCGTTCGATGTGACCGTCGCGCGGTTCTGGAGGTACTCGGCGGTCACCGCACTGATGTCGACGGTCAAGGTGTACTCCAAGACGGCACCTGGGCTGAGCGAGGGAACGGTGGGCCAGATCACCATTCCCCCGCTCTCCGTGCCACCGTTGCTGGCGGACACGAACGTTGTGCCGACCGGCATCTGGTCGGTGATCTGCAAGTTGGTCAGCGGCTGGTTGCCGCCGTTTACGAATCTGATCGTGTACGTGATCTGCGGCGTGGTGGCTGGGTCGGCCACGTTGGGTCCATTCTTCTCCAGCGCCAAGCAGGTGTACCCGGGAGTCGGCACCGGCAGGTGGTACCGCCATGGGTTGTCCTTGCCGCTGTCCACGCCGGCTGCGTCTCCCCCGAAGACCTCCGAATCCAGGATCGAGCAATCGCCGGGCGTGCCGCCCGTGATCCGCAGTCGCACCTTCACGTGCTCGATTTCGCCCACCTCGAGCGCGCCCACCGCCCAACGAATCGCGTTCGTGTTGGCCGGCAGCGGGTTCGACTCGTCCACGTTCCGTCCGTAGATGGCGGCATCCGCCACCGGATCGAGCGGCCGCCACCCGGACGTGTCGGTAGGAGTACCCGGGCCCCCGGGGGGCGACGGATCCCAGGCCTGGTTGGAGCCGATGTACGAACCCGGGTAGGCGATGCGCTGCCACGGCCCGACGTTGCCGGTGTAGTCGGCTTCGTAGTGGCTTTCGGGCCCGGCGACCGGCGAGCCGACGAGATGGGGCGTGTTTCCCCGTCCCGACGCGATGACGTTGTTGAGGTAGCCGATGGGGGCGGACCCGGGTCCAGGGACCGCAGAAGACCCGAACGCGTTGGTCATGTTTGCGTCCCACAGGTTGTGGGTGCGACACTCGGTTGCCCCAACGATGGGCCTCAGCTGATTGCAGCCGGTGGGCGTCACCAAGTAGCCGTTGTCGAGTTTGGCCACCTGCTGGTCAGGATCGGTGCCGTCGCCATCGGTGGTCTCTACGAACTTCGCCGTGCGAGGATCAGTCGAGTAGAAGATTCCGACATCGCCGTAGACCTGGCCGAGCGACCCGGGGGGTACCGTGCTGAACGGCACCGTGATCGGTGACCCCGTTCCATTGTCGGGCGTGCCGGGCGGGATGGTCGCATCGTTGAAACCGGGGTTGCCCTGAATTCCGAAGCCGTCGTCGATAGCGGCCGGGGCCTCCGGGATCGTCGTCACAAAGTCCCCGGACCCGTCCGGCACAACGAAGGACGTGCCGACGACTTCCATGTCGGGCGGAACATAGAACGTGACCCAGCCATTGGGCCCTGTGTTGGCGCCGTTGGGAACCGGCGTGAAGCGGATGATCGCCTCCACAATGTCACCCACCTGGAACCCGGGACTGCCCGACGCGGCCCGGTCGATCAGCAGCTGCTGGGTGTCGGGCGACAGATTCACCGACATGTCGATCTGTCCGACGGAGTGAGCCAGCGCCGCCTGCTGGGCCGGAGGGAGGAGCGGAATCGACTGTACGGCGAGGAAGATGAAGGCGTAGAACGCGATGAGGGCGCGCCGCACGCGTCCCAACCTCTGATCGGTTCTAGGTCGTAACATTCCTGGCCTTTGTGATCTGACCCGGCTGAGGGTCCCTACCCGGGATGCCGGTTCGCTGTTACCTGTCGGCGTTCCGCAAGGCCCCTTTACAGAAGGCGGTTTTCACAGAGCTGCGTCCCACACACAGAACTTCGGCATTTGCGGAGGGTCACTCCGAGGCCAGATTTCCCGTACACGTTTGAGCTAGTGCCCCATCACCGGTCACGGGCTCCGCACGCGATGAGTCACGTGAGCGGTCGTGTGATCACGCGTGTGAGCAGTGCCTTGCTTTCGAGGAGCACGATCACCAGCCGGGACGAGTTCAGATCAGCTCGGTCGGATCGATGATCCAAACGTCTTCCTCGCCGAGCTCATCCTGGAGCGATCTGACGGTCCGCCCGACGTATTCCTCGGACCCGTCCCATACCGCGAGGGCCTCGTCGACGTGCTTGCGGACCCATCCGTCGCGGCGGCGATATGACCCGGCGATACGCTGCTTGGTGGCGGGCGTCTCCTTCTGCAAGGTGATGATCTCCGAGGCGTTGTCCTGCAGCCGCGAGAAGCGGCGTTTGCTCTCCGTCGGCCACGGATCGTCCTGGCCGGGATGAGCCAGCACGACCACATACGGGACACCAACAGCTTGGGCCGCTTCGGCGGCTAGCGTCTCGACTCCCAGGTTGAGCCCGGTGACGACGACCAGATCGTCGTGCATCGCCGACTTGGCTGCGATCACTGCCTCGAGCCGCGCTCGCACTGCCGCGGCGAGCGGAGTCTCGCCGTAACCGCCCAGCTCGGGTGGCCGGTGGCCGACCACCAGCAGAGCGTGACCGGCTATCTGCTTTTGGGCAGGGGACCGCCGCGGCGTCGGCACGTCGGCCCGCCCGACATCGGCCGGGGGTTCCTCGCCGGACCGGCCTTCCTGACGGCTTGCCGCCTCGACTGCGAGCCGGTCGGCCAGGTCGTTCCACTCATCCCCGGCGTGGCCTCTGACCCAGGTGAACCCGAGTTTCCGCCTCTGATAATGGTCGATCAGAGGTTGCCAGAGATCGCGATTGGCAACCGGCTTTTTCTGACTGTTGCGCCAGCCCCGTTCCAACCACCCTTCCCACCACCGATCGCGGAAGCAGTTCACGACGTAGGTGGAGTCGCTCATTATCTCGAGGTCGCCGTCAAGGGCCTCCGCTGCTTCTAGCACCGCCCGCAGCTCCATTCGCTGGTTGGTGGTGTGAGGTTCTGCGCCCGAGGCGAAGCGCCCACCGGGTACGACCCATGCCCAGCCGCCCGGTCCGGGATTGCCGGAGCAGGCACCATCCGTATAGACCACGGTTGCGAGACTCATGCGCGCATGTTGGCAGACCGGGAGGTGCTTGTACGTGAACCAAACCCAACCGACCGAGCGTGGCAATGGATCTCGGGCAAGCCGGGCGACCAGCGCAGGCACGCCCCGACCGCAGCTGCAGGATCCTGCCGCCGGGTCAGTGGAGGATGGTTGCGTCCAAGGTGCGCACCAGGACGAGGGGCCTGAGCCGTTGGTGGACTGGAGCTCGGTCTGCCGCTCCGCCCGCGGTCGGCCAAAACCGAGCTGCGCTAGGTGCCGGGTTGACGCACGCCGTTCATCACGAACCCCATCACTCGCTCGACCAGCTCAGACCGATCGACCCGACCGTCCAGCCGGTACCAGCGCTCGAGCGTGTTGAGAATGGAGAGGATGAAGATGGTGGCGATGGCCGGGTCCAGGCCGTCCCGGAAGGTGCCGTCGGCGATGCCATCCTTCAGCACCGACCGGAACGCTGCCTCGTAGCGGTCCCGGGCCGCGATCACCTGCGAACGGTGATCTTCATCGAGGGACCGCGCCTCGTTGAGAAACGTTCTCACTTCGTCGCGATGGTCGAGCACCACATGGATGTGCCCGCTGATCATGGACCGGAGGCGATCCGCCGGGCCCGCGTCCAGTTCGACCTGCGCAAGTGAACGGCGGAAGAGCCCGTCGCCGCGCCGCACCACTTCCACCAGCAGATCCTGCTTGGACCCGACGTGCGAGTAGAGCGACGAGCCGAGCAGGCCCAGCTCCCGCCCCAGGTCGCGCATGCTGGTTCCCTCGTATCCTTTCTCGGCAAACAGGCGGCCCGCCGCTGCGATCACATCGTCACGCGTTTTCTTCATGCCCGCCCGCCCGTCACGTCGTAATCGATCACCAGGTTGTCGGTCAAAGGGTGGGACTGGCAGGTCAGGATGAGGCCCCCCTCCACCTCCTCGGCCAGCAGCGCGAAGTTTCGATCCATCCGCACCTCGCCCTCTACGACCCGGGCTTTGCAGGTGGCGCACACCCCGCCCTTGCACGCGAAGGGCAGCTCGCGCCGCACCTGCAGCGCATGGTCGAGGACGGGCGGGCCTTCCGGGTCCACCCTGACGACCGATTGACGCCCGTCGAGCGTGAACATCACAGTCGCGAACCCTTCGGTGTCCTGGTCATCGACCACCGGCAACTCCGGTATCTCCTCGTCGAAGAACAACTCGTCATAGACGACGTCGTCCGGGACACCTCGAGCGGCCAGGAACGCCTGAGCGGTCCGCACCATGCCGTATGGGCCGCACAGGTACCAGGCATCGATGGAGTCGGCCTCAATCAGGCTGCCGCACAGCGCATCCAGCTTGTCCGCATCGATGCGACCGTCGAAAAGCGGCACGATCTGCGGTTCCCGCGACAGAACATGGATCAGGTGGAAACGATCCGGATAGCGGTCCTTCAGGCCACCCAGTTCTTCCAGGAACATGATCGAAGAGGTTGTGCGGTTGCCAAACACCAGCGTGAAGCGGCTGGCCGGTTCGGCGCCCAGCGTGGAACTGATCAGCGACAGGACGGGGGTGATACCGCTGCCGGCTGCGACCGCCGCGTAATGGCGCCCGGCATCAGGCTCCGGCGTGATGGTGAACTCACCCACCGGCGGCATGACGTCCAGTATCTCGCCCGGTTGCAGCTTGGTGGTCGCCCAGCTCGAGAAGACGCCGTTGGGGATCTGCTTGACGCCGATGCGCAGCACCCCCTGGTTGGCGTCGGCGCAGATGCTGTAGGAGCGCCGCACATCCTCGCCGTCGATGAAGGCTCGCACGGTGACATGCTGGCCCGGCAGGTAGCGGAAGGTCGCCGCCAGATCGTCGGGGACATGGAAGGTGACGGCGACGGCTTCATCGGTCAGTTGCTCGATGTCGGCGACCTTCAAGGGGTGAAAGGCGGGGGCCTGCACCTCGACCATCACAATTCCTTGAAATAGTCGAACGGCTCACCGCACTCGTCACACACCATGAGGGCTTTGCAGGCAGTAGAACCGAATTCGGACACCACCCTGGTCGACTCCGAGCGGCACCGGGTGCACAAGACCGGGGGACGCGCCGGAAGACCGGCTGGGTGCGGCGGGGCGATACCGAAGCTCTCGAGCTTGTGGCGGGCCGCAGGCGTGATCCAGTCCGTGGTCCATGGCGGTGACAGCACAGTCCGGATTTCGACCTCGCTCACGCCATGGTCGGCCAGCACCTGCAGAATGTCGCTCCGGATGGCGTCCATTGCCGGACAGCCCGAATATGTCGGCGTGATGGTCACGACAACGTTGCTGCCTTCGACGGCGACGTCACGGAGGATGCCGAGTTCGTCAATCGTCACCACCGGGATCTCTGGATCAACCACCCCGGCCAGCAGGGTCCGCACCTGCTCGGCGGTAGGTGGTGGGAGATCGGTGGTCCGGCGCGAGGCTCGTCGCTCAGTCATCTACCACTCCGCGCCCGGGATCGCCCGGGGCAGATACTGCAGCTCGGCCAACATGTGCCCCAGGTGCTCGCTATGCAGCCCGGCCCGACCGCCGCTGCGCTGGAACGGGTCGCTGGGCACAGCCAGGGTCGCTCGGGTCAGGATTGTGGCCACCCGCTCGTGCCATGCAGCCTGCCATTGCGCGGGGTCGACCACAGTGCCTTGCTCGACGAGGCCGGCGTGGTCGTCCCCGATGTCGAACAGTTCGCCGGTGAAGCGCCACAGAGCGTTGATGCCGGCTTGCATCCGGTGGTGGCTCTCCTCGGTGCCGTCGCCAAGGCGTATCACCCAGGCACCGGAATGCCGGTAGTGGTAGCGGGCTTCTTTCAGCGCCTTGCGGGCGATCCCCGCCAGCGTGTCGTCGGCGCTGGATGACAGCGCCTCCCACAGCGACAGCTGATAGGCGTCGAAGAACAGTTGACGGGCCATCGTCTGCGCGAAGTCCCCGTTGGGTTGTTCCACCAATAGCACATTGCGGAATTCCCGCTCAGATCGAAGGTACGCAAGCGCATCCTCGTCGCGCCCGGCACCCTCGACTTCACCGGCATACGTGAGAAGTGCGCGCGCCTGACCCATGTGGTCGAGCGCGATGTTCGTGAGCGCAATGTCCTCCTCCAGGTCGGGGCCGAGAGAGGTCCACTCGCCCAACCGCTGGGCGAGTATCAGGTTGTCGTCGCCGTGCCCCAGCACGTAGGTGAACAGGGCATCACGGGTGGCGAGGGTTTCCATTCGAGGTCACCTTCGTCCCTTGGAGCCGCTCACATGTGCCCCACTTCTTCAGGAATCTCGTAGAAGGTCGGATGCCGGTACAGCTTGTCGGCAAACGGGTCGAACCATTCGTCGGCCGCCTCTGGATCGGACGCCACAATCTCGGTGGACCGGACTACCCAGATGGAGGTGCCTTCCACCCGGCGGGTGTAGACATCTCGTGCGTTCTGTAGCGCGGTCTCGGCATCGGGGGCGTGAAGACTGCCGGCGTGGACGTGGTTGAGTCCCCGCCGTTGGCGTACGAACACCTCCCACAGAGGCCAGCCGCGCCGAACCCCGGCGACCACATCGGCTGCGCGCTGTTCTTCACCCGGGGCAGTGTGTACCTCATACGGCATCAGGCGGCTCCCTCATCGGCGTGCTTGGCTGCATAGGCCTGAGCGGCCTCCCGCACCCAGGCGTTGTCTTCCCAGGCCCGGGTCTTGCGCTCGATCCGCTCCCGGTTCATGGGTCCATTGCCCTTCACGACTTGCCAGAACTCGTCCCAGTCGATCTCACCGAAGTCGTAGTGACTTCGAGCCTCGTTCCAGCGCAGCTCGGGGTCGGGGACGGTGAGCCCGAGATAGTCAGCCTGGGGCACGGTCATGTCCACAAACTGCTGGCGGAGCTCGTCATTCGACTGGCGTTTGATGTTCCAGGCCCGGGACCGCTCCGAATGGGTGGAGTCGGAGTCGTGAGGACCGAACATCATGAGCGACGGCCACCACCACCGGTTGAGGGCATCTTGCGCCATCGCCTTCTGCTCGTCGGTTCCCCGGCACAGGGTGATCATGATCTCGTAGCCCTGCCGCTGATGGAACGACTCCTCCTTGCAGATTCGCACCATCGCCCGGGCGTAAGGACCGTAGGAGCAGCGGGTGAGCATGATCTGATTCGTGATCGCCGCGCCGTCGACGAGCCAGCCAATGGCGCCGATGTCCGCCCACGTCAGGGTCGGATAGTTGAAGATCGACGAATACTTCTGGCGGCCGGTGTGCAGCGCCTCCAGCATCTCGTCGCGGGTCACTCCCAGCGTCTCCGCTGCCGAGTACAGGTAGAGCCCGTGCCCGGCCTCATCCTGCACCTTTGCCATCAGGATCGCTTTCCGTTTCAGGCTTGGGGCACGCGTGATCCAGTTGCCCTCCGGCTGCATGCCAATGATCTCGGAGTGGGCATGTTGGGCAATCTGGCGTATCAGCGTCTGGCGATAACCTTCCGGCATCCAGTCCTTGGGCTCGACCTTCTGATCGGCGGCCAACAATGCGTCGAACAGTTCTTCACCACTGGTGACCGGCCGGTCATCGGTCAGCGACACCTAGCAACCTCCGTGGTGGGGACCCGCCGAGTGTAACAAACGAACGTTCGTTTGGTTCTCGGAGGAGGTGGGAGCGACCCCCTAGCCTGGCTATGCCGACGTGGGAGGGATCACCTGACCGAATCGCCGGTCCGGGCATTGGGTCGACAGGCGCAACTACTCGACGATCTCATCACCGAGTACGGCGTCTCACAGAGTCCGACCCGGCTGGCGAACTGGTCGGTGCGAGTCCTCGTCGGACACCTGCTGGCAGGAGTCGACGCAATCTGGCGGTGGAGAAGCGACCAGGCCGACTCGCCCAATACCGACGCCGTAGGCTATTGGGACTCCGCCGGAGCGGTCGCCGTTCTGAATCAGGATTGGGCGATCACGTTCGCCGCCAAACACAGCGACGAGCATCTGCTGAGCCAGATACGTGGACTGTTCAGCAAGTGTCAGGACCTCGCCGAGGAGCGGCTCGAGGATCGGACAATCGTCACACCGCTCGGGAGCTTGTGCTTGCGCGGCGACGACTTCGTGCGAACTCGGGTCCTCGAGCTCACCGTGCACGGATTCGATTTGCAGCGGGCCTACGGGGCGGAACTACGCGCCGACCCGGGTGCACTTGCCGTCACTGCGGCCATCCTCGACGGTCGATGAGACGGGCCGCGCCCGTCCGACCTAACCGATCCAATCGAGTGGATCGAAGCGGCCTCGGGTCGGGTCCCGCATCCCGATCCTCGGTTGCCGGTCCTCCGCTGACCAATCATTCCGGTCGCGACCCCAGGACCTGTACAGTCCCGCCGATCAAGGAGGCGACATGGAAATCACAGGCGCATCGGCCATCGTCACCGGGGGCGCATCCGGGCTCGGCGCGGCAACCGTCCGCAAGCTGGCCGAGTCGAACATGCGAGTGGTGCTCGTCGACATCAACGACGAGCTGGGCGACGCCGTTGCGTCGGAGGTGGGAGGCGCGTATGTGCGGGCCGATGTCACAGCCGAGGACGAACTGGCGGCCGCCATCGATGCCGCGCTCGAGATGGCACCGCTTCGGGTTTTGGTGAACTGTGCCGGGATCGGCCCGCCCCAACGAACGGTGAACCGCGATGGCGCGCCCCACGACCTGGCGCATTTCCAGAAGGTGATCGACATCAATCTGGTAGGTACGTTCAATGCCACCCGCCTGGCGGCCGCTGCCATCGGCCGCACCGAGCCGCTCGCAGACAACGAGCGCGGCGCGATCGTCAACACCGCCTCGGTTGCCGCCTTTGACGGGCAGATCGGCCAGGCCGCCTATTCCGCCTCCAAAGGGGGCATCGTGGGGTTGACCTTGCCCGTCGCCCGCGATCTCGCCTCACTAGGTATCCGGGTGAACACGATCGCCCCTGGGATCATCGACACACCCCTCCTCGCCGGCCTCCCCGAACCGGCCAAAGAGAGCCTCGGTCAGCAGGTGCTTCACCCCAAACGCCTGGGGCGGCCCGACGAGTACGCCGAGCTCGCCCACCTCCTGATAACGCACTCATATATGAACGGCGAAACGATCCGAATGGATGGCGGCATCCGGATGACGCCCAAATAGGACGTGCATACCTTCAAGCAGCGCAATGATCAGATTCGGCCGTCGGCAACTCGAGTCTGAACACCGACTCGTCCCCGTCTCGGTAATAGGAGAGCTCTCCTTGCATCAACCGGGTGAGGGCAGCCGCCACCGAGAGTCCGAGGCCCACCGACTCAGTGACACCACGCACCCGGCCCCCCGTCGCGTACGGCTCGAAGATCGAGTTGCGTAACTCATCAGGAATGCCCGGCCCGCTGTCACGAACTTCGACGACGGCAGTGTTCGATCCGGGCACAAGGACGAACCGGATCCTGGCGCCCCCATGTCGGAGGGCGTTAGTAAGCAGATTGCGGATGACCTGACGGACCCGCGCGGTGTCGCCCAAACCAAGCGGGGTCTCGCCCTCAGGCTCGGAGATGACCCGCTCGTCGAATTGCTCATCACAATGCCCGCAGAGCTCCATCACCATCTGGATCTCCTCGCGCAGATCGACCGGGGACCGGGTCACCGCCAGTTCGTCCAGTTCAGCCCGGGCGGCCACCAAGAGGTCCTCCACCAAGAATGACATCTCTCTGCTCTGGTCCGAGATCACCCGGATGAACTCACGCCGCTCGTCGTCTTCGTATTCGCCCCAATCGACCCTCAGCGTCTCGGTGAAACCAACGACGCCGGCCAGAGGCGTCCGGATCTCGTGACTGATGGACGCGATGAAACGATCCTTGTCGGCGACCAGGTTCTCGAGCTGCGCATTTGCGTCCGCCTGTAGGCGCTCGACCCGCCGCCGCTCGGTGGCGTCAACCAGCGCGGCCCGGATCTCGACCGCGTCTCCCCGTTCATCTCGCACCGGCTCCGCTGTGATCGAAACCCAGCGGTCGCCACCAAAGTCGGCGTTCAGTTGTAGTACCTCGTTGCGAATCTCACCGCCGTCCCGAGCACTCAGGAACACCTCTGCGGCGCGATCGCGGCCGCCCGGCCCCGGTGCGTACAGATCGATGCATCGCGCTCCCACAACGTCGGCTGGATCGCGGCCCAACAAGACGCCAGTTGTTTCATTGGCGCTCGTTATGCGACCGGTCGGATCGACGGTGAGGTAGGCGATAGGAGCACCTTCGTACAGCCCACGAAACCGAGCCTCCGATCGATCACGCTCCACCTCAGCCCGTCTCATGATGGCGGCGACTGTCAGGAATAGCGCACCCATGGCCAGGATCGCCAAGGTCCGGAGTCCGACCCCTGCGGCGAATTCTGTTACTGCGACGACCTGAGCTTCCGGATGAAACAGCGGCAAGGGGCGCCGTTCGGCCGCGAAGTGCAGGGGCACCTGGCCCAGTTCACTCATGGTGGCGACGAGGATCGTTGTGATGGCTCGCCGGCGCGGTAACACGATGGACGACGCCGCAACGACGTAGAAGAGAACGAAATCCACGCCTACGATCGGCCCATACAGCCACCACAGCGCGAGCGCGACGGCGGTGTCGGCCCACATGGCAACCTCGACCCTGCGCTCGAGCCGGCCCGGAAGGTGGCCGACGGCGATGGCCGTCACGCTCACGATCAGCAGGGCCAGCCCACGACGATCTTGTCCGATCAAGCCCATGGCCGCGCCGGCCATGGCCACTGCTGTATAGAAGCCAGAACGGATCGGTTGCAGGCGCCGCTGCAGTCCTTGAACGGTGCGCGACCGTGTTTCTTGCATCCCGGTACCGAGTATCGGCACTCCGTGGCCGCCAGATTGAGGATGTTTGCCCCTCTGTCCGAGAGTCATCTGCCGTGACCGGCCCCACCTGCGAGGCCGGTGGGGTGGCGGCGGTCTGCTGCGGGCGCCGGCCCGAAAGCACGGTCGCGTCGGCGAAGCCGGGCGTCGCCGACAGTCCCGCCCGGTCATGACCCCCGGCCCTGTCACGGCTAAAAGTCCGGACATATGTTGGGAGCTGTGGAGACATCAACCATCAACAACGCCAACTCCGCGGAGGCGCCATGAAGAATCTCGTTGTGCTGGGTGCGGGCACGGCGGGCACGATGATCGTCAACAGACTTCGGCCCCGCCTGTCCGAGTCCGAATGGGCCATCACGGCCATCGATCCGGCGAGCGAACACCATTACCAACCCGGATACCTGTTCATTCCCTTCGGGACCTACGACGCCCGTGAGGTCGTGAAGCCGGTCAAACCCCAGCTGGCAGCCGGAGTCGACCTGGTCACGGCGGCCGTCGAACGGGTCGATCCAGAGCACTCGACGGTGCACCTGGCAGATGGCAAGACGGTGGAATACGACCAGCTCGTGATCGCAACCGGTACCAGCCCGCGGCCCGACGAAACCGAGGGGATGGCCGGCGACCAGTTCCGGCGCACCGTCCACGAGTTCTACACGCTCGAAGGAGCCGTAGCGCTGCGGGACGCGTTGGAGCAATTCGACCGGGGACGGCTGGTCGTGCACATCACCGAGATGCCCATCAAATGCCCGGTGGCGCCGCTGGAGTTCGCATTTCTGGCCGATGCCCACTTGCGGGGACGGGGGTTGCGAGACCGGGTGGAGCTCGTGTACGTCACCCCGCTCGACGGCGCCTTCACCAAGCCCGTGGCTTCGCGCCATCTGGGCGGCATGCTGGAAGAGCGCAAGATCGCGCTCGAGACGGACTTCATGATCGAGCGGGTCGATGACGGCAAGATCGTGTCCTTCGACGAACGCGAGATCCCGTTCGATCTGCTGGTCACGGTGCCGCTCAACATGGGAGCCGATTTCGTCGGTCGGAGCGGGCTGGGCGACGAGCTCAACTACGTGAAGGTGGACAAGGGCACGTTCCTGTCGAACAACTACGACAACGTCTTTGCTGTGGGCGACGCCGCCGACCTGCCGACCTCGAAGGCGGGTTCGGTCGCGCATTTCGCCTCCGAGATCTTCGTCGAGAACTTCCTGCGGCACATCAAGGGTCTGCCGATGACCGCGCAGTTCGACGGCCACGCCAACTGCTTCATCGAATCGGGTGACGGGAAAGGTATGTTGATCGACTTCAACTACGACACCCAGCCCCTTCCCGGAAAGTACCCCCTGCCCGGGGTCGGTCCGTTCAGCCTGCTACGGGAAACGGAGATGAACCACTGGGGGAAGCTCATGTTCAAGTGGATCTACTGGAACGTGCTCCTCCCCGGCAAGGAGCTGCCGCTGCCACCGCTCATGAATATGGCCGGAAAAGACATGGACCAGGACGACACACGGACCACCGCCAGGCAGCCGGGCGAAGTGGTGATGTGATGACAACCCTCACCGCATCGCTCGACGAACGAGTAGAGAACCTGACAGCCCAGGTGGCGGCATTGACCGCCGAACTGGATCGCCAGCGGGCCGAGCGCGACCGGAAGGCGGAGCTGGTCGATGACGGGACCGGCATCGTGCGCGAGGCGCTCCCCAGGCTGGTGGCCGAGCTGGAGCAGGCGGGCTTGACCGCCGAAGATCTCATCGGTCTGCTGCGCACCTTGGCCCGGACGGTGCCGGATCTCCGCGCGGCCCTCGAGCAGCTGGCGGTGCTCGCCGATCTCGCCCGGACGGGCGGGCCCCTCACCGGGCCCGTACTTGACCGCATGACCGAGTTACTGGCTGAGCTCGAGCAGAGGGGTTACATCTCCTTTGCCCGGTCCGCCGCCGGCGTGGTCGACAACGTGGTCACCGCCTTCGCACCGGAGGACGTGGAGGCGCTGGGCGACAACATCGTTCTCATCCTGAACACCGTCAAGGAGATGACCCAGCCCGAGGTGATGCAGATGCTCCAGCGGACCATGCACATCGTGCAGGAGGTCCCCGAGCCTGCTGAGCCCCCATCGTTGCTCGCCATCTTGCGCGAGCTGCGCGGGCCTGAAGTGCGGCGGGGTCTGTACCGGGTGCTCACCGCCCTCCGCTCCGTGGGAAGCGCCACGCCACCGACCATGAAGAGTTTACCGAACAACACCACCTGAAAGGAGGGGCGTGATGCCCGTCGCAACCATTGGAAGCCGGGAGGTCAACGTCAACGACGAGGGCTTCATGACCGAGTACGACGAGTGGGATGAGGAGCTGGCCCGCCAGCTGGCCACCAACATCGGGATCGAGTTGACAGAAGATCACTGGCAAGCGATCCGGTTCGTGCGCGAGGACTACCAAGCGCAACGTGAGACGCCCACTCTGCGCCGGGTTGCCAACGAGGCAGGGATCCCGACCAAGCAGCTGTTCCAGCTGTTCCCCAAGAAACCGGCCAAGAAGATGGCCTACATAGCCGGGGTGCCCAAGCCGGTTGGATGCGTGTGACCGGGTGAAAGGGAGGACGTGAAACCATGACCACAACCACAGCTCCGGCGCCGATTCCGGTCTTTGAGGACGAAGGGGACGGTCGCAAGCTGGCAATCATCTGCTCGAAGGGGTCGCTCGACATGGCCTATCCCGGCCTCGTGCTCGCGAACGCCGCGTTGGGCGAAGGGATAGAAACCCACCTGTTCTTCACTTTTTGGGGTTTCGACATCATCAACAAGAAGACGATGGAGCATCTGAAGTTCACCCCGGTGGGCAACCCGGCGACCCATATGCCGACCATGCTCATGGGCCTACCCGGTATGACCGCCTTCGCCACCCACATGATGAAAAGACAGATCGAAGGGATCGACATCCCGGATGTGCCGGAGTTCCTGGAAATGATCACCGACGCCGGCGGCCACCTGTGGGCGTGCCGGATGTCTGCCGACATGATGCACATAACCGAAGACCAGCTCTACGATCGAGTGGAAGGAATCATCAGCGCCTCCGACTTCATCGAGCTGTCGGAGGGCGCCCAGACCCTGTTCATATGAGTACCGTCCCAACCCGCGGGCGCTCCTCCCGACCAGGGGCGCCCGAAACTCGTGGAGGAGAACAAAATGGACACGTACCGCTTCAGCCTGGCGACGGACGAGAAGTTCGACCAGGCGGTAACCAACACGCGCAAAGCGCTCCAGGATCACGGCTTCGGAGTGCTGAGCGAGATCGACGTCGCAGCCACGCTCAAGGAGAAGCTGGGTGTGGATCTGCCGCCCTACCTGATCCTGGGTGCCTGCAACCCCGGCTTTGCGCATCAGGCGCTGCGCGCTGAGCCCGGGATCGGGGTCCTACTGCCATGCAACGTTGTGGTTCGCGAAGAAGACGGGGGCACGGTGGTCGTCGATTTCATGGACCCGAGCTCGGTGCTGAACATGGTTGATCACCCTGGGATAGACAAACTCGCACATGACGTCCGGTCGCTGCTCGAACAGGTCCGAGACGCCATCGCCAACCACCGCGACGGGTGAACAGTCGGTTCCCAGTGGCCGGTTCAGGCTTCGTCTACCTGCGGACTGCTTGAGTCCGTGGGTTCCGGGACGTTCTCGACCGGCGAGGTCTGACCATCCGGCCCGTCGATTTGGTCCTCGGTGGCCTCGCCCTCAGCGCTGTCGGCGACCTCCGCCGGAGCATCTTCCTCCGGTTTGGGCAACTCGTCAGGCAACGGGATCCAGCTTTCGCCATAGTTGCCGGCCGCGTTCCACAAGAGCCAGCCGTGGCCGCGGCGTTCGGCCTCGAATATGCCGGCCTTGACCTGGCTGCCGTTGTAGTAGAAGGCCTGCAGCCACGGGCGAAGCAACGTCGGGTGCGCCAGACGCGGTCCGGCATCCTCGAGGGCATCTGCCGTCACCGGCCCCGGGTGATCGTTCGGATCGGCATAACCCAGCCAGCCCGGGCTGTAGTGGCTCGGGTAGACCATGGGGCTGACCGCGTCGACCACCGTCGACACTTCCTCGGGGCGCTGGCCGATTCCCTGGTCGTCGGGCGAGGAGACGACGATCCCGAAGATCGCCGCGGAGATGGCACAGCCCATCGGGTGCAGACGATCCCGGGCTTCGCGGAGGAAGGTCGAGACCGACTCCACCCTGACGTCCTCGGTCATGGGATGTGTTCGCTGCGCCTGTTCGGCGGCCCGCCCGGTCGGGAATCGCACGTAGTCGAACTGGATCTCGTCGAAACCCAGCTCGCAGGCCTCCTCAGCCAGTTGGATCGGATACTCCCAATGGTCCGGGTTGCGCGCATCAACCCAATACCCGGCCAGCTTGACCTCGGGTTTGGCTCCGGTCCACACCTCGTCCTCGAATGTCACTATCCGTGTGATCGTGTAAAGGCCGCGCTCTCTTGCCGCCGCGATGTACGTCACCGGGTCGTACACGTTGCGGACCGCCCCCACCTCGATTGCAGTAGGCACTTGCGACTGATATAGCGTCGTTCCCGTTTCGTCCTTGGTATCGAAAATGAGAGTGTTGATCGCCGTATCTTCGATCTGGTCGAGCAGCGCCTCGAATTCATCCGGCGACATTGCCACGTAGCGGCTGACACGGATCGCCCGCACGACCCGAGGTTCGAGCACCGCGTCGACCGGACCCGACCCATCCCATTCGATGGTCTGGCTCACCCAGGCCGGGCGGGCGATCGTCAATTCACCTGCGGGAACATCGGCGATCGTGAACAGGCCCCTGGAATCCACCCGATGCGAATCGCCTCCGACGGTCACGGTGGCACCCCTCATAGGCGAGCCGTCGGCGGCGAGCACCGAGCCGGTCAGGGTGAACCGTGGCTCGGTGGTCGTGGTGGTGGCGAGGCGGGTGGTGGCCGTCGTCGCCGGTTCGGCGGGCGAGGTGGCGGTCGCTACCGAAGTCTGGACGGGGGCGTCGGTATCCGCGACTGAGCCCGGCGTCGCCTCCCGCCCCGGGGGGAGGCACGCCGCCACGATCACCAGGAGACCCAGCCAGGCGGTACGCATTGCGAACCAGATCGTAATTAGGCCCGGCCGCTGTCTCATCTGCGACGCTGTTCCGCCCCGTCAACGGCTGAAGAACAACTGCACCTCGACCGTTCCGAAATCGTTGGCGGACAGCACCGCCGGGGCGGACGGGACCGACACATCAAAGTCGGCGAATTCGATCTCGAACTGGCCAACGATGACGATCAGGTCGCCTACGACCTGCGCCTCGAGCGGGAACTCGATTGGCTGTGTCACGCCGTGCACGGTGAGATCGCCCGCAACCGTCACCGAAATGCTCTCTCCGTCGGCGGGCACGCTACCCAGTTCCACCGGCGAGGCAAGCTGGAACGTGGCGGTGGGGAATTCACTCGTCTCGAGGGCCCTCTGCACTGCGCCGTTACGCCGCTCGCGGTCAGTTGTGATCTGCGTGAAGTCGGCTTCGATGACGGCATCGACCAACGTCGAGCCCTGCAGTTCGATCGTTCCGCTCACCGCCGGTGTCCGTCCCACCGCCTCGGTGCGGCCGATGTTGGCGAGCTCTTCCCCAACCCGGAAGCCGACGAAGCTGGAGGTGGCATCCGCGAAACTGAACTCTCCAACACTGGTGTCCACGGTCCAGGTGCCGTCGACGGCGCCCGCGCCGGGTTGTTCGGCCGGGTCCTCCGGGGCGGCTGTTGCCTGCGTCTCCGGTGCCGCAGCCTGGGTAGTGGAGGGAGCCGCCGTCGTATCAGGCGCCTGCTCCTGTTGTGCCACTGCCACGGCATCCTCGAGTGTCGCCTCTTCGGGTGCGGAGCCGCTGAAGAAGAAGACGACACCCCCAATCGCCGCCAGTACGACCACGGCCACTGCGCCAATTATCATGTTCCTCATCGTCTTGGTCTTGGTGTCGGTTTTGATCGTCATCAGGTCCCTTCTGATCTTTCGAGTTTCAAGCTATCCGGGTCGGACGAGTACTTCTGCAACTCCGAGAGTCCACCCGCGGTGCGGGAGAGATGCCGGCCGCTCATCATCCCCGCTTCGTTGCTCCACAGCCTTCATTGCGTCGGTCTGCTTTGTGTACGTCGTGACGAGACGCTTTGGTTCGCCGGGTGATGACGTCGGTACGATGACATTCACCGACCCGTCCGGGAGTGAGCATGCCCTATACGCCCGAGCACCACCAGTTCCGGGAGATGGTCCGTTCTTTCGTCACCAACGAGATCAATCCCCACGTCGAAGCATGGGAAACCGAAGGCATGATGCCACTCCATCGCATCTTCAAACAGATGGCGGACATCGGCCTGCTCGGCCTCGAGTACGAGGCCGCCTACGGCGGGCAGGAAGCCGATCATCTCTTCACGCTCATCCTGGCTGAGGAGTTCGGCCGGGCCGATCACGGATCCATCGGGATGGCGCTCGGCGTCCAGGTTGACATGGCAACTCCCTCCCTCGCCCAGTACGGCACCCATGAGCAGAAACTTCAATTCCTGGCCCCGGCCCTGCGAGGAGACGCGGTTGCCTCGATCGCGGTGACCGAACCCGATGCCGGATCTGACGTCGCCGCAATCAGGACGAAGGCGGTGCGGGACGGCGACGAATGGGTGATCAACGGCGCCAAGATGTACATCACGAACTCGCTCCAGGCGGACTGGCTGTGCGTACTGGCCCGCACCTCGGGCGCACCCGGCTACGCCGGGATGAGCCAGATCCTCGTTCCCACCTCGGCCGCAGGTTTCGAGGTCTCCCGCAAACTCGACAAGCTCGGTATGCGGGCGTCAGATACCGGCTTGCTCACGTTCTCCGACTGCCGCGTCCCGGTCGAGAACACTATCGGTCGCGAGGGCAGGGGATTCCAGCAGCAGATGGAGCAATTCGTCCTCGAGCGGATGTGGGCCAACTATGCGGCGCTGGGTGGTATGGACCGGGCGCTGGAGCGCACCCGCGAATATCTCACGCAGCGAATCGTCTTCGGACAGCCGCTCATGGCCAACCAGTATCTCCAGTATCGGCTGGCCGAATTGGCGGCCGAGATCGACCTGGTGCGCCACTACAACCTCGCAACGGCCGAGGCGTATCAACGGGGAGAGAATCCCACTCGTATGGCGACCATCGGCAAGCTCAAGTCCAGCAGGCTCGCTCGCGAGGTGGCGGATTGGTGCCTGCAGTTCCACGGGGGCATCGGCTACATGGAAGAGACATGGACGGCCCGCTACTTCCGGGATAGCCGACTCGGGTCCATCGGAGGCGGCACCGACGAGACAATGCTGCAGGTGCTGGCCCGCATGGATGGGTTTTGGCACGGCTCACCCGCTCAGCCTCGAGACGAGTGAGCCGTGAACCAAAGGAGGTGGAGCGACCGGGCCGCTAGCCAGGGTAAAGGGCGGCCCACCCCCGGTGCCGCTTCAGCCTCCCATTCGTGACTCGCACAGCCCGGCCAAGTGGTTTATGCGCGGCCGGACCCGCTCACTCGAGCAACAAGAACACCTTTTCGTCGAACTCGATGAAGTCCTCGAGCGTCAGAGCCAGCGACGCCGCTTCGTTTCGAGGTATGGCCAGGCAGATGTTCCCGGTGATCACTCCCGCCGGAAAGACCTCCGGTGCAGAGCTGATGCTGTTCGGAATCGTTCCGCACGAGCTGCTGAACTCGCTATACGCAACCCGGCCGGATCCAAGCAGACCCCACGACAGGTCGCTCCAGAACGTGCCCGACGAGGAGCCCTCGTAGGTGGCTTCGAGTGTCACCAACGTGTACTGGAAACCCTCCGCAGGCGGAGTGTTGAATTCGCTCGCGGCCAGCACGGTACGCGTGGCGTCGCGCTCGACGCCGACCACCCGGACCAGCCAGTCGCCCACCGCGACCGAGCTGCCCACGTCGAAGGGATTGTTCCAGGAACCCGCCGCGCCCGGTCCCACGGCCGGCGGAGCCGGAAGCACGATCCCTGGGTCAGAACCGGCACCCGTCGCCGTCGCCAGGAACGCTCGCTCCTGCGAGAACCCGAACGCGTCCGCCACCAGGACGACATCATCGACCTGATCAGTGGGCACCTCAAAACACACGGTCCCGCCGACGCTCCCGCCCGGATAAAGAGCGCCGGCCGAGGAGATGTCGGACGGTACGAAGCCGCACGGCGCATCCCAGCTGTCGATCGCGACGTTATCCGGCCCCAGCAGCCGGAGCTGCACAGAGCCGGCGCTCGCACCCGGATCGGCGCCGAAGTACCAGATCGTGACCTCGGCCATGAAGTACTGCGAGCCCGGCTGGGGGTATTCGTTGAAGTAGTCGGAACCCGCGACGGCTTGGGTCGCATCCGGGATCACGCCGTCAACGCGGACAAACCAATCGCCCAAGTCGGCAGTACTACCAAGCATGATCGGGTTTCCTCGCGACCCAGGTAGACCCGACTCGTCGATCTCGGCTCGCTGCGGTGCGGTCAGGCCAAGATCAACCCCGTCCCCTTCCTGCAACGCGAAGAATGTCCGGCCCTCACCACCGAACCCTTCATCGAGAATCAGTTGCAGCCCGGTGGCATCGATCTCGGCTACTGCGAAACAGATCTGCCCCGATATCGCACCTCCCGGCCACACCTCTCCCACGTAGCTGAGATCCCTGGCGAGCATGCCACACGAGGCGCCGTAGGGGTCGTATGCCAGAGCCGACGGCCCCACCGCCGACCACGACGTGTCGACCCAAAAGGTGCCGGAGTCGTCCCCGGCGTAGAAGGCTTCCAGGTCGACCACAAAGTACTGCTTGCCGTCGCCGGGCGGTTCGTTGAATTCTGACGCGGCCAATACTCCAGCCGCACCATCCGGTTCGACGCCGGTCACTCGAACCAGCCAGTCGCCCACCGGGGCCAGCGAACCCATGGTTACGGGCATTTCCCGAGATCCGGCTTGGAAGTCTGCCTCGACCGTATCGCCGGACACAGCCGGAGCCGGATCGGGCAGCGAACCCGGAGCGGACTGCTCGGCCACGATCGTTGTCACCGGTTCCGCGGGCATCCGGTCAGACGAGGTGGTCGTCCCGCAGGCCGTGGCGAGGATGATCAACGCCACCAACGCGGCGCATTGCCTGGTGCCCATGAGTGCTGTATCGACGGCGGGCCTGGGCAGAATGAGCAATTCCGGGGAGGTTCGAGCGGTAGCGGACCGTCCATTCCCGCGGAACTAGCCGGCCTCGAGTTCGACCTTGCGGCCGACCAGGGAGTCACCTGGTCGGAGACGGAGATACCGATGATCGGCCGGGTGGTCGACGGTGCCCTCGTGGCCGACCCGCTCGGGGAATGACACCGTGGCCGAGCCCTACGCCGGGCGGGTAATCGGCGGCACGAGCGTGGCGCCCGGGCCGGCGCGGTAGACGGTCGCCGGTGCCCCGCCGGACGACGACACTCGCTTCGCCCCGGTCGGAACGACAAAGCCCTCCGTGGCAAGCACCTTGCGCCTGAAGTTGGCGAGATCGAGTTCCACTCCCCAAACCACTTCGTATATACGATGCAGCTCGCCCAGAGTGAACTCGGGCCCCGCGAGCGTGGTGGCCAACGTCGTGTATTCCAACTTGGCCCGAGCCCGCTCGACACCGACGGCAAGTATCTCCCCGTGATCAAAGGCCAACCCGCCGGCGCGGGCCGCCGCTACCGGCAGCCACTCCGCGCCGGCCGCATCGGTGCCGGCAACGGGGACCGGCATCGATTTGGTCAGTCCGAGGTACGCCACGGAAACCACCCGCATGCGCGGATCGCGGTTTACGTCGCCAAATGTTGCGAGCTGCTCGAGGTGCACATCGGGGAGTTCCTTCTCGTCCAGGCCGGTCTCTTCTGCGAGTTCCCGGTAGGCGGCCGCCTCGATCGACTCGTCAGGCCGAACGAACCCCCCGGGTAGCGCCGGGCTGCCGGCGAAAGGCTCAACCCCCCGGCGTATCAACATGACGCTGAGGGTCTCACCGGCCGCCAGCAGAACGATGTCGACCGTGACCGCGAACGGCGGGAAACCGGCGGGATCGTATTCAGTCATCCGGTCACGCCGATCCGGCCAGGGCCGCCCGCCGCCAGCGGGCCAGGCCCACGAACGCCATGATCAAGAACAGGACATACAATGTGGCGAACATATACGCACCGGTAGCGGTATACAGCGCGATCGCCGAAACGTTCACCGGCCCAATCCACAGCCACCACGACTCAACCTTCTTGCGGGATAGCAGGATCATGGCAACCACGGACGCAGCCACGATCGAGGCATCCCAGTACGTATAGAGGGCCCCCTCCCAGCCGGCATCCAGGGCCCATCCCAGCAGAATGGTGAAACCCACCATGGCGCTCAACCCCACCAGCCGAGACTGCCAGTCGAGGCCGGTCACGGTGAGTTCAGTTCGGCCGATCCCACCGCGCGTCCATTCGTGCCAGGCCCAGATCTGTACACCCAGGTAGTAGAACCAGTGCAGGAGTACCTGACCGATCAGGCCGATCTCGAGGAAGAACCAACCCATCAGCGCAACCGATACGATGCCCACCGGGAGCGCCAGGACGTTCCGCCGCTGGGTGATCCACACCGACCAGAGCGAGGTCGCCGTCCCTGCGAATTCCACAAATCCAGGCGCAACTGCGGGGGCGTAGTGGCGGGCCGCCGCCCAGTACCCCAAGCACGCGAGCAGTGATCCGGCTCCTGCTACCGCAGCGTGGCGGTGTTCCCACGCCCGTCCGAACCACGGAGCGGCGCTGCCCCCATTGAGGGTTGTTGTGGTCATGAGCCTCCTCGCCCCGCCGGTGAACCTGCCGCTCGCGTCACGTGAGCGGGTCGAATACGGCCACCTCCTCGATGAGGCGACTTGCCCGCGCTTGTCGCTCCGCCCGGGTACCACTAACCAGACCGAAGGGAACGCCGCTGGCTGCAACCAGCTCGACCGTCAGCCGGTGCATCGCCCGGCGGTGATCGGATGATTCGCGTGTGCCGTCCTGTACCCAGGCGAAATCGGGTTCGCAGATCAGGTAGAGATCCGGCCGCTGCCGGAGAGCCAATTCTTGTAACACCGGAAGGTCGAACCCCATGTAGCGCCGATGCCAGACGGCGGTGACCAGCGCATCGGTATCGGCGATGACCAGACCGCCCACAGCCCTGCGAGCCAGATCCTTCTCGACCTGGTGGTGGGTGGCGGCGACCCGGAGAAACTCGTCGGAGTCCCATGCCTGATCGGCGAGGTGCCGCCGCCCCTCCCAGTACCACCGGCCATACTCGGGCACCCAGGCCGTGCCGCAGCTCCGGGCGAGTTCCCGCGCCAGGCTGGTCTTGCCCGTCGATTCAGCCCCGACGACGACGATTCTGCGAGCGAGGGCGGCGCGCGCCGCCGGCACCAACCAGTGGAAATGGCCGCGTACATCGGCTCGGATCCGGCTGGCGGAGATCGGCACTACGGCTCGCGGAACATCGATCGCGACGTGGCCCGCACCCATCGCGGCCGCCCAGCCCGGACCCCACGTTTCCGAGGTGAAGGCCATGTCCGGAGTCGTGGGCAACACCTCGAGCGCCCGGGCGGCCCAAGGCGCGTTAGCGGCCGGAAGGTCGTCGGGGGTGACGAGGATTGTCACGTTCTCCGGCGCTGCGTCGAGTAACCATCCGGCGCGTACATCCCCCGGGATGGTCTGGTCGGGATCGGCGGCCAGAAGAACGAACAGGTGGTTCACCTGGGCGGCGGCCGTGCGTACGAGATGAACATGGCCCAGGTGCGGTGGGTTGAACTTGCCAACCGCCACGCCCACGCTGTTCTGGAGTGTAGTCGTCATGGTGGCAGAATAAGGTCGATGTGACTATTAGTCAATATGACTATTACTTGATATCTCGCCACGACCCGGGCCTGTGGGGTGGTGCCTTGCCCCGAAAGGCGGGGCAGCAGTCTCCGGATGCGCGAACTGGGCCACCGGACGACAGTCTCAGGCGTAGCCTCGGCAGGGAGTTGAAGGGAGGGCCACAATGGACATTCTCGAGCGCATGGATGAGGACCATGCGGCGGTATTGGACGCGATCCCGCCCGATCTCCTCGACCTGAGCGATATTCCCCAGGCGCGAGAGGCAGTGAGCGGTTTGATCGCCGCCATGACGGCCGAGGTTCCCCCGGTCGAAGGTGTTTCGTCGCAGGATCACCATGCCGCCGGCCCGGCGGGGGCGCCCGACGTCATGGTGCGGGTCTACCGCCCGGACGGTGCCGGGGCTGACCTACCCGGCTTTCTGTGGATCCACGGCGGCGGGATGGTGGTGGGAGACGTCACAATGGACGACATCACCTGTGCCATGTATGCACAGCAGCTCAATTGCGTCGTTGGATCAGCGGAATACCGACTGGCGCCCGAGCACCCGTTCCCGGCGCCGCTCGAGGACTGCTACGCGGCCCTCAAGTGGTTTGCTACCGAATGCCCGGGTGTCGACCGCTCCCGGATCATCGTCGGCGGCGCCAGCGCCGGAGGAGGGTTGGCGGCGGGTCTGGCGCTGCTGGCCCGGGATCGGGGGGAGGTAGATGTTGGGTTCCAGTTGTTGATTTATCCGATGATCGACGATCGGAACGTGACCCCCTCCAGCCACGCGATCACGCACCCGAAGGTATGGAACAGGGAGGCTAATCTCGCCGGCTGGAATGCGTATCTGGCCGGAGAGGCGGGCGGGGAGCAAGTATCTCCTTATGCTGCGCCGGCCCGGGCCGAGAATCTGGAGGGTCTGCCGCCTACCTACATCGCGGTCGGCGACCTCGATCTGTTCCTCGATGAGGACATCACATACGCGCAAAAGCTGCTCCAGGCGGGCGTGCCGACCGAGCTCCACGTGTACTCCGGCGCATTCCATGGATCCGACCTCTTTGTCCCTATGAGTGACTTGTCACAGCGCTGGACCGCCGATCGCAACCGGGCTCTCACAGCCGCGCTACACGGCTGATCGCTCCCGCCCCCGCTGGGCCGCTCCTGCCCGGGGACGTCGCAGCCGACATTGGGGGCGATCGGGCCCGGAATCAGCGGTGGGGACCTTCGGCACTGGTCGGCACCCCCTGGAAAAGGGATAGTCCAACCTGAAGGAGGCATGGTGAACCAGAGGCTCCACCGAATGCCGGGTTTGTTACTGTCGAGCGCGATCGGCTCCCTCCCCGGCATCGGCCTGGCCCTTCTCTCCACAGCACAGGCGGATGGCACCAGCCTCGCAAGGGTCGCGGTTTTCGTGACAGTTGCGGGAGTACTCGCCGGGGCCGTCATTGGGGCCTCCCGGTACGACCTTCCTCCGTGAAGGGGCTGCCACAAGACAGCCGCGACCCGGCAACACCGCCTGCGAGGGCACGTCACAGAGCGGGCCGGGATCGAAACCTTCACAGTTGGGCCGTCCATCCGGACGGCCCAACGTCATGTTGACCTCAATCGAAAACGGGGCGCCGCTTCTCGATGAACGCGGTCATGTTCTCCTTGGCGGGCGGCAGTTGCGATGTAGCAGCCATCACTTCGGTGGCGTAGTCGTAGGCCGCCCCCAGCTCGAGGTCGATGTGACGGTAAAAGGCGCGCTTACCGATCCCTTTGGCGAGTGGCGAGCCCCGGGTGGCACGACGCATCAGATCGCGGGTCGCGCCGACCAGCTGCTCGTCGGGCACCACTCGATTGACCAGACCCCAGTCGGCGGCGGTTCGGGCGTCGATCGGATCACCGGTGAGGAGCATTTCCAGCGCTCGCTTGCGGCCGACGGCGCGTGACAGCGCCACGCCGGGGGTAGTGCAGAACCAGCCGCCTTTGCCGCCCGGCACGGCGAAGGTGGCCGTCTCGGCCGCTGTCGCCATGTCGGCCGCAGCCACGAGCTGGCAGCCGGCGGCCACCGCCAAACCCTGCACCTGTGCGATGACGGGTTGGGGCATCTGGGGAATCCGTTGCATGACGACCGCGCATAGCTCGAGCAGGGCACGCATGCCTTCGAGATCCCGATCGACCATATCGCTGAAGTCGTGACCGGAGGAATACACCGGTCCTTCCGCGGCCAGGATCACCCCCCGGGCCTTGGATGCCTGTGCTTCGGCGAGCGCCGCGTCGAGTTCACGGAGATGAGCCTCCGACAGCGCGTTGCGCCGCTCGGCATGGTCCATCGTGATCACCGTGACATCGGTCTCGTGTTCAACGCGTATGTGGTCCATTCCTGCAGCGTAAACGAGATCCGATGCCGGCGAGGACCGGCTCCGTTCGCACTCAGCCAGATCGACGGTCATGTGGGCACGTTCGCCACCGAACCACGCCCGAACGCCTCGATCTTCTGTCGCAGCGACGCCGGGTCCAAGCCCCACGCCCGGTCGTGTTCGCTGGCCGTGCCGTAATGACGCAGCTCGCTCCGCCCTACGCCTATCGCCAGATAGCGCCGGGGCTGGTCGCCGGCGGCGCTGGCTATCGCGGCCAGCGAGGTCCCTTCGAGATATGGCTCCACGAGCACGACGTCGCCAGTTGAGCCTGCAGCCGCCCTGAGTCCGGAACGGTCGAGCGGTCGGACGGTTGCGGTGTACGCCACGTGCACGTCCAGGTCCCGGGTGGCTTCGTGTACCGGATCGAGCATCGGTCCGATCGCGACGACCAGCGGTGCCGCGGACGTGCCCCGGCGGAGGAGTTGGACACGCCCGCGGGTGAGGTGCGGATCCTTGTTGGTTTGTGCGGACAGCCGGATATAGACACGCTGATGGCCGGCCGCGGCGGTTCGCAATTGCGCTTCGACCTCGTCGGGGTGCCCTGGAACATGGATGTCCCAGTCCGGCAGGGTCGACACTGCAGCAACGTCGCCGGGCGCCATGTGCGTGCGTCCCCCAGCCGCATAGTCATGGCTGGCTCCGACCGAAACGAAGATTCCGCCGACGTCCTGGTGGGAGAAATCGAGTTTCAGCTGCTCGAACGGCCGCTCGACCAGAAAAGGCGCATAGCTGTGGACGATGGGACGGAATCCTTCCAGCGCCAGGCCGGCCGCCACCCCGACCATCGCTTGCTCGCGGATACCCACGTCGATCACTCGATCCGGATGGCGGGCCGTGAGACCGGCGTCATCGAACGCACCTTTGCCGATGACGGCCAGCACCAAGGCCAGCTCGTCAAGTTGGTCGAGCAAATCAGCGGTGACGGTGGTAAAGCGCTCTCTCATCGTGTCCATCGTTCACCGTCTCCTCTCAACCAGCGCCACGACAACATGTGGGCGCCGACCCGTCGCAGCGTGTAGCCCCGCCTCGATGTCGTTGTGATCGCGGCCGTTCACCTCGACGGCACTCCATCCCTCGACCTCGAATCGGGTTCGGATACCGCCGGGCCAGCCGTGGGGGCCGGAGCCGTTGTCAATCACAAGCGCCGTGAGGTTGGAGGCCGCCAAGCGGGCGGCGATCGCGATCGCCTCGTGATTGCTTCCCTCGTGCAGCTCGGCATCACCGATGAGGCAGAAGACGCGAGCCGGATTGTTCCTGGCTCTCAATCCCACCGCTACGCCGAGGGCGATCGGAAGACCATGGCCCAGCGACCCGCTCGCCACCTCGACACCGGGGATCAAGTTCCGGTCCGGGTGCATCCCCAGGGGCGAATCGAACGTCGCCCAGTCGTCGAGCCACTCCACTGGAAAGAACCCCCGGGCGGCCAGCACGGCGTAATACGCCATCGGGCCGTGGCCCTTGGACAGGAGGAAGCGGTCCCTGGTCGGGTCATCCGGCCGGGCCGGGTCGACGTGGAGCACCCGGTCGTAGAGGGTCCACAGCACGTCGAGGGTGGAGGTGGCGGCGGTCGAATGTTTCTCATCGCCGGTCATGCGGCCGAGCAGGCCACGGAGATCTTCGTATGTGAACGTCGTAGCAGTTGGCATGCGGCTACGGTACGACTTCAAGTGAACTTGAAGTCAAGCGGTTCCGTTCTTCTAGCAGTCGGGGTATCCCGCGTCGGGCTTCGAGGCCGGAAAGGAGATGTCGGGTGGGTGGCGAAGGCTTGACCATCGGCCAGGTCGCTGAGCGGACAGGTGTAGCAACGTCTGCCCTGCGGTTCTACGAATCCCGGGGGCTCATCGCCTCGGAGCGCACTTCGGGGAATCAGCGTCGTTATCCACGATCCGTCATTCGGTTGGTATCGGTTATTCGGGCGGCGCAGTCAGTCGGGCTCTCGCTGGAAGAAGTGGGATTGGCCCTCGAGTCGTTGCCAGACGGACGGGTTCCCAGCAAATCAGACTGGGAACGGATGTCGAGGGCCTGGCGCACCCGCCTCGACCAGCAGATTCGCGAGCTGGAAGCGCTGCGGGCCGATTTATCGAACTGCATCGGGTGTGGCTGCCTCTCGCTCAAGAGCTGTGCGCTCTACAACCCGGGTGACCGCGCGGCCGGAGCCGGTTCGGGACCGAGATATCTGCTGGGAGATGAGCGCCCGGCCACCACCTGACGCCCCCGGCGCACCGTTCAGCCACGAGCTCCCGTTTGCGCCGGTTGTGTAGTTTCGAGCGGATGGAACAGGTCGCAGAGGGAATTCACCGGCTGGGCAGCCGTTTCCACAACTTCTACGTGGTCGTGGACCAGGGAGCTGCAACTGTGGTCGATGCCGGCTGTTCGAGGGAGTGGGCGGCGCTGGTCGACGGTCTGGGCCGGATAGACCTCGAACCGGGCGATGTGAAGGGGATCCTTCTCACGCATGCCCACGTTGATCACATTGGCTTTGCGGCCGAGGCCTCCGGACACGGCTTGTTGGTTCACACCCACCCGATCGAGGCGCAGGCTGCGCGGGGTGAGCGGGCGAACCCGGCGGCTGGTCCCACCGATGTGCCGTGGTGGAATCCGTTTGTGTGGATGTTCTTCGTCACGATGCTGCGGGCCGGGGCCGGCAAGCTGACGCCGGTCCGCAACGTCGTTGAGGTAGACGACGGGGAGACGCTCGATCTCCCCGCAGCGCCGCGCCTCGTCCACACGCCGGGTCACACTCCGGGCCACGCTGCCTTCCATTTCCCGGCGCACAAGGCGGTGTTCACCGGGGATGCGCTGGTGACGATGCGGGTGACGGGCGGCCCCGGCGGGCCCCAGCTCATGCCGCCCGCGTTCAATGCTGATCCCGCCCAGGCTACGGCGTCCCTCCAGCGCCTCAGATCGCTCGACGCCGAACTGTTGCTGCCCGGGCACGGGGCCCCGCACCGAGGCCCGATCAACGAAGCGGTGGCGGCCGCTATCAACTGACTGTGGCCGGCGTCACGGCCGTCGACGAGAATTGAAAGGGATGACCCGGTCGGCCCTGGCGGGTGCTCCTTTCGGCCCTAGCCGGAGATGCCGGACACCATCCACGATGAGAGTAGGAAAGGAGAGCCGGATGACCACGATTATCGTCGGAATCGACGGGTCCGACGGGGGACAACGAGCGCTCGAATGGGCGGTTGAGGAAGCCAAGCTGCGCAATGCTCGTGTCCACGTCGTGCACGCGTACCGCACCGAGTGGGTCTACTACCCGGAGTATGCAGCGGTGCGCACAATCGTGAGCCCGACTGACCTGGCCGGAGAGGCCAAGCTCCTGGTTGACCGGGCGATCGAGCAACTCGGCGAAGACAGGGCCGAGGTTTCGATCACCACCGAGGTGGTCAACGACCCCAATGCCGCCCATGCGCTGCTGGAGCGACTGGAAGATCCAGAACTGGACATCGGTCTGGTGGTGATCGGCAGTCGCGGGTTGGGCGGCTTCAGCGGCCTCCTCCTCGGCTCGGTGAGCCAGAAGGTGGCGCATCACGCCCACGTGCCGGTCGTGATCGTTCCACCGCCCAACAAGGGCTGACAGCGAGCTCAGCCGGGCCGCACGAAAACGATCCGGACAGGTCGCCTGAACGGCGCATGTCCGGAAAAGACTGCCAGCGCGCTACGCTGAAGTTTGTCCGAGCCGCGGCCGACACACAACCCGGCCCCCTGCGCCAATCACACTTCGTTTTTTCGCCAGGTCCAGGTGCACGGACGCACGAAGACGCAACCATGCCATCCCCCGCAGGGGCGGGGTTACAGGAGACCAGATTGACCACCACGACCTTTGCCGATCTCGGCCTGCCGAGCTCGCTCGTCGACACGCTCGCCCAGCAAGGCATCACCGAGCCGTTTCCCATCCAACGCGCCTCGATACCGGATGCCCTCGACGGAAGAGACATATGCGGGAGGGCCCCGACTGGATCGGGCAAGACCCTGGCGTTCGGACTCCCGATGCTCAGCACCCTGCCAAAGGCGGACGCCGGCCGGCCACGCGCCATGGTGCTGGCTCCGACTCGCGAACTCGCCGAGCAGATCTACGTGGTTCTGGCACACCTGGCGGAACGCGTAGACCGCTCGGTAGCCCCCATCTACGGTGGCACCTCATATGGCCCGCAGCGTAAGGCACTGGCCAAGGGCGTCGACATCGTCGTTGCGACCCCGGGCCGCCTCGGCGATCTCATCGACGAGGGAGACGTCGACCTCAGCGCGATCAACGTGGTCGTGATCGACGAGGCCGACCGCATGGCCGACATGGGTTTTCTCCCGATCGTCAAATGGCTCGTCAACCAGACACCGACGGATCGCCAAACGTTGTTGTTTTCGGCCACCCTCGACGGAGACGTGGCCGTCCTTTCGCATCATTACCAGGTCAATCCGGCTCGGCACGAGGTGAATGGAGTCGACGACGAAGTGGCGACGGAGGCCCGCCATTTCTTCTGGAAGGTGGGTCATACCGAGCGGACTTCGCGCACAATCGATGTGATCAACACGGCAAGTCCCGCGATCGTCTTCTGTGAAACACGCGCAAGCGCCGACCGGCTGGCCAAACAACTCCGGAACCTGGGCGTCAAGGTCGAGGCGATCCATGGCGGTCGACCGCAGTCGCATCGCAACCGGGCCATGGACCGGTTTGCGTCGGGCAAGGTCGATGCGCTGGTTGCCACCGACGTGGCTGCACGCGGCATCCACCTGGACAGCGTGGCCGGCGTGGTCCACTACGACCCGCCCCAGGACCACAAAGTCTATGTGCATCGGTCGGGACGGACTGCTCGGGCCGGTGGAAGCGGTATCGTCGTGTCGCTAGTCCGTCCGGACCAAGAGCTTGCCATCCGCAGCATCCAGCGCGAGTTGGGCATCGACCCGTCCATCGACAAGCCGACGCCGGACGATCTGGCGGCCGGCGGTACCACGTTGCCTGCACCTTCCGTACGGGAACGCACCCGGAAGCGCAAGAAGAGGCGGCGCCGCCTGCTTTAGCCCGGCTCTTCTCAGGCCCCCAGCCGGGAGACCTTGGCGTAGACGGTGAAAGTCAGCAACGCCGCGTCGAGGATCCCGAACGACCGGAGCTAAACCGCGGCAGCTGCCACCCGTTCCGAGTCGGCCTCGTGGAAAGCATCCCCAGCGCCTGCACGGTCCTCCTGCCTTGGGCCGCACACTACTCCGCCGAGCGATACTGGGGCCGTGGGCGAACCTCTCAGTCCGGGCAACCACATCATCGTGCAGCGCACGGCGGCCGGTGACGACGCCTTGTCCTGGCTGCGGCATGGATTGCGGCTGGCGGTGGGATTGGCCGGGCTGGGTCTCGTGTCGTGGCGGTATGGATTCACGGCGGCGGGGGCCGTGATCGCGGCGGGGGTAGTGGCGTTTCTGGTTCTGCCATCGACGCGGAAGAGGATGGCGAACGGCGTGGCTGCCCGCAGGGACGGCCGCTGGGTGAGCCCTCCGGTATCGATCGGCCAGGACCGGCCGGTCCTGCTCACCATCGACCATGACGGCCTGGCGGTGCTGGACGGTGACACCTACCGGCCAGAAACTCGAGAGCTGGTCGCGTGCCCGTGGGCGGCGATCGAGCAGGTACAGCTGGCTGGCCAGCCGGGAAGGCCTGAGCGAGTGCGGGTGCTGGGAGCGGGGGTCGATGTGGAGCTGGCGGGACCGTTTCCCGGCACCGTGCTGGACGAGCTCGCTCGCTTTGGTGTCGCAATTCCGGAATCATCTGAGTCCTGACGCGCGCCCGGCTACTCCAGTGCCCGCCGGGTTGCACCGCTCGGTTCAACCGATTCCGGCAGCCGAATGGGCGTGATTGAAATGACCCCGTCCCGGGCGGCCGCAACGTCCGTCCCGTCGAGGCCTCCGAACTCTCGTATTCCGCCGCCGAAATCGTGCACGAACGTCCCGTTGCCGACGCCGCGAAAGAGGCGGTCGTAGCCAACCCGGGCGAGAGTTGTGATCTCGCGAGCAGTATCGGATTCGGACTCGAACGGCAAGTTGACCGAAACCAAATCCGCTTCGTTGAAGATACCCGAGCCGACCAGCTGATCTGTCAGGTCCGCGCACATGTCGCCCAGACGCTCCCATTCTGGCCGGGCGGCGTCAGACGCCACCCAGGCTTGCCAGGATTTCCAGTCCGGCGCCGCGCTGCCGGTCGAGAAGGCCACGGCCGGCAGACCGGATACCCACCCCTCGATAGCGGCGCCGACGGTGCCCGACGACATCAAGAAGCCGACACCGTGGTTGTAGCCAAGGTTGATGCCAGAGACCACCAGGTCCGGTCCGCCGTCGAAGATCCCGTCGATGCCCAGTTGTACGGCATCTGCCGGGTACCCGGAACAGGCCTTGATCGCTACGCCGTCCCTCGTAGCGTCGCGCACAGTCAGCGGCTCGAAACGGGTGATGGCTTTGCCCACCCAGGATCGTTCCCGATCGGGTGCAACGACGCGCACCTCGCGACGTCTGGAGAGTGCACGGGCGAAGATCGGTAACGCGGGGCTGTCAATGCCGTCGTCATTGGTCAGGAGCGTCCAGGGCACCGGCCGACGTTAGGCCTCGTCTGCGTGGTGACCAAGACCGGCCGCGCCGATTACGGCGAGCTCATCCAAGACCCGCCGTCGGTCCGTAGTGCGGCGGAATGGGGGCAACGTGCGGATTATGTGCAGTCCGTAACGCTTCGACACCAGACGACGGTCCAGCACCGCTACCACCCCCCGGTCCCGCTCGTGCCGTATGAGCCGGCCGGCTCCCTGGCAGAGCAGCATGGCTGCCCGGGGCAGATCCACCATTTCGAATGCGGAAAGTCCCTTTGCCTCCGCCGCCTCCCGCCGGGCCTGGTGTAGTGGATCATCCGGTCGCGCAAATGGAATCTTGTCGAGAATCACGAGCGACAGCGCCGGCCCGGGAACGTCGATACCCTCCCAGAACCCCATCGTGGCAATCAACACCGACGTCTCGTCCTCCGCAAACGTGTCCAGCAGCGCCTTCTTGGGCAGCTCGTTCTGCACGAGCACCCGATAGGCCTTCGCCCCCGACAGATGGTCGGCGAAGCGTCCCATCGCGGCAAAGCTCGTGGTGAGCACCAACGCCCGGCCGCAGGCCGCGTCCACCAGTGCCTCGACCTCACGCTCGGCATCATCGATGTACAGCTCGTCTCGGGGATCAGGCAGGTGGGCGGCAATGTAGAGCAATCCTTGGCGTCCGTAGTCGAACGATCCCTCAACCGCCAACGCTCGAAAGGTCCGGGAGATTTCAGCATCGTCGGGTACGACCGGGTCGTCGTCTAGCGGTTCAGCCGTGTACCCGAGCCGGGATGCGATTGAGTCGAACCTGCCCCCGACGGTGAGCGTGGCACTTGTGAGCACGGTCGGGACCCGAGTCAAGAGCCCAGCCGCCAGGGAGGTCGAGACCTCTACTGGAGCGACCCGGATAGCCGGCCGGTGCGGCTCCGCCCAGGCCACGTGGCCGTCCGGGAGCCGGAATGCCTGGTCGATGTCACCGCTGAGGTGGCCTAGCTGAATCTGAACGCGGCTGAGCGGTCCCACCTCTGGAGCGGTGTCGCCGTCCGGCGTGATCAGTGCCTTTCCCACCAGATCGGCTGCCCGGCGTGCGCTGCGCAATGCGCCTCCGAGCGCGCCGTCGCCGGGTTGGAGGCGGTCCGGGTTGAGCCCAGCCGCCTGTCGGCGGAACTCCTCTGCGGCGTCGCGAAGCTTGCCAATCGGATCGCTACTCCGCTTCTTCGGATCGACCAGGCGCTGCGCGTTGTTAGCGAGAGCATGGAACCGGCCCGGGGTCAGCTCTACCCCAAACGCATTGGACAGGGCATCTTCGAGCCGGTGTGCCTCGTCGAATATCACCAAGTCGCGTTCCGGCAAGATGTTCGCGCCCGAGGCAACGTGCAGTCCGTAGAGGTGGTGGTTGGTCACGATGACGTCGGCTTCGGCGGCCCGGTCGTGGGCCGCTTCTGCGAAACACACCGTGCCTTGCGGGCAGCGAGCACGCCCCGGGCATTCCATCCCCGACACCGAGATCGTCCGCCAGACCAAATCGTCAACCGCTTCCGCCAGATCATCCCGATCTCCGGTGGGATGCCCCCGGGCCCAGTCCACCACCGTCAACAGGGCGTCAGCATCGTCATCCGAGAAGAGAAGGCCTTCCCCCGCCAGATCAGGCCCGAACCGCTCGGCCAGCTTCGCCATACACGCGTAGGACTGCCGCCCTTTGAGCACCGCATAGGTGAACGGCATTTCGAGGTAGCTCTGCAAGAACGGCAGGTCCTGTTCTGCCAGCTGGTTCTGCAGATTCTTGGTGGCGGTGGCGATCACGACCCGGGCGCGCGATGACAGCGCCGGCGCCAGGTAGGCCAAAGACTTGCCGGTGCCGGTGCCGGCCTCCACGAGGAGGTGCGTGCGGTCCTCGATGGCGCGAGCGACGGCCCGGGCCATCCGCTCCTGCCCCGTCCGGGCGAGGGCTCCCGGCTTGTGTGCAAGCACCGAACGAAGGGCGCCAACCGCAGTCTCCTCGAGGGACATGGCGGCGAGTGTACGGGCAGTTGAGCGTCAGCCGGCCCGGCTCCCGCGCCCGAATCGGCCGCACCCGACTTGAAAGCGGTCCACAATGTCACGGCCGGAAGGCATGATTGTGGGGTGGCCGGACCGAACATCCTGCATGCCGATCTCGACGCTTTCTACGCGTCCGCCGAGCAGCTTCTCCACCCGGAACTGCGCGGAAAGCCGATTGCGGTTGGCGGCGGCGTGGTTCTGGCGGCCTCGTACGACGCTCGAGCTTTTGGGGTTCGATCAGGAATGGCCGGCTCCCGGGCGCGAGCCCTGTGCCCCAACCTGAAGTTCGTCACCGGTAGTTTCAGCCGATACCAGGAGCTGGCCGACGAGGTGTTCACGATCTGCGAGGATTTCACCCCGGCGATCGAGCGGATCTCGATCGATGAGGCTTTCCTCGACGTCGGCGGCAGCGAGCACCTGTTCGGGCCGGCGGCGGTTATCGCCGACCGCATCCGCTCCAGGGTCCGCACGGAGGTGGGGCTGCCGGTGAGCGTTGGCGTTGCCTCGACGAAGTTCCTGGCCAAGATCGCGAGCCAGGTGGCCAAGCCGGACGGATTGGTGGTCGTGCCGCCCGGAGAAGAGTTGGAGTTCCTCCATCCCCTACCCGTCGGCTTGATGTGGGGGGTAGGCGCCGTGACAGGCGAGCGGCTCGCCGAGATGGGGATTCACACGATCGGTGGTCTGGCCGCGACTCCCGACGACACCCTGCGCCGGATGCTGGGCCGGGCCGCTGGGTCTCATCTACACCGGCTGTCTCGTAACCTCGATCCCCGTCCGGTCAGGCACCTTCCCCGAGCCAAGTCGGTCGGTTCCCAAAGCGCATTCGGACGCAAAGTCCCTACGCCCGAGCTGGTGGAATCGGTGACGCGCTCACTGGCCGACCGGATTGGCCGGAGGCTGCGGGCCAAGAACAACGCCGGCCGCACGATCACCGTGCGGGTGCGCCGGGGAGACATGTCGAGCGTGACCCGGAGCCGCACATACCCCCACCCGATCGCGGCCACCGAGGCGATCGTGCGCATCGCGCGGGCATTGGTGGCAGATGCCCTGGCGGATGGACCTTCCGAGATCAGCTTGATCGCGATCTCCATTTCGAACCTGACGGCCGGAACTGCGCTGCAGCTCGAGTTGCCACTCGGCGACGACTCGGTGGAACGCCCCGGCAGTGATCGGGGACGGCGGGCGTGGGACCTGGACCGTTCGGTCGATGCGGTACGGGAGCGGTACGGCAACAAGTCCGTTCGGCCGGCGTCCTTGCTGGACGAAAGGGGGGTTCCGGACGAGTTCCGCGAGCTCGCCGAACGCGAATGATCCTCAGCCCCGCAGGTGGGCCACCGTGTCGCGCTGAAACCAGCTACGGCGCAGGAGGTACAGCGCCAGGCCGATCGGACCCACCAGCATCGTCAGGAGCAACGGAATAGCGAGGCGGTATCTCCCGTTGGGAGCGTCCCGCACCATCCAGCCACCGACGAAGAGGTCGAAGGCCAAGTAGTGGGCCCAGCCGGCGAGGATTGCCCACTCCGAGTCAAACACCCGCATGACAGCATCCACTGAGTGGAAACCCGACCCGGTGGGCAGCCCCTCCAGCCCGGCGGCCAGCAGAAGCGCAGCGTAGATCAGGCCATACCCGAACCACACGATCGGTTCCCGCGCCAGCCGGACAGACCAGTCACTGCCCGGTGCCAGGATCCACACCAGCCACACGACCACCGAGAGGGCAGTCATCGCCCCGAATATCAGCTCGAGGCTCATGAAGATGCCTGCCCGAACAGGATCATTTCCGCCATCGCCTCCGTCGCGCTCCGGTCCCGGTTTTGAGCGGAGCCGATCCGGCACAGTACTGCATGAAACCCAGATGCAACCAATTCGCTCTAGCGTGGCACCGTGGCCGGAATTGGCACCCTGAACGAGAGCCCGCTGCACGCCGGCCTGAAGGACTACCTGGCTCGTCCCGGCGACGAATTCGAAGTGCCGCTGGCCGGGTTTGTCATCGACATTCGTCGGGGCAACGAGTTGCTCGAGATCCAGACGAAGAACTTCGGCAACCTCGCTGCGAAGTTCGACCGGCTCCTCGATCGGTACCGACTGACCCTCGTGCACCCAATCGCTGTACAGACCCACATCCGCCGTTCGTCCCGGCCCGACCGGCGCTCTCCTAGAAAGGGCACTGTCCTCCACGTCTTCGAGGAGCTGGTGAGCATCCCCACCCTCATCGAACATCCACGCTTTGGCCTGCGGGTGATCCTCATCGAAGAGATTCAGGTCCGAGAGCACGCTCCCGAGCTGCGGCGCAGCCGCGGCGGATGGAGGATCGTCGAGCGGTCACTGGGCGAAGTCGTTGATGACATTGCGATCACTACCGCCTCAGACCTGGCGCAGCTGCTCCCCGCGAGCCTGCCGGAGCCGTTCACAACGCGGGACTTGGCGGAAGCCGCGTCGATCCCGCGTCGGCTCAGCCAGAAAATGGCGTACTGCCTCCGCCATCTGAGCGTGATCGAGCCCGGCGGCCGGAAACGGGCCGGCATCCAGTACCGGCGCGTCGGGTGAAGTGGGACCCGCCCGTTGGCTACGGCCGCTCGCCTATGCGACCTCGTCCTCCAACCTCCGGTAGCGATCGACGGCCTCCTGCCAGCTGGCGAGCTGGGCGTCTGAGTAGCCATCAATAGTCGCGTCGGTCACGAGCATGCCGGTGTGCTGGAAGGCGTACACCAGCGCCGGATCAATGCCCAGATCCTCCATGTCGCGCACCACCATCGCCTCAATCTGGCTCGGCAGCGGCTGCCCTACCCGGGTCAATTGCATCCTGGCCCCCTGTTCGGCCTTCGCGGCGTCCACGGCCCGTTGCCTGTCGTTGTCGTAAACCGCTTCAGCCATTGCAGATCTCTTTCGGAGCATTTCAGCAGGTTCCGCGTGGGCCACGAGACCCATTTCTCGCGGTCCCCGCGGGTCAGACGTCCGCACTGTGGCCGCCGCCGCCACTCACTGCAGAAATCAGGCTTCGCGGTGCTCGGTGTCTCCGGCCAGCAGGTCGAGTATGTGACCCAGCACCGGTGAGAGCGCGTCGAGCCCGTCCGCCACACCCTTGGGACTCCCCGGCAGGTTGACAACCAGAGTCCGCCCCACCACACCGGAGACGCCGCGGGACAATGCCGCCATCGGCGTCTTTTCCAGACCGCGAGCGCGGATGAGCTCGCTCAGGCCCGGGGCAGACCGATCGATCAACGGCAGGGTTGCCTCGGGTGTGACGTCGCGTGGGCCGAATCCGGTGCCTCCCGTGGTCACCACCAAGCCTGCTCCCGCTTGCGCCGCCTGCCTGATCTGGCGCTGGATCTGAATGGTTTCGTCGGGAACCACCGAGCGCACAACATCGAGTCCGAACTCGGCGAGCCGGCTTTCCAGCAGATCTCCTGAACGGTCGTCCCTGGTGCCGGCGTGGACGCCATCGGAGACGGTCAGTACGTGTGCCATCCTCATATACCCGCATGCTACGGGCCCCAGGGAGGGGACCTGACTTTGGCAGAATCTAGAAAGCGACACCAACAAGCCCGCACAGAAAACGGGCCGCCCGGCGGCCCGTTTCGGGTTGGGATCATGCTGGTTGGTAGATCAACCCCAGTTGCCAATGTTGGCCAGGGCCGGGGCTGCCGTCGCGGCCACGGCCGCCATTGCCATCAGGATCGTCACGATTGCGCGTCGCATCACATCACCTCCACCGAGAGCATCTCGAAGCCGTGTCTCCGGGATATCTCAGATGGGACACTCAGAGACCCCGACCTGGGGCGCGTCGAGCGCATCCGGGGGTGCGTGGTTCAGGTGAGATTCCGGGTACCACGGGTGCGGGGGGCGGTCCCGTGGCTGCGCAGCACGCTCAGGTCACGCTTGATCGTGGCCCGGCTCACGGAGAGAGCCGCTGCGAGATCGTCGATAGTCGGCAACGCTCCTTGGGCGCTGGCCTGGCCGGCCAGCTCGACTATTCCCCGGCGACGCTCGGCAGGACTCGTACCCAAGAAGTCTCGGTCTAGCACCCAGTCGACCTCCACCAGCTCGTCCGGACGGAGCGGGCGTCCCAGCGGTGCCCGCCGGTCCGCCAGCGTGACGTGCATCTGCAGCGGCTGCGACACCGACCACCGTGCCTCGATATCGGCGTGCATCGGCACCATGGTGATGGCGTCGCGCTGCTGCTGACGATCGAGGCCGGCGAGTGCGGAGCGCAACATCATATGAGCTTCAGCAAAGGCGTGCTCGGCCTCTTCGGTCCGCCCCAAGGTTTCGGCGACGATCCCATGCAGGTACGGGATCTCCCAAGCCAGCCCCAAACCGGCCCGATCCGCTTGGTGGGCTTGCTGGGACAGCTCCCACGCCCCGGCATCGCCGGTGGCCGCCCCGATCCGAGCCTCGTATGCCGCCAGCCTGACTTCCAGGTCGGCGGGCGCGTCGAGTTGCGCGCTGCGCACGTCATCCAACGCTGCTTCGAACCGGCCCAGGTCGAGGTGAGCGCTGGCCCGGGTTGCCAAGGCGTAGGCGCGGCGGCGGTGATTGCCGCTGCGCTCGGCGAGATCGATGGCGGAAGCGAGGAACGACCCGGCGCCCGCCTCGTCGCCCGCAGCATGGGCGATGGAGCCCAGGAGTTGCCGGCAGTGAGCCTGCCCGCCCCGATAACCGCTTTCTTCGAAGAATCGCAAGCTGCTTTCCAGCAGTGTCCAGGCAGTCTGATCATCACCGAGGACCAGGTGCCGGATCATCGCTTCGTTGTTGGCGGCCAGGGCGGCGCCCCGACCACGACCAATGGCCTCGAAGGTTCGCCGGGCCTCGGTGAAAGACTCCAGTGCATCGGCAATCTGGCCCATCCCGTACAACGCCAGCCCGGCGTTCGACTGGTTGAGAGCGCGTCCCGCGGTGTACCCGATCGATTCACACGCGCTGATCGCGGTTTGAAACGCACCGATCGCGTCGGCGCCGTCGCCAAGCTCGACCGAGACAAGCGCCAATAGGCCCAGCGCCTCGGCTTCTGCCAGCCGGTCTCCGGCCGCCCGGCTGAACTCGAGTGCGCGGGAGAGCTGGGACCGCGCCTCTTCATATCGCAGGGCCTCGCCCAGCACGCCTCCATACGCGAGTGCGACTTGTATGTCGCCCGGCGCTTGGGCGGCCGCTCTGGCCAGCAGATCCAACGCCGCCCCAGTGTCTCCCGAATAGTGGCGAGCGCGGCCGGCCACCAGCAAGGCGCGGTGAATCGAAAAACCCAATCGCCCGGCCCGTTCGGCAGCATTGGTGGCGAGGGTGATCGCGAGCTCGTATTCGTCCGAGCGAGCCAGGAAGGTGGCCAGCCGGATCTGCGCTTCGATGGCCCGTGGCTCGTCCTCCGCCACCGCCTCGAGCCAGGCGTCCAGGATCGCACGTTGGGCATCGCGCCGTCCCACCGTGGCCAGAACCGCCTCGTATTCGGCCAGAGCGTCGATCCGCTCCGGCACCTGATCCCCCGGCCGGAGGCATTCCAGGGCCGCCTCATACAGCTCGGCGGCGGTGGCATAGGCATGGATAGATGCGGCGTCCCGGGCCGCTCGTAGCCAGTGGGCAAAGGCACGTTCATCGAATCCTGCCCGGCGCAGGTGGTAGGCGAGCACGGCCGGGTCGGCAAACTCATCGAGCTCGAGGGTTTGGGCGATGACGCGATGAAACCTGGCGCGGTCCTCCGGCAGCGTCAGGTCGTAGGCGACGCGCCGCCAATGGTCATGGACGAACTCGTAGCCGGTGCCGGATTCGACCACCAGGCGCCGGTTGATCAGGCCGATCAGTGACTGCAGCAGGTCGGTCTTGCCAACCTCGCACCATTGGAAAAGCTGATTCGTGGTGGCCGCACCACCGCGCACCGCCAGCGCGCTCAACAGTTCTCGTTCGACGTCGGTCAGACGATCCAGCCGTTCGGCGATGACCTTTCTCACATCGGCGGTGACCGGGAGCCCGCGCTCGCTGTCCCAGCCGCCCGTCTCGACGAGCGCCCGCGTCGTCTCGATGACAAACAGCGGGTTGCCGCCGGTGTCACGGTGAATGCGATCTGCCGCAGCGACGGTGGCGCGATCGTCAGCGGCCGCCCACCTCACCAGCTGCTCGACTTCGCGTGACTCCAACGGCTGCATCGACACGATGGTGCCGCCGCCCCGGTCGAGTTCGCGCAATGTCCCCCAGACATCGTCACGCGCCCGGCCCTCCATGCTGCGGAAGGCAACGAACATCGAGGCGCGCCGGATCGATGGCGAGTTGGCGAGGCGCCGGACTACTTCGATGCTGTCGGCGTCGGCGGCGTGAAGATCGTCGAAGATGATGACGTGCGGTGTGATCCGGCCGAACGCAGCCAGCACGATGGTCAGTGCCTCGATGATGCGGTCGCGTCCTTCCGGCGAACGCAGCGGCGCCACCGGCCGGATATCGGGTAGCCACTCCACCAGTTGGGGAACCACCCGAGTGACCTCGGCCAGCCACAACGGATCGACCTGCTCCTCGAGCTGCGCGGCCCGGAGCTCCGTCATCCCGGCCAGCAGGGTGTCACGGATGACTCCAAACGGCACTGTCGAGCCGGATCGGGCGGATCCGCGTAAGACGTCAACCCCGCGCCAGGCTGCCGCTTTGGCGATCTCATCTAGGAACCTCGACTTGCCCGACCCTGGCTCGCCCTCGACGAGCACCACCGACCCCCGGCCCCCGATGGTCTGGTCGATGGCGTCGATGGCCAGCGCCCGTTCGGCTTGGCGACCGATGAAAGGAGCGATGTCCGGATAGGGCTCCACGGGGCCCTCACTCCGGGCCTCGGACCCGTTGTGGCGCAGCTGTGCGATCTCGTCAAACAACGCCCGGGTTTCGGGTTCCGGCTCTGCCCCAAACTCCTCGTACAGCAGCTCTTCGAGTTGTTCGTATTGCCGGAGCGCCTCGGCCGGCCGGTTCAGCAGCCGGCACAGCCGCATCACATCGCGGTGGGCCTCCTCCCGGAGGGGGTTCTGCCACGTCAGCTTCCGGGCGTAGATCAAGGCCTCTTCGGTCGATCCGTTGGCTTTGAGTTCCGAGACCAGACGCGACAGGGCGTGAACGTAGTCCTCGGCCACCCGGCGCTGTTCCTCTAGGACCCAGTCGTCGTAGAAGCCGTAGAGAAGTTCGCCGCGATACAACTCGACGGCACTGAGCAAATCACGGATCGACGACTCCGATGCAGACTCCCCCCGGTGAGCGATCCCGCGATAGAAATCGTCGACGTCGAGTTCGACCTCACACGACTCGGCGATGCTCAGATCGTCGGCGTCGCTCTTAATCAGATCCCCGTAGCCGACGGGCTCCAGAACTTGGCGGATCCGCCACAGATTCTGGCTGAGCTTGCGGCGGCCGCTGGCCTCGGTTTCTTCCGGCCAGAACATGCCGACCAGACGGACACGCGCATGGGCCCGATCTCGGTTCAGCAGCAGATAGGCGAGGAGCGAACGGGCAGCGCGCGACGCCGGCGGTCGAATCGGCTCGCCGGCGCTGAGGAGCTGAAAGCCTCCGAAAAGCTCGACGCGGAGCGGGCTCACGTGTCAAGGCTAGCCACCAAAACGCCGGCGCTACCAATAGCGACAGAAGATACCGAAAACCCACGGCCGGACGGCCGGCACCGACTCGAGCCATGTGCCTGTGTGAATGCGCGGCCCTACTGCAACGGATCGGCCGTCGCGGCGATGGCCGCCGCATCGAGTTCGGTCTCGGCGTCTCCACTCATCAGCTCGCCCGACGTGTTCTGGATGTGAGCTCGCACGAACCACTGGTAGAGCTCGAGTTTGGCGGTCTGACCGGTCAACAAGTCCTCAGTCACAGGATCCCGGTCGCCGGCGAACGCGATGGCCGCCCGGTGATCGCCGATCACACCGTCGTAGACCTTGTCGAGCGCAGCGAGGTGCGCCGGCACGACGCCTCGACCCAGGTCATAGTCGTCCCACGTCCGCGTCCGGACGATGTGTCCAGGTAGCCCATTGGGAATGGCGCCCAAGGTGGCGATGCGCTCGGCCACTTCGTCGGCCATTTCCCTCACCGCAGCTACGTGCTCGTCGAGCATCTCGTGGGCAGCCATGAAGCCGGGGCCAACCACATTCCAGTGGATGTGCTTGAGCGTCAAGCCGAGATCGATGAGACCGACGAGGCGCTCCTGCAAACGTCCGGTGAGTTCCTGGGCCACGTCGGCGGCGACTCCGCTCGGCGTGATGGTCGATTCCATGGTTCCGTCCTTTCGGGGTGCGGCACTGGGCAGCTGGTGAGCCTGCCAGAAGAATGGCGAACGCCTGGGCGCAGACAAATCCACTGGCTGCGCGCTCCCGCCTGCCTCGCCTGTGCATGTTCGGAAGAACCTACCCCACTTGGGGCGGTCGAAAACATCGGGGTTTGGAATCAGGCGGTCGTGGAGCGCGATCCGATCCGAAACTGGACGGCCGGCGTGGCGCCGGTCAGGGAGGTTGAGAAGTCATCCGTCACTGCGTCGAGCACCATGAGCGACAGCTCATCCTCGTCGAGGTCTGTCACCGCCGCCGATCCGGCCTCCAGCCAGATGTTTACTTCTCCAGGTTGGTGCTCCAGCCGACACTCGAGCGTCTCCGGCTTCGTCGTCAAGAGCAGCGCGCTCACCTCGCTGACGGCCAGCTCGAGGTCGCTGTAACGGTCGAACCCAAGGTCCGAGATGGCGGCTGCGTCGGCCGCGACAACCCGTATGATTCGGGCGCTGTTGGCCTCGGCCGGCAGACTCACATAAGTCGTCGTGATGGACACGAACCGTATACTACGGCGTCCCCACCGGACGGACCCGCAGTGGTTGTGTCGCAATCGATCCCCGGCCCCGGCTACGACGCCGTCATGGATGCGCAGGGAGCCGCGCGTCCGGGCGCAGACGACACCATGGGCGAAAGCTGCTCCCGTGGCTGAAGGGGCCACCCAGTCTTACCGGCTCGAGATCGGCGCGGGTGCCGCCTCGCTGTCCACGGCGCGCCTGTTCGTGCGGGCGGTGATCGGAACATTGGGTTTGGGCGACGAGCTGGCCGACGACCTCAAGCTGGCTGTGTCAGAGGCTCTCACCGCGCTCATCACGGCTGGCGCGGCACCGCGGGCCGTGGTCGTCATAGACCCGGACGCGCGAACGCTGAGTGTTGGCCCGCTGCGACCGAGCGATCTACCGGAAGGGTCAGACGGACATGAGATCATCGCCGCGCTTTTCGACCGTGTCAGCCATGACGAACAGACAAGCCGGTTGGTGATCCCGCTCGACGCGTCACGTAGCGCAGTCGACAGTGGGTGACGAACTCGACCTCTTCGCCCGGCGCGACGAGCCGGATGCCCTCGCCGAGCTGGCCCGACGTTACGACGACCTGGCCACCCGGCTGGCGCTGCGTTTCCGGGGTCGGGGCCAGTCTTTCGACGATCTTGCCCAGGTCGCCAGGCTGGGGCTCCTCAACGCCATCGACCGTTTCGACGTGGACCGGGGCGTGACCTTCGCCACTTTTGCAACCCGCACGATCGTGGGAGTCCTCAAACGTCACCTGCGGGACAAGGCGTGGGCGGTTCGAGTCCCGCGCGCTTTGCAGGAACGCTGGCTGGAAGTCAATCAGGCGGTCCAGGATCTCAGCCAGAAGCTGGGCAGATCACCGACGCTGCGTGAGATCGGAGCGGCCGTGAACCTGGATGTCGAGGATGTGATCGAAGCGCTCGAAGCAGGCGGGGCATTCAGCGCAAGCTCGGTCGACGCTCCTCCCGCCGCGGATGACGAGGGTTTGTCGCTGGCGGACACATTGGGGGGAGAGGATCCGCTGTTCCAGCACAGTACGGATCGCGTCGCCCTCAGCGAGCTCATGGCGGGTCTCCCAGAACGTGAACGGTCGATCCTCTACAAGCGCTTCTACGAAGGCAAGACCCAATCCGAAATCGCCGATGATCTCGCCATCTCACAAATGCACGTATCCCGCCTGCTCAGATCGACGCTCGCGACGTTGCGGGCGGGATTGGTCGGACAGGACTGACCAGTCTGCGTCAGCTCGGATCGGAGCGTGGAACAAACTCGGCCGCCACGCGCCACTTGGGTCCCCTGTGAACGACCATGACATCGGATAGACGCTCGGCGATTTCGAGTCCATACCCGCCTCGCCCGGGGACCACGTCGCGGGCCCCGGCTCCTTGATCTGACACTTCCACCCGGAGTCGGTTCTGGTGGATTCCGGCAGCGAGTTTCAGTGTGGCGCCGGGCCGTGACCCATGAATCACTGCGTTGGAAACAAGCTCGCTGACGGCCAGCTCAGCTCGTTCCACCAGTTCGGTTGGTGAATCCTCAGCGACCCCTCGGATGAAACGGCGCGCGCGGCGAGGCGCCCAGCGATCTGCCCGCAGGGAGATCGTCTCGAGTGCAGCATGCTCGTCGGTTTGTCGAGTTTCACCAGAACACATCGAAGTGGTGCCGACCGGCGCTGTGCATTCGTGCGATGCCATCATTGCCTCAACGTCGCTCTACGACCAAGTCTATTGCGATAGATATGCCCGCAGGTCCGGGATTCCAAACGTGGTGGGCGTTCTTCGGGAGTGTGGCGGTTTCGAACCCGATCGGCCAGGGTAGGCCAGCAGCAAAGAAGGGGAGGACAAACATGCATATCGAACTGTCCCAAGCCACGCCCGACGTAAACGTCGAGAGTCTCCAGGAGTTGGGTGCCCTCACTCTGTCCGACTGGCTGTGGGCCGGCGGACTGATGCTGGGCTTTTTGCTGGCTGCCGTGCTGGTCCGGCGTGGAATCGTCAAAGCGCTCACCCCGAACGTGACGCCGTTCGTGGCAAAGCTCCTTGCGCGATTGGCCGGAGCCGTCGTGTTTTTGTTCGGGCTCGTGTACGCGTTGCAGCAGGTCGGTGTATCGATCGCCCCATTGCTTGGCGTTGCCGGCTTGTTCGGTTTGGCGCTGGCGTTTGCATTCCAGGAAGTGCTGGAGAACTTCATCGCCGGTGTCTTCATGTCGATTCGCCGTCCATTCTCAGACGGCGACGAGATCTCCACCGCCGGCTTCGAAGGGGTTGTCGAGGACATCCGGCTGCGGGCTGTCACCCTGCGCACCTTCGACGGCGAGCGGGTGTATGTGCCGAACGGCTCGGTATGGAGGAACCCGATCGTCAACCACACCGAGTACGACACTCGCCGTACGACCCTCGAAGTTGGCGTCGCCTATGACGCCGATCTGGAGGCCGTGGGCGAGCTCCTGACAGAGACGCTGGCCGGCGTGCCCGGGGTGCATTCCGAACCGGCGCCGCAAGCGTATGCCTTCGAGTTCGGCGACTCGAGTATCAACTTTGCCCTCCGCTTCTGGCACGATGCGCCGATCGCATCGGTCTGGAGGGTCCGAGACGCGGTCACCAAGGCGGTGCATGACAAACTCGGCGAGGCCGGGATCGACATTCCCTTTCCCCAGCGGGTCGTCGAGCTCACCGGAGGTCAGTGAGGATCGGGCTTGCGGTCGGCCCGTTGCATGTCCGAGGTCTCTGTTGCCACTCGTGGGAGATCGGAAGTGCACTGCGGACAGCGGGTGGCTTCGAGGTCGATGTGGGACAGGCAGTATGGACACGATTTGGTAGTGGGAGCAGGAGGGGTGTCGGTCCGCCGCAGGCGGTTGATCCATCGGATGAGAAAGAACAGGGCGGCGGCCACGATCAAAAAGCTGATGATCTCGTTGAGGAGCCGCCCGTACGCCAGCACCGTTGCGCCGGCATCCTCCGCGGCTGCCAGTGTCTGGTAGGGCCCTGGCGGGTCCCCGGCGTCAAGGACGGCAAACCGATTGGAAAAGTCCAGGTCGCCGGTCAGCGTTCCAATGATCGGGGTCAAGACATCACCCACGACGGAATTGACTACCGCCGTGAAAGCAGCCCCGATGATGATGCCCACCGCCATGTCAACGACGTTGCCTTTGATGGCGAATTCTCTGAACTCCTGCAGCACATGATCCTCCTCGCACCCGGGCTTCGTCGAGCGGAGCTATGTGATCCGCGCCGGACCACGGAGCCCGATGCTGGACCCCACGGTCCGGCGCGACGTCTACTGTCGGCCGTCGTCGTACCCACCAGGGCTCACAGGCAAACGTGATTGCCGGCCGACCGGCGGGGCGAATGTTTGCTGGAGCGGGCCATGGGTAGGAGTTCGGCATTCGACCAAGGAGATTGCGTGCAGAAGTTCATGTGGACGGCCCTGGTGGCGACTGCGAGCACAGCCGCCAGCTGGGCGGCCCGGAGGTTCGCCACCCTTTTCTGGGCCAAGGCGTACGACACCGACGCACCGCCGAACCCCGACGACGAGCAAGTCAGCTGGCCGGCGGCGCTCGTTTGGGCCAGCATTGCGGGCCTGTCAGCCGGCCTGGCCCGGGTGATCGGGCGTCGCGGCGCCGCCGCCGCGTGGAAGACGCTGACCAACGAACCGCCACCCGGAGTCACCACGGCGTGACATCCCTATCAGATCACAGCCCGGGCGGATCCGCCCGGGCTGTTTTCGCGGCGTCAGGCAGCTCCCTCTCACCCGAGATCGTCGCTCGGTTGCACAACGAGACCAAGACGGACGGCAGCGCGGCTTGGTGCCGGGTCTGACATAGGCACGCAAGATCGCCTCCGGCTCGGCCGGAGGCGATCTCGTTCAGGCCTGCGATTGTCAGCTGCGCAGAATCGGGGTTGGTTCAGCGTGGGCGATGGCGGCGTTCACGCGAGCGTTGTAGGCGTCGCCCACTGCGCCCCCCGCGTAGCCACCTGCGAACATGGACAGAGCGCCGACGGCGGCCGCCAGCGCAGCCCCCAGGGCAACATCCTCGTTGTTCCACTGGGACACCCAGTCCGGCAGTTCGATCTGGGCGAACACGTTGTATTCCGCCCCCGCCCAGACACTGAGCGCACCGAACAGAACAACCAGAACCATCATCCACAGGGCCACGATCACGCCGTTCTTTCGCCCGTCAAATCGTGCCATGCGGGCGGCCACCCAGCCACCCACAAAGAACGACGCGAACAGCACGATCACTGCCGTAACGGCGCCGGCGAGGGAGAATTCCACGACGTTGCCGTCGACATCGAGCGTGTCGAGCTGGTAGGCGATGTTCCCAGCCCCGGCGGCGATCAGACCACCGAGCATCACGAGTGTCCCGATGGCGGCCAGCAGCCCCCCGATAGTTGCGGGGAAGTCGCCGCCGCCGTAGCGCTCCCAAATCTCTCGATAATCGGGGCTAGTACCAGGTGAAGTCATCGAACACCTCTCTCTTTCTCATCGGTTGCTGCGGACGTGTCAGGTCAGGAGCCAGTCGTGGGCCACGCCGTAATGGTCGTGAACCTGGCGAGTCCACTCTGGGTCGGAGAAGTCCGGCCATGCGTCCTTGTCGAAGCCGGGCGCAGCCCGCAACGCCTCCGCGTCGAGGTCGATGATGAGCGAGTGATCGGCTTGATCCACCCGGACCGCGTCCCACGGGACAGCGAAGAGCTTGTCGCCGAATCCGAGAAAGCCGCCGTAGGAGACGACGACGTATGCCACGCGTCCAGTCACCAAATCGATCATGACTTCCTTGACATCGGCAATGTGCTCGCCTTGTGGATTCTTCACGGGATCGGATGTGATGCTCCCGCTGGAAAGAATGCGGCGATATTCCATGAGCACCTCCTTGAACATGACACCAGGCGGTGTCGCCTTCGGTTGGTCCTTGCTATGTACCCGGCGAGCTCCCGCGCCAAACAACGATGCCGCCAAACAACGATGCAAAGCCCGCGGCCTGCTCCGCTCTGCCGGCTGCACGATGTTTGAGCACGATCCCCGGCGGGTACACCCCCCCGGGTAACAGTCGTCAAATGGAGGCACCATGTACATCGGCATCGGCACTCTGCTGTTGATCGTCCTCATCCTCATCCTCGTTACGTGAAATCACCTCAACGGGCCGGCCTGGATCTCTCCCTCCCTTCCCGTCCCGGCCGGCCCGTTGACGCGCCTAACGGAGGTAGTCATGGCAAAGGACCACGGACCCACCATCAAGAACGACGCTCAATACGAGGCGCTGCGGGACAAAGGCATGAGCAAGGAAGCCGCCGCGCGAATCGCCAACTCGCCGGACGCCTCATCTCGTGGAGGCGAGCAACCGCCCTATGAGGATTGGACGAAAGACGAGCTCTATGCGCGAGCGCAAGAGCTGGACATAGGCGGGCGGTCCGACATGACCAAAGATCAGCTGATCGAAGCGCTCCGATCCCGCTGACGGCTGGGTCCCGAGGCCATGGGGCTCAACTGCGACGGCGCCCGAACCACCCCAGAATGAGACCAACGCCGAAAGCGAGGACACCCGTCTCCAATCCTGAGCGGTTCGAATGCTCGCGTGATGCCGGCTCCGCCATATGTCGGAACGGCTCGGTCGGCCTCCGGTGCTCCCGCACGCTCGGCTGGAAAACGTCCCCGTATTCCAGGTAATCCGCATAGACCTTGGTGACCTCGGCCCCAAACAGATATACCGTCCACATCAGGTTGAAGAAGAACAGCAGGACGGCGAGGCCGCCGAGGGCGCCCAGCGTGCCGGACGAGCCGAACCGGGATAGGTATACACCGACCACGTACGCTGCGCCCAGCGCCACCAGCGCGGTTGCGATGCCGCCCCGGATGGCCGCCTTCCAGGGGATCTCAACCACGGTCAGCGACTGAAAGGTCAACCCGACCAGCGCCATCAAGAGGATCACCGAGATCAGGGGCACACCCAGCTGCAGGACCGGCCCGACCCAAGAGATGGACTCAGGCAGAAGCGACACAACCGAGCTGACCGCGGCAACCGCACCGATCGGGATGAACGCCAGGACGGCCAGTACCACCGCCGATACGAGCGCGATTCCTCGCCGGATCAGCCACCCGGCGACTCCGCTCCGTTTCTCTTTCTCCGGCACATGGAACACAACACCCAGCACGGCCTGCACCTGCTGGAAGATGCCCGACGCCGAGTACGCTGCGAGCACCAGACCGATCGACAACGCGCCGCCCCGCTGCTCCGTCACGGTGGCCACGAGGTCGCCGATGATCGATCCCACCTCCTGGCCGGCGACCTGGGTGACCTGGTCGATGAGCTCGGTGACCGCGGCCGGGTCCGAAAACACGAAGCCGGCGATGGCCACGAGCAAGAACAGGAGTGGAACCAGCGAGAAGATCGTGTAGTAGCTCAGGCCGGCAGCCAGCCGGGCGGCATGGTCGTATCCGTACTCCTTGCCGGCAGCCTTGATGATGTCGATAACCCGCCGGTGCAGAGGCGTGAGGGTCTGCATGACGTGCGAGCGTAATCAGCCTCGCCGCCCTCTCCGAGGCGGTTAGAAGCGGGGGATGGCCACCAACGCGTGGCTGTCCACCGGACCACCCAATAGCGAGATCCGCCCGGAGGTCAGCAACACATTGGCAACGACGCGGTCGAGCAAATCGACTGACCCCGGTGCATGTTCGAGCATCAATTCCACCGATCTGCGATCCGGGTCATGCCGGCCCCACATGGGCTCGGTGGCGACGTCGATCAGCAGCTCATCGATGCGACCCTCCGTGGCAGCGTGCAAGGCGGCTTCGATCTCGGTGATGCCCCGACGCCGCCCGATGGCCTCGCGGGCACGTTCGGCTGCGTCGTCCCGACGCCGGGTGCGGAGGGCCTCGATAGTCGGGACGGCGATCTCGACGATTTTGTCGGGCGAGGTCGCAGGATCGAGGCTCGGGGCCGGGATCACCGTATGGTCGAGGAGACCAGACAAGTCGGCGATGAGATGGTCGGTCCCGAACACCAGCAGCGGTTGATCGGCGGTACGCAACGGAGCCCGGATCGCCTGAGCGATTGCATCCAGGTATCGCCGCAGATCAGCCTCGGCCAGCTGCGACGGATCGTGCCCGTGGACTCCGCCGTGGGCCCCCGGTCGCTGCGGACGCCGCTGCAGCTGGGCCTCCCGATCCATGAACCAGTTCGCATCCTCGACAGAAGCGGGCAGATCGACCTCCACCGGCCGGGCCACCTCGTGTTCGATCTCGTAGAAGCGGGCGCCATGTCGGGTCACGACCAGCGCCGGCAGGCGGATGGCATCGTGCACCGCCAGCAACGGACGAATGTGGAAGCGGTCGCCGACCACGACTCGCTCCGGCAGCTCTGCCGGGACAGACACCTCAACAGTGCCGGCCTCGGGTGCGCAGAACAGAGCCAAACCGCGATCACGGTGCTGCCAAAAGGAAGGATCATCCAGGCGTTCCATGGGGCCTGCGAGTACGGATGCCCGACAACACCGGTCCGCGCCAAGGGCTTCGAGTGCGGCAGCCGCCGCATCGATGGAATTCTTGAGCCTGATCGGATCTTGCTCGGTCTCGGGGTATCGCCGGTGGGTTGGCAGGTGAATCGAAACCGAGAACGGGCCGCTGTGGCGGGCCAGGTCTGCCAGTGTGTCACGGACTGCAGTTGCGATCATCGTGCTCCTCACTCGTCAGCTTGGTTCTGAGCCATCGACTGGTGGATTGCGAAGTGTGGGTTCTGCCTCCTCGTTGGCGCGGCGGACGGGCATGGATGCTCGGCGGGCTGGGCGGCACGGACGGCGGCAGCCGAGCGGAGGTGAACCTGGCTGTTGAACTCTGCGTCCACTGCCCCCAGCATCAGCCGCGCGGCTCGCCTCGTCAAGGGCAAGGCGGCCCTGAAATCGGGACCGGCGCATGCGGTCATGGCAGATCCCAGCCAGCTGCTCCGGCCACCCAGTCCCATAAGTGGCGACGGCGCTCAGCAGTGTCGGTTTTCCGGGTCGAGGTCAGCTTGTGAATCTCTCGAACCTGCCGATCGAGCCAGAATTCCCCATTCGTCGCCAGCGGAGGGCCGTCGTCTGCGGCCAGCCACACGAGGGTGTCGGCCCCCTGAGCGGGTGAGCGGAGGAAGGGTCCGAGCATGTTGTGAAAGCGGGGTAATGCAGCTTCCACCCCAGGAGTGTCGGCCCAACCCGGGTGCAACGCGTGGAAATGCACACCCGAACGGGCAGTTCGTTCCGCCCACATTTGGTTGAGGGTCACCTGGGCCCGCTTGGCGCGGGCATACTGCTCGGCGCCGCGATACGACGACTCGTCCATCTGTAGCTTCGATACGGTCAGACCGACCGTGTACATGCCGCCAGAGGACATCGTGAGGACCCGGGATGGAGCGCTCGATTGCAGCCGCTCCCATAGAAGTCCGGTGAGGAGAAACGGCGCTACGACCTGAACTGCCGTGGTCAACTCCAACCCGTTGGGCGCAGTGCGGCGCTCGTTGCTGAGAGCCCCGGCGTTGTGGATCAGAACGTCGAGGCGAGGATGGCCCTCGCTGATTTGATGAGCGGCCTTCCGGACGGCGTCGAAATCGGCGAGATCGGCCAGCACATGTGAAACGGCAGAGTTACCCGACGACTCGACGAGTTCATCCTGCACGCTCCTGGTCTTTGCGGGGTCCCGGGCCACCAGCACCACCTCCGCCCCCAGTCGCGCGAATTGGGCGGCGGCCGCTTTCCCCAGCCCCGACGTCGGCCCGGTTATGGCGATCACCCGGCCGGTCAGATCGTACGATTCGAGGCTCTGCCAATCATGCAGGCGTCGCCGGGCGAGGTAGCCGAGGTTGGTGAACGACGTGATGACGGGGACTTCGAGCATACGATCGATCACGGCCGCCACGTTGCTCAATGTCTGAACCATCCCCGCAAGTGAGAGTCCCGTAAGCCTAGGCAGGCTGCTGGCCTTTGGCCGGGGGAAATCGGGCCGGTTTCGAGACCAACAAATCTGGGTATTCGTCTGGGGACTACCAAGGGAGATGCTCATGCAGTGCGCCCACGAAATATGCACATGCGAGACACCAGAGGAAGCGCCCTTCTGCGACCCTGCGTGCCGTGATCAAGGCGATGCCAAAGCCTGCGCTTGTGGTCATGACACATGTGAGAATGCCGTGATCGAGCCTGATCTACCGGTCGACGTCGAAGCATTCGATCCACACACGCTGGGCGAAGCCGTCAAGGCGCCCTTTGTGACGCCAAAAGCGGATCCGCCCGCACCGGCCTGAAAGACGCGTCGCCAACCGCCCAGGGTCCCCCACCTAGGTTCGACTACTGACCGGGTTCGGGACGGCCCTCGTGATGGCGGCGGCCGTGCGAGCGCCGCGCCTCCTTCGTCTCCGATTCGAAGACGTGGCGCCGCCCCGCAATGAGTTGCTCCCGGCAGGTAGCTTCAAATCGGGAGATGGGTGCCCAGTACGTCGCGTCGTACTCCTCGACTATCTGAAACGTCCACCGTCCTTCGAGGACATTGCGGCCGATGTATGCATCTGCCAATTCGGACGCAACATCCTCATGGCCCGCCTCTCGCAGGAGATCAGCCGCCTCACCGAACAGCATGTCAGCGCGGCCGGTCAACTGGTGGAAGTCGTAGAGGCGGCCGCGGGCGCGTTCAACCCACTCCAATGCCTCCGAGAGCTTTCCAAGCGCTTCCACCGTTTCGTCTGTGACGCCGGCGGGCCGACGATGGTGTTCGAGCCAGGGCTGATCGACCGCAGGTGTTTGATCGGACATCGGGCCAGCCTAGATTCAGGAACCAACCCTGCTCCACCCGTCACTCGAGGAGCCCGCAAAGTTCTCGCCCTTACTTGATCAGCGCGCGAATCCGGTCCTTGTCATCCTGCATCGCATTCGACGCCTCGACGGTGTCGACAATCTGTTCGATGACGTGGTCGATCGGCGCCACCGGGCCCGGCAGGTCGCGCCGTGCCACCTCGGACCGGAGAGTGAGCAGAGTTTGGATCATGGTGGCGGCCACGTCGATGTCGCCTGCGCCATACCTCCGGATCTGATCGAAAGCCGCGCTCAGGTAGTCGGCGTGATCAAGATCAGTCCTTATCAGCGTTCGGCCATCGGTGGTGATTCGGCGCGTGCCGGCCGCGGTCTCCCACAATGCGAGCATCACCTCGCCCAAGTGCACGATGAGATCATTGGCTGTATTGGGGTCGTTGACTCCCGGAGAGAGCGCCCGGAGGGCGATATCAACCATCTGCAGGATGCCAAACCCGATGTCCTGCTGCATGGTGCGGGTGTCGCCAATCGCGATGTTGTTCCGTATCTCGCCGAAAGACTGTTCGTCAGTTGGGGGCGGCCAGACCCACAGCAGCGGGGTCCCCCGCATCGCATACGAGCCGAGGGTAGCCACCAGCAGGGCGGTGGCACCCTCAGGCAGCGCCTGCATCAGACCGGCTTCGTCGATTTGCTGGACCCATCCGCTGGTGTCGGCTTCGACCGGGACTGCCTCATCGGGAATGGCGGCCCGCTCAGAGGGTGAGATTCCCGCTACCGGGGCCATCGCGGGGTGCGCCAATCGGATCAGTCGATCTTCGTCTCGTACGAGATCTATCGTTTCTCTAGCGATGCGCCCGGCCACGGACCCCACCCGTAGGCTGTCGGCGAGATGATCGACCGATCTGACGACGGCTATCAGCGACACCACGCCGAGGAACACCGCCACCAGTACCGTGGCGTGTGGGGTTTGAGCTTCGCCTTCGGCAAAGGAACGGGTCAGCCGCAACGCCAGCAGGCAGAACACCGTCGTCCCCAGCACGATGCCGATCGTCATTTGCTGGGTGCGGTCACCGATCCAGTCGCGGAGGGTGCGAGGCGAGAACTGGGTATTCCCGAGCTGGACCGCCACCAGCATCAGCGAGAGGAGCAGCGTGATCGATGCGATCAGTCCTCCGGCAATAGTCGACAGAATCGCTCGACCGCTGCCGACGGTCGTCTCCAGCGCTCGCGGGATCGGATCATCTCCAATGGCTCGATCTACCCACAGCATCAGCTGAGCCAGGCCAACGCTGATCGCTACGAAGCTCAACGGGATGAACAGCAACCGGTGACGCACGCGGTCGAGGGTTTGGCGGAGGCGGACAATCGATCTCACTAGGTCGACTCCGGGCGGATCGGAGCCGACACAAACCCGGCGTGCCAGCCTTCCGATATCCCGGACCGGCACCCGTGACGTTCGGCCACCGGCAACCCACGGACGGTCTCCGGCGAGGGGGCGATGAGTCCGTAAACGAAAAGCAATACCAGGCCGACCGGTACCGCGGCCACGGTCACTCCTTCAGATTGCGATACGTCCAACGTACCCGGCGAGGAGAGAGCCTCAAACTCCCGCGTAACCCTCTCGGGCAACCTCGCAACCCACGGTCACGGGCGGGAGCCGGCCGTCACGTCCTCGACCCGGGGGCGACGGTCGATCGGGCGCCGTGCGAGATAGCCGATGTAGATGGGTGCCACCTGTGCCAGGCCAAACAGCGCCACGAGCACCACCACCAAGGTGCGCGCGGCCGAGGCCGCCTGCTCGACCTGCAGTCGCGTTGCCGCAACGGTTTCCTCTGCCCGGCCGGCGGTGGCGTCGTATGCGGCCAGCAGCTCCACGGCGGTCTCGAGATCGGCACCAATGGCCGCCAGGCTGGCCTCGAGCTCTTGGGCAGTTTGGGCGAATGCGTCAAAGTCTGTCGCTACCCCGGCGAGCGCGTCCGCTTGGCTGCGCAACCGGTCCTCCAACTCCAGGAGGTCGGCGTCGATCGACCGTAGCGGAGTCTCGATCGGCTCGACTGGCCCCACCGAGATCCCGAACACGCTGATAGCGTTCAGCGCATCGGTCAACGCCGCCCCACTTCTGATCAGCGGCGGCAGCGCCCCCCGTACCGAACTGATGCTGCGCGGCAGCTCGTCGGAAGCAACCGTTCGCACTTCATCGAAGAGACCCCCGATCTCGCCGAGCGTCCCAGACGCATCCCCCAGCGAGGTCTCAACCGTCGCAACCCCCTCGCTCACGGTCTCAACCGCCCCGACGGCGACGTGAATGGTGTCATCGACGGCCGCTAGAGCCTCTTCGCTTATCGTCAGGCTGGTCTCGACGCTCTGGGCCAGTTCGTCGACGAGCCGCCAGCCGAAGACACCGGCCAGAATCGACACCACGATACCGATGAGGCCAATCGCCATCATCACGGCGCCGGCGTTGCGTCCGGGGCGAACGAATTCGACAGACACGGAGCTCCTCACACTCGCTCTCCATCGTGCAATACCCGATTGCCCTCGAGGACAATCATCACGCGTTTCAGGCAAGGCTCGTTGCGGGTAAGAGAGATGCGCACGAAACAGGAGTTGAGGCGTGGCGCTACCAAGTGTCGGGATACCGGCCACCGGGCTGCCCGCAAGTCAGAACTTCGACGCGACAACGATGGTGGAGGCAATTGAAGCCACCCGAGTATTCGCGTCCGGTGACGGCGTGCGGGACATCAACCTGGAGGTGCCGAAAGGCACCATATTCGGATTCATCGGTCCGTCGGGATCGGGAAAAACTACCACCGTTCGGCTACTCACCGGCACCACCCGTCCCGACTCGGGCACGGTTCGAGTGCTGGGACGTGACCCGGCGGGATTCGGTTCAGCCGAACGGGCTCGGATCGGGTACATGCCACAGCTATCTGTGCTGTACGACGACCTCTCCGTCCACGAAAACCTGTCGTTCTACTCGGCGCTGTACGGCATGCGGCACAGCCGTCAGCAACGAGCCGAGCTGCTGGAGTTCGTCGAACTGAGCGGGTACGAGCAAAGCCGGGTTCGACAGATATCCGGTGGAATGCGGCGCCGCCTGAGCTTGGCGGCGACGCTGGTGCACGACCCCGAAGTCATCTTTCTGGACGAACCCACGGCCGGCATCGATCCGGTGTTACGGCGCAAGTTCTGGGATCGCTTCGTCGACCTCAAGCACGACGGCCGCACGCTCTTCGTCACCACCCAATACGTGGGAGAAGCGGCGTATTGCGACCGGGTCGGTGTGCTGTCGGACGGCGAGCTGATTCTGATCGAGACCCCCGACGAACTGCGCCGCCGGGCCTATGGGGGCGACGTGCTGGCGTTGCGCTTCACCGAGCCCCCATCCGGTCCGCTGGTTGCCGCGGTTACCGAGCATCTCCAGGCCGTGTCCCACACCCGAGCCGACTTCCACACCCTGCGCGCGGTGGTCGATGATGCCGCGACCCGGCTTCCGGTTCTGTCTGCGTGGCTGGCGGACCAGGGCATCAAGATCGAGTCGGCTGAGGAACTGGTACCCCCGTTCGACGACGTCTTCGTCGAGCTGATCGAACAGCACCGCCGGCTGGTTGCGGAAAACCGAAATGACTGATCGACTGGTCAGCGCGGTCGTGCGGACCAGCGCCTTCATCCGCAAAGAGGTGGTAGCGGTACTTCGCCAGCCGCGGCTGGTCTTGACGCTGATTGTCGGCCCGTTCGCCATCCTCGCGCTGTTCGGGGTCGGCTACCGCACGGAGAACCCGGACGTCCGAGCCATCTTCGTGGCGGATCCGTCCAGCGAACTGGCACGAGAGATCGAACAGCGCATCACCGAAGCGAGCGACGATGTCACGCTGGTCGACATCACCGCCGACGCCGACGAAGCCGGCCGAGCTCTGCGCCGGGGACTCACCGACATCGTGGTGATCGCACCGCAGGACCCGGTGACCACGGTCAAACGCGGGGAGCAGGCGGAGTTCACGGTGCTCCACGACCAGCTGGATCCGTTCGAGCGGGCCACACTTTCCCTGATTGCCCGCGCCACCGTCGACACGGTGAACCGCCGGGTGCTCGAACAGCTGGTGAGAACCGGTCAGGCGGAGACTGAGGACGTCGAGTCGGCATTACCGCTGGCGATCGATTCGGTCCGGGCCATGCGCGTGTCATTGGAAGCCGGGGACGTGGCCGAGGCACGCCGCCACCGCCGTGAGGCGGCGGCCGAGCTGTCGGCACTCGAGCGGGAGCTGGGTGGCCGCACTGGAGTCTTGGCCTCGATCGAACAGCAGGTCGACGGTGCCGAGCCGTCCGCCGACGTTTCGGGTGAACTCGGCGAACTCCAGCGGCTCCTGACGGACATAGAGCTGGAGGACGGTGGCCGGCCATTGGACAGCGAAGTCGAGCAGGTCGCCGAAGTGGAAGCACGCTTGGAGGAGATCCGGGATGTGATCTCCGAGTTTCGGGCGGTCGATGCGGCCGTGCTCGTCAGCCCCTTCGGTGTCGAGACTTCCACCATCTCAGCGATCGACCTGTCGTTGAACGACTTCTACGCACCGGGTGTGATCGCTCTGCTGCTCCAGCACTTGTCGATCACCTTCGCCGGCCTGTCGTTCGTCAAAGAACGCCAGATCGGAGCAACAGAGGTCTTCCGAGTCTCCCCAATCCGGACCGCCGAACTGCTGTTGGGCAAGTTCCTGGGGTATTTCGTCTTCGCCGGGCTGGTAGCGGTGGCGCTCAGCATCCTGACGTTGTACGTGGTCGGCACCCCGTTGGCGGGCTCGATGGTCGACTACGCGGTGGTGATCGTATTGTTGATTGCGGCGTCGCTGGGCGTCGGCTTCCTGCTCTCCACCTTGGTCACGTCCGACAGTCAAGCCATCAACCTGGCCATGATCATCCTGCTCGTGAGCATCTTCTTCTCGGGCTTCTTCCTCTCACTGGAACGACTCGAGCCGGTGGTCCGGGCGGTCTCCTGGGCATTGCCGATCACCCACGCCATAGATTCGCTGCGCGACGTCATGTTTCGCGGTGAATCGATCGAGGCCCGCACCTGGCTGGCACTCGGGGGCGGATCGATCGCGTTGTTCTCGGCGTCCATCTTCATGATCCGGCGCAGGCTGACCGTCTCTTGAGTCCCGGGTGCCCGGCGGGGAACGCCTCCCTCGAAGGACCAGTGTTTCCGCCCGGTTCCGGCGGGGTAAAAGTCGGTATCAGCCCGGCCCGGTGGGGAGCCCACCGGCGGCTGTGAAAGGAGCATCGGACACGCATCGTGCCACGTCGAACCCCGCAAGACGGCCCGCGCCGCGCCCTCAAGCCGGCCGCCGGGCAGAACGGCCTCACGAGTGAGCATCTAGAACCGGAATCTCGACAGCCGTTCCAGTGGCCACCCGTTACCTACTGGGCCCGGGTGGCGGCAGTGGTCGCAGCGATCGTGGTGCTGATGCAGGTGCTGTCGGTGGTTCGCGACGCCATCCTCGTGATCATCGCTTCCTTCGTTTTCGCCATCGGCCTGCAGCCTGCCGTGGAACGGCTGGAGCGGCACGGGTGGTCGCGAAGCGTCGGGGTGGGCCTCATCCTGGCGGCGTTCGGTATTCCGGTTTTGGTGCTCATCGGCCTGATCGTCCCGGTTGTCGTCAGTCAGCTGGCGGCGCTCGGGATGGAGCTGCCGGACCAGCTGGAGCGGTTGCGCAGCTCGTCTGAGTTTTTCGTTCGGATCGACCGCCAGATCGACGTGGAGTCGATAGTCAGCTCGTTGACCAGCCACGCTCAGACTGCCCTGCCCGGGGTACTGCGCTCCGGAGCCGGTTTCGTGTTCAACTTGGTAACAGTTCTGGTATTGACCCCGTACTTTGCGGTGGCGCTTCCCCGGATGAAGCTGTGGATCGTCCGCCTCTTCGAACGGCCTCTCCGCGCCGACATCCTCCACGTGCTAGCCGAATCATCCGGCCTGGTGTCGAGCTACATCGCCGGGAACATTCTCATCAGTGTTATCGCCTTCGCCGTCAGCCTGGTCGGCTTCTGGGTCCTCGATATTCCCTACCCGGTGGCGCTGGCGGCATGGATCGCCCTCACCGACCTGATCCCAGTCGTCGGAGCGGCACTGGGAGCGGCGGTGGCGCTCATGGTGGCCGGCTTCGTCGGCGGGTTCGAGATGATTGCCACCGGCCTGTTCCTCGCCGCATATCAGCAGGTGGAGAACTACGTGATCGCGCCCAAGGTGATGCGGCGCGCGGTCAACGTGACGCCGCCGATGGTGATTGTGGCGCTCATGGTGGGCGGTTCGCTGGCCGGCTTCATCGGCGCCCTGCTGGCGCTGCCGGTGGCGGCCATGCTCAAGGTCGTCGTCACCGAGTTCTATCTGCGGCGACGGATCGATCGCGTTCGGGCCTCCAACGGAGCCCACGACGCCGACCTGGCCGCGCTCACGATTCGACCCGAGCTGGGCCGCCGGCCCCTCCCAGACTGAGCAGCTGCAGCTGGGCCCGTCACCCCCGGCTGCGCCACAGGAGCGCCCGCAGTGCGCGGACCGCCACCCGCGCCAGCCCACTCCGATCCCGCAGCGGAAGGTCCGATAACTCCACCCGGCCCCGATCGATCGCTCCCACGGAGGCGGACCCGTGCGGTCGAGATGCTCCAACAGCTCCGGACGATCGTCCGCCAACCCGTGCTCCTCCAGCGTGGCGTCCCACCACCTGCGAGCGCATGCGTAGCCGAGCGAAAAGTCGCTCTGGCGCAGCTCCTGGGACAGAAACCCGGCGAAGTCGCCGAGCAGCTCGCCGGCCAGCAGACCGGGCACATCGCGGCGCTCCGCCACCAAGAGTGGATGAATCACATCAGCATCAACCTGGCGCTCCGATTCCAGACCAGCGGCCCGGGCCAGTACCCGGAAGATGGAGACATCCGTATCCTCGACGCCGTGATCGACCAGCCACCGATCCCAGCGCGGCTGGTCCGACACCTCGAGCATCTGCGCCAGGTCGGCCAGTTCCGCCCGAATGCGATTCTCCTGGTCGATCCGGCGTAGCTCGTCGGACAGCACCTGGGCGGGGAAGATGGCCATAGCGCGCATCAGCCCGCTCAGCCAGTCGCCGTCGTGTCCGGCGTCGGCCCACGACTCACCTGTGGATGGGCCCTCGGACCGGGGATCGATGAGCGCACAGCGCACCTTGCGCCCCGACGCGGGCACCATCGCCAGCGTCCGGTAGATGGGCCGGCTCTGCACGAGTCCGCCGTCGATGAACCACCACGCATCAGAGCCGTCAGAGACGTCCACCAGGCCCCGCTCGGAGTAGTCCTCAGTCCGGTCCGACCGATTCAGCAAAGCCGGAGGGAACACGGCCGGGTTCGTGGTGGAAGCGATCACCATATCGACGGCCGACGCGCCGGTCGGACGGCACAGATCAGCCGGGTCCCCTCCCGCCGGAAACACCAGGTGGCTCCAATCGGCATAGGTGACGGCGTCGGTGGGATGGCGGCCCAAGTTGTGCAGCCGGTACCGGTACCCGCGCAATGCCGTCAAGGCGATGTGGAGCTGGACGTCCCTCGGCTCAACGGGGTCGTCCGGTTCGAACTCTGCGGGAGACACTGTCAGCAACTGCTCCATCCGGGTGCGCAAGCCCTCCGAGCCGAGGGGAGCCCGAGCGCCGGTCGTGAGCACGTCGAGATCGACCTCTTCCACCCAGGCCGCGTGAAGCACCTTCACCGGATCCAGGCCCTGAGCGATCGCATGGGCGGACAACAACGCGACGGTCGCTCCGGCTGAGGCTCCTCCCAACGCAGGGATCTCGACGTCGCGCCCCATCCGCCGCAAGTGGTTGGCCCCGGCTACCACCGCGGCTGCGGCCCCGGCCTGGTAGGCACCCAGGGATGCCGCGCCCGGCAGGACGAGCACGATGTCGAGGCCTTGGGTCATTCTGATCTCCTCCCTGCCGGTGCTTGCCGGCGAGCGCCGCCCGCCGGGCGTCAGGCCACGAACAGCGTCGTCACACCGAGCGCATAGAACAACAGAATCGCGACGCCTTCAAAACCAATGTGGCGTTTCTCGCGAGAAAGCATGCCGGCCGCGAGCAACGAGGTGAGCAACACGGTCAGTGCCATGAAGAACACTGCCTTGGAGTCGGCGGCGTGATAGACCGATCCGCGCCGGAACGCCATGTCTCCGGCCGCCACGAAAAGCACGTCGAAGGTGTTACCGCCCACGATGTTGGAAACGGCCAGTGTCAGCGCCCCAAGCCGCACGGCGGCGATGACCGTCACCAGTTCCGGAAAGGAGGTTATGACGCTGGTGAACAGCGCTCCCACCAGCGAACCGGAGAGCCCGGTTTCCGTAGGAATGATCACGCCCGCCCGGCCGATGAAATGGCCCACCGCGCCGACCAGCACCGCGAAGCCGGCGAAGATGATCCAGAGCTGCGAGAGCGGGCGGTCCGAATGCTCTTCCGGTTGTTCGACATCAGGCACCGTCTGCGCCGTCCGGCGCGGCCGCCACATGGGATCGGTACGCGCCCGGCGGGTGACGACCAGCCCGTACGCGTACACGGCGATCAAGATCAAAGTTGCGGGGTGGATCCAACCGAGCACGACCTCGGGTGTCCCGGTGGCGGCCAGCACCACACCGATCAACGCCATCAGGACCATCGTTTGAACGATGTTCGGCAGTGACGCAGCCGCATGCTCGAGGTTGACGCGCCGGTATGCGAGGTCCGCCATCACGAGAAAGGTCGTCTGGGCGGCGATCCCGCCGATTGCGTTGCTGACTGCAAAACCCGCTTCACCCGACCAGGCACCGGTGATCGTTGTCATCAGGCCCGGCAACGAGGTTGCCGCGCCCAGCAGCAGCGCTCCGGCCAGCGCCTCACCCAGGCCGGTGCGATCGGCCAGCTCGTCGACGATCTGGGTGAACTTGACGCCGGCCGTCACCAGCACACCGGCGCTGACGACCAGAACGGCGATAGCAACTGTCATCGACATGGCTGATGTCCGCCTCAGCCGGCCGCCGAATCCCCATCACCATGCGGGGTCGGGTGGTCTGACGTGGAAGCGGCGCTCATCTGCCGGCCTGATTGGTTCGCAGCATTCGCGCCCACAACGCCGCTCGCTGCCCGGCTGCGCACAAGGCGGTGAGCAGGGGTGCACATGCTTCGAAACTGGACTCGACGAGAGTGACGACGCGCCGTCCTTCCCGCATCGCGTCCCGGCTCTCCCACTGCTCCGGCGCCGGCGCCTGATGGACCGCGATGGCCACACCAGCGTCGTTCTCCATGAAGTCGAAGGCAGGCAGATCGCTGTCGCCATCCCCGACGAAGATCATCTGCTCGAAGGGCACATGCCAATCCTCTTCGGGGATATGACTGTCGATGTCGTAGCGCCGGTCAGCCGCAACCGAGTCCAGGCCTTTGGCCAGCGCGAGCAGATGGCGCACTTTGGCGTAGTGCCCGACCGTGTGTTTGGGGAAGAGGATCGCGCCGTCTTCGTCGAAGGCCCACTCCCCACCGACGATGCTCGTGAACCGGTTTGCGATCGAGGTGGCGGAAGGCACCTCGATGAACCCGGCCGTCAGCACGTGAAACTCCACTGCGAGTTCCGGATCGATCTCGTGGACTGCGTCGGTCACCCGGTCGAACATCTCGTGAACGCCGGGATAGAGCTCGAGCTTTTCGGCCACCTCCGCAAACGTTTCTTTGGTGATGGGTCCGCGGTGCGATCGGGACAAACCGACGAGAGCGTGTGCCTCGGCGAGCCACTCCTCCCATCCGTCTGCGACAAGTGGCTCAACCTGGGTGCGACTGAACTCATCTGGGTCCACACCGAGGTGACGCAGAAGCACATCCGTCGTGCGGGGCGCCAGCGTCTGGTGGAAATCGAAGATATACGCGACCCGCGGATGCAGCGGCCGGAATACGTCGGTCTGATTGTCGTAGTGAACCATGTCAAAATGGGTGGGGCAGGGTGCCGGCGGAACTCGCCCGGGGGGCGCCCGCGCGCCG
>JBFGLM010000027.1:0-62355 GCA_041576165.1 Acidimicrobiia bacterium
ATTTCGTCGCCCGCGGACATGCCGCCGGGGTCGACGCGGCCATCGTGTGTGAGCCAGAAGGCGGCGAGGTCTGTGCCGTGCAGAAGGGAGCGATGCGCCTGCGGATCGACCTGGCCGGCGAGATGGCCCACGGAGCGATGCCGCACGAGGGCCGCAACCCGCTGTTGGCAGCCAGCCGGTTCCTCGACGAGGTTGAGGCCATCGAAGCCGACCTCCAGGCCACCCACGGCGAGCACGAACACCTGGGTCACGTCTATCTCACCCCCACGCACGTGGCCGCCGGCTCGCTCCGCCAGCTCAATGTGATCCCCGGCGGCGGTTTGCTCACCCTCGACATCAGAACGCTGCCCGGAGTCGATCATCCCGCCCTGTTCGACCGGCTGCGGGCCGCGGCAACCGACGTCAGCGACGAGACCGGGGTCGATTTCGAGTTCTCCACCCTGGTCGATCGACCCCCAACCGAGACACCCATGGATCATCCGGTAGTGCAAGCGATCGCCGACGCCCACCGGACCGTCACCGGGCAAGAACCCCGCTACGGCGGCGTCCCCGGCACCACCGACGGCACGATCCTGTGGCGCGACGCCGGCATCCCGGTCGTCGTCTACGGCCCCGGCGACAAATGGATCGCCCACCAAAGAGACGAGTACGTCGAGATCGAGGATCTGGTGACTGCGGCGGAGGTCTATGTCGAAGCGGCGGTGCGGTTCCTGCAGTAGGCCGGGCCGGCGAAGCCCCGGGCCGGCGGCGGCGGATCGACATTGGGTGTCGGGCACAAGCCGTCCTGGAAGGCAGGTGCGTTCGTCCCTTGCGCCAAGGCCCCTCCCGAGCCATGGTGTCCGGGGAAACGACACCACGAGGTTTCGATGTCAGACAAGAAACCGAGGCTTCCACCCCGATGGTTCGTGCGTGCCGCGTGGTCGGTGCACCGAACTCTGTACCGCATCACCGGTGGCCGCTTCGGGTTGCGCCGCGCCAAGCCCGGCCGCTGGGGCATGATGCGCCTCACCACGGTTGGGCGTCGCACCGGCCGGGAGCGGACCGTCATCCTGGGCTACTTCGATGACGGCCCAAATCTCGTGACGATGGCGATGAACGGTTGGGACACCCGGGAGCCGGCTTGGTGGCTCAACCTGCAGGCGCAACCCGAGGCCAGCGCCCATCTCGTTGGCGGGCGGCGCATGGTGCGCGGGAGAGCTGCTGAGGGTGAAGAGCGAGAGCGGCTCTGGGACCGCTGGAGGGAACTGGACAAGGACCTGGACGCTTACGCCGCCCTTCGCGCCTCGGAAACTGCGGTCGTTGTACTCGAACCTCTCGATAGCGCTCCCGCCCCCTGACCTACAGCCAGACCGGCGAAGCCGAAGGCGAGCTGGGGCGCCACGGCCAGGCCGCAGCCACGGCCACAGCCGGACCGGGCAAGCGAAGCCGAAGGCGAGCGGGGGGCGCCACAGCCCCAGCCCGACAGCGCGAGCGAAGCCGAAGGCGAGCGGGCCAGCGAAAGGGGGGTGGGGAAACCGGCTCCAGCCGTCCCCCTCGCACTGGGACGGAGCGACCTGCGCGGTGCGGCCCAGCGAAAATGAACGCGGCCGAAGGCCGCTCAATCAAAGAACGCCACCGAAGGTGGCGCCACTCGCCGCCGGCCCGCCGGCGGCGAAACTTCCAACGGCGCCCTCGGCAGGATTCGAACCTGCGCACCCGGCTCCGGAGGCCGGCGCTCTATCCCCTGAGCTACGAGGGCTGTGTGCCGCAGTGTACCAGTGCGGTTGGGCCTGCCCGGCGGGAGCGCGTTGCGCCCACTGGTTCCAGAGGGGCACGACTGCCGGTATGACCGGCGAGTGACACCCGGCCACGTTGGCTCGGCCAGATCGGGGATCTTGACGGATGGGAGCCGAGCCAGAGCGGGAACCGGTCACCTGCGACCCCAAGGGGGAAGGGGCGCACGGATGACCGGCTCACCGTCTTTGGTCCCGCTGTCTTTGGTTCGTTCACAGCTGGAAGCGCTACCACGTTACCGGATGTCGATCATCTCATCGGGGAAGATCAGAGGCATTTTCTAATTCTCCCGGGGGACTAGTTCGAGCGTGGTTCTACGGATCTAGGGACGTGCACGCGCCCGGATGTCCCACGTTTCGTCCATAATTCAGCTATGCGTGCAATCTGGAAAGGCGCAATCAGCTTCGGCCTGGTGACCATCCCGGTGGGGTTGTACTCGGCAACCGAGAACCGGCGGCCCAAGTTCAAGCTGCTGCGCGAAAAGGACCACAGTCCGGTCAAGTACAAGCGAGTGGCCGAATCCGATGGCGAGGAGGTGGCCTGGGAAGAAATCGTCCGGGGCTACGAGGTCGAAAAAGGCCGCTACGTCGTTTTCACCGACGACGAGTTGCAGGCGGCGTCGGAGACCGGCAGCTCCAAGTTGGTTGACGTCGTCCAGTTCGTGGACGCCTCCGAGATCGATCCGATCCACTACCGACAGTCGTACTACCTCGCACCCGAGAAGACCGGGTTGAAGGCGTACCAGATACTCCTGCGGGCGCTGCAGGAAAAGGGCCGGGTAGGGCTGGCCAAGGTTGCGATTCGCGACAAAGAGCATTTAGCGACATTGCGGGCCGACGGCGACGTGCTGGTCCTGGAGACGATGTTCTGGCCCGATGAGATCCGCACACCGGACTTCGATGAGCTCGAAACGGACGTGGACGTCCGCCAAGAAGAAGTGGCGATGGCCGAAATGATCATCGACAACCTCACGGCGGAATTCGAACCTTCGGCCTGGAAGGACGAGAGCCGGGAGGCAATCGAGGAACTGGCCCGCAAGAAGATCGAGGGCGAAGAGATCGTCGCGCCGGAATCACCCGAGCCCACGAAGGTCGTGGATCTCCTCGACGCCCTCAAGGCCAGTGTCGAGGCCACCAAGGCAAAACGCGCAGCCAGCTGACGGTCGAGCTGGTGGTTTGGTGCAACTCCAATCCCGGTACGATGCGGTTGTTCAGCGCCCAAGGAGTGACGCCGTGCAGGTGAGAATCGGGATAGGTGATGGCGCCCGCGAGATGGATCTCGAGGTGGAGGACGCGGCCGGCGTCGCTGAGAGCATCGAAGCTGCCCTCACCGACGGCTTCAGCGGGCTGGTCTGGATCACCGATATCAGAGGTCGCCGGGTGGGGATACCCGGCAACCGGATCGCGTATCTAGAGATCGAATCGCAGGAAAAGGCCTCCGTAGGGTTCGGCGGTGGCGGCTGAGCAGAATATCTCCCGAGCCGTGGGCTACGCCGGCCCACACTGCGGAAAGGCGCCGGACCCCGGCGCCTTTCGTTCGTTGGGTGCTATGAACTTCAGGAGGCGGCGGCCCGACGGCGGCGCTCGGCCAGCCACCGCTTGCGCAGCCGGCGACGCTCGTCTTCGGCATACCCGCCCCACACGCCGGCCTCCTGATTGCTCTCCAGTGCATACTGGAGGCATTCCTCTTGGACGCCGCAAGAGGCACAGATGGCCTTCGCTTCGACGATCTGTTCAACAGCGGGGCCGGTGGTGCCAATCGGGAAGAAGAGATTGGCCTCGGAGTCGCGGCAGGCGGCGAGATCTCGCCATTCAGTGACGGTTAGGGTCAGCACGTCAATTCCTCTCAAGTCCACGAATCAGGATCTAGTGAAAACTTTCACAAAGCCACTCAGATTCGCAGTGAATGTGTATAGGGGTGTCGGCCGAGACGATACCCACCCGCCCACGCCGCCGCAAGGGAAAATTTTCACTTGGTTTTAGCGATAAATATCGTCGAGGGGTAAAGGAGTTCGGTATGGCGACGGAACCCGGCGCGAAAACGCTGGTCGTGGGTCATCGGGGCAACCCCGCCCGCTTCCCCGATAACTCGATACAGGGGATCCTCGATGCTCGATCGGTCGCCGACATGGTGGAGATCGACGTACGGCGCACCGCGGACGGCATACTGGTGCTCAGCCATGACGCCCACATCGGAGACCGGGTCATCGTGGAGAGCGACTATGAGAGTTTCCCGGGCCTCGACCGCTTCACCGACCTGTTGGACGCGATCGGTTCCTTTCCGCTCAACATCGAGATCAAGAACTGGCCCGCGGACCCGGACTTCGACCCGTCACTGGAGACCGCTCGACGTATAGCTGACCACGCGCGACCGATCGACTTGATCACATCGTTTCACTGGCCCACGGTTGAGGCCGTCCGCGCCACCCGTCCCGACGTTCCCACCGGTCTGCTGATCAATGGAGGGGGGCGCATCGACGAGGCATTGGCCGCCGCCCGGACCGGCGGGCACGAGGCGGTGGCACCTCATTGGAGTCTGATCGAAGACCCGGATCTGGTGATGGCCGCTGCCGGCGGCCTGTCTGTCATCGCGTGGACGGTCAACGACGACAGCGTCGCCCGGCGGCTCATCGATGGTGGGATCACCGCCGTCATCTCGGACGATCCCGCCAGAATGCGCGAACTCGTAGAGGAGACCCCATGACGATCCGAGACGAGCTCGCCGCTGAGCTCAAAGACGCCCTCAGGGCGAAAGACCGGCCCCGGCTCGACGTGATCCGTCAAATCACGACCGAAGTCTCGAAGGCGGCGGCGGCCCCCGGCTTCACGGGCGAGCCGGACGACGACCTCTACAGGCAGCTCATCGCCGGGTACACCAAGAAGATGGAAAAGGCCCGGGCCGAGTACGAGGGCTACGGCGACCGGGGAGCCGAAATGGCGGCCAAACTCGCCTACGAGATCGAATACCTGTCCCGCTGGCTTCCGAAGGGTGCGTCGGAGGATGAAATCCGTGGGATCGTGGCGGAGGCCATCACCACCCTGGGCGCCACCGGTGCCACGCAGGCCGGCAGAGTCATCGGCCACATCATGAAGTCCCACGCCGGGCTCGACGGGGCGAAGGTGAACGCAGCCGTGCGCGAGGCGCTCGGCGGGTGATGCTGGGACCCACCGGCCATCAGCCGCGAATGGCCGCTGGTTTGACCATGAACGCCGGTCGCCGCGCCTCATGATGTACGAACCGATGCTGGCGGTGAGCTGGGAACGCCCATTCTCCGACCCGGCCTGGGTGTTCGAGCCGAAATTCGACGGCGTGCGGGCCTTGGCACATGTCGACGGCGACGATCTGGTAATCCGCTCCCGCAGCAGCCGAGTCATCACCGACACGTACCCGGAGCTTTCCAGTTTGCGTGGCAGGAAGCTGGTGCTGGACGGCGAGATCGTTGCATATGACGAACGGGGGCGACCGTCGTTTGAACGGCTCCAGGGACGGATACATGCCCGGGGCCGACGCGCTCTCGAGCTGAGCGCGACCATCCCCATCGGCTATCTGGTGTTCGACCTGCTGGACCTGGACGGCCGCCCCCGAATCGAGCTTCCGATCGAGGCCCGGGCTGAACTCTTGGCCGGCCTCGAGCTGCCGGACTGCGCCGTGCGAGTCGAACAGATCGCCGAACACGGCGAAGCCCTGTTCGACGCCGTGGGCGCCCGAGGGCTGGAAGGGATGGTGGCCAAGCGGCTTGGGTCCCCGTACCGGCCGGGCGTGCGCAGCGCCGACTGGCGCAAGGTGCCCCATGTCCGACGCGTGCGGGCCGTGGTCGGGGGCTTCACACCCGGGGAGGGAGGCCGTTCGGGCAGTTTCGGGGCGCTGCTGATCGGCATGTGGGACGGCCCCCGCCTCCGTTGGGCGGGCGGGGTGGGTACCGGTTTCGACACGAAGACGCTACGGGCGATCCGGGCTGCACTCGACGAGATGACCACCGACGCCTGCCCCTTCCATCCGGGTCGAGACCTGCCCCGGGATGCAGTCTGGGTCGATCCGCAACTGGTCGCCGAGATTGCCTTCAAGGAGTGGACCTCGGTCGGCCGTCTCCGCGCCCCCTCCTTCAAGGGTTTCTCCGACCAGCCGGTCTCCTCCATCACCTGGGAGGCGGAGGGCGGCCCGGCGGAACCATCTGCCAAATAGCGATATTTTACCATATTTACAGATTGACAAAGGTTTATTTAGAGCGATATTGTCCTTCTGTGATCCAGACAGTTCGCTGCCAGACCGAGAACCCGTCCGCCCCCCGACGCACACAGGTCGGACGAGCACGGGTCGGGCTGGTGATGCTGGTAGCGGCCGACGTGGCGGTGCTGGTCGCTCTCCACGGCGCCGCCCGATGGGCGTCGGTCGATTGGCTGGATCGAAGCAGCTGGACGGCGACACCGCCTGACGTGGTAGCGGCCGCAGCCGTGCGGCTCGCCGCCCTCGGTGCCGCCTACTGGATAGCGGCAGTCATCGCCTGGGCGGTCCTGACGCATCGGCGGCCCGCTGCCACCTGCGCCCGGCACTGGACGGCGCTCCCCGGAATTCGTCGCCTGGTCGATCGCGCTCTCACCGTCGGCCTCGCAGCCTCGACTCTGCTGGCGCCGGCCACGGCGTCCGCAGTGCAAACACCCCCGATCCCCGTCATCGTCGAATCCGAGACCTTGACCGAACCGCGGCCCGCCACCGAGGCGCCGGCGGCAACCGCCTCTGTTCGCGCCGCCCCCAGCCAACTGCCCCGTCCGCTCCCCGAAATCGCCGTTCCGGCCGGAACGGCTCGGGCGCCCGCGGCGGCGGCTCAGAGCCCCGAAGCACCGGCCCGCACCCACACCGTGCAACCGGGTGAGCACATGTGGCTGATCGCCGCCCGGCATCTCGAATCGCTCGGCGCCCCCGCCTCCGATTCCGATGTTGCGCCATATTGGGTCCGGATGATCGACGCCAACTGCGCAGTGATCCGGTCCGGCGACCCGGACCTGATCTATCCGGGCGAGGTGCTGGCGCTGCCCGAGGTGGCCGGATGAGCGCCATCGTCACTCCGATCCCCGAGCCGCTGCCGGCCCCCGGCGTCCCGGAGCTTTCGGCCGAGCCGAGCCGGTCCCGCTACTTCCGACCGGTGGCGGCGGCGGTGGTGCTCACCCTGCTGGCACTCGCGACGATCGTCGCCTGGGAGCGGCTGGCACCGGATCCGTCGCCGTCCGCCATGGATCCTTCCGCCGCCAGCCTGCAGTGGATGTTCGAGGCCACGCTCACCTATCCGGGCGCCAGCCGCAATGGTGGCGCTTCCCCTCCCCCCTTCGACGAATTCTCCGTCCAAGCGGTGACCATCGTCGACCCGGCGTCCGGACCGATCCTGGTCGTGGGTCGAGCGACGCAACCGGACGGCACTGTCGAGGATGTCACGTACCGAATAGAGGTCATCCGGACGGGGGACGGCTGGGCGGTCGAGGCCCGTCGAATGATCGCCGCCGAACGTCTCAACCGGGGAGAAAGCTGAGACGAACGCTGCGGGTGCGATTGTCGCCATTGGGGTCGACAAGACACACCGACTGCCAGGTGCCCAACGCCAGCGATCCCCCCATCACGGGAATCGTGATGCTCGGGCTGATGAATGCCGGCAGCACATGGTCGACCCCGTGCCCCGGCGAACCGTGCCGGTGCAGCCACCGATCGTCGCGAGGAAACAGGCTTTCGAGATGATTGAGCAGGTCGGTGTCCGAACCGGCTCCGGTTTCGATGATGGCCACGCCGGCGGTGGCATGCGGGACGAAGACCGAAAGGATGCCGTCACCCCGACCACCGACGAAATCGCCGAGCTGCCGGGTCAGATCGACGACCGTGGGGCTGGCGCCGGTTTCGAGGTGGAGCACTGTGCTCTCCACGTCAGATGTTCTCTCCCAGGAAGATGTCGCTGACCGAGCTGTCCATGAAGATCGCCTGCAGCGCCTCCGCCACGATCGGTGCTACCGACAGGATCTTGAGGTTGTCCAGCTTGGTGGCGTCATCTGGGATGGGCAGAGTATTGGTGACGATCACCTCGTCCAGCGGCGCATTCTTCAATCGATCGATCGCAGGGCCGGACAGGATCCCGTGCGTGGCGGCAACCCGAACACTACGAGCCCCCTTGTCGCGCAGCAGTCGGGCTCCATTCGTGACCGTGCCGGCGGTGTCGATCATGTCGTCGATGATCACGACGTGGCGACCACGGACCGCACCGATCACGGCCATGGCCCTGGACCTGTTGTGCTCGTCCACTTCACGGCGTTTGTGAATGAACGCGACATATGCGTCGAGGTGGCGGGCGAATCGCTCGGCCCGCTTCACCCCTCCAGCGTCGGGCGACACGATCGTCGTTGGCCCATCGAGCTGATCCTTGAGGTGATCCAGAAAGATCGGCATCGCCGTGAGGTGGTCGAATGGCATGTCGACGAAACCCTGGATCTGACCCGTATGGAGGTCGACCGAAACTACGCGATCGGCGCCGGCGGTCACCAGCAGGTCGCCCATCAAGCGGGCGCTGATCGGCTCCCGGGGCAGGACCTTCTTGTCCTGGCGAGCGTATCCGTAGGAAGGCACCACCGCCGTGATCCGGCGAGCCGACGCTCGCTTGAGGGCGTCGATCATGATCAGCTGCTCCATGATGTGATAGTTGATCGGATCCGAATGGCTCTGGATCACAAAGCAGTCCGCGCCCCGGACACTCTCGGCCGGGCGCACGTAGATCTCACCGTTGGCGAACACCGAGCGCCGGCACTCACCGACTCTCACGCCGAGCTCGTCGGCCACTTCATCGGCCAGCTGGGGATTCGCCGATCCGCTGAAGAGCATGAACCGTTTGCGGTTGACCAACTCCATCCGAGCGTCAGTCCTCCTTGCCAGACTCCGCTTCCTTGCGGCGACGCCGCCGCTCAGCGTAGTCGGCTATCTCGCGCTGATCAGATCGCTCGATGGCGAGGGCTCCCGGGCTGACATCCTTGGAGATCGTCGATCCGGCCCCAGTGTACGCGCCCCTACCAATCTCGACCGGGGCCACCAGCATCGTGGCGGAGCCGATGAAGGCCTCCTCCCCAATGAGGGTGCGGTATTTGTCGAACCCGTCGTAGTTGCACGTGATCGAACCGGCCCCAATGTTGGCCCCGGCGCCAACCTCGGCGTCTCCCATGTAGGACAGGTGGGGCACCTTGGCACCCTCTCCCACCACGGTGTTCTTCATCTCGACGAAGGTGCCGGCTTTCGCCTTCCGCCCCAGGCGGGCTCCGGGGCGCAAACTGACGTACGGGCCCACCTCGGCCTCCGGCCCCACCGACGCGTCCCGCAGCACCGCGTACCACACTCTTGCGTCCGGGCCGATCTCGCTGTTGCGGGCAAAGACGTCGGGCCCGACCTCCGCGCCGGCACCGACAACCGTCGCGCCTTCCAGGTGGACGCCGGCGTAGAGGCGGGCACCCGCCTCGAGCTGAACCGCGGCATCGACGTAGGTGCGGTTGGGGTCCTGCATCCAAACGCCGATCCGCATCCAGGCCTGGTTGATCCGGCGCCGCAGGATCTCCCCGGCCGCGGCCAGCTGATCCTGTGAGTTCACCCCCGCCAGCTCCGATATCGTGGTGTTGACCGCGGCCAGCGGATGGCCGGCCTCTGCGATCAACGCCAGCGCATCGGTGAGGTAAAACTCGCCCTGAACGTTGTCGCGTGTGATCCGGCTCAAGGCATCGGCCAGCAGCCCCGCCGCGAAGACGTAGACGCCGCCGTTGATCTCTTTGATCTGACGCTGGACGCTGGTTGCGTCCTTGTGCTCCACGATCCCAGTCACATGTTCATGCTGATCCCGCAGGATGCGACCGTACCCGGTCGCATCCTCGACATCGGCCGTGAGCACGGTGGCGCCGGCGCCGGTGCGGTGATGCGTGGCGAGCAGTTCGGCAATCGTGTCGGGGGTCAGTAGTGGTGTATCCCCCGGCAGGATCAACACTGCGTCCTCACGGTCGAGGTCCAACGTATCGATCGCTACCTGGGTGGCGTGACCGGTACCCAGCTGTTCCTGCTGGAGGATGGCCGTGACATGCTGCGGCAGCGATGCCTCGACCAGATCCGAACCGGTACCAACAACCACGGTTGTGTCCGTCGGATCAATCTTCTCCAGTGCGGACAACACCCACCCCACCAGTGGACGCCCGGCGATTTCGTGCAGCACCTTCGGCAGTGGCGACTTCATACGCTTGCCGACACCAGCGGCCAGCACTATGGCCCTCACGGCCATGTGACCCTCCTGTTGTGAGATGTCGCTGGGGGGACAGGAATCGAACCCGTACCGGCGGGACCAAAACCCGCTGTGCTGCCTATTACACCACCCCCCATCGGGGTAACGGCCGAGGAGGCCGTCGGCATTCTATCGGTCGTCGAGATGTGCACCTCGACCTGTCGGCGCCGCTGCCGCGATCGCCCGGGCCTGGTGCGGGACGACCTGAACTGCCTCTCGGGCCTCATCCGCGTCACCAAAGTAGCCGAACAGCGTCGGACCGCTGCCGGAGAGCATCACCGGGCGGCCCCACCGGTCGGTCAGGTCGTCTGCCCAGTCGGCGACATCCGGTTTGCAGCGAACTGCCGCCGGATACAGGTCATTGATCAGCGGGGCGAACTGACGGAGGGACGGCGGCGTGGCCGGCATCGGGAGTTCCGGTCCGGACGGGCCATCCAACTCGTCCCACATCCGATACACCGCTGCGGTTGCCAGCTCGAATGGCGGGACGGCCAGCACCAGCCAGTAGTCGTCGAACGGCTGCGCCACCGGCGTGAGTCTCTCTCCGTGCCCTTCCATCCACTGGGTGCCGCCGGCAAGGCAGAAGGGAACGTCTGAACCGATTCCAGCGGCAACCGTGTCGAGCGGATCGCCGTAGCCGACCAGGTGCGCGTATGCCAGGAGTGCCGCGGCGGCATCCGATGATCCACCTCCCACCCCGGCCGCCACCGGCAGGCGTTTGGTGAGCCGGACCGTCACCGGCTCCTGGGGCGCACCGGCGGCCCGCAACGCCTCGATCGCCCGCCAAACCAGGTTGTCCTCATCGGTTGGGAGGTCCGCGCCGACCACCTCTAGCTCGTCGGCGTCGGCTCGTTCGACGACCAGCCGGTCACACCATCCGATGGACTGCGCCAGCGAGCGGAGCGGATGCTTCCCACCCGCGTCGGCGGCCGCCACCCGCAGGGACAGGTTGACCTTGGCCGGCGCCAGCGCTTCGACCAGCTCAATCAACTTGCGCCTCCGCGTCGGCCAGGGCCAGATAGTCCCCCGGCGAAAGGTCCTCGGCCCGCCAGCTGGGCTCGACGCCTGCGATCTCGCACACGCGGTCCAGTACGGGCAACTCGTCCCGCAGCGACGACCGCAGCATCTTCCTTCGCTGGGAAAACGCCGCCCCGGCCAGTTCGGACGCCCGTTCCGGTATGGGAGCCGGCGGGCGATTGCGCACCATCCGCACCACGGCCGAACCGACTCGGGGTGGCGGAAGGAACACTTGCGGCGGCACCGTGAACGCACGCCGCACGTCGCAGAACAGCTGCGCAACGACCGAAGGGACGCCATATTCCTTCGACCCGGGCCTCGCGGTGATGCGATCCGCCATCTCCCGCTGCACCATCACTACGAACTCGATAACGGACCCCTCCTTGCGCACGATGTCCAGCAGGATGGGCGTCCCCATGTTGTAGGGCAGGTTGGCGGCCAGCACCCACGGTCCCGGCCTGTCCAGCACCGCATTCGACGCGTCCTCCATCCTCAGCTCTACGTCATCGCGACCTCCGATCACCTCGCGCAAGACCGGCTCCAGGACCGGGTCGATCTCATATGCCACTACCGGGTAGCCTGCCTCGGCGAGCGCAAGCGTAAGCACGCCGGTACCGGCCCCCACTTCGAGCACCGTGGTGCCGGGAGGCGCTTCGATCAGCCGCACGATCCGATCCACGATGTTGGGATCGACCAGGAAATGCTGGCCGAGCCGCTTGCGGGGGACCAGGCCGTGGCGGGCGAGCAGCGCTCCCACGGCCGACCGACTGCGGGCTGCCTCAGACATCGCCGAACACCCGGGCGGCATTCCGGGTGGTGATAGTCGCCACGGTGGCCACGTCCACTCCCCAGACGCCGGCCAGTGCCTCGCCCACCAGCGCGACTCGCGCCGGCACGTTTGTCTCACCTCGGTACGGCGGGGGCGACAGGTAGGGCGTGTCGGTTTCCACCAGCGCCCGGGATGGCGGAACGACCGCCGCGCCCCGGCGCACCGTGTCTCCCGTCTCGAACGCCACCGGCCCGGCGAACGAGAACGTGACGCCGAGCTCGAGGAATCGCTTGGTCCATTTGGGCCCGCCGGTCCAACAGTGCAGCACCACCCACGCACCGGGCTCCTCCCCAGACAACGCGTCGTACGTTTCAGAGAACGCATCGCGGCAGTGAACGATCAGAGGGCGGCCGAGGCTGCGCGCCAGCCGTATCTGATCGGTGAAGGCTTCCAGCTGGCACTCGCGGGGCGACAGGTTGCGGTAGAAGTCGAGCCCGGTTTCCCCCACGGCGGTCGCGTTCGCAGCCAGTTCCGCGATCTCGTCCCGGACGTCCGCCCATGCCACAGCTTCGTGAGGATGAAGGCCGGCGCTCGACCGGATCCGATCCGGATGAGAGCGTTGGAGTTCCACGGATGCCTGCGAGGATTGGACGTCAACGCCGGGGGCAACCAACCACGCAACACCATCCATCCCATGCCGGAGAACCGCCGCAGGATCTGGGGTCAGTTGCACATGTCCGTGGGTGTCGACCCAGCGCAGATCCGGGTCGCCGCCAGTACCAACGAGACGCGAGTCTCGCCGGCCAGATCTGGCACCAACGCGGTCGGAATGGGTCGCCCGGCCCATTTCGGCGGGCCCGGGATTGGAATTCATTTCTAATGCTTTTCGGTCGGCTAGTGTCGAGCGTGACGGTAAACCACATTCTCGACGATCACCGCGGAACTGGGGCTCGTGGGGGGAATCGCCGACATGAGTTCGGAGGTTTAAACCATGGACACTGGTATGGCGCGCAAGATCGATGATCTTGGGCGCATCGTGATCCCTGCGGAGACACGCCGCCTCTTCAACATTCGTGAGGGCGACCACCTCTCGATCTCCGTCGAAGGGGACCGCATCGTGCTCCGCAAAATGGAAACCACCGTGGCCGTGGGCGAACACGCATTTGAAATCGACCGCGACACCTATTTCAACTGGGAGCACCGGGTCAGCGAGGCGATCGGCAGCCGCGACCCGGAACGCATCTCCGAGGAGATCCGACGCCGCCTCGGCATGTGAGGAAACCCTGATTTCACTGCTCGTTTGAGGATCGCAGCGCGGCTTCGTAGAGCTCGCGGCGCCGGGTGCCCGTCACCTCTGCGACCTCGCGTACCGCCCGCGACAACGACTCGCCGGCGGCGACGCGCGAGCGAACTTCGCCCACTGCGTCGGTGAGGCTGATCGCCTGCTCGGCCGCCCCGCCGAGAACGAGCGTGTATTCGCCTTTCGGCTGGCGGGCCGTCCACTCGGCCAGCGCGTCGCCCAAGCTGCCAGCCCAGATCTCCTCGTGGAGCTTGGTCAATTCCCGAGCCACGACGATGGGGCGGTCAGAACCACAGCACTCGATCAGGTCGGTCAGGTCCCGGGTCAGACGGGATGGTGCCGCGAACAACACCACCGTCCGGGTTTCGCGGCCGATGTCGGCCAGGCGCGCCGCCCGCTCGTGTCCGCGTCTTGGCAAGAACCCCTCGAAAACGAACCTCTCGGCGGGAAACCCCGACACCGACAGGGCGGCGGTCGCCGCACTCGGACCGGGCACCACCGAGATTTCGGCTCCGGCTTCCCGGGCGACCCGCACAGCGCTGAGCCCCGGATCGGAAATTGCGGGCGTCCCGGCATCGGTCAGCAACGCGATGTGCTCCCCCCGTGACAAACGTTCATGGATCTCGGCACCCTTGGCCGCCTCATTTCCCACGAAATAGGACTCCAGCTCGGCGCCCGCTCCCAGTGAATCGAGCAAGATCCGGGCTCGGCGGGTGTCCTCCGCCAGCACGACGTCAGCGGACTGCAGGACCTCTCGCAACCGGGGTGGGGCGTCACCGAGGTTGCCGATCGGAGTGGCACACACCGTCAAGCGACCGGTCACTGGCCGAACCCCCGAACGCCCGCTCGCACCGCCGTTCCGGTTGCCTCATCTGAGGCCGCAATGAACAGGGCGCGGTCGTTGATGCGCTGAACCTCGGCGTAGTCACTGCCGACATAGCGGCTGGTGCGCAGCTGTTCGAAGTGGAGGTCTACGTTCATCGCAGAGGCGACGAAGTCCTGTACAGCGCCGCCGAATTCGGAGGCGTCCTGCTGAGTGTCGCCAACGAACACCGAGACGAAGGCGACTTGATGCGTTTCCGGATTCCACAACAGCGCGTAGGAGTCACCGCCCCAGCCCTTGGCGGCGGCTGCGGCAGTTCCTCCGTTGAGGAACTGTCCGAATAGCGAGCGCCACCCGCGGGCTCCCCATGTGCCTCGCTCCACGATCTCGAAGCCAAACGGGGCCCTCAGCTGCAGTGCGGGATCGAGCGGCGTAATGCCCTGCACGAACGCTTCGGGTTCGTAGATCTCCTCGGTCGTCACCGGTGGGTCCTCATAGGCGCGGTTGATGGCATCCATCCCACCTCGCTGATACAGGTAGAGGACGAACAACGATCCGTCTGTGTAGGGAAATCGAGAAACCGAGCGAAAAAATGATGGCGCGTCGGCGAACGTCGCATTGCGCCGCTGGTTGGCTTGCCGCTGGAGCTCGGCCCGTTCCTCACTGTTTAGCGTTTCGTAGAACAGCGACTGAACCAACACGGCTTCACCTTCGATGAGACCCAGCAGACCGCCGGCGACCTCGAACTGCCGGGTGTCGCCGAGCGCCCGATACTGCTCGGTCACCTCCGGGTACTGCTGATCGAGCAGTGCATGTGCCAGCTCGTGCACCATGATCCACTGCTCGTACGGCGTCAGCAGCTCACCAGAGATGGGGACTACCAGCTCGTGCTGCTCGAGGTCGTAAAACGCCAGCGTGGAGGCCGAGTAGAACTCCGTATAAAAGTCCTCCAGATCGACCGGCTCGTCGAAAATGCCGAAGAGGCGATACAGAGCCTCTTCCGGGGCAAAGTCGACATGGGCGAAGCTCTCCTCGAGTGATGCCGCTCGCCGGGCCACCACATCTTCGGGGCTCAGCGCCACGATCACGGGCGGTTCTTTGAATTCCAGCTCCCGCAGCGACTCGACCGTTGCGACCAGTCCCTCGATCTGAGCTTCGAGTGGCCCCGGCAGTGCGATGCCGGGCGCTGTGTCGGCCGGCTCCCGCTCGGAGCCGCCGACGGCCCGATCGGCGGTATCGCCCAGGGGCGGCCGACGAGCTTCGCCCGGGCCATGGCCGATGGAGGGAGGTGGCGCACCGGCATCGCCGCCGTCAGAGCTGGCGGGAACCGGCTGGGTCGCCACCGGGATGGTCGAACCCACCTTCTCAGCACCGGCTTGGGTAGAGCAAGCGGTGGCTGTGAGAAGCGCGAAGACTGCCCAGCTGAGGACACCTCGTCTCGGCATGGCGCGAGGGTAGCGACCGCTTTGTGCTGTGCCCGCACACGATCGGCGGTCTGGCCTGGCGGGCCTACACTCGTTTGGTGCATCTCCTATTCGTCTCGACGTATGAGTTGGGCCGCCAGCCCCTGTCAGTGGCCACGGCCGTAGCCGCGCTGGATGGCGCCGGACACGAAATCACGACATTGGATCTGGCGGTGGATGAGTGGGACGACAGCAAGGTGGAGACGGCGGACGCCGTGGCGATCAGCGTCCCCATGCACACTGCGACCCGGCTGGCAAGCCAGGTGATCGAACGTCTCGAGACGGTTCGGCCGGGCGTGCCCATCGCGCTGTTTGGCCTGTACGCCACGGTGCCCGACCCGATCCCCGGTGTGGCCGCCATCGCCGGCGACTTCGGTGAAGAGCTGGCGAACTGGGTGCAACAGGTCGGTGGTGGCCAACCCGACGAGCGACGAGCTACCGTGCGCCGCCGAGCCGTCGGGCATGCGGTGCCCAGGCGAACCTCGCTGCCACCGCTGAGCCGTTACGCCAGGTTGCTGGTAGACGGTGAGCAGCGCTTGGCCGGTTATGTGGAGGCCTCTCACGGTTGCCGTCACCGCTGCCGCCATTGCCCGGTGCCGGTGGTCTACGACGGGCGCATCAATATCGTGGATGTTGACGCCGTCATCGCGGATGTGGACCAACAAGTGTCGGCGGGAGCCCGGCACATCACCTTTGGTGACCCCGACTTCCTCAACGCTCCGGCCCACAGCCGCCGGGTTGTGGAGCGGCTCCACCGCCGCCATCCTTCGGTTACCTTCGATGTGACGGTCAAGGTCGAGCACATCCTCGAACACGCGGACATCTGGCGTGAGTTCTCCGAGCAGGGCTGCATTTTCGTCATATCCGCGTTCGAGGTCCTGAACGATCGGATTCTGCAGATGCTCGACAAGGGCCATTCGGCCACGGACGCCGGTGTGGCCGTCCGCACCTTGCGGGATCACCGCATCGAGATCCGGCCCTCATGGTTGCCTTTCACGCCGTGGACCAGCATGGATGACGTGGTGGACATCTTCAGGTTCGTTGCCGACCACGACCTGGTCGAAAACACGGACCCGGTGCAGTTGTCGATCCGGCTTCTCATCCCGCCCGGGTCGTTGATCCTGGATCTGCCCGACACCGAGCGCTGGCTCGAAGCCTACGACCCGCACGCGCTCACCTACCGGTGGACGGCGCAGGATCCGGCCGTGGACCAACTCCAACGCGACCTGGCCGAGCTGGCCGAGGGTGGTCTACATCAGCCACCGCCGGACCTTTTCAGTGGGATGTGGCAGCGGGTGGCGGCGGGGGCGCGGATCGACCCGGCAAGTCTGGCGCTTCCCGCCCGCGCTACGGTTGGCCGGCCCCGTATGACCGAGGCGTGGTTCTGCTGAGCGGAGCCCACCGCGGGCCAGTCTGGCCCGATCCTTTGAGCAAACCCGACCCGAAATAGCACGCCGAATGGCACTCAACGTGGCTGTGATCCGGCCGTCTATATACCTATACGAATCTGGATTGGAAGCATGCTGGAAACCGTTCGACGGGCCATGTACCGGGTGGCACCGCACGACCACGAGTGGGCGACTCAGAACCTCGGAGGCGGTCTGGAGCGCAGCGTCTGCGAACGATGCGGTCAAATCGAAGTGAAGGACCTACCCCGCACCTCCGACCCTCGGCGCGATCACGACGCGGGTTGATACGTGCGGCGCCGGTTCGCCGCAATGAAGCCACCGGCCATTGCCAGCCCGGCCGAGGCTACAAACACCGGCCAGAACGTACCAAAAGTATCTGCGATCAGGCCGCCGAGCTGCGGGCCAAACACCTGCGCAACCCCGAACGCAAGAGTCGCCACACCGAAGGCGGCCCCGAAGCTCTGTACATCCACGCTGTCAGCCACGAGCGCCGCAAGTGCGGTCGGCACGCCTGCGAAGCCGAGACCGAACACGACGGTCGCTAGCCCCACCACGACGGGTTCGCCGGCCAATACGACGATCGCGGCGGCAGCCATTCCGGAAAAAGCGATCGCCATCGCCCGCTCCCGGCCGACCCGATCGGCGAGTCTGCCGTACATGGGACCGCCCGCCACGGTGGCGAAGCCGAATATCAAGAACATGCGGGCTGCCCGCGAGGCGCCAAAACCGGCGTCGTCACGCAGCATGGCCGTGAGGAAGTTGACGAACAGCGACATCGACAGCCCGTACACCACATAGATGGCGAGCAGCGACCTCCAGCCGGGGATTGATCGAATGACGCGCAAACGGGGTCGAGCGGTGGCGATCGCCCCGATGTCGCGTAGCACGGCGAACGCACCGGCGATTGCGACCAGCCCAATTGCTGCCTCTATCCGGTACACGCTCCGCCACTGGTCGTCCGCGATCGTGCCGGCGACGAGGCTCACAAAAACCAGGCCCAGGCCGATACCCGTGCCGATGAAGCCGATGGCCAAGCCCCGGAGGCGGTTGGGCACAGCAATTGCTGCGATACCGGGTGAGGGAACCCACACGCCGGCGCCGGCCAGACCAGTCAGCACCATGCCCAACCACAGCCAGGCGATGCCTCGACCGTACGCCAGTACGGCAAGGCCGGCCGTGCTGCCCACCAACGACAGCTGCACCAGCCGCACCACCGACACCCGCGTGGTCGCCACCGCCACGAGCGCCGTGCCGATCAGGTACGCAACGAGATTGGCGGTACCGAGGCCACCGGCAAGCGTGTACGAGATCGAGAGGTCTCGCTGCACCGCCGGGAGGAGCACCGCGTAGGTGAAGCGGCCAAACGCCTGCGCGGTCGCCGCGCCGGCCATCACGACCGCCACCACCATCACCACCCGGGCGCCGGGCGACAGTTTCACTGATCGGTCGCCGCTTCGCCCCCAACCCGCCGGGACGCGAGGTCCGGCGCCAGACCAGCCCGACGCTGCGTCACGTCAAGCCGAGAAACTTGGCCATTGCGTCTGCGATGCGACCGGCCTCCGCCACGAGCGCCGAATCCTGATCGAACAGTGCCGTCGCCGGATCGCGCTCGGCCCGGATGTCGACGTAGATCTTCAGCTTGGGCTCAGTGCCGCTGGGCCGGACCAGCACGCGGGTCCCGTCCTCGAGGGTCAACACAACCAGGGCGGCGGCCGGCAGCCAGCGGGGCCGATCCTCGGCGCCCTGGCGGAAGTCTGTTGAATCGGTCACCCGCCGCCCGGCGAGCTCGTCGGGGATCTCGTCTGCCAGCAGTTGCATCGCCTGGTCGATCTCTGCCTTCCCGCTGGACCCGGGTCGAACGATGCTGAGTTGCGTTGAGGACGACAGCCCGTATGCAGCGGCGAGACCCTCCAGGAGGTCCTCGGCCGACCGGCCGCTTGCTTTCGCGTCGGCCATCAGGTCTGCGAAGACCACGGCGGCGCTGATGCCGTCCTTGTCGCGCACAACAGGTCCGACTGTGTAGCCCAGTGCCTCTTCATAGCCGAACACGAACTGACCAGCGCCAGCCGCCTCGAGGTCCAGCGCTGCGTTGGCGATCCATTTGAAGCCGGTGAGTGTCGTTTCGAATTGCGCACCATGCGCCTCGGCTATGACCTGCAGCATCGGGGACGAAACGATCGAGTTGATCACGATTGCCCGGCCGTCGCCCGACCAGCGGCCAAGAATGTAGTGGGCCAACAACTGGCCTATCTGATTGCCGGTCAGGGCCCGCCATCCCGACTCGGTGGGCACCGCAGCCGCCAACCGGTCGGCGTCCGGGTCGTTGGCGATGACAACGTCCGCCTGCCGGGCGGCAGCCAGGTCGAGCGCCAGATCGAGAGCTCCCTCTTCTTCGGGGTTGGGAAACGTCACAGTCGGGAAGGTGCCGTCCGGCTCGACCTGTTCGGGGACCGGATGCACGTCTTCGTAACCGGCCCGCCGCATCGCCGCCCGAACCGACTGCCATCCGACGCCATGGAGCGGCGTGTACACGACCCTGAGCGGGACGTCTCCGCGAGCGGGCGGGCGCACTGCGTCGACGTCGGTCAGGTACCGCTGGAACAACTCGACGTCGATCGGGGTGGCCAGGCCGGTAGGACCCTCGATGCGGGGAACCTCGTTGGCAGGCCCGACCTCGTCGATCGCGGCCGCGATGCTGCGGTCAATCGGGGGAACGATCTGGGCCGCATTGGCGTCGTACACCTTGTAGCCGTTGTCGTTTGGCGGATTGTGACTGGCCGTGATGACGATAGACGCAATGGCACCCACCACCTTCCCGGTGTAGGCCACCACCGGGGTCGGCATCTCCCCCTCCCAGAATCTGACCGGGATCCCGGCCGCCGTCAGCACTCCGATCGTGTCCTGCATGAACTGCGGGCTCGACAGCCGGGCGTCGCGGCCGACCACCACCGGCTGGTCGGGTGAGGCCCCGTAACGGCCAATCAGGTAGTCGGCCAGACCCCGGGTTGTTTTGATCACGACTGCGCGGTTCATGCGATTGGAGCCGGCCTCGACCCGGCCCCGCAGGCCGGCGGTTCCAAACGCCAGCGTACCGTTCATCCGCTCGGACAGTTCGTCGAGCCGGTCGGCCTCGATCAGAGCGGCCAGCTCGTGGCGGGTCGCTGGATCGGGATCGCCGTCGATCCATTCTTTGGCTCGCGTCACAACGTCGGTCATGAGGCGCCACCCTAGGCCGACCGAGCGCGAGGCGGAAGATCGTGGTCGTGCCACTGGTGACGGGCCGCCGGAGCTTGCTCTAGAGCGGGCGGCGCCGATACGGTATGGGGCTGTGGGCCATCATCGACAGCTCCAGGCCCAGCTTCAGCGCACCGTCATGACAATGCTCGCGGTCGCTCTGCTGGTCGGTGCCTGGAACGCGACGACCTCCGGGTATTCCGCTGCCGCCCCGACGACGGTGTCTGCCGTACCCGTCGAGGGCATCGGGTCGCGCACGGGCAGCCTCCTGGCCTATGCCCAAACCCAACTCGGGGAGGCTGCCACCACCTCGACTGCCACCCCACCGGCCACCGCAACCACCACCACTGAACCGGCTTCGCTCCTCGCCGCCTCAGACGAATCGACCCCACCGTCCAGCGCGGCCACTACGACCACCACCGCCCCGACCACAACGACCACCACGCCACCCACCACGACCACCCACACCCACGCCACGACCACCACCCACACCCACGCCACGACGACCACCACGACCCCGCCGACGACGACTACCCACACCCACGCCACGACGACCACAACCAGCATCTCGATCCCACCGTCACCAGGGCGGCTCAGCGAGGAACAAGCGATCGCGCTGTTCTCGATCTACTTCAAGCCCGAAGACGTTGACACGGCGCTGCGTGTGGCGAAATGCGAATCCAACCTCGATCCATCGGCCTGGAACCCCAACGGGCATGGGGGTCTGTTCCAGCACGCCATATCGGCGTGGGACAGCCGGGCCGAGGCAGCCGGATGGCCCGGTGCCTCCATCTTCGACGCCGAAGCGAACACCGCCGTGTCGGCCTGGCTGCTCTACAAAGACGGCTGGTGGCACTGGACCTGCTACTGAGCCGGGGCCCGGCACCCGGCTGTTCATATCTGATCGGTAGCCTCCGCCCGGACCAATCGGGAGATAGGCATGGCCGGCAGCAGGCAGAGCATCGAGTGGCACAAGGTGGCGGAACTCGACGAGTTACCGGAGGGCCGGGTGATGACCGTCGCAGCCGGTCTGTACACCATCTGCCTGACCCGCTACCAGGGCCGGTATGGCGCGCTCGACAACCACTGCACCCACCAGGGCGGACCGCTGGGCGAAGGCTCGATCGAGAAGGGCTGGCTGCGGTGCCCGTGGCACGGGTACGACTTCAACCCGCTCGACGGCACACCGCCGGGCGGCTTCGACGACGGCGTCCCCACCTACGAGGTCGAAGAGCGACCGGATGGCATCTACATCGGGGTGCCGCCCGAGCCCCAACACCAGGAGACCGTGTCCGATGTACTCGTCCGGACGATGGTCAACTGGGGCATCGATACCGTCTTTGGGATGGTCGGCCACTCCAACCTCGGTTTCGCCGACGCAATGCGCCGGGCCGAGCAACGAGGCGACCTGAAGTACATCGGGATCCGGCACGAGGGTGCCGCGTCCTTTGCGGCATCGGCCTACGGCAAGCTCACCGGGCGGCCGGCCGCCTGTTTCGGGATCGCCGGGCCCGGCTCGACCAACCTGCTGACCGGGCTGTATGACGCCAAGGTGGACCGGGCGCCGATCCTCGCCATCTCGGGCCAGGTCCCTTCCTCGGTCTTGGGCCGGGGGGCATTCCAGGATCTACGGCTGCAGGGTGCGTTTGGGGACGTTGCCGCGTACTCCCGGGTCGTTCTGAATGGCTCTGATCCGGCCGAACTCATGTCTCTCGCCTGCAAAACGGCCATCATCGAGCGCGACGTCGGGCACCTGATCCTGCCCGACGAGGTGCAGGTCCTCCCTTGCGACAAGGAACCCACCGGGCCGGAGGGACGGATGCCCGACCGCACCGTTCCACCGCCGCCGGCAGCGCTCGCCCAAGCAAAAGACTTGCTGGCCGGAGCCAGCCGGCCGGTGATCGTCGTTGGCCACGGTGCCCGAGCCGACATGTCAGAGATCGTTTCGTTGGCAGAGCGGCTCAACGCCCCCGTCCTGACCACGTTCAAGGCCAAGGGCGCCATCTCCGATCACCACCCGTTGGGCGCGGGTGTCCTGGGCCGCAGCGGGACACCTGTTGCGTCCTGGTTCATGAACGAGTCCGACCTGATGCTGGTGTTCGGCGCGTCCTTTTCGAACCACACCGGCATCGCAGACTACAAGCCGCTGATTCAAGTGGACCGAGACCCAATGGCTCTCGGACGGTTTCACCCGGTGACGGTGCCGGTGCTGGCGGACGTGGGGGTGGCAGCTGCGGCCTTGCGGGACGGGCTGGCCGAAGGGCATACGACCATCGACCAGCAGGCAGAGGTGGCCGAACGGTGGCGGATCTGGCGAACGGAGAAGGAGCGACGGGTCGCCGACGATCGAGGCAAAGGCCTTCCGGCCGCAGCGGTGTTCGCGGCGATGACCCGCCACGTCGCCCCCGACGCAGTCATATGTGTGGACGTTGGCAACAACACGTATTCGTTTGGCCGCTACTTCGAGCCGACCGACCAGCAGGTCTTGATGTCGGGGTATCTGGGCTCTATCGGCTACGCGCTTCCGGCGGCCATGGGAGCGTGGGCCGCGGCGCCCGACCGCCAGATCGTCTCGGTGTCGGGCGACGGCGGCCTCGGTCAGTACCTGGCGGAGGTCACGACGGCAGTCAAATACGACATGAACATCACCCATGTTGTCCTGAACAATGGCCAGCTCGGAAAGATCTCCAAGGAGCAACGGGATGCCCATTACGACGTCTGGCACACGTCCCTGGTCAATCCCGACTTCGCCGCATTCGCGCGGCTGTGCGGAGCTGAGGGTTTCCGGGTGGACAAGACCGAACAGCTCGAGGACGCCCTGCAGTCGGCCCTCGATCACGACGGGCCGGCGCTGGTAGAGATCACGCAGGACCCGCTGCTGCTGTGAAGGAGCGACGATGGCCGGTCCACTGGTGCGGGCCGGCCGTCGTCGCAGGTTCGTCGCTTCTAGGTCACGACCAGGCGTAGGTGGTGGCTGATACCTTGCCGTCTTCGGCCACGTCGAACTCGTAAACGACCGAAATGCCGTTCAGCTTCGACCACGCCTCGACCTGGGTCGAGTAATAGATGGCACCCCGCCACTTGGCGCCCATCCCCTTGCCGGTCGGGATGCCGACACCGTTGCCCACCCAGGTGGCAACTTCACCGCTCGAACCCATCGACACTCCCTGGCCCACGCCATACATGCTGCCGTCCGGTCGCATCTCAGACGTGTAGGTCGCCATCTCCTGCGTGTCGACGCCAAGCAGGTGGCCTTCCGCCTGGAACGACACTTCGGCCTTCGGGGTTGGGCTCGTCTCGAGGATCCGAAGTCCTGTCATCTGTCCCGTGAGTTCTCCGACCTTGTCACCGAGCATTGATCTCTCCTCCTTTGAGCGAGATCCTGGATCACTGCCCCGCCGGATGGGTCCTACCTGCGGCGTGAGACGGCTGAGAACTCCTTTCCGGGGTGAATGTCTCCTCGTCGTTCCCGCGGCGGACTCCGCGGAGTATCGCGCCGCAGCGGCACGCAGTGGAAGATGGTTTCTGCGCTGCTCACGCCTCGGGTCTGTATGTCCCGAAACTCCAGAGGTTTCCCTCACCGTCTCTGGCCGTGTAGAGCCGCCCGCCGTAATCCTGATCTTCGACGGGCATCACGATCTCGGCGCCCGCCGCCGCGGCTCGGTCGTGGTGGGCGTCGGCATCATCCACCACGACGTAGATCGACACCGGACCTTGTTTCGAAAACGCGTCATCCCGGTCGGTCCCCAGCATCACCATGCCGGTCCCGAATGTGAGCTGGGCATGGTCCACCGACCCGTCCTCCCGCTCGTAGACCGCGTTGCGCTCGAAACCGAATGCGTTGACCAGCAAGTCGATGGCTGCATGGGTGTCCCGGTAGCGCAGCGCGGGGATGACGGGTGCGATATCGGCCATGCGTGTTCTCCTCGATCTCGCTGCCGCCCAAACTACGCGCCGTGGCCTGACAGTGCATTCTGGAGTGGACACCATGTCGCGTAGAATCTGGCTGAATCTGCCCGTCCCAGCGCCGGACGCCGCCCACGAATAGGCCCCTACGTATGAGCGACCAGAACACCGATTCGAGCCTCGTGAATCGTGTGCTGACACACACCCGCCAGCGCATCCTCACGGGCGAATATGCTCCAGGGTCCCGTCTGCGGCTCCATCGTCTCGCCCAAGAATGCGGGGTCAGCTTGATCCCCGTACGCGAAGCGTTGCGGATCCTCGAGGCCGAACGCTTGGTACAAACCGTGCCGAACAAAGGCGCCACGGTCGCCGGCCTTTCTAGCGCGGATCTCAAGGACCTGTATGCAGTCCGCAAGCAGCTGGAAGCGGACGCGATCTTGAACTCGCCACCCTTGACCGCCGACGAGAACGACAAGCTGGAGACGATCCTCGAACAGTTGGCGATTGCCAACGAACGTAAGAACGTCGCGGCCGCCATGCAGTTGCATCGAGAATTCCACTTCTGCCTGTACGAGCGGAGCCGGTCGGAATGGCGGCTCCATCTCATCGAAGTGCTCTGGCATCATGCCGAGCGTTACCAATGGCTGTCGCTCGCAGAACGCGAGGATGCGGCCTTTGCCGAACATCACCGGATCCTGGAGGAGCTGCGCAGAGGCCAACGCAAGCGGGCCGCCACTGCGCTACGCCAGCATCTGGGCACCACCCAGCGGCTCCTCGAAGCGGCCTACTCCGACGAGTCAGTGTTGCGAGCGATCGGGGGATGACCACGCGACACCGGCCCGCATCTCGACTTCGACCCGTTACCGGCGATCAGCTGCCCAGGAAGTCGAGGATCACCGCAACGGACTGGTCCGGCTGCTCGACGTAATGGCCGTGGCCGCTGCCCTCGAACACTTCCAGGCGACCGTGCGGCAGATGTTCCGCGACATATCGGGCACCGGCCCCACTCGGGCCCGCATCGAGCGGGGTCAACACGTCTTCCGAGCCCACCATTATCAGCGTTGGAGCTCGGACACGATCTAGAACGTCGCGCACGTCTGTGTCGATCATGGCCTGGCAGGCGTCGAGGAAGGTTCCCAAGGGAGCGTTGCGGGCGGTCATGTCCCGCATTTCCGTCAGGACGGCCTCTCCGACCGTGTCGAGGTACGATCGAGAGAACGCATGCGTGAGCAGCTCGCGCGCAAGCTGTTCGGAGTCCATGCCGTACGCAGTGGCGATCGCCTGCCAGATCCGGAACATGTGAATGCTCATGGCGTCACACTTCGCAACGGCGCCTGCTCCGAGCAGCAGCTTCTCGACGCGATCGGGAAACCGAACCGCGAAGTCAAGAGCGATGAAGCTGCCCATCGACCCGCCGTGGACGTGGACCCGGTCCAGCCCAAGCGCATCGAGCAAGCCAACGAGGTCTGCGCTCCAAAGTTCGATGTTGTAGCGAGCATCGGGCCGATCACTCCGGCCATAGCCGCGATGGTCGTAGTCGAGCACGCGATAGTGCTCGGCCAGCGCAGGTGTCACCGTGGCGTAGCCCTCGTGAGCGCTGACGGCTCCTCCTACCTGTACCACCGTTTCCCCGCTGCCGCTGAACTGGTACCACAGGTTCACGCCATTCACTGCAATGGTTGGCACGCTTCACTCCTCTCCGGTGTCGGTGACACCGCGATCAGGACGAACGGCTGCGCCAGCCCCGTGGATCCACCTCGCATACTGACCATCACCGCGGCCCGTCGGAGCTCTCCTCCGACGCGGTTCGGGCGGCGATGACGGGGTTGCTGAGAGTGCCGATCCCCTCGATTTCCAGCGTCACCGTATCCCCCGGTTGCAGGAACTCGGGCGGCTGGCGCGCGAACCCGACGCCACTGGGCGTGCCGGTGGAGATCACCGTTCCGCGTTGAAGGGTCAGGGACCGCGAAAGATCAGACACGAGCGTGGGCACGTCAAAGATGAGATCTGCGGTGCTCGACGATTGCTTGAGCTCACCATTCACCCACAGCCGAACCGCGAGCGAATCGGCAGGACCCAGCTCGTCGACAGTCGTCATCCACGGGCCCATCGGTTTGAAGGTGTCAAACGATTTCGCTCGGCTCCACTGACCCTCTGCCCGCTGAACGTCGCGAGCTGACACATCGTTGACGATCGTGTACCCGGCGACGTGGCGTAATGCGTCCTCTGGAGCAATATCACGGCCGGGCGTGCCGATGACGATTCCCAGCTCTACTTCCCAGTCGACCTCGCGGCTGAAAGCCGGAAGCTCGATGGGTTGGTCCGGGTGCGCCACCGCGGACGAGTACAAGGGGAACGATACCGGGGCAGCCGGGATCTCGTTCCCACCCTCCATCGCGTGTTGCCGGTAGTTGAGTCCGATACCGATGAACTGAGCGGGACCTGGGATCGGCGCCAGCAGCCGAACTTGGTGCAGGGGTGCTATCGACTCGGTGCGCGCGGCCAGCACGACGAGGTCGGCATCATCCTTCAAGGCCGGCTCGATGCTCGTACCAGGCTGAACTGCACATGCCGCCCCGTCACGGACAAAGCCCCACGACCGCACTCCGTCGAACTCAAAAAGCGCGACGTGCATCCTCGCTCTCCCGACGGCGCCAGGCGTGGATTGTATATCATTCGGCCGAGCCCGGAAGGTATGGAGGACGCCGGTGGAAGCGATTGAGGTTGACGCAATGTGCCCGCCTCCGGAGCCGTACTCGTACGCAATCAAGGCTGGCGGGGTGATCTACCTCGCCGGACAGGTCTCCCTCGACGCTGCCGGCCACGTGGTCGGCGACACCGTGGAAGCGCAGGCCCGCCAGGTCTGGCAAAACATCTCAGATGTGCTCGCAGCGTCCGGCAGCTCCATCGCAGACGTCGTCAAGATCACCTACTACATGCAGGACATCCGGGAGATCGCCGAGGAGATCCCGATCCGGCGAGAACTGTTTGCCGGCCGCCCATTTCCTGCCGTGACTGCGGTACAGGCCGCAGCGCTGGGCTTGCCCGGACTGAAGATGGAGGTGGACGTGATCGCGGTGCCAAATGGCTGATCTTTCGGTCGACGCAGTTCGTGAACTATTGCGCCGAAGTGGTTTGGACCACACCGTGTTCGATGTGGAAGACGTCACCACCGACCTCAACGCCGCGATCAAGCAGGCGACCGAGCTCGACACGCTCTTGGAAGGCGGACCGAGCGTGGACCCGAGCGCATTCGCCGTAGATTGGCGATGATCGGGCGCACGATCTCGGACATGGCCACCGCGCTCCGGGCAGGCGATGTGAGCTCGGCCGATTTGACCGAAGCGGCATTGAGCGGCATCGCTCGGCTGGACGATCGCCTCAGAGCATTTGTGGTCACCGACCCGGATGGCGCGCAGGCCGCCGCCGCCGACGCCGACGCTGCCCTGGCGGCTGGCAACGATAGGGGCCCGCTCGTGGGGGTACCGGTGGCAGTCAAGGACATCATCGACATGCAGGGACTGCCTACTCGGTGCGGATCGCCAGCCTATCCGGAGGTGCCGTCCAGCCGGGACGCCTCCGTGGTATCCCGGCTCCGCTCGGCCGGCGCAGTGATCGTTGGCAAAACCACCGCACATGAATTGGCGTGCGGCGTCTACAGCCCGCCGGCCGTCAATCCGTGGGACGTCACACGTTTGCCGGGCGGATCGAGCGGAGGCTCGGGCGGGGCCGTCGCGGCCGGGCTGGTGGCGATGGCGTTGGGCAGCGATACCGGCGGATCGATCCGGATCCCGGCCGCGGTATGCGGGGTGACAGGACTCAAACCTACGTACGGTCGGGTTTCACGCCATGGGGTCGAGCCGCTCTCATGGTCGCTCGACCACATCGGGCCTCTGGCGGCGTCTGTTCGCGATTGTGCCCTCAGCCTCGGCGCCATGGCCGGTGCCGACCCGGCCGATCCATCCACGGCGCAAGTTGCCGTGCCTGACTTCGCGGCTTCGCTCGATCGAGGCGTCGACGGCCTCCGGGTAGGCGTCCTGACAGGGCCGTCCTTCTCGCCGATGGCACCGGACGTCGAACGAGCGTTCTTGGCTGCGGTCGACCACCTCCGGTCGCACGGTGCCGAGCCGGTGACATTGGAAATCCCGGAGCTCGAATACACGCTGGCGGCCGAGTTCGCCATCGTCGGCGCCGAAGCCGCTCATTACCATCGCCGCCTCCTGCGCGAGCAGCCCGATCGCATCGATCCCGGCATCCGGACGCTCCTTGTGACCGGCACGCTGCGTCCTGCCGCCGACTACCTCAAAGGGCTGTCGGCCCGCACGGTCGTCCGAGATGCGATTCGCAGGACCTTCGAGGAACACCGGCTGGATGTCGTTGCGACCCCGACGCTCCCCGAAACCGCTGGCGGTCTCGAGCAGACAGAATTCGAGATCGAGGGCGCGCGAGAGCAGGTCACGAGCGCCTATGTGAGAACAACCGCTCCATTCAATCTGTCGGGGCTGCCGGCGTTGTCAGTTCCGTGTGGGATCGATGGCAACGGTCTGCCGATCGGCCTGCAACTGGCGGGACGGCCGTTCGCCGAGGAGACGGTGCTCCAGGTTGGTGCGGCCTACGAATCCACAACCACGTGGTCGCAACGCCGGCCGCCGATCCATGTCGCCGCCGCATGACCCCGGAGCCAGCAACGCTCGGGAGCCGGCGTCGATCCGTACCGTCACCGCCCGCACCCGGGAGAGGTCATGGAAGGTGAACCCGACCTAGCCCGGCGACTGACGGCAGTCCACACCGCTCTGCTGTGCGATTCGCTCGACTCGCTCGGATTCCGAGACGCTGCGCTGGGCCCTGACATCCAGGCGCTCGGTCGGACAAGGGCAATGGTGGGCCGGGCGTTCACGATCCGGTGCGAAGCTGCGACGCAGCTTCCGACATCGCCGTACGAACATCTCATCGCCGCGTTCGATCATCTTGCCGAGGGCGACGTGATCGTGATTCAGACCGGCGAGCAGGTCTCGGCCATGTGGGGTGAGCTGCTGACTACAGCCGCCATCGCAGCCGGAGTCCGCGGAGCCGTGATGGATGGGCTGGCCCGGGACCTCGACGACATCGACGCAATGAGCTTTCCCGTGTTCGGGACCGGAATATCGCCGATGGACTCTGCCGGCCGCCAGGACGTCGTCGAATACGGCCGCACCATCACATGTGGAAATGCGGATGTCCGTCTGGGTGACTGGATCGTCGGCGACACGATGGGCGTGGTCGTGGTCCCGGTCGAACTGGCCGAGGACGCCACGGCACTGGCGGAACAGAAGCTGGGATCTGAGTCAACCGTGAGAGAGGAACTCGCCCGGGGCGACTCTCTCGAGGAGGTGTTTCGAAGGCATGGCGTTCTGTGAGCATCCAGATCGGGCGTCTCACCAGGACCCGGCGCATCCCTCGACAGGTCGAGATTGCGAGGCCACGCCACAACGCCTCCGTAGCGAAAGGAGCTGACCCGTGCCGATGACCACTCTTCCCACCGGCATCGACATGTATTACGAGACGGCAGGAGCCGGCGATCCCCTACTCCTCATCATGGGTACGGCAGCCGATCACAGCACGTGGGCCGCCCAGGTTGAGGCGTACCAGGACGATTACACGGTCATCACGTACGACGCTCGCGGCACAGGGCAGTCCACCCACCCCTCTGACCCCACGACCTACTCGATGAGGGTGCTGGCCGATGACGCCGCCGCGTTGCTCGATCACCTCGGAATCAGCCGGGCGCACGTGTCGGGCCTGTCACTCGGCAGCGCCACCGCTCAGGAGCTGGCGATCAACCATCCCGACATGGTCGCCACCCTTCAGCTGCACTGCACCTGGGGCCGGTCAGACGAGTGGTTCAATCGCATGATCGACACCAATGCGCTGCCCGTCCAGCTCGACGATTTCGAGCGGTACATCCGGACGGCTTTGTTATGGGTGGCAAGTCCCCAGTTCATCAATGAGCGGCCCGATGATGTAGCCGCGTTCGAACGTGGGTTCATCCTGGAGAACCCTCATCCGCCCAGCCAAGAAGGCATGCTCGGCCATTTCCATGCCGATCAGACCCACGACACGCTTGATCGGCTGCATCACATCGCCGTACCGACGCTGATCACGTCAGGTGAGGTCGACTGGCAGGTCCCGACCCGCTACGGACTCGACGTGCAAGCACGAATACCCGGCTCGACCATGCACGTGTTTCGCGGTCCGGCCTCTAGTCACATCGCGTTCGTCGAAATGGTTGACGAATGGAATGACTTCACACTCGCCTGGCTTCGTCGGCTCGGGCCAATTCGCTGATCAGTGGGCCGTCCACCCGCCGTCAACCACGAGCACCGAACCCGTCATATAGCTCGATGCATCCGAGGCGAGGAAGAGCGCGGCACCCTGTATCTCGTGTAGTTCCCCCCACCGACGCAGCGCCACCTCCTGGTTGATGACCCGGCGAGCATGCTCGGTGTCTCGAAACGGAATGTTCATCTCAGTCAGGAAAGGCCCGGGGGCCAGCGCGTTCACCGTGATCGCAGCATCCGCCCACTCCATAGCCAGTGCCCGGGTGAGCTGTATCACCGCGCCTTTCGAGGTCGTGTAGGCGGTCCGGTCAGGTGCCGCCACCAGTCCGAAAGTCGACGCAATGTTGATGACGCGTCCGTGACGGGATGCCTTCAGGTAAGGGGCGGCAGCCCGGCACAGCGCCCAGGCACCGGTCACGTTGACGGCCAGGGAGCGTTCGAAGTCGGTCTTCTCCAGCTGCTCGATTGCTCCTCGCACGTTGATGCCGGCATTGTTGACGAGGATGTCGAGGCCACCGAACTCTGCGACGGCCCGTTCGACCGCACGCGACACGTCGGCATCCTGCGCGACGTCACCCGCTACCGCCAGCGCCGGCCCACCGGTGGCATCGGTGATCGCGCGGGCGGCCCGAGCCAGGGCCCGCTCGTCGCGGCTCATCACGGCCACTGAGGCACCTGCCCACGACAGCGCCTCGGCAATTGCGGCTCCCAGACCCCGAGAGCCGCCGGTTACGAGTGCGGTTCGGCCGTCAAGCCGGAAGAGCTCGAGTGGATCAGCGGCCGTGCGCCTCCTCGTAGGTTGCCCCGCCGGTGTCCTCCACCCAGTATTTGCGAGCCCAGCCGACGCCCTGCCAGCTCTTGACCTCAGTCGGTGTCATCTTGATCAGCCAGCGTGGCTGCTTGATAGTGCCCTGTAGATACTCGGGGCCGTTGGGGCCGAGATAGCGGTAGGACATCTGCTCGGCGATCTCGACCCACTTACCTCCGACGTTCGGTTCCTCGGCGATCTCGGCGATGCCCTGCATGAAGACTTTGGGAATCTCCATGGATTTGCCCGACTCGTCGGGCGGTGAGTGCGGAGCGTCGATCACGACCGAGACGCGCCCGTCGTTCTTGATGTACTCGCACCAGACGGCCTTTTGCCGCCCGACGAACCACATGAACTCCCCGTCCCACTGGTACCACACAGGAATCACATACGGCGCACCATCGGGCGTGAGCACGGCCAGCCGAGCGATCTCGGGCCCCGCCAGAAAGGCCTCGAATTCGTTCTCGGCGAGGGCACCGAGCTTGCCTCGAAAGTCGTCTGCCATGCGCATCCCTTCCGGTCGTCGATCGTTGCCGGTGCCGCTCCGAGCTGCTGTTGACCAGCACGCATCCTGTTGTGCCGGCTGAGCACCGCGGGTCCAAAGATTATAATATTTCGCATGCCGGTGCCCTCGATCCCGCCTCTCGGTTTGCTCCGGCAGGGCGAACCTGCGAATCGCGAAAGCTAGATTCGGTGCAACGGGAGGCTTTGTGACGCACGGCGACGGCAGTTCCATCAGCACCACGCAGCCCAACGTCGCACTCTCGGTGCGCGACCTCGTGAAGACGTTCCGGGTGGGTGGCGGGATGTTCAGTCGTGACGAGGGTGAGGTATCCGCCGTTGCTGGCGTCTCGTTCGACATCGATTCAGGCAGGACGCTCGGCCTCGTCGGTGAATCGGGTTGCGGCAAATCGACGACTGCGCGGTGCATCCTGCGGCTCATCGAACCCACTTCGGGGGAGGTCGTGCTCAACCGTGTGCTCGACAATGGAAGCCGGGAACGCATCGATATCATCTCCGCCGACCGCAAGCAGCTTCGGGCGCTGCGCAAGCAGATGCAGATCGTGTTTCAGGATCCGTTCGCATCGCTCAACCCTCGTATGACCGTTGGCACTGCGATCGGTGAGTTGATGGCCGTCCACACGGACATGTCGGCCGGGGAGCGGGCAGCCGCGGTCGGTGACATCCTCGGGCTCGTCGGTATGAATCCCAACGTCGCCAACCGGTATCCACATGAATTCTCCGGTGGCCAGCGGCAGCGGATCGGCGTCGCCCGGGCCCTGGCGCTGAATCCCGATTTCCTCATCTTGGACGAGCCGGTATCGGCGCTCGACGTGTCCATTCAAGCCCAGGTGCTGAACCTGTTCGACGAGCTCCAGGATGAGCTCGGCCTCACATACCTGTTCATCGCCCACGATCTCGCGGTCGTGCGTCACATCTGTGATGACACCGCCGTGATGTACCTCGGCAAGATCGTCGAGCGGACAAGCACCGACCGCTTGTTCAGCGAACCGATGCACCCATATACGCATGCGTTGCTCTCCGCTGTACCGGTGCCGGACCCACGTCACCAGCGGCAGCGCTCCCGCATCCTGCTCGAGGGTGATGTCCCCAGCCCACTCAACCCGCCGTCCGGGTGCCGATTCCACACGCGGTGTCCGGTGGGCAAGGACAAGGAGATCTGCCGGGCCGAAGAGCCGCCGCTGCTGGAAGTATCAGCGGGCCACGCAGTGGCCTGTCACTTCCCCGAAGTGAAGTCCATCGTCTGATGCCGATGCCCGACGTTCGCGAAGGCAACCCGGTGAAGGATCGCCTGGCGGACGGGGGCACGGTTGTCGGCTCGTTTCTCCGAATGCCGGCTGCCGAGATCGCCGAACTGTGCGGGCACGCCGGATGCGACTTCGTGCTCATCGATCTCGAGCACGGCGCGCTCTCGTGGGAGCGGGTTGCCGCCCTGATAAGTGCTGCCGAGTCCGCCGGCGCCGCCCCCATCGTCCGACTTCCGACCACCGCCCGCGACCCGATCACCCGCGCGCTCGACATCGGCGCGCACGGCGTCATGGTCGCGCGAGTCGACACCGCCGAGGAAGCTCAGGTAGTGGCCGATGCCGCCCGTTACGGGTCGGGAGGAACCAGAGGTGCCGCGGGCAACCGTCGTACCGGGTACGGACTCCGGATGGGCCTCGGTGAGTTCGTCGCTGCCGCCAACCGCGCAACCTTCGTGTCGGTGCAGATCGAGACAATGCGGGCAGTGCACAATGCCGAAGCCATCGCCGCAGTTCCGGGTCTCGATTGCCTCTTCATGGGGCTCTCCGATCTATCGGTCGACCTCGATATTCCGGGCCAGTGGACCCACGACGACGTTCTGGAAGCGACAGCTTCCGTTCGATCGGCCTGCGATCGTCATCGCGTGGCGCTCGGTGTGCCGGCCCCCGACGTAAGGTTCGCTCAACAGTTCGCAGAGCATGGGGCGCGGCTGATCGCATGCGGGGACACCGGTGTGTTCGGCCAGGCGATGCGCTCCTTCGTGGACGGAGTCCGATCATTCACCGATTGAGCCGCAAGGCCACCCAGTTCCTCTTCGATCCGACCATAGAACCGATCCTGACGGTACAGCCGGGGGAATCGATCATCGTCGAGACCCAGGACGCGCACAGCGGCACCATCACCGGTCCGGACGTGGTCTACGAGACACTCGACGATGTCATGCACCGGATCGGTGGCGCCAATCCGGTCACCGGCCCGATCGCCATCGACGGGGTCGGCGCCGGTGACTGTATCGCGGTCCACATCGAGCACGTCGAGGGTGCTCCCGTCACCGGTTTCGGCTACATGAACACCACACCAACGCTGCACCCGGACTTCCGGGCCGAGACCACCATCTGTCGCCGCATAGGCGATCACGTCGAGATCCCCACGGCCCTGGGACCGATCATGATTCCGCTGCGCCCTTTCGTGGGGACCATCGGAGTCGCTCCGGCCGGAGATCCCATCGAATCGTTCCGGCAGGGCCGCACGATCCTCGGCAACGTCGACATGCCCGATGTCGCGCGCGGCGCAACTGTGGTGATGCGCGCCAACGTCGATGGGGCGTTGCTGTCACTCGGCGACGCCCATCTGTCACAGGGCGACGCAGAGATTCATCGCTCGGCCATCGAAACCCAGGCCGACGTGCAGCTGCACGTCGACCACGTCCAGCCCGATGATGTGCACTATGCCGGCTTGCCGCAGATCAACACCGCCGACTCGTGGGGCAGCGTGGCGCCGGGCCCCGGGCACCTCGAAGATCTGGTTCGGGACGCCTATGACGACCTGGCCGAGAGAATGCGTCGCACCGGTCGATACACGCTTGCTGAGGCCTACCGGCTCCTCGGCGCGGCTGGCACTGTCCGCATCGGCCAAGTGGTACCGCCCGTGTACTCAGCGATGGCCAAGATCGAGCGCCGCTACGTGGAGGAACTCACATGAAGCCGTCACGCGCCATCGAAGCCCTGCCACGCTCCGGGATACGCAAGATCATGGAGCTGGCTTGGACGACCGAGGGATGCCTTCACCTGGAAGTGGGTGAACCCAACTTTCCCACGCCCGACCACGTGATCGAAGCCGCCCACCGCGGCGCCCTCGACGGCTATACCAAATACACGCCGAATGCCGGGATCCCACCTCTGCGGGAGGCACTGGCTGCCAAGGTCCGCACCCGGAACGGGATCGACGCCACGCCAGATCAGATCATCGTTACACCCGGCGCCGTCGCCGGCATCTACAGCTCTTTCGCCGCGCTGGCCGATCCCGGTGACGAGATTCTCCTTTCGGACCCGGCGTGGCCGAATTACCAGCTCATGACGGATCTGCTCGGGATGACCGCAGCCATCTTCCCGCTCCGTGCGGAAGATGGCCTCGTGCCGCGGGCGGAGCAGATCGAGCGGCACATCACGGAGCGGACCCGTGTGCTCGTTCTCAACTCGCCGGGCAATCCGACCGGAGCCTCCACGCCGCCCGATGTGCTCGCAGAGCTCATGGAACTCGCCCGGCGCTACGACCTCTGGGTGCTCTCCGATGAGGTGTACGACGAGATCTGGTATGAAGCACCGCCGGAGTCGATCGCCCGCTACGACACCGACGGACGGGTCGTCACCTTCTTCTCGTTCTCGAAGACATACGCGATGACCGGATGGCGCGTGGGGTACATGGTGGCCCCTCCGGAGATCACCTCATACATCATCAAGGCGCAGGAGCCGATCACGTCCTGTGTCAACGCCCCCGCTCAGACGGCCGCCATTGCTGCAGTCACCGGGCCGCAAGACGTGGTCGCAGCCATGCGGCAGGCATACCACGAGCGCCGGGACCTGGTGCTCGATACGCTCAACAGCGCCGGGATCCCCCACGTTCGGCCCCAGGGCGCCTTCTACCTCTTCGCAGACGTGAGTGGGAGCGGCCTGACCGACACCGAGTTCTGTGAACGCCTGGTGCTCGAACGAGGCGTAGCGGCCGCTCCCGGCTCGACATTCGGTCCCGCTAGCGGAGCGTTTGCTCGCATTTCGTTTGCGGCTGCTCCCGAGGTTCTGGTCGAAGGCGTGCAGCGGATGGCGGATGCCGTGGCCGAATGGCGTGCCTCCAGCCGGCGTTAGAACTCGAACAACGACATCGCGGTCCCGCCCCGGATCGCCGCTCGCTCGCCCTCCGTGAGCTCCGGCAGGTGGTGATCGACGACGGCCAGGGTCTGGGCGTGTCCGGGATTGACCTGAATCCAGGGCCAGTCGGATGCCATCAGCATCCGATTCGCACCAAAGGCTTCGTAGATCCGATGGGAGACTTCTTGGAGATCCAGGTACGGGTACGGGCTTCCACTGAACGCGTAGTGACCAGAGAAGTGGACGTACAGATCCTGCGGATGTTTGGCGGCCATCTCTTCGATCAGAGTCAGTGAATCGGGCGGAAGCGGGATGTCAAACTGGGGCCGGGCGTCATCATCGATGACCAACTCCATCCAGATGTCAGGGCAGAAACCGAGGTGGTTGAGCACGACCCTGAGCCCGGGAAGCCGCTGCATCACGCCGTCCAGCAAACGGACCTGATCGGGAGAGCCATAAAACCACAACTTCTGATTGAGCTCGCGCATTGCTTCGAGTACGGGAAAGACGGCCAGCGACTCAACCTCCTGACCCTCGTCGGCGGCAAATCCGTAGAACCGCAAACCCTGAATCCCGACATCCGTAGCACGGCGGGCCACCTGGCCGGCACCGTCGGGTGCCGCGGCGTCGTAGACACCTACCCCGGCGAACTTCCCGGGGAAGTCTCGGAGAATCTCGGCCAGGTAGTCGTCGGGAACCGACACCGGAACGACGATCGCGTGGTCCACCCCGGACGCGTCCATCGCATCGATGAACTTCTCGGCCGGTTCTTCGCGTTCAGGCGGCGTCATCCCTTCGAAGACGTCCCGGGGGTACCGGTCGCTCTTGGCTTTGAACAAGTGGAGATGGGCGTCGACGACGGCCATGTTTCATCCCTTCAGTCTGTGCCGGGGGCGGTTTGCTGGTGAGCTCCGGCGGCTTCGATCTGGTCGGCGTGTTCCGCAATCCATTGGAGGTGAGGTCCGGTGAGGTACCGGCGGACGAACATGACGAGGTGCTCGAGGAGCTGCGGTTGATCCGCCAGCAGGTCGGGCCCGGTGGCCGCCGACGCGGCAGTCACCAGCATGCGGGGACCAAGCAGTTTCGGATAGATCGCCTCGACATGGCCGTGAGCTCCGGCGTTCAAGGTGCCACTGAGCACGAGGCGGCTGGCGTGAGTCGTAGCAGCCCAGTCGATCCCAGCAGGATGCAGCGGCGACGGGCTGACCATGACCTGAACCGGAACTCCGGTCGAGTCACCGTGGTCGAGCAGCAACTCGGCGACACTGCCGTACGTGGCCACAGCCACCGGCCCGAACGAGCCGCACACCTCACGCAGCATCATGCCGATCTGCTGCCCGAGTGCGGCCAGGTCCACGTCGCCGTCCGACAACCCGTGACCGGGCAGTTCGACGCTGATGACGCGGAACCCGTGGTCCGCGACCCGTCCCGTGATACTCCCCCAGGAATCGAGATCGTCGCCGAGATCGTGAAGAAAGAGCACCGCCGGGCCATCGACGGACCATTCATGCCCCCGCAGCACCACGTCACTGTCGAGACGGATGGCGATCGGGAGGGGTCGGGTGGTCATCGATCGAACGGCCGCGGGTTGAAGCAACGGAGTGTGCGGTCGCTGTCGCTGCTCACGAGGGGTGGGTGTTCCAACCAGCACTGGTCGAGGGCGTGCGGACACCTGGGCGCGAAATGGCAGCCGTCCGGCATGAGCTGGGGCGGAGGAACGATTCCGGGGATCGGGTACAGCCGCTCCCTCTTCATGCTCACGTGGGGCAGCGCTCGGAGCAAGCCCTGGGTATACGGGTGCTTCGGATCTGCAAACAGCTCATCCACCGGTGCCTGCTCAACGATCTCGCCCGCGTACATGACCGCGACCCGGTCGGCCACTGCTGCGACGACGGCCAGGTCATGGGTGATCAGGAGCATCGACATGTCGCGCTCTTGTTGCTCGGACAGAAGCCGGTCGAGAATCTGAGCCTGTACCGTTACATCGAGTGCCGTGGTCGGCTCGTCGGCGATCAGAATGTCGGGGTCAAGCACCAGCGCCATGGCAATCATGACTCGTTGCCGCATGCCACCCGACAGCTGATGCGGATACGAGTCAAGACGCCGTTCCGGGTCCGGCAGGCCAACCTCGCGTAACACCTCGACCGCCATGTCTCTTGCCGCCATCCTGCTGATCGTCCTGTGCGCCCGGATCACCTCGGTGATCACGTGACCCACGGTGAACACCGGATCCAGCGACGTGAGAGGGTCCTGAAAGATCATCGAGATGGAATCGGAGCGCACCTCCCGCATCTCGCGCCTGCTGAGCGACAGCAGATCCCGGCCCCCGTACGTGATCTCACCGCCCCGGACCCGGACCGGCGGGCTGGGAAGCAAGCGCATGATCGACAACGCAGTCACGCTCTTCCCGCAGCCGCTCTCACCCACCAGGCACAGGATCTCGTTGCGATAGATGTCGAGCGAAAGACCCCGGACGATGTCGAAGGACTCTCCTCGACTCGTCACCGAGGTCCGCAGGTCGCGAACCGACAGGAGAGGCGTCCTTGCTGCTTCCGGGCTGGGCGGTGGATCGCCGACTTGCTCTGCTGCCTGGGTCATCGTTCAGGCCTTGCGCAATCGCGGATTGACGACGGTATAACCGATGTCTGCCAGCCAGTTGCTCAACACGACGATCGTGACGAGCACGAGCGAGAAGAACTGGGCAACCGGGTAGTCGCGCCGCAGCACCGCATTGACGAGCACCTGTCCCAGACCCGGCCAGCCGAAGATGGTCTCTACGACGAGAGCGTATCCGACGATCTGACCGATCCGGAGGCCGGCGAGCGACACTATCGGAACCAGCGCATTGCGGAATACGTGCTTACCGACCACGCGAACCTCACCGAGTCCCCCCGCCCGCAGCGTCCGGACGAAATCCTGGCCCAGGTTCTCGAGCATGGCGGAACGGGTCATGCGAACAGTCAGCGCTATGCCTTCCATCGCCAGCACGACGGCCGGCAGGATGAGTTGCTTGAAACTGCAACATCCGGCGGAGGGGAGCCACCTGAGGATCGAGGCGAACAGCCACACGACGAGCAGTGCCAGCCAGAAATTGGGCACGGCCATGCCCGCGACCGAAAAGGTCATGATCCCGCCGTCCATCCACGAATTGCGTTTCACGGACGCGATGATGCCCAGCGGTATGCCGATCGCGAACACGAGCACGAACGCGGCGGCGCCGAGGACCAGGCTGTTCTGCCCGTGCTCGCGCACCATCGTCTGTATGGACGCATTGTTGGTCAACGAGGTGCCGAGGTCGCCGGTGAGAACCCTGCTCATGTACCCGAAGTACTGCTGGTAGATGGGGTCGTTCAGGCCGAGTTGCTCACGAAAAGCCTCCCGATCAGCGGCGGACGCCGAGGCCGGCAGACGAGCGGCCGTGGCGTCACCGCCGGAGAGGCGAATGGCGTAGAAGACGGCGATCGACGACAGCAGCAGCACGATCAGCGTGTAGACACTCCGGGCGACCAGACGCTTCACGGCTCGTCCACGCCTTTCGCCTCGTGCCGGAGCCGTGGGTCGAACACGTCACGGAGCCCGTCGCCAATAAGGGACACCGACAACACCAGCAGCACGATCGTCAGTCCCGGGATCGTGGACTCCCAATGGTTGAGCTGCAGGAAGTTGCGGCCGTCGGAGACCATCCCGCCGAGGCTCGGAGTGGGTGGCTGGGCACCCAGGCCGATGAAGGACAGCGCCGCCTCGGCGATGATCGCCACTGCCACGTAGTACGAGGCGAGGACGAAAGCCGGCGCCAGAATGTTTGGGAAGAGGTGGCGCCACATGATGCGCTGCGTCGACAGGCCTCCGGCACGGGCGGCCTCGATGAACTCACGCTCACTCAGCGCCAGAACCTCGCCGCGCACCACCCGCGCGATTGCGGCGGTGTTCACAAGCCCAACCGCCAGGATCACCGGGACGAGGCCCTCCCCCAGGCCGCCTGCAAACAATACGGCGACGAGAATCAGCGGGAATCCCCAGACGAAATCAACGACGCCTCGGATGGTGCGGTCCTGCCAGCCGCCGATGAAACCGCCAATCATTCCTATCACGATGCCGAGGATCAGCGAAAGCAACGTGACGCCGGCCGCTACGATGAGGCTGACCCTGATGCCGATGAAGAGCCGAACGGCCAGATCCCGGCCGAGCTGGTCGGTGCCGAGGAGGTGCCCTTCGCTGCCTGGCGGGAGATGCGTCTCTGAGAAGCTCTGCGCCGTCGGATCCGCGCCGGACACCATGGGGCCAAAGATGGCGGTCAGCAACACCGCAATTCCCAGCACACTTCCGAACAGGAGCATCTTGTTGTGGCGCATCCGTCGCAGTGCGGCGCGGAATGCGCTCACATGCTGGCCGGCTTCGTAGTCTGCCAGCCGCTGACTCCACGCGTCGAGATGGCTCGACGTCCGCTCAGCTACCAAACACGCAGCTCCTCATCCTCCGATCCTACGCACACCCGCATCGTGGGCGACCGGCGCCCGCGGGCGTTCCCAGTCGATCAGGCCTCGATCCAGGTGTCGTTGTAGTACGGGTAGAGGTTCCAGACGAACGGCTGCCAGCCATGCACCCCGTTGTGGTGCACGAACGTGGCGTTCTGGTTCATGATCGGCAGGTACGGCAGTTGCTCAGCCCACGCAAGCTGGAACTCGGACGAGGCGGCTTGCGCCTCTTCGTCGGTGGCCGAGTTCAACCAGTTCTCTATGGCGGTGTCGACCCTCGGTTCGATGGCGTGGCTGAAGTTCGGCACCGGAATGAACTGCGACCCGCCGAACAGGATCAGGACGTCGAGGGGGATCGGCCAGAGCCAGAAGAAACCTGACATGGGCGGCCCATCCCGTCCCTCCTTGGCCTGCTCCTCGAACACACGGGCCCGGTCGATCACGCTCAGGTTGGCAGTCACCCCGACCACGGAGAACTGCTGGGCGACGGCCTCAGCCACAGCCCGCTGGACGGTCTCGTCCTCCACGATGTAGTCGAACTCGAACCTCGTCCCTTCACGCTCGCGTACCCCGTCGCTGCCCAGCACCCATCCTGCTTCGTCGAGCTTCTGGTTGGCGAGGTCGACGTCGAACTGGTTGAACGCTTCTACTGCCGGGTCGTACTGCCGGTCGGTTGTCGGGAAGGGGCCGAATGTGGGAGCGCCGTTGCCGAACAAGATGGCGTCGACCATGCCCTGGCGGTCGAGTGCATGCGACAGACCCTGACGGGTGAGCACGTCACCGAAGAACTCGTCGTAATCCCGGTTCATCGCCAGGTGGTACCCGGACCACTCCGGGTGCCGAATTGTGGTCAGATCGGGGTTCGATTCGAGACGCCCGATGTCCTGAGGTGCCGGCCCGATGAGCGTATCGATGTCGCCATTCTCGAGCTGGGTGGCCCGCTGCCCGGCCTCAGTGATCACCGTCCAGCGGATTGCATCAAGTCGCGCGGCGCCTTGGTTTTCGAAGAAGGGTGTCTGCGACCCCGGGTAGTCGTCCCAGCGGTTGACGAGCACGTGGCTACCAGGGACCCACTCCTCGTGCGTGAACGGACCGGTGCCATCGGCAAACTCGGTTCCGTAGGTCGACTCGACGTTCAGGGTTCCGTCGGCGTTGAGCGACGATTCGTTCCACGTGTCTATGTTGAGAATCCGCCAGTACCCGGTCTTGTGCGGCCCCAATGCGCCGATCCACGCGTTCTTCATGGTCATCACGACCTCATTGCCTTCTGCCGTGTACGTGTCGACCGGCGCGGCCAGGCCCGCGATGAAGCTGAATGCCTGGATCGCGCGGTAGAACTCGGCAACCTTCTCTGCGTCGATGGTGCCCCCCGAGTGGGAGAGCTTTCCCTCGGGGATGGTGAAGCGGTACTCGAGTCCATCATCGGACACGGACCAGTCCGAGGCGAACTGGGGAACAGTGTTGCCATCGGGATCGTTCGACAGAATTGCCTCGTAAATCGCGAAGAAAGCCGGGTCGTACCAGTTGGTGGTGAGCGGGTCGTGCTTGGAGACGTCCCGGTTGTATCCCTCGCGCAACGTTCCCCCGACGACGGGGGCCATCGCATCCGCAGCGGTGGTGCCTGTAGTCGCTTCAGTTCCGGCATCCCCGGTGGTGGCCGCAGTTGTGTCGCCGGCATCGCCGGTTGTGGCGCCGGTGGTGTCGCCGCCCGAGTCGTCGCCGCATGCCGCCAGAATCGTGGCGGCGGCCGCCACCCCAAAGCCGGCGGCACCCATTCGTTTCATGAATTCCCGCCGCGTCAGCGCTCTGGCCTGGTACTGATCAGTGAGCCGAGCCACCTCGTCGCCGTACTCGGACTTGATCCACGAGCTACCCATCTCATCCTCCTCGCACGCCGCGTCCTGGGGGACCCTGCGGGCAGATATTATACGATTTGACATTGCGCGGGCGTGATGGGGAGGAAGGGTTGATGGCTGGTGAACACGAACGCATGCTCGTCACAGGGGCCGCCGGATGTATCGGCGCATGGGCCGTTCACGAACTTGTCAACCAGGGAGCCCAGGCGGTCGCATTCGACGTGAGCGAGGATCACCACCGGCTCCGGCTTCTGCTCGACGACGATCAGATGGGCCGGGTGACCTTCCGTCAAGGTGATCTCCGCGATCAGCAGACGGTCGAAGACGTGGTCGCGGAGGAGCACATAACCCACGTAGTTCACCTCGCCGCTCTTCAAGTCCCATTCTGTGTCGCCGATCCAGTGCTGGGTTCGCAAGTCAACGTAACGGGAACCGTGAATGTGCTCGAGGCAGCGCGCCGGGCAGGCGGCACGGTGCGGGGTATCGCCTACGCATCGTCGATCGCCGTCTTCGGTCCGGCCGAGCTGTACGAGGGCGGCGTTGCCAGAGACGACTCACCGATGGCGCCGGCAACGCTGTACGGCTCATACAAGGTGGCGAACGAATGGACTGCGGCCGTGTACGCAGCAGATTGGGGTGTCGGATCGGTTGGGTTGCGTCCGAGCGTGATCTACGGGCCAGGACGCGACCAGGGTCTCACCTCGGATCCGACCAAAGCAATGCTTGCCACGGCCGCCGGCCGCGACAGCCACATTGCATTCGGCGGCGCAACGACCTACCAGCACGCCCAGGACGCCGCCGCATGCTTCATCGCGACCGCCCGTCTCGAACGTGGTACGGCGCACGTATACAACATCGGCGGCCCGTCGGCGCCGATCGACGAGGTCGCGGCCGCCATCGACGCCGCCGGCTCGGGAACGACCACGACGTTCGCCGACACCCCTCTCCCGCTGCCGGCGCATATAGACGGCTCCAATCTCGACCAGCTAATCGATGTCAAACACCGGCCCCTGACCGAAGGAATCGCTGAATCAGTCGACCATTTCGCACGCCTTTTGCGGGCCGGGCTGATCGAGGCCTCGCCCCCGTGACAACCCGTAGCTGCCACCAGGCAAGGAGGGAGATCTAGATGTGCACGACCGGTGTCCTGAGGTTTGGCCCGGACGACTACCTCCTCTTCAAGAACAAGGACTTCGGCCGCGCCCACTTCGACGATCGCATCGTCGTCGAGCCCAACGTATTCGGCGTCGAGGGCATCACCACCTGGGCCGGATCAAACCCCGATCTCGACCATTTCTCGGGCTTCTCGATCGGCGCCAACGCTTCGGGGATACTTGCCTGCGACTCGAACGTGCGCACCCTCCCGGACCACGCCAATTACGACGATCTCGTGGAGATCGCGCTTCGCTCCGGCACCGACGTCGCTTCCGGCGTGGCCGCCGTCGCGGCGGCCGTGGCGGTGGGCCCGTACCTGTGGGGCAACCTGATCCTCATCGACGGCGAGTCCGCAGCCGCCATCGAGGTGCGAGAAAGCGAGCTCGCGGTGCTGCCAATCACCGGGCCCACCGCTCGCACCAACCACCACACCAAGCTGGGCACTCATCCGGACAACGACGATTCTTCCACGACCGAGGCGCGGCTGGAGGCTGCGCAGCGTTACATTGCGGACGCCTCCTCACTCGACGACGTGTTCGCCCTACTCCGGTCCCACGATCAGGGCGACACCGGCATCTGCAACCACGCCCTCCATCAGACCGTGTACCGCTATGTCCTGCGCCGGAAGGACGGGATGACCACTTTGCACGTTCGCCAGGGCCGCCCATGTGAGGACGGAACCGACGTGACGCTCGCATTGCCGCTCGGTGATAGGTGGACGGTGGAGGCGGCGGCGTCGTTTCGATCCGCTTACCCCTCGAACCGATCGATGCAGCCCAGCTAGGTTCCGTGCCGCCGAATGCCGGTCGCCCGCGAGCGCCACGCGTCGCAGTCGCGTCAGTGCTTCAGGAATCGAATACGTTCGCCCCCGGGCGATGCCGGTGGTCCGATTTCACCGTTGTCTTCGACGAGCAGGCGGAGATCTTCGTCCGGGGCACCAACTCCGAGATGGCCGGAGCTCTCGCCGAGCTGTCGGCCGCCGGCGCGGAGCCGCATCCGCTGGTCTTTGCGTGGGCAATGCCCAGCGCACCGGTCGACCACGACGACTACCTTGCGCTCCGCGACGAACTCCTGAACCGTCTCGACGGCGCGCGCTGGGACGCGGTCGTGCTTTCGCTCCACGGAGCGATGGCGACCACCCTGGAGGCCGACGCCGACGGTGCGCTGGCGGCGGCGATCCGGGCCGCAATCGGCGACGTCCCGCTCGTGATGTGTCTTGACCTCCACGCAAATGTCACCCGGCGGATGGTCGGCGCCAGCGACGCCATCATCGGCTACCACACCGACCCACATGTCGATCAGGCCGACACCGGCCGGCGTGCAGCGCGTCTGGCCCTTGCAGTCATAGAAGGACGCGTCCGACCCGTCACCGCGATGGCCAAGCGGCCCATGCTGATGCCGGCCGAGGCCATGAACACAACCAGCGGACCGCTGGGCGCAGTACGCCGGCACTGGGACACAGCGTTGCCCAACGCGGTTCTCGACCTGTCGTTGTTCCCTGTCCAACCATGGCTCGACGTTCCAGAACTCGGATTCGGCGTCCTGGTTACGACAGACGGAGACGGATCGCTCGCAGAATCGGCGGCGGAGAGCGTCGCCGACGAGGCATATCGACTCCGGGAGAGCTTCGCGGTGGATCTTGTGGACCCCGAGGGTGCGATCGTGGCTGCCAGGCGCAGTTCGATCCGCCCCTTCATCGTGTCGCACTCAGCGGACGCGCCGACCGCCGGCGCGGCCGGAGACAACCCGGCGATGATTCGTGCGCTGGTAACCGCCGCGCCGGATCTGCGGGCGCTCGTGCCGATCGTCGACGCTCCAGCGGTCGGGTCCGCGCATCGAAGCGGGGCGGGCGCGGCCCTGGAGCTGGAAATCGGCGCATCCATCGACGACCGCTGGGAGCCGCCCTTCTCGGTCGTGGCCACGGTCGAACGCGTCGGCGACGACCCGTATATCCTGCGCGGCGCCTCGTACACCGGAATGAAGGTGTCGATGGGCCGATTCGCCGTGCTGGCAGCACAGGAACTCCGCATCCTCGTCACCGAACGCCCAGCCTGGTCGGCTGATCCTGCAGCGTTTCTCCACGCTGGCCTGGACCCGGCCGGTGCCGACCTTGTTGTCGTTCGATCATGTAGTGACTTCCGTCCGAACTACCCGACCAGCGCGGGTGCGGTCACGCTCGATGTCCCGGGCCCGGCCACGCCCAACCTCCGGTCGCTCACGTTCGAGCGGGCGCCGCGCCCGCTGTGGCCGCTCGATCCCGTTTGACGGTTACGCTCACTCTTCGGGAACGTCGTAGGTCTGCGCCGTCAACGCCCCGTCCACCACGAGGTTGATCCCGCTCACGTACCTGGCAGCATCCGACGCCAGATAGACGAACGCTTCGGCAATGTCGATGTCGTCGGCGAGGCGGTTCATAGGAACCACCGGAAAGCCATGGGTGCGCCACTTCTCCATCAGCTCCTCGCCCACGAGGTCGACGGACTGCTGGGTGTCGGCCGGCCCCGGGGCCACACAGTTGGCCCGGATGTTGTACGGCGCACACTCGACGGCGAACGCTTTCGCCAGCGACACCACGCCCGCTTTGGAAACGTTGTACGGCGTGAAGCCGCGCCCGTGGCCGAGGGCGACGATCGACGATGTGAACAACAACACACCGCCGCCGGTCTCCTTCATCGACCGCGCCGCGTCGCGCCCGAGCACGAAGTACGCGTCCAGATTCACCGAAAGAACCCGCCGCCAGTCTTCATTCGACAGATCGATCACCGGTGCTTCGACCCAGGCCGCGGCGTTGGCGATCATCACGTCGAGGCGCGGATCCACCTCGACGGCGCGAGCGATGGCGGCTTCGCAGTTGGCCATGTCGCCGAGATCCAGATTGAACTTGTGGGCGGTAGCACCGTGCTCCTCGACTTGAGGAGCGGTGGCGTCGAGCCGATCCTGTTTGTAGTCCACCAAATAGACGTTGTTGGCGCCTTCCTCGGCGAACCGGAGCGCGGTGCGACGCCCAAATCCGCTGCCGGCGCCGGTCACGAAAACGTTCTTACCCTCGAAACGACGCATCGTCGACCTCCCGGAGCCTGATCACCACGTCGACGGCCGGTGCGGTGGCGGCATGATCACATGCTCTTTGACGACCCAGAAGGTGCCGGTCGTCTTGGCATACCGCTGGACGTCCTCCCAGGCGTCCGCCAGCTGTTGAGACTCACCGGCCCGGGCGAATGCCTCCTCGTCGTCGTACCACTGCTCGACGAACGCCTCTGTCTCCAGCTCACCTTGCAGCTTGCTGATGACCTCGGACACGACGTAACCGCGCACGCCCGGGACTTGCCGTGAGATCGGCGCGTGGACATCGCGCCAGTACTCGAAGAAGCCTTCCTTGGTGAAGTCGTCGCGCTTGTAGGCCGTGCCGATCAGCTTGATCATCCCGTTCCTCCCCGGATCGCCTGTTCGGAATTTATCAAATCTCGTAGTCTGCTCGCCGTGGCCACGATCACCTTCGACGCCGGCATCAGGGTCCCAATGGCAGACGGCGTGGAACTGGCGACCGATGTCATGCGACCCGCTGGGCCCAGCGCCGGGCCGGCAATCCTGATGCGCACGGCCTACGACCGGACGACGCCGGCGTCGCGGGCGCTCCAGGTCGACGCGGTGGCGCTCGCCCAGGCCGGTTACGCGGTGGTGCTCCAAGACGTGCGCGGCAGGTTCGAGTCGGCCGGTGAGTTCGTTCCGTTCGTAAACGAGGGGGCTGACGGGTCGGCGACGCTGGAGTGGATTCGCGACCAGTCCTGGTGCAACGGAAGCGTGGCGATGGCGGGCATCAGCTACAACGCCTTCTGCCAGTTGGCGGCCGCGGTGAGCGATTCCGGGTGTCTGCAGGCCATGGCGCCCGGGCTGGGTCCGTTCGACATCCGCACCAGCTGGCTGCGGGTAGGAGGCGTCGACAACCTGGCGCTCAACCTCAGCTGGCTGGTGGGTTCGCTACTTCCCACTGATCCCCGCACGCCGGACCCGGAGCTGCTGCTGCGGGCGTGGGACAACCCGCGGGCCACCGCCCGCGCCGGCCTGGCGAACCCGGCGCTGGACGACACCCCGGCCGCCGCATGGATCAAGGAGTGGATGCAGCCCGTCCCTTACGCCGGAAACGCCGGGGTCCCTGACAAAGAGATGCTCGGTGATCTTCGGATCCCTGCGCTGGTCGTGGCCGGATGGTACGACGTGTTTGCCGCCGGATCCCTCGATCTAGCCGCCAGCCTCAGCAACGCGGCCCTGGTAGCCGGGCCATGGGATCACTCAGGTCTCCCGCTGGGACGGCGAGCGGGCGATCGCGACCATGGCCACACCGCGGCTGTCTCGCTCGGCCACCTACAGCGGGCCTGGTACGACCTGCATTTGCGGGGGTGGGGCGACCAACCGCCGCCGGCCCGGGTGTTCGTGACGGGCGCCAACCGATGGGTCGACTACCCAGACTGGCCACCGGGCTGCCACCGGGTGACCCTGTTGCCGGCACCCGGCGGACTTCTGGTCGCGACGGAGGCGCCGGCGGACACGATCGAGGTTGACGTGAGAGACGACGATCCGACGCCGGCCGCCGGCGGTCAGGTATATCCATGGGAGCCGGTGCTCCGGTCCGGCGCCTTCGACCAATCCGCCCGACGGGCCCGTAGCGACGTGTGTTCGTTCGTCGGTGAGCCGCTGTCCCGCTCTCGGCGGTTTGTCGGCAAGGCGGCGGCAACGTTGTCGGTTGAGGCCGAACCAGGCGCACATCTGTTCGTCACGGTCGTCGACGTCCATCCTGACGGGTCGGCCTGGAACGTTGCTGAGGGCGTCGCTCGGACCGCGTCGGACGGGCTGACTGAGGTCGATCTCGGGTATCTCGGCCATCAGTTCGGTCCCGGCCACGCCATCGGTGTGGACATATCGGGAGCCGCTTGGCCACGGTTCCCGTTAGTCACCGGGCTTCGCCGGATTCGGCTCGGGGCCAGCTTCGTTTCGCTTCCGGAGGTTCCGAAGTGAGGGCGGCCGTCATGAACCATGTCTCGGAAACTCTGATCGGACCGCTCGTGGCCATTGAAGATCGGGAACAACCATCCCCGGTCGAGCCGTATGACGTCGTGGTGCGGGTGGCGGGAGCCGGGGTATGCCGGACCGAGTTGCACATCTTGCGGGGCGAACTGGACACCTCGCTTCCCCACGTCCTCGGCCACGAGAACGCGGGCTACGTTGCCGCGGTCGGGGAGAAAGTGACCACGGTGCAGGTCGGCGATCCCGTCGTGTGTTATCCGTTCCTGTCTGACGGTTTGAGCCGGGCTGAGCGAGGAGGGGTCGACTCGAATGCTCCCGGCCGGGTCACGCCCGGCATCGATGCCCCCGGCGGGTTCGCCGAGTATTTCCTGTCCACCGAACGGGCAATGCTCCGGCTACCCGCCGGGACGGACCCGATCCCGTTCGCGCCTCTGACTGATGCCGGTCTGGCCGCGTACCGGGCGTGCCGCAAGCTCGACTTGGCACCCGGCGCGACGGTGGTCGTGACCGGGGTGGGCGGCCTCGGCCACCTCGCCATCCAAATACTTCGTGCGATCTCAGCGGTCCGGATCGTTGCGGTCGATCCGAGACCGGCCGCCCGGCAACTCGCCAGCGAGTGTGGCGCCGACGTGGCCGTGGCGCCGGATGATCTGCCTGCTGCGCTCGATGCGCCGGCCGCCGCCGCCGTCGACTTCGTCGGCTCTGACGAATCGCTGCGAGCATCGTTCGAATCACTGGGCTTCGGCGGCCACCTCGTCGCGGTGGGAGTCGGCGGCAATCTGGACCTCCCTATCCTGGATGTGGTGACTACCGAACGAAAGATCGAAGGGACCTACGTCGGCACATATCAGGATCTGGCCGAAGTCACCGATCTGGCCGTCTCCGGCGCCGTCCGGCCGTCGATCGTGCGGTACCCGCTGAACGCCGCCGCACAGGCGTTGGCCGACCTGGCGGCGGGAGACATCGTCGGTCGGGCGGTGCTGATTCCCTGATCAGCCGCGCAGCACCGGGAGGCTCACGCGACTGGGGTATGCCCGGGAGTGGAGGATCGTCTGGGTGGCCGGCGTCGAATCGAGTGGACCGTCGGTGAGTGGAACGTTCCCGGTGTTCAGATTCCGGTCCCACATGGGGAAGTCCGAACTCGAGATGTCCAGCCGAAGCCGCGAACCGGCTTCGACGGTCGCCCCTACCGGGCCGAGCTCGACCGTGAGTTCGTACACCTCACCCGGCTTCAGAAGCTTCGGATCCGAGAGCGAGTCCCGGTAGCGGGCGCGCAGGATCCCCTCCTGGAGATTGACGCTCGTGCCGGCCGGGTCCACGACACAGAGACGCGCGGTGAAGTCGGTGTCGGTCGCCGATGTGGCCGCAAACAACGTCACTGTCACGTCACCAACCAGCGTGATGTCCTTCTCCAAGGGGTCAGAGGTGTAGACGAGCATCATGCGTGACACCTCGGCTCCGTGTTGATCCGCCGGGCCCATCGGGGTGATCGTATCGAAGCAGCAGGAGTGTCCACCCATCGAAGGAACCGGCACCCCCGGCTCGTACACGTAGAGATCGGGCGGTTCATCTTCCGGCGGAAGCCCGTCGAGCCGTCCGTCGCCGAACTTCGAATTCGCCCGGCCGCCCGAGTGGATGTACCAGTCTTCTGACCGGACGGCGGCCGGCGGCCACGTGTCGAACTCCTGCCAGCCGCCGTCGAGCGTGAAGGCGGTCACGGCGCGGTCGAGAACACCGGTCTCGACGCCCTTGAGCGTGTGATCGAACCACCGAATGAGCCATTCGTCGATATCCATCGTTGACGGGCCGCTCGATCCCAGCCGGCTGACCGGCGTCCACGGCATGTGGGCCCACGGGCCGATGACCAGCTTCTGCGCGTCCCGGGTCGCGTCGCTGCCACCTCGCTCCCTCACGCCGGTGAAATTCTTGACCGTGCCGGAGATGAACACGTCGTACCAACCTCCGACATGCAGGGCCGGGACATCGATCCGGCTGTAATCCTCATCGATGCTCCACCGCCGCCAGTAGTCGTCGTAGGTGCTGTGCGCGACCCAGTCGTGGAAATACGGCGCGTAGGGCATCTGCAGGGGCGGGTACTCCGAGATCGGCAGCGACCAGTACCAGGCAGGTGCGTTGCCGAGAGCGGCCCCCAGCTGGGATCTGACCTCGATGTCTCCAGCTCGCTCGGCCGTTTCCATCGCCAGCAGGTTGGCCCAGTAGCCGATGAAAGCCAGGGCGAACGCCCCACTGTTGTACGTCCAGCCGTCGTAGTACTGCGAAGCCGTGAATGCAGGCGTGATCGATGCGAGGGACGGTGGCCGCATCACTGCGGCCAGCAGCTGAGTGGCGCCGACGTAGGAAAAACCCATCATCCCCACCCGTCCGCTGGACCCCGGCAGCGTGGCCGCCCACTCGACCGAGTCGTATCCGTCTTCCATCTCGTGCAAGTACGGGTAGAAATCACCGTCCGACGCGTAGCGGCCCCGGCAGTCCTGGACCGCGACCACATAGCCCTGGGCGGCAAACCATGCGGGATGTGCGCTGCCGAAGGTCGGCGTCCCGGATCGTTTGTCGTAGATCGTCCGCATCAACAGGACGGGGAGAGCTGCGCTCGTCTGCGGCCGGTACACGTCGGCCCGCAGCACGGTCCCATCACGCATCGCTGCCGACACGTCCCGCTCGATCGTGACCCCCAGGCCGGGAAGCTTCTCAGTCGTTGGGTCGATCCCGGATGCTTCGTCTACCTGCATAGTCACGGATCCTCCGAACACCCGCCCGGTGCGCGCCGGGCCCGATTTGATAACATTCTGACGCCCCGCCGCCGGCCCGGGCAACCGGCAGGCGACGAACCCACATCACATGAGGATCTTCGGATGAGCGACTTCAAGCAGGAGACCTATTACGAGGAGGGATCGGACGCCGGCGGCATGCCGCAATCCCATATCGAGGAGTTCCTGGCCGGGCCGGACTCCACATGGCTCCTCAAGCTCGCATTCACAAAGGCCGACGGCTGGCCCATGGTGGTGCCGCTGTGGTACCAGTGGGACGGTGAGGCCTTCTATGTCGTCGGCCGGAAGCGGTCCGAGTGGGTCCAAGACCTGATCCGCAACCCGCAGTGCGCAGTTTGCATCGAGGAGACCGCCCATCCCCGGATCCGAAAAGTGCTCGCGCAATGTACGGCCGATGTGGTCGAGGGCCCGGCCAAAGGTGGAGGCTCGCAGTGGGTACCCGTCGCCGACGAGATGGCCACGCGGTACACGGGGCCGACCGGCCCGGAGCAGCTCAAGGCCTCGTGGGACTGGGATCGCTATCTCGTGAAGCTGGTTCCGCGGGACGGCAAGCTGACCACCTGGCAGGGCGCCGACTGGGCGCTGCGGTATTTCGACCCAGGTCAACGCCCCGACCTCGAGGCCAAGGCCGCGCGGCGCTCGTCGTGAGGGGCCACGCCCGCCGGGCGCTCGGGCTGCGCCGCTCCGACATCCGAATCCTGTTCGACGCCGCCGATCGAATCCCCGACGCAATCCGGCTCGAGGTAGGTGAGCCGAGCTTCACGACGCCGGCCCACATCATCGCCGCCGCAGCGAGCGCCGCCCAGGACGGCTGGACCCAGTACGGTCCGAACGGGGGTTTGGCCTCGCTACGTGAGTTGCTGGCGGACAAGATCGCCCGGGTCGACGGGTTCACAGTCGATCCCGCACAGGTAGTGGTGACGCCCGGTGGCATGAATGCGCTGTTCTCGACCTATCTGGCGTTGCTCAACCCGGGGGACGAGGTGCTGCTGCCCGCACCAGGCTTCCCGAATATGGACGAGATGGTGCGGCTCATCGGCGGCACCCCGGTGTTCTACCCGCTGTCCGCAGCCGATGGCTGGGCGCCCGACCTCGAACGGCTCGAATCGCTGGTGACCGACCGCACGACGATGCTGTTCGTCAACACGCCGGCCAACCCGACGGGCGCAGTCTTTGGAGAGGCCGTCATGCAGGCGCTGGTCGAGTTCTGCAACCAACACGATTTGTGGATGCTGTCCGACGAGGTGTACGACGAGATGATCTTGGATCATGATGCCCGTCACACCGCTGCTGCTCGCTTCGACGAAGCGAACCGAGTCATCACTGTCTACAGCTTCTCCAAGATCTACGCCATGACCGGCTGGCGAGTCGGCTACGCGGCCGCGCCTGCCGAAATCGCGGAGCTGCTGCGCACCTTGCAGGAACCACAGGTGTCATGCCCCAGCACGATTTCACAGAAAGCGGCGGAGGCCGCCCTCACCGGACCCCAGGAACCCATCCGGGCGATGGTCGACGCCTACCGCCGGAGACGCCACCTGGCCCTCGAAGTCGCCCGCGAGGTCGGGCTCGTTGCGGTGCCCCCGCCCGGCACGATGTACATGCTCCTCGAGATCGACCCAGGCGGCCGGTCGTCGCTGGAATTTGCGCTGCACCTGCTGCAGCAGCATGAGGTGAGCGTCGCTCCGGGCGCCGTCTTCGGTCCTGGATCCGACGGCTACGTGCGGATCTCCCTCGCGGCCGAGGAGGGGCACATAGCCGAGGGTCTCCGGCGGATCGCCAAAGCCGCGGAACCGGCCGGCACCAGATGAGCATCGAAGCCACGGTCACGACCTATCTCGACGCGCGGGCGGCGGATGTACTCGAGTTCGCCCGCGACCTCATCCGGACGCCGTCGCCCAACCCGCCCGGCGACGAACGGGCGGTTGCAGACGCGGTCACAACCCGTCTGCGAGAGCTGGGAGTGGATCACGTCGAGCGGGTCGGGGCCGCCGAAGAACGGCCCAACCTCATCGTGCGGGTCCCGGGTTCATCGCCCGGGCCGAGGTTGATGCTGTCCGGCCACCTGGATACGAAACCGGCCGGTGACCTGACAGCGTGGGAGACTGATCCCTGGGACCCGGTCGTAGACGACGGCCGGCTCATTGGCCTGGGATCGGGCGACATGAAAGCTGCGGTGGCGGCCATGGTCTACGCCCTCGGCGCCGTGGCACACGCAGGTGACTTTCCGGGCGAGCTCGTGGCGGTGTTCACCGCCGACGAAGAGGCCGGTTCGGTGCTCGGGTCCAAATGGATGGCGGAGCAGGGGTTGCTGGACGCCGACGCTGCGATCATCGGGGAGCCGAGCGGTATCGAGCGTGAGTGGGAGTCAATCCATCTGGTCTCCCGCGGCGCGGCCCTGTTCAAAGTCAAGTTGACCGGGACCCAGATGCATAGTTCGATCTCCGATCGGATTCGCGGCATCAACGCGACGCTGAAGATGGCCGAGCTGATGCTCCGGATGGACCGCGATCTCAAGTCATATCTGACATTCGAGCCCCATCCGCTGTGTCCGACCGGACCAACCATCAATGTCGGTGTCATGGCCGAGGCCGGTGTCTTCTACGGCGTGTATCCGGGCAATGCTGAGTTCGCCTGCGACGTGCGCACGCTGCCCGGGATGACGGAAGAACAGATGCAGGCGGACATCGGGCGGTTCCTCGCCGACGCCATGGCGGACGACCCGGAAATCCGCGCCGTCCTGGCCTGGGAGATCATGGTGCCGGCGACGGAGATCCCGGCCGGGGAGCCGATCATCGAGGTACTGCAACAGGCCGGACGCGAGGTGCTCGGCACCGCACCCAAGCTGGACGCATTTCCCGGGGCCACCGATGCCCCCCACTTTCAACTCACCGCCGGCATCCCCTGTGTCGCAGCTTTCGGGCCCGGCATGCTGCCGCGAGCACACAGCCCCAACGAGCACATGGCGGCCGCCAGCGTCGCCCAGGCGGCCATGATCTACGGACTCGCCGCCACCCGCTATCTGGAGCGCGGGCGGTGACGACCACGGCCGATTTGTGTGCTCGCTACCGCCGGCTCTACATGCCGGCCGTGGCGGACGCGCTCTATTCATTGGGAATGCCCGAACAGGTTCTGCCGACCACGCTGCGTCCGCTGTTTTCCGAGGAACGCATCGCCGGTATCGCCTTCACCCTGCAAGGGGCGCCTATCGAACCACACATCGATTGGGAAACGGGGATAGAGCGGATCACCTCCTACCTCGAGGTGTTCGAGCACCTAACGCCGGACACTGTCATCGTTTCCGTCAACCCGAACAGCCACGTGGGTCACTTCGGCGAGCTAACGGGAAACTCCGCGCAACAGCATGGCTGTGTCGGGGTGATCCTCGATGGGAATCTGCGGGATATCGAAGGGCTGCGCGATATCGGCCTCCAGGTGTTCTACCGGGATCTGTCACCGCTCAACGCGATCGGACGGTGGGAGATGGTGGCGTCACAGATACCCGTGACGATCGGCGATGTCACGATTCATCCCGGGGACGTCATCATCGGAGAATTCGACGGCGTGCTGGTGGTTCCCGGGGCGGACGCAGAGACCGTCCTGCTCAGGGCCGAGGAGATCGTCGCCGCCGAGAAGCTGGTGCGCTCTGAGATGCAAGCCGGCGAATCGCCGCTGTCCAGCCTCGACCGCCACGGGCACATCTGATGTCGGGGCGGGTCCCGCTGGTCGTGCCCCAACTCGGGGTCGTGGAGGAGATCGTGGTTCTGGAATGGCTGGTGGAGGACGACGCGCGCGTCGAGGTCGGCCAGGAGGTGGTGTCCATCGACACGGAGAAGGCCGACGTGATGCTGGAAGCGCCCGCGACGGGGACGCTGACCATCGTCGTGCGCGAATCAGACGAGACGGTACCGGTCGGCGCCACGCTGGCCTACGTAACGCCGTGACCCTCGATCAGTTCTCGTTAGCCGGGCGGGTGGCGGTCATCACCGGTGGGGCCGGCGGCCTTGGTCAAGCGATCGCCCGTACGTTCCATGCGGCCGGTGCGGAGGTCGTGAGCTTCGACACCGACGCAGAATCGAACCGGAGATTGGCGGCCGAGCTTGACGGAAGTGCGTTCACCGTCGACGTGACCGACCCGCCTGCGACCGAGCAGGCCACAGCAGAGGTGCTTGCCACATGGGGTCGGATCGATGTTCTCGTCAACACCGCCGGCCTCGGCGGCCGCGGCCGCGCCGAGCATTACCCTCGAGATCTGCTGGACCGCGTGGTAGAGGTCAACTTGAAAGGATCGCTCTTCATGTGTCAGGCCGTTGGGCGGTCTATGCGCACCATCGGTTCAGGCTCCATCGTGAATATCGCATCCATCGGCGGTCTGGTCGGTTATCCCGGGAGCGTCGGATACCAGATGAGCAAGGGCGGGGTCGTGCAGATGACCCGCACGCTGGCGGTGGAGTGGGCTGCCTCCGGAGTTCGGGTCAATGCCGTCGCACCGGGGCACGTCGGTACCGACATGGTGCAAGAGATGTGGAAGACAGAACCGGAGCTGAAGGAGTTCTTTCTCTCCCGCACACCGATGAGTCGCCTCGCCGACCCCGGTGACGTTGCGCTCCCGGTCCTGTTCCTGGCTTCTGACGCGGCCGCCATGATCACCGGGCAGGTGCTCTCGGTCGACGGCGGATACACGGCGCAATGACGGACCGGACCGTGTCTCCCGAGGTTGGTCGCCGGCTCCATGCCACCATGGTCCTCATCCGCGTGTTTGAGACGAGGGTGGAGGAGCTCTTCAGGGTGGGCGAACTTCCGGGCTTCGTGCACACATATCTGGGCGAGGAGGCGATCGCCGCCGGAGTGTGCGCGGCCCTCCGCGAGGACGACTACATCACTTCGACGCACCGGGGCCACGGACACGCGATCGCCAAAGGCATGGATCCCAAGGCGATCATGGCTGAGCTGTACGGAAAAGAGACGGGCGCCTGCCGGGGTCGAGGCGGCTCGATGCACGTCGCCGATTTTTCGATCGGGATGCTGGGCGCCAACGGTATCGTCGCCGGCGGCTTGGGAATCGCAGCTGGGGCCGCTTTGTCCGCACGGGCCCGAGGGTCAGACCGGGTTGCGGTCGCCTTCTTCGGCGACGGCGGTATCAACAAAGGCACGTTCCACGAAGCCCTGAACTTCGCGGCCGTGCACCGCCTGCCCGTCGTGTTCGCATGCGAGAACAACCAGTACGCGCAGTTCACAGCACGGGAGCGCACGACGGCGGTCGAGGATCTGGCGATGCGGGCCACCGCCTACGGAGTACCGGGAATCACCATCGACGGCAACGACGTCGCCGCCACCCACCTCGAAACCGCGGCAGCCGTGGCCGCTGCTCGCCGCGGACTTGGGCCTGCCCTCCTCAACATGGAGACGTACCGGTATGGCGGGCACTACGTCGGCGACGCCGAGGTCTATCGAGACGCCGCCGAAGTCGATGCCCGGCGGCGGGACGATCCCATCGAACGCTGGGAGGCAAATCTGCAGGAACGCGGCTGGATCGACGCAAGGGCCATCGAAGCGGTGTGGGAGTCTGCCCGCGACACCGTGGCAGAAGCTGAGGCTTTCGCCGCGTCGAGTCCCGATCCCGCTCCTGACACGGCCCTCGACGCCGTCTTCAGCGATGGGCCGCCATGACCGAGCAGCGTATGACCTTCGGCCAGGCCACGGTCGACGCGACCCGGTCCGCGATGCGAGAAAACGAACGGGTGATCGTGCTGGGTGAAGATATCTCGTGGGGCGGCAACTTCGGACAATTCCGGGGACTCGTCGACGAGTTCGGTCCCGACCGTGTGATCGACATGCCCATCTCCGAGGCGATCATCATGGCCACCGCGGTTGGTGCCGCGATCACCGGTATGCGGCCTGTGGCGTCGATGAGCTTCGTCGAGTTCACGCTCGGCGCCATGGACGAGATCGTCAACCAGGCGTCCAAGTTCAGGTACATGTTCGGTGGCCAGGTCTCGGTTCCCCTGGTGTTGCGAGCGTCGGACGGAATACTGCGATCGTCGGCGGGCCAGCACTCGTCAAGCCTCGAAGGCCTGTTCACCCACATTCCGGGACTCAAAGTAGTGGCGCCCTCCAATCCGGCCGATGCCAAGGGGCTGCTGCGGTCGGCGATCGACGACGACGATCCAGTCATCTACCTCGAAAACAAGAGGATCACCGCCAAGCGCGGGCAAGTCCCGACCGGAGACCACCGTGTGCCGCTCGGAGCGGCGGCCGTCCGCCGGGTCGGCACCCATGTCACGGTTGTCTCGTACTCGGTGATGGCGCTGCACGCCGCAGCCGCATGTGAAGAACTAGCCGAGGAAGGCATCGAGGCGGAACTGATCGATCTGCGTTCCCTCGTTCCATTCGACGCAGAGACCGTGCTCGAATCGGTGGCGAGGACGGGCCGGTTAGTCATGGCGCACGAGGCCTGGACGTTCGGCGGCTTCGGCGCCGAGGTGGTGGCGGCTGTGACAGAGAACGTGTTCGATCGCCTCAAGGCGGCCCCGGCCCGGGTGGGGGCGGCCCCGGCCCCGATCCCCTTCAGCCCGCCCCTCGAAGCAGCGGTGGTGCCTGGTCCCGACGCGGTGACGGACGCTGTTCGCCGGGTCATGTCCGACTGATCAGCCTGTCTCGTCGACGTCGTTCCAGGTGGTGAGACCGGTCCCGCCCACCCGGTGATAGGCTATCGCCCGCTCCGACGATGACGATCCGGGTCCGGCGTGGTAGACGCCGGATGCCCGATGGACGTACGAGCCCGGTAGGTAGACCTGTTCGATGGGGCGGCCCTCCACATTCTCGAGAACGGTGAACGACCCGTCCAGCACGAACATCTCCTCGGGCCCGTCGTGGTAGTGCCAGGGCCCCCCGTCATTCGCCCACTCCCTGGCGCCCGAGATATAGACCGCGCCCGCCGGACCTTGCGCGAGTTCACGTACGTACCGGCCCGGCAGCCGATCGACCGCCGCCCAGGTTTCTTCGGCCGCCCGGGCCACCTGCGGCTGGGCGAGCGCTCCCCCGGCCGATGTGTCGTAGCGGATGGGCGCGGAGGTCATGAGCAGCGCAACGGCCGGCGTGTCGGCGCGGAGCCCGCGTATGAGCTGACCGGCCCGCACGGCGAAGTAGTCGTACTGCCCGATCTCATGTCCGGCGACGGTGAGGCGGCCCTCGATCACAAACAACTCGATATCGGCGGTGAACGCGCCGGACTGTGCGGTGCCCCATCCCAGCGGCACACGCACCAACCGGGTCGCCGGCCCGGAGTGATCCTTCGACAGAATGCGCGCATCGAGCCTGCCGTCTAGTCCCGAGATCACCATCGTTCTGACCGGCAGATCGAAGTCGGCCGCCACGATCAGCTGGTGATGCCGTCGATCGACGACTGCCGGATCGGACGTCGCCATCACGCAGTGCGCAGGACGGGGAGCACGTCCGCCGCCACTCGTTCGAGCACCTCCCGCTGCCCCGGGGCCGGCTGGTCCATGATGAACTCGTTGATTCCGACCTCGACGTAGCGACCCACGACTTCTTCGAAGGCTCCCACACTCGACCACGGGTCGGGCATCCCTTGCGCCTCCATCATGGACGACCAGCAGTAGAGCGAGCGCCGGATGGCGGCGCTCGCCCGGCCAACGTCCGAGCAATGCTCGTCCAGCAAGTTGTTTCGGGCTGCGATCTCGTCCACCGACCCGAATGAGTTCCAGCTATCGGCGTACTCCGCACAGATGCGCAGCATGCGGGTGCGATGGGCCCCGAGCACGAGTGGTGGCCGCGGCCGCTGGACTGGTCTGGGCCGGATCGAGGCGCCGTCGAGCTGATAGTGGGTTCCGGAGAACGAAACCGACTCATCCCGCAACAACGCGTCGAGCACCCGCACCGCCTCTTCGAATATGGCGACCCGCTTCCCCGGGTCGGGAAAGTCGATGCCGAAACGCTGATGCTCCGGGACATACCAGCCGGCACCGAGCCCGAGCTCCAGCCGGCCGCCGGAGATGTGGTCGACGGTCGTTGCTTGCTGGGCGAGCAGCGCCGGATGCCGGAATGTGTTGGAGCTGACGAGTACCCCCAGCCGGATCGTCGAGGTCCGGGCCGCGAGCGCGGACAGAAGTGTCCAGCCTTCGAAATACGGCCCGTCGGGCTGGCTCGGTTGATTGAAGTGATCGCAATCCCACACGCTGTCAAAGCCCAGCTCCTCGAACAGCTGCCAGCGGCGCGCTAGATCTTCAAACGGCTGGTTCTGATCCGTGCAGATGCCGAATCGGATCACGACCACGCAACCTCCCCGCCGTCGCGGACGCTGGCTCAGCCTACGGCGTGGGCGGCGCGAGGGTCGGCATAGATCGCGTCCAGGATGGAATCCCGCCTCAGCCCATACCCGATCTGACCCGGTTGAAGTCGTTGAACGCGAAGAGGAGGAACAGGATCGGTGCGAACAAAAAGCCCCGCTGGAAGAACCAGATTGCAGCGACCACCGCGAAGATGATGCCGATGACCGCGGCGTGGAACGCCCCACGCGGTCCCAGGAATTTGACGAGCATTTCGCTGAGCATCCGTGATCCGTCGAGCCCGCCGATGGGGAGCCAGTTGACCAGGCCCCACACCACGCTCACCCAGATGAAGGTGCCTAGGAAAAACAGCCCGTACTCCCCCAGCCGGTCCATATCACCGAGAAAGATGCGCCACGGGGTTTCGATCAGGAGGTCGGCGAACCGACCGAACACGCCGGCCTTCACCAGCAGGAAGAGCCCCGCAGCGATGATGAGACCGGTCCCGGATCCGGCTGCTGCTACGAGGAAACGCTTGAAGCCGCTCATCTTCTTGGTTTCCCGCCACATGGTCACGCCGCCGAGGGCGTGGATCGTGATACCCGCGACCTGACCGCCGAAGGCCCGGGCGGTGAAGGCGTGGCCCAGCTCATGAATGAGCACCGACAGGAACGCGGCTGCGACCCACAGGCCGATGGCGACGCCGCTCAGACCGCTGTCGATCACGAAGATCACGAGGATCAGGAACGTGAGCTGGATCTCGACGTCGAAGCCGAACAGACGGACTCTGAACACCTGGCTCCATGGATAGGGGGCTCTCAGCATATTCGGGGTCGGACCTTTCGCGAACATTGGCGGTCCGGGGATGCGCAGGAAGACGGACAAGATGCCTGCGTTGGGGCGACATGGCCGACGACAGGATGGTTGACTTCCTCCGACGCGGGAGGGAATCGTGCAGTACGACTTCATAGTGATCGGAGCCGGCTCGGCCGGATGCGTGCTGGCCAACCGGCTCAGCGCAGACCCCGCCCGCAGCGTGCTTGTCCTGGAAGCGGGCGGCTCAGACCGCAATCTGAATGTCAGGATTCCGGCTGCGTTCTACAAGCTGTTCAAGACGGGGCGCGACTGGGATTTCCATGCCGAGCCGGAAGCCAACCTGAAAGGCCGTGAGCTGTTCATTCCACGCGGGAAGATGCTGGGCGGCAGCTCGTCGATGAACGCCATGATCTACATCCGGGGCCGGCGAGAAGACTACGACGGCTGGGCGGCCGGCGGCTGCTCCGGGTGGAGCTACGACGAGGTTCTGCCCTTCTTCAAACGGTCGGAACACAATGAGCGGATCCACGACGAATACCACGGCGTGGGCGGTGAACTCAATGTCGCAGATCTCATCAGTCCCAACCCGCTCAGTGAAGCGTTTGTGGACGCCGCCGCCGAGTGGGGCCTGGTCCGCAGCAGCGATTTCAACGGTGCCAGCCAATTGGGCGCGGGGCTGTACCAAGTGACCCAGAAGAACGCCGGCCGCTGGAGCGCGGCCAGTGCCTTCCTGAGGCCGGCCCTGAAACGCGACAACCTGACGCTGGTCACAAACGCGCTCGTCACCAGGATCAACGTCGTCGAGGGCCGGGCGGTGTCGGTCGAGTACCAGGCGGGCGGTGACCTCGAGGTGGCGCATGCTGCGGGTGAGATCGTGGTTTCGGCCGGCGCGATCAACTCGCCCCAGATCCTGATGCTCTCCGGCATAGGACCGGCCGCGCATCTTCGGGAAACGGGAATCGAGCCCGTGGTTGACCTTCCCGTCGGGCAAGGTCTGCAGGACCATCCGGCGGTACTCATGGCCTACGAGAGCACGGCAGCGGTCGGAATCGACGACGCCGAGAAACCCAGGTACCTGGTCGAATACGCCTTGCGCCAACGCGGAAAGCTGAGCTCGAACATCGGTGAGGCGGGGGGGTTCGTGCGGTCTCGCGACGACTTGGCGGTGGCCGATCTCCAATTCCATTTCGCTCCGGGTTACTTCCACAACCACGGATTCACCACTCGGGAGGGATTCGCGTTCTCGCTCGGCCCTACGCTCATATCGGTCGAGAGCCGCGGCCGGGTCCAGCTGCGGTCGGCCGATCCGTCAGAGCACGTACGGATCGAGGGCAACTATCTGGACTCGCGCGCCGATGTGGATTCCCTGATAACCGGCGTCAAGATCGGGCGGGAGATCCTGGCCCAATCGGGGCTCGACCCGTTCCGAGGGGCCGAGCTGCACCCGGGACCGGACTACGCCTCGGACGCGGAAATCGAGGACTACATCCGCGAGGAAGTAGAGATGCTGTATCACCCCGTCGGCACCTGCGCGATGGGCCCCCCGGGTCGGGCCGTGGTGGATCCCGAGCTCCGTGTCAACGGCGTCGAGGCGTTGCGGGTGGCCGATGCTTCGATCATGCCCGCGATCGTGGGCGGCAACACCAATGCCCCGGCGATCATGATCGGAGAGAAGGCCGCCGACCTGATCTGGTCGGCGGCCTCCTGACCGTGCGTAATCACGCGTGGTCGTGGTCGGCCGGGGCCACCGGGGTGCCCGCCTGGGTCACCTCACTCGGTGCGTTGGCCGCGACCGGCTCACCTTCGACGATCACCGCCGTCACCATCCCGAACATGCCTTCTTCCCGTTCGACGTGGGTCAGGATGTGGCAGTGCCACGCCCACACGCCCGGATCGGTCGCCTGGAAGAGCACGGTGTAACGCTCACCCGGCGCCACGTTCAGTGTGTCGACCCAATACGGGTAGTCGAGCGGAATCCCATCCTTGGCGATCACCAACTGGGGGAACTGATGCATGTGCATCGGATGGATCTGAAGTCCCTCGTTGTAATAGTGGATCATGCCCCACTCGCCGGTCTGGAACACGTACGGTTCGGTGGCCGGGAAGGACTTGCCGTTGAGCGAGTATCCGATGACGCCGGCGTCGTTGAGCACCATCGGGATCTCCTGGGCGATCTCGAGATCGTTCGGGATCTCGACGCCGCTCACGGTTTGACCCCGGGGGATC